>NZ_JBQFXO010000001.1:0-725340 GCF_056540865.1 Ruegeria sp. AL11
GCTCGATCTCGTCGCGCTGACGGCCCAGTTCGGACGTGATCGAGCCGAAAAGCTCAGGATCACGGTCCGACAAAGACTGGGTGAAAAAACCGGTGTCACGGAGATTGGCGTTCATGATAGCTCCACATGTCTGAGGTATTGCTTGCGGATTTCCTATCGGAAACCCTGCCGAGGCAACAGCTTTAAAGCGACGAATTGCACGGCGTGGGCGTCAACTCTGGCCTATTGGGGAAAGGTATGTTTGTTTCGGAACCAAATGTGCAGCACCGGAAACCGGAAAAAATGAAAAAGAGAATCGCTTTTCTCGCAAGCGAGGCTGATGTCGCGCAATCAGCCCGCGAGGTCCTGGTCGCCAAATACGGAAACGCCGCGCCGCGCGATGCGGATGTGGTGGTGGCATTGGGTGGCGATGGGTTCATGCTGCGCACGCTCAAGAACATGCAGCATCTCGATGCGCCGGTATACGGGATGAACCGCGGGACCATCGGGTTCCTGATGAACACCTATTCTGATACCGATCTCTTGGAACGTCTCGATGACGCCGAGGTGGAGGTCATTAACCCTCTGGCCATGCGCGCGATGGATCAATCCGGGAAACTCCATGAGGCGCTGGCGATCAACGAGGTATCCTTGCTGCGTGCAGGTCCGCAAGCCGCGCGTCTGAAGATCAGCGTCGATGGCCGCGAAAGGATGGGAGAGCTGGTCTGTGACGGCGCGCTTCTGTCTACGCCTGCGGGATCGACAGCGTATAACTATTCGGCCCATGGTCCGATTTTGCCGATCGGGGCGGATGTGTTGGCCCTGACCGCGATTGCTGCATTTCGACCCCGTCGGTGGCGCGGGGCCTTGTTGCCCAAAACCGCAACAGTTCGCATAGACGTGCTGGATGCCGAAAAACGCCCGGTTATGGCCGATGCTGATTCAATTTCCTTTCCTGACATTGATTGGGTCGAGATCTGCTCGGAATCCGAAATCACCCATCGTATTCTTTTCGACCCCGGGCATGGTCTTGAAGAGCGCCTGATTTCTGAACAATTCACTTAGAATTTCGTCAGTTTTGAAAAATAATTTTTCCTTGTGTGAACAAGTTCACATGCTGGTGAGCGTGCAATGGGTAATGTGATCTTGCCTGGAGAACACGCTTAGGTGGGAGTGAGTGGCCACCAAACAGCGTTTTCGACATACTTGCGCATTTTTTTGCGCTGGCGAGGGTGGGTGGTGCCACGCTCGTTATCTGAAATCCAGGCATATTTAAGCAAGCGGACCCCGGGCACAAAAACCCGGGGTCGATTTTTTTTGGGGGGGGTCAGTCGGAGCGGGTCATCCGCTCCCAAAGAGGTTTGCACATCTGCCCGACCCGCGCCTCAATCGCCGCCGCCGCATCGACCGCCAGATCTTCACGCCAACGACGCGCTGCGATCTGAACATTGATGGGCTGCAGGCCGTTGGGCAATTCTGCCAGTCTTGCCGGAACGCAGGCGGCAGGCAGGCCAAGGAAGTTCATCGCATAGGAATAGACCGCGCAGCCCAGAACCTCATGCACGCCCTTGGCCCCTTCGGTGTCTCGGTCCGGCTTGAAAAAGGGTTGAGGCAGGAACGGCGACAGGACCAGAGGGTAATCTTCAAGGAAGACGGACCATTCACGGGCATAGTGGCTGCGTTTGGCGAGCATGCGCAGCAGCTCGGTCTCGACGATGGGCGGGAATTCCTGAAAATAGACCTCGAAGATATCTTGGATGGTTTGGGAACCGACCGCTTGGATATCGGATTTCAGGAGGGTCAGAACCTCGCCCATCAAAGTGCGGTATCCGATGCGACCGCATTCGAAGACATCAGGGGGATCGACCTCGTCGACCTGATAGCCCGCATCGACCAGCGCGTCGCGCGCAGTGTCCAGCGCCTTTTCGACCTCTGGGTGAAGGGCGTATCCGAACGTGTTTTTGGTAAAGGCCACTTTGATCGGGGCGTCCGCTGCCTCACCCCGCCAGGGCAAAGGGACATGAAACGGGTCGCGCGGGTCTGGGGCGATCAGGCTGGGCATCGACAGGGACAGGTCGGCTGCGGATCGCGTGATCAGGCCCTGAACGGACATGGATTGGGCGAGTATTCCGCGCTCGGCCGTTTGGCTGGGGTTCCAGGCGGGGACGCGACCAAGGCCGGGTTTGACTGTCACCGCCCCGTTGGCGGCAGCCGGAAACCTGAGGCTTCCGCCAATGTCGTTTCCATGCGCCAAAGCGCCAATCCCGGCCATGACGGCCGCCCCGGCACCGCCCGACGACCCTCCGGCTGAGATATGACGCCCCCAAGGGTTATGCGTGCGCCCATAAAGCGGATTATCGGTGTCGGCGCGGAAGGAAAACTCGGGCGTGTTGGTCCGGCCAATAACGATTGCCCCGGCATTCTGAAGGTTTGATACAACAGGCGCGTCATCAGGGGCGATAACATCTTTCAGCGCCACGACCCCGTTTGTCGTCGCGTGGCCCTTTTGATCGACATTGATCTTGATGGTTATCGGCACCCCGTGCAGCGGTCCGGTCGGTGCCCCTGCTGCCCGTGCTTGATCCAAGGCGCGCGCGCGTTGCAAGGCCTGCTGGCTCAGATCCTCGGCCACAGCATTCAGATCGGGATTGACGGCATTCATGCGAGAGATGGAGGATGCAACGGCGTCCTCGGCACTCAGGTCACCGTTGCGGGTCAGGGTGGTCAGCTCAGTGGCGCTGAGTTGCCAGATTTTGCTTTGAGTCATGGGCCCTCACTGTCTTAGAAAGACAGTAAGGGGCCTATTTCAGGTTGCAAGAGGGGGGCCGCGCTACTGAGCGTAGCCAATTGTCTGCAACGCGTCCTTGATCTCGTCCAAGATGGCGGGATCGTCGATGGTCGCGGGCATCTTGTACTCTTTGCTATCGGCAATCGAAACCATGGTGCCCCGCAGGATCTTGCCCGAGCGGGTCTTGGGCAGGCGGTCCACCACCACGGCCAGTTTAAATGCAGCCACAGGGCCGATTTTGTCTCGGACCATCTTGACGACTTCGTTCGAAACCTCGGCATGGTCGCGGTCGGCACCGGTATTCAGGCACAGGAAACCCACCGGCATCTGGCCTTTCAACTGGTCGGAAACGCCGATCACGGCACATTCGGCGACGTCAGGATGGGCGGCCAAGACCTCCTCCATCCCGCCGGTCGACAGTCGGTGGCCCGCAACGTTGATCACGTCATCGGTGCGCGCCATGATATAGAGGTAACCATCCTCGTCGATCATGCCCGCATCGCCGGTTTCATAATAGCCGGGGAAATGGTTCAGGTACGAGCTTTTGAACCGCTCTTCTGCGTTCCACAGCGTTGGCAAAGTGCCCGGAGGCAGCGGCAGCTTGACCGCAATCGCGCCCAGCTCACCCGGTTTCAGCGGATGGCCGCCTTCGTCGAGGATCTGAACGTCATAACCCGGCATCGGCTTGGCCGGAGACCCCAGCTTGACCGGAAGTTCCTCGATTCCCAGCGGGTTGCCTGCAATGGCCCAACCGGTCTCGGTCTGCCACCAGTGGTCGATGATCGGAACGTTCAGCGCATTCTGCGCCCAGGTGATCGTATCGGGGTCGGCGCGTTCACCTGCGAGATACATGGCGCGCAGACCGGACAGGTCGTATTTCCCAATCAGCTCACCCTTGGGGTCTTCACGCTTGACGGCACGGATCGCGGTGGGGGCGGTGAAGAAACTGCGCACGTTGTGTTCGGAGATCACCCTCCAGAAGGTGCCCGCGTCGGGTGTGCCAACGGGTTTGCCCTCGAACACGATGGTGGTGTTGCCGTGGATCAGCGGGGCGTAGCAGATGTAGGAGTGCCCAACGACCCAACCCACATCCGATGCGGCCCAGAACACATCACCCGGATCGACATTGTAGATATTCTTCATCGACCAGTGCAGCGCCACCAGATGCCCGGCGGTCGGACGCACAACGCCTTTAGGCGCTCCCGTGGTGCCCGAGGTGTAAAGGATATAGGCTGGATCATTGCCCGCGACCGGCACGCATTCGGCAGGTTCGACGCCGTATTGGAAGCCATGCCAGTTGTAGTCGCGCCCTTCGATCAGTTGTGCCACTTCCTGTTCGCGCTGGAAGATGACGCAGAACTCGGGCTTGTGGCTGGCTAGGTCGATGGCGCCGTCCAGCAGAGGTTTATAGTGAACCACGCGACCAGGCTCCAACCCGCAGGAGGCGGCGATGATGGCCTTGGGTTTGGCATCGTCGATCCGCACAGCCAGTTCGTTGCTGGCAAAGCCGCCGAACACCACCGAATGCACCGCGCCCAGACGGGCACAGGCCAGCATCGCTTCGAGCGCTTCGGGGATCATCGGCATGTAGATGATGACACGGTCGCCTTTTTCAACGCCTTTGGCGCGCAGCGCACCAGCCAGCGTTGCTACTCGGTTCCGCAACTCGACATACGAGATTTCGCGCTTGGTATGGGTGATAGGGCTGTCGTAGATGATGGCGGTCTGTTCGCCACGCCCGTTTTCCACGTGGCGGTCGACGGCGTTCCAGCAGGTATTGACCTGCGCATCGCTGAACCACTCATAAAGAGGGGCGTTGTCGGCAAACAGGGCTTTGCTGGGGGCCGAGATCCAATCAATGCCTTTGGCGGCATCCATCCAGAAAGCCTCGGGGTCGTTTTTCCAGCTATCGTAAACGTCTTGATATGCCATCAGGCCCTCCTCCCAAAATCGCTGCGATAGTTGTTAGGCAGCGAAAGGGCAGCGGGCAAGCGGCGCGAGTGACGGCGCGTCAGTTTATCGCAAAATATTTGCAGGATGGTCGAAAACAGCCTGCAAATTTTTGCAAACCTCAAGATTTTATGGAATTTAGCAGGTTCAAAATGGGATTTTGCAAACCTGCAAATTTATGAGTGCAAAGGGTATTGGTTGAGTCGGACAGCCAGACACCCACAGGATGTCTGGCGTTGATCTGGCCGCTCTAGCCGTAGTGGGTTACGGGCGTGCCGGCGATTGCAGCCATATTCAGCAGCCCCCTTGAGGTGATCGAAGGGGTCACGATATGTGCCTTGTTGCCCATGCCCATCAGGATCGGACCAACTTCGATTCCGTCGGCTTTCATCTTCAGAACGTTGCGCACGCCACTTGCGGCATCCGCATGCGCGAAGATCAGGACATTCGCAGCACCCTCAAGGCGTGAGGCGGGGAAAATACGCTCGCGCAGTTCGGGGTTGAGGGCCGTGTCTAGGTTCATCTCGCCTTCATAAGTGAAGTCGCGCGGTTCGCTGTCCAGAATGGCAATTGCCTCACGCAGTCGCTTGCCTGAGCCTTCGGCCTGGTTGCCGAACTGCGACTGCGAGCAGAAGGCAATCTTGGGCTCAAGCCCGAAACGCCGCACGTGGCGGGCTGCGCCCAGCGTGATCTCGGCTAGTTCCGCCGGATTGGGCAATTGCCGTACATGCGTGTCGGCAATGAATAGAGGGCCGTCTTCGAGAATCATCAGTGACAAAGCCCCGTGTGGGCGCAGGTCAGGGGTGCCCAGAACCTGTTCGACGTAATTCAAATGCCAGCGGTATTCGCCGAACGTGCCGCAGATCATGCTGTCGGCTTCGCCGCGGTGAACCATGATTGCGCCAATCGCGGTGGAATTTGTGCGCATGATCGCCTTGGCCAGATCGGGTGTGACGCCGCGGCGCTGCATGATCTGGTGGTATGAGTTCCAGTAGTCGTAGTAGCGCGGATCGTTTTCCGGGTTCACAATCTGCAGATCCTTGCCGGGACGGACGACCAGGCCGAGACGCTCACAGCGGGCCTCGATCACTTCGGGGCGGCCAATCAGGATCGGAGTTTCGGTCGTTTCCTCAAGGATGGCCTGCGCAGCGCGCAATACGCGCTCATCCTCGCCCTCGGCGAAGACGATCCGGCGGCTTGAGGCTGCGGCGGCCTCGAACACGGGGCGCATGAGAAGGGCAGATTTGAAGACGGTCTGGTTCAGCTTTTCCTTGTAGGCCTCAAGGTCGTCGATCGGACGTTTGGCAACGCCGCTCTCCATTGCGGCCTTGGCGACCGCCGAAGATACGATCCCCACAAGGCGTGGATCGAAGGGTTTAGGGATCAGGTAGTCCGGGCCAAACGTCAGTTGCTCACCCTTGTAGGCAGCGGCGGCCTCGGCGCTTGTGGTGGCGCGGGCCAATTCGGCAATGCCTTCGACGCAGGCAATCTGCATCTCGTCATTGATCTCGGTTGCGCCGACATCCAATGCGCCGCGGAAGATGAATGGAAAACATAGCACGTTGTTGACTTGATTGGGAAAATCGCTGCGTCCGGTCGCGATGATCGCATCAGGCGCGACTTCGCGCGCGGCTTCGGGCAGGATTTCGGGCGTCGGGTTGGCCAGAGCGAAGATGATCGGGCGGGCGGCCATTTTCTCGACCATCTCGGGCGTCAGAACATTCGGGCCGCTCAGGCCCAGGAACAGATCGGCCCCTCCAACCACGTCGTCCAAGGTGCGCAGGTCGGATTTCTGGGCGAATTGATCTTTGTGCGGATTCATATCCTCGGCGCGACCCTCATAGACCAGCCCGTGAATATCGCACAGCCAGATATTCTCGCGCTTGACGCCAAGTTTGACCAGCATGTTGAGGCAGGCGATCCCGGCCGCTCCGCCACCGGTCGAGACGATTTTGATATCCTCGAAGGTCTTGCCGGCGACGTGCAGCGCATTGCGGGCCGCGGCCCCGACAACAATGGCGGTTCCGTGCTGATCGTCGTGAAAAACGGGGATGTTCATGCGCTCGCGACATAGCTTTTCGACGATGAAGCAATCGGGGGCTTTGATGTCTTCAAGGTTGATAGCGCCAAAGGTCGGCTCTAGCGCGCAGACGACATCGGCCAGTTTTTCAGGGTCGGGCTGGTCGACCTCGATGTCGAAGCAGTCGATCCCGGCGAATTTCTTGAACAGGACGGCCTTGCCCTCCATCACCGGTTTCGAAGCGAGGGCACCGATATTGCCCAGGCCCAGCACAGCCGTCCCGTTCGACACCACAGCCACAAGATTGCCGCGCGCCGTATAGTGTTCCGCATTCGAGGGGTCGGCCTTGATCTCAAGACTGGCCTCGGCCACGCCGGGCGAATAGGCGCGGGCCAGATCCCGGCCGTTTGCCATCGGTTTAGTGGCCTTGATTTCAAGCTTTCCAGGCTTGGGATGGGCGTGATAGTCAAGCGCGGCCTGCCGCAAGCTGGGTGTGTCAGACATCGGCGGTAAAGCTCCCCTGCAAAATTTGATTTAGCCTTAAACTATTTTTTTCGACTTGGCTATGCCGCGTCTGAAGCTTGGCAAAACCCGACCGTTTCCTTGATTAATTGTCGCAAAATTTTTACAAACCGCAAACTCCTGCGAATTGTTCTGAGACACCAAAATGCCCAACGACCTCAAAATGACATCCTCCGAGGTGTTCCCGCCATCCCGTTTCCGCTTTGGGGTGGACCAGGTCTGGTTCTGGGCTGCGCTGGGCGTTGCGGCTCTGATCCTCGGGTTTATCGCCTTGTTTCCATTGCGGGCTGAGGTGTTCAATCAGGAAGGAGGATTGATCGAGACGATCTCGGCGGCTTGCTTGTTCATGGCTGGGGTTTTGGCTTTGGTTAAATACCGAGGCCTCGCGCGGCTTTACATCGGCGTGGGCTGCCTGCTGCTGGCCGAGCGTGAGCTTGAGGCGGATATTTACGCGGAAGGCTCTGTGCCATTCGCGGTGCTAAGCGGCTTGGACGGACTGCTGGACATGACGCTCGTGCGTGTCGCCCTGGCGGTGGTCGTGCTGGGGGGTGTGCTGTGGCACGGCATTCCCAACGCGTGGCGGGCGGTCAGAGTTCAGGCGCCGTTCCTTGCGATCTTTGTGCTTGCCGGGGTGGCCGCAGTTGTGGCGCAGGGGCTCGAGGAAATCTCGGGCCTGTATGAGGCTACGATGTCTTCGGTTATGAAGACGCGGCTGTTTGTTCTGGAAGAAACGCTCGAGATGTATTTTTCGATTGGCATTCTGGCGTCGGTTCTGATCGGATGGCCGAAAGAACCGACTGACGAGAGCTTGCATGACCCAGACAGCGCACGCGGCGAACACCCGCGCTGAAATCCGTTTGCCGACGCAGGAATTGCGCGACGATATTCCGTTCTACACCAAGGTTTTGGGGATGCAGATGGATATGATCTATCCTGCTGACGATCCTCGAACTGCTGTTTTTTCCGGCCATGGCCTGAGGGTGCGGATCGAGAAGGATGCGCCTGAAACCCCTGGCACTTTACGTATTCTGACCGAGAACCCGGATGGCTTTGCCGATGGCGACCGGGTTCTGGTTGCACCGAATGGCACGCGTATCGAAATCGAGGACCTCGATCCCCCTCTGGTGATGCCCGAAACCGTGCATTCCTTTGTGGTGCGCAGGCTCAAGGATCAGGCTCCGTGGATCATTGGACGGGCTGGGATGCATTATCGCGATCTGGTGCCGGATCGCTTGGGCGGGTCGATCATTGCCAGCCATATCCGCATCCCTGATGGGGGCCCGGTGCCGGATATGGTGCATTTCCACAAGGTCGGGTTTCAGTTGATCTTCTGCATCCATGGCTGGGTTGATGTCGTTTACGAAGATCAGGGCGACAAATTGCGTCTGACCGCCGGGGATTGCTTTATCCAACCGCCGGAAATCCGCCACCGCGTGCTGGAAGCCTCGGACAATGTGCAGGTGATCGAGATCGGCGTGCCAGCCGAACATGTCACCGAAATTGAACACGAGATGACATTGCCGACGCCGCATCTGCGCCCCGACCGGGAATGGCAGGGGCAACGCTTTGTTTACAATCAGGCGAAAGATGCGGATTGGGTGCCGTTCCGACTGCCGGGTTATATCTGCCGCGACACCACAATTGCCGAGAACACCAAAGGCGTCGCCGGTGTTCAGGTCGTCCGGCGCGGGCAGGGTGATCCGGTCTGGTCCAGCCACGACACTGACATCCATTTCACCTTCGTCATGAACGGAGAGGTCACTCTGGAGGGCGAAGGCCGTGACCCCTATCAACTGGAGCAAGGGGATGCCTTTGTGATACCACCGGGTATGCGCACACGCTTGTCGCAGCCCTCTGACGATGTGGAACTGCTCGAGGTGACCTTGCCGGGGGTGTTCAAGACGGTGCTGGAATAAATGCGCGGCGGGGCTTCTATTCGCCCCGCGTTTTCCGGTAGGGTCTGAATTTCTGACCAACTGATCAAAAAATGGGGAATCGCCATGTCGCTTAAAGATGCCGCCTTGAAGGTCCGCGAAAACGCCCATGCGCCTTATTCGAACTTCAAGGTGGGCGCGGCGATCCTGTCGGGATCAGGGACGCTCTATGTTGGATGCAACGTAGAAAACGTGGCCTATCCCGAAGGCACCTGTGCCGAGGCGGGCGCAATTGCTGCCATGGTCGCCTCGGGCGAGACCGAGCTGGCCGAGGTCTATGTCGTTGCCCAAAGCCCGCAGCCGGTGCCGCCTTGTGGTGGCTGCCGTCAGAAACTGGCCGAGTTCGGCGCGCGGGATGTGAAGGTCACCTTGGCGACAACCGACGGCGCCGAGTTGGAAACCACGATCGGACAGCTTTTGCCCGGCGCATTTGACGCCTCGCACATGCAGGACAGCTGACCGCATGGATGCCCGTTCGATCATCGCTAAACTGCGCCGCAACGAAGTGCCCACCGGGCCAGAGCTTGCGTGGTTTGCCCAAGGCCTAGCCGATGGCAGCGTCAGTGACGCGCAGGCTGGGGCCTTTGCGATGGCTGTCTGCATGGGTGGGCTGGGCGCGCAGGGTCGTGCTGACCTGACCGTTGCAATGCGAGACAGTGGTGACGTGTTGCGCTGGGATTTGGACGGCCCGGTGATCGATAAACACTCTACGGGTGGTGTCGGTGATTGCGTCAGCCTGATCTTGGCTCCGGCTCTGGCCGAATGTGGGGCCTATGTGCCCATGATCTCGGGCCGTGGGCTGGGCCATACAGGCGGGACGCTGGACAAGCTCGAGGCGATTCCGGGCGTCACTACGCAGATCGGGCAGGAGCGTCTGGCGCAGGTATTGCGCGACACAGGGGCCGCAATTGTAGGCGCGACGGGGCATATCGCGCCTGCGGACAAACGGCTGTATGCGGTGCGGGATGTTACGGCGACGGTAGAGAGCCTCGATCTGATCACGGCCTCGATCCTGTCCAAGAAACTGGCGGCAAGTCCTGATGCGCTGGTGCTTGATGTCAAAACCGGAAGCGGTGCGTTCATGAAGACCATTCAAGACGCGCGCGAGCTGGCTCAGGCGCTGACTGCAACAGCGAATGCTGCCGGGTGCCGAACCTCGGCCGTCATCACCGATATGAACCAACCACTCTCCTCGGCGTTGGGCAACGCGTTGGAGGTGGCAGAGGTCATGAAGGTCCTGACCGAAGGGGGAGCGTCTCCTCTGGCCGAAATTTCTGCAGAATTGGGCGGTGTACTGCTGGCGGATGCGGGTATATCTGAAACGATGGATCAGGGCCGCGCCAAAATTGCGGAGATTATCCGGGATGGCCGCGCCGCAGAACGGTTTGGTCGGATGATGGCCGCCGTTGGAGGCCCAGTGCAATTTGTTGATACGTGGTCAAGGTTCCTGCCCGAAGCCAGCGTGATCACCGAGGTGGCAGCCTCGCGTGACGGATACGTCACGGCCATTGACGGCGAAGCTTTGGGGCTGGCAGTGGTGGCTCTTGGCGGTGGACGTCAGGTGGAAAGCGATGTGATCGACCCGGCGGTGGGTCTGTCAAACATGGTACGGCTGGGCGAGCGGATCACCAAAGGCGCGCCATTGGCCGCTGTTCACGCGGCGCGTGAGGACGCGGCGGCTCAGGCGACCCAGAGCGTATTGGCGGCGATCACGATCGGAGATACTCCGGTTGCCGTGCCCGATCTGGTGCATGAGAGGATCACGGCATGAGCCGCGCCTTTCTCGTCGTGATGGACTCGGTCGGTATCGGCGGAGCACCTGATGCAGGCGCGTTCTTCAACGGGGATGTGCCTGACACCGGGGCCAACACACTGGCCCATATCGCGCAAGCCTGTGCCGAGGGGCGGGCTGAGGACGGGCGCAGCGGCTTGCTTGCGCTGCCCCATCTGGATGCGCTGGGTTTGGGTGCTGCGACGCGTCTGGCCTCGGGCGACGCAACGCCGGGGCTGGCGGCTCAACCGACTGGCCTGTGGGGATGCGCGCGCGAGCTGTCGCCTGGCAAGGATACGCCCTCGGGCCACTGGGAATTGGCGGGGTTGCCGGTGCCGTGGGACTGGCACTATTTTCCCGACACACAGCCCGCATTTCCTCCCGATCTGAGTCGAGCAGCAGCGCAAGCTGCGGGGACCGAGGGTATTCTGGGCAATTGCCACGCATCTGGAACAGCCATC
Source organism: Ruegeria sp. AL11 (assembly GCF_056540865.1). NCBI lineage: Bacteria > Pseudomonadati > Pseudomonadota > Alphaproteobacteria > Rhodobacterales > Roseobacteraceae > Ruegeria > Ruegeria sp. AL11. Next base: position 11,426 of record NZ_JBQFXO010000001.1, read on the forward strand.
ATTGCCGAGCTGGGGGCCGAGCATATGCGCACCGGCTGGCCGATCTGCTACACGTCCGCCGACAGCGTGTTCCAGATCGCCGCGCATGAGGAGCGCTTTGGCCTCGATAACCTGCTTGCGATGTGCCGAACACTCGCGCCCCGTTTGCATGAGATGAAGGTGGGCCGTGTAATTGCGCGCCCCTTCGTCGGCTCATCTGACGAGGGGTTCACCCGCACAACGAACCGCAAGGACTTTGCCATCTTGCCGCCCGCGCCGGTGCTGACGAACTGGGTTCAGGACGCAGGCCGCCGCGTGCATGCCGTTGGCAAAATCGGAGACATCTTTTCGATGCAGGGCATCGACACGCTGCGCAAAGGCTCCGATGTCGAATTGATGGTGCACCTGTCCGACCTGGTGGATCAGGCCGAGGATGGCAGTCTAAGTTTTGCCAATTTCGTCGAGTTCGACAGCCTCTACGGTCATCGTCGCGATATCAGCGGCTATGCTCGTGCGCTGGAGTGGTTTGACCGGGAAATCGGAGCCATCCTACCCAAGTTGCGTCCGGATGACATGTTGGTATTGACCGCGGACCACGGCAATGACCCCAGTTGGATCGGCACCGACCACACACGTGAACAGGTGCCGGTCTTGGTGGCCGGGCAAGGCTTAGGCCAGCTCGGTCAAATCCATTTCGCCGATGTCGCTGCCAGCGTTGCCCATCACCTGAACGTACCGGCGCAAGGGCCGGGAAAGAGCTTTTTATGAGTGTCGCGGACCTTCCGAAGATCGAATTGCACCTACACCATGAGGGTGCCGCGCCGCCCGCATTTATCCGGCAACTGGCGCATGAAAAACGCATCGATCTGAGCGGCATCTTCAAGCCCGATGGCAGCTACGACTTCCGCGACTTCGCCCATTTCCTCAGCGTCTATGAGGCCGCGTGTGAGGTCCTCAAATCGCCCGAGGATTTCCGCCGTCTGACCCTGGCGATCCTTGAGGAAAGCGCAGCCAATGGGGTGGTGTATTCAGAGACCTTCCTTAGCCCCGATTTTTGCGGCGGTGGCGATCTGCACGCGTGGCGCGACTATCTGAACGCCATTCAGGACGCCGCCGATGAGGCCGAGCGCAAGTTCGACATCACTCTGCGCGGCGTGGTCACCTGTGTCCGCCATTTCGGCCCGGATCAGGCCAAGATCAGCGCCCGCTGCGCTGCGGAAACCGCAGGCGATTGGATCACCGGTTTCGGTATGGGCGGCAATGAATCCATCGGCACTCAGGGCGACTTCAAATGGGCCTTCGATTGCGCCCGCGAGGCCGGCTTGCGCCTGACCACCCATGCAGGTGAGTTTGGCGGTCCAGAAAGCGTGCGCGACGCGGTTCGTGACTTGGGTGTTGAGCGTCTTGGCCACGGCGTTCGCGCCATTGAAGACCCTGATCTGGTGCATGAACTGATCGACCGGGATGTCACGCTTGAGGTCTGTCCGGGATCAAACGTGGTTCTGGGGCTCTATCCCGATTTCGCCGCGCATCCGATTGCGCGGTTGCGCGACGCCGGGGCGAAAGTCACCGTTTCAACGGATGACCCGCCATTTTTCCATACCACAATGCGGCGTGAATATGAGATGTTGCAGGCAGCCTTTGATTGGGGCGCCGAAGACTTCGCAGCCCTAAATGAAACGGCCCTGAAGGCCGCCTTTTGCGATGAAGACACCCGCGCGCGGGTCAAGAAAAGACTGGAGAACATATGAGCGAACACCTGACCGTCGTTGACCACCCGCTGGTGCAGCACAAACTGACGCTCATGCGGGACAAGGGGACCTCGACCGCCGAATTCCGTCAGTTGCTGCGGGAAATCACGCTGTTGCTGGCCTATGAGGTGACCCGCGAGCTTAAGCTGACCACCCGCCATATCGAAACTCCGATGGAGGAGATGGACGCGCCCATTCTCGCCGGTAAGAAACTGGCGCTGGTCTCGATCCTGCGCGCCGGGAACGGGATGCTGGACGGGGTGCTGGAGCTGATCCCGTCGGCCCGTGTCGGGTTTGTGGGGCTGTACCGCGACGAAGAAACGCTGAAGCCGGTTCAGTATTACTTCAAAGCGCCAGAGGGCCTGAAAGACCGGCTGGTTATCGCCGTGGATCCGATGCTGGCCACCGGCAACAGCTCGGCTGCAGCCATTGATCTGCTGAAAGAAGCGGGCGCGACCGAGATCCTGTTCCTCTGCCTGCTGGCGGCACCAGAAGGGGTTGCCCGCATGAAAGAGGCCCACCCGGACGTGCATATCGTCACTGCCGCGCTGGATCGCGAGCTGAACTCGAAAGGTTACATCATGCCCGGTCTCGGCGATGCCGGCGACCGTATGTTTGGCACCAAATAAGCCTGATCACTCGCTGCAGATGTTTTGAAGCTGGACCCAATCGCGGTCCGGCAACACCTGTTCCAACGTGCGCCCGGCCATTGGGTCGGCCTCGATCAGGCCAAGAACCGTTTCCCCTGTCACATCCCGCGCATAGGCATATGGGGTCGAGGGCAGGGCGGCCTGTGCAAAAACCGCCAGCAGTGCCTCATCTGTCAGAGAAGGACGGGGTTCAGACAGGACTTGCTCGGTATAGCTGTCGACGATCTCGGGCGTCAGGCCCCCGGTCGTCAGCAGGCGAAAGGCCGAGGAGGCGCCGGTTCTGTCCAGAACATCATCCAACGGGTCTTGAGCATCGATACGGGCGCGCTCGGCGATGACATAGCCGGCGGCCACAGCTGGGTCTTCATGATCCTCGACCAAGGCCCGGTTCAACAAGACCGTCCCGCCCGGCAGGCTGAGGCTGTCCTGCACCCCGGCGGGCAGGATGATGATCTGCCGTACGCCCGTGCGCTTGGCCAGCCGGTCCAAAGAGGCCTGCGCATCGCGTGAGGCACAAGCGCGCCCCGAGACCCGCTCGATTCGTTTCAGAATCTCATCGCCGATGTCCTGCCGTTTGACCTCGGGCACGACCGAGACCACGTGGTTTTGCAGTGCCCCGGGCAACCAAAGCAGCAACACCGCCAGCACAGCGGCGACGACGCCTGCGACGCTGAACCAGCGCAACCGACCGGGATGCGGGCGCGAGCGGTCGATGGCGCGCTGCAGTCGGTCGATGGCCTCAAGCATGGTCTTTTCGCTTTCGGCCAGCTCCAGCGTTTCGTCCGGGTCGCCGTCAGGGTTGAAAATCGCGGGGAAACTGCCCGGATTTTGACGCTCCAATGCGGCCAGAGACCAGTGCGTCAGCGCCCGGTCATTGAAATCCGAGATCGTCAGGGTCGCCTTACCGATTGAGACCACAACCTCGCGCCGCTGTTCATCGGGCGAGGAGCGCCACAGACCGGTGGCTTCGATCCGCTGGTACTGTTTCAGGGCCGTCATCTGGATTGGGCTGCTCGTGTTTTTCTTATGCCAAAGCATAGCATGTGGAAATCGCGGGGCGCAAACCTGTTGCGCAGGCTTTCAGAAATATGCTGGATGGCACAAGCGCTGTTGCGCGCATCTAACCCGAGGCAGGACATGCAGCCAGGCAAAGAAACGCTCCCTTTTTTGGCCTCGGTGCTGATGGTCTCGGCAATGGCCATTCTTGGCGTGATCGATAACGTGGTGATCCTGCTGGCTGAAACCATAGGGCTGTGGCAGTTCCATCTCAGCCGTGCTGTTTTGATGTTGCCTCTCATCATCGGGCTGTCCCTGCTGGGTTTGGGAAGTCTGCGGCCAAAACGGCTGCGGTTTGTCTTGCTGCGTAGTGTTCTGATCGCGACGGGCATGTTGTTCTATTTCGCCTCGCTGGCGTTGATGCCGATTGCGCAGGCCTTGGCGGGTTTGTTCACCTCACCGATGTTCGTGCTGTTGATATCGGCGCTGGGGCTGAAACAAGTCATCGGACCATGGCGCATCGGCGCGGTTCTACTGGGGTTCGTGGGCATCCTGTGCGTGTTGCAACCCAACCCGACTGAGTTCGACTTCAGGACCTTTCTGCCTGTTGTCGGAGGATTCTTCTACGCGCTCAGCGTGATTGTCACGCGGACCTATTGCTCGGACGAAAGCACAGTCGCCCTACTGGCCAACAACATGCTGGTTCTGGGCGTTGCCGGGGCCATCGGCTTGATCGTTTTCACGGCCTTTCCGGCGTCCGGACCCGATGGTCCCGAAGGTTTTGTGACCCGTGGTCTGGTCCTCGATATGCGCGCTGCCTTGCCATGGGTCGCGGTTCAGGCCGTCGGGTCCACCGTGGCCGTTTTTATGATGATCAAGGCTTATCAGGTCGGAGAGCCCTCATTCGTTGCCGTGTTCGAATATTCGATCATGATCTTCGGCCCTCTGTTCGCCTGGGTCGCCCTTGGACAGACGATCGGAGTGATGCAGATCTTTGGCATCGGCCTGATCGCAACAGCCGGCGCAATTCTGGGCTGGAGAGCCAGGCGCGCGGCCCCTGAGCAGGAGGTCGCATGATCATCTCTCGCGGCCGCCGCTACGTGTTTGTGCATATGCCCAAGACGGGGGGAACTTCGCTTGCTTTGGCGCTTGAACAGCGGGCCATGAAGGATGACATCCTGTTGGGAGACACGCCTAAGGCCCTGAAACGGCGGCGCCGCGCCAAGGAACTGACCGCGCGGGGGAGGCTGCACAAACACGCGACGCTTGCGGATATAGACGGGGTGTTGCCAGAGGGTGAACTTGAGGCAATGTTTGCCTTCACGCTGGTCCGCAACCCGTGGGACCGCATGGTCAGCTACTATCACTGGCTACGTTCTCAGAGCTTCGCGCATGAGGCCGTCACCCTGTCGCAGCAATTGGAGTTCGAGCCTTTTGTCCTGCACCCAAACATCCGTCGTTCATTTCAGGATCATCCGGCGCGGCGCTACATGACCCGCGCGGATGGGGTCGAACAGTGCCAGCTGTTCCTACGGTTGGAACAGTTCGAACAGGACGCGCAACCTCTGTTTCGCCATCTGGAGTTTGAGGTGGAATTGCCTCATATCAACCCCTCGGACCGACAAGCAGACTATCGGGCATACTATTCCGACAGGTCCGCCCAATCCGTGGCAGAAGCCTGCGCAGAAGACATCCAGAGATTCGGCTACGCTTTTGACGTGACTTCCAGCTTATAGTTTCCGATTGGTTGATAAACCCACTCCTGCACTGCTTTCTGTCGCGAAAAATGCCTCGTTTTAGTCCAAATCAGGCGTAAATACGGCGGAACTAAGACCGAAAGCCGCTACGTCTGCTATCTCTTGAGGTGTGAGTATTTGTGCCAAAAGGGGGTTCGGCACGTGTTGGAAGTAGTGAGTTTTTCGGATGTTTCCGAGTATCATGACGATGCGGATCTGCCAGTTGCGCTGGACGCAGTGTCATCGCGCAGAGGAGGGTTCCTGCACGGAACCAAAATCGCGACCACCAGTGGATGGAAGCTGATCGAACGTATCGCCGCTGGCGATCTGGTTCGAACGCTGGATCACGGTTTCAAAGAAGTCCGCAGAGTCTCGACCAGTTGGGTCAATATCCCGGCAGGTGAGAGGCGGTCGGCCCATCTACCTATCTTTGTGCCTGCGCGGGCGGCCTATAACGGGCGCGCGGTTTGGTTGATGCCGGAACAGGGCGTCGCGCTGGATTGCGGCAAACTGGACCTGACGGATCAAGGTGTTTCTGTTTTGCCTGCGCGGCTTCTGGACGGGGCCTGTCGGTTGTCCTCGCAATCTCCGGGATCGTCGTTCGAGGTCACGACCCTGTTCTTCGATCGGGACGAGGTGATCTATATCGAGGGGGGCTTGCAAGCCTATTGCCCTTCAGGGCGCTTCAGCCGCACCTCTGGTCAGGCAAAAAAGTATGCTGTGGCCGACGAAGACGCGGCGACTGCCTTGGTCGGTGCGCTTGCTGCAAGTGGCGAGATTTCGGCTTTGGCGAACCCATTGGGCGCTTTGCCTGCTCCGATTCCGACGGATCCGATTTTCCCGATCCGCCCAGCGGCGGGTATTCGCAGGCCCGGGCGGCCGGGTCGACCAAATGCGCCGGTTCTGTTTCTCCGGCCTGAATGGCAAACCGCTCCGGCTGTTCAGTAAGGAAGACGCAGGCGCAAGGGGAGTTGCGCCTGCGTCGCTGTTTTAAGCGGCTTTGGCGTCCGGGTTGAACCGGCCGTAGAAGCTCTGACCTTTTTCGGCCATTTCACGCAGCAGGGGCGGGCAGGCAAAACGCGCACCATAGGCCTCGGCCAGTTGATCGCAACGCTCGGCTGCGTAGGGCGTTCCGATGATGTCCAGCCAGCTGAGCGGACCACCGGACCAAGGCGCAAAGCCCCAACCCAGGATCGCGCCCACGTCGCCTTCACGGATGTCTTCCAGAACACCTTCTTCCAGCGCACGGACGGCTTCCAGAACCTGTGCGAACATCAGACGTTCCTGCACTTCGATCAGGTCAGGCTGCTCGGCGGCCAGAGGGTACTTGTCCTGCAGACCCTTCCAGTATTCGACGCGCTTGCCCTTCTCGTCATAGTCGAAGAAGCCCGCGTTTGCCTTGCGACCCAAACGGCCCTGTTCCTCCATCCAGAAGATAAGATCGTCTGAAGGGCTTTCGGGATAAGCATTGCCCATCGCCGCCTTGGTCGCCCGTGCAATCTTGGCACCCAGATCAATCGAGGTTTCATCGGTCAGCTGGATCGGTCCCACCGGGAAGCCCAACTGACGCGCCGCGTTGTCGATCAGGATCGGGCTGACGCCCTCGGTGATCATGCGCGCGCCTTCGTTGATATAGGGAATGATGCAGCGATTGGCGTAGAAGAAGCGCGCATCGTTGACCACAATCGGCGTCTTGCGGATCTGGCGCACATAGTCCAGAGCCTTGGCGACCGCGCGATCACCGGTTTCCTTGCCTTTGATAATCTCGACCAGGAACATCTTCTCAACCGGTGAGAAGAAGTGGATGCCAATGAACTGCTCGGGCCGTACTGAGGCTTTCGCCAGATCGGTGATCGGCAGGGTCGAGGTGTTCGAGGCAAAGATGCAATCCTCGGGGATGATCGCCTCGACCTTCTTGGTCATATCGGCCTTGACGCCCGGGTCTTCGAACACGGCTTCGATGATCAGATCGCAGCCTTTCAGATGCTCCAGATCAGGGGTGGCGGTGATGCGGGCCAGCAGGGCCTCTTTCTTCTCGGCTGTGGCTTTACCGCGCTTGATGCCCTTGTCCATATAGGTTTCGCTATAGGCCTTGCCCTTGTCGGCGGCAGCCTGATCACGGTCGACCAGAACAACCTCCATCCCGGCCTGCGCCGAGACCAGAGCGATCCCGGCGCCCATCATGCCAGCGCCCAGAACGCCGACCTTTTTCACGCGTTGGTCTGCCACATCTTTGGGGCGAACCGCGCCTTTCTCCAACGCTTCCTTGTTCAGGAACAGCGACCGGATCATGGCCGACGACGACGGGTTCATCAGGACGTTGGTGAACCAGCGTGCCTCAATCTTCAGGGCGGTGTCGAAGTCGACCAGCGCCCCTTCGTAGATCGAGCTCAGAAGAGCCTTAGCCGCTGGGAAAGCACCTTGTGTCTTTCCGTTCACCATCGCGTTGGCACCAACGAAAGTCATGAAGCCAGCAGGGTGGTAGGGCGCGCCTCCGGGCATTTTGTAGCCCTTCGCGTCCCAAGGCTTGACCAGATCGGCGTCCTTGGCGTTCAGAACCCATTCCTTGGCTGCTGCGACCGGATCGTCCGAAACATCGTCGATCAGCTGTGCGCCCTTGGCTTTCTTCGGGTCCATCATCTTGCCTTCCAGCAGGACCGGAGCGGCTGCCATCGCACCAACCATACGGCTATAGCGCATGGTGCCGCCACCGCCGGGGAAGATGCCCAGTAGAATCTCAGGCAGGCCGATCTTGGCTTTGGGGTTCGAGGTCATGACACGGTGATGACAGGCCAGTGCGATCTCGGTCCCGATCCCGGCGCAGGTGCCGTTGATGGCGCAGGCGATCGGTTTGCCGCCCTTCTTGGTCTTGGGATCCATGCCCGCCAGTTCCATCTTGCGCAGGATGTGGTGGCCGCCCATGACAAAATCGAACAGCGCTTGCGCCGGTTCATCACCGGCCTCCTGACGGATGGTGGCCAGCGTGTTCAGGTCCATGCCACCCGCGAAGGAGCCTTCTTTGCCCGAGGTGATCACGATCCCTTTGATCTCATCATCGCTCAGGGCCTGATCGATCAGCTGGCTGACCTCCTGAAAGGCCTCGCGGGTCAGAACGTTCATGGATTTGCCCTGGGCGTTCCAGGTCACAAAGGCGACGCCGTCTGCGTCTTTGGTCAGAGTGAAATCAGTCATTGTCATCTCCAATCTGGTCAGCCGTCAGCGGGCTGCCGTCTTTCCGGGTGAAAGAGAAGCCGTTCTCATCATCCTTCACCATCATGTCTATGTCGCTGTAATAGCCAGTCTCGGTCGGGGTCCGTGTGCCCACCACCAGGAAGGTCGCGGGCGCATCGGTCTTGTTCACAAGGTGATGGCCATTGGCCTCACCGGCTGGCCAAGCGGCGCAGTCACCGGGCAGCATCTCATGCTCACCATCGTCATCGATCAGCACGCATTTGCCGCTTAGCATGATGGCAAACTCGTCCTGCTCCATGTGGTAGTGGCGCAGCGAGGACAGAGCTTGTGACTCAAGCCGTACGATGTTGACCCCGAACTGGGTCAGCCCGCCTGCATCTCCGACGCCCTGGTTGAAACGGCCACCGACCGCTTCGGCCAGTTTGCCGGGGTAAGACGAGCCACCTTTGAACGGGATCTGAGAGAGATCCAGCTTGGGCATCAGACCCGCTCGATAATGGTTGCCGCACCCATGCCGGACGCAATGCAGAGCGTTGCCAGACCGGTTTCCTTGTCTTGACGCTCAAGCTCATCCAGCAGCGTGCCGATGATCATGGCACCGGTTGCGCCCAGCGGGTGACCCATTGCGATCGAGCCGCCGTTGACGTTTACCAGCGCCGGATCGACGTCGAACGCCTGCTGGAAGCGCAACACGACCGAGGCGAAGGCTTCGTTCACTTCGAACAGGTCCAGATCGCTGATTTTCATGCCGTTGTCGGCAAGGATTTTCTCGGTTACCGGAACCGGGCCGGTCAGCATGATGGTCGGGTCGGTGCCGATCTTCGCGGTTGCCTTGATACGGGCGCGCGGCTTGAGGCCGTATTTCTCACCGAATTCCTTGTTGCCGATCAGAACAGCGGCCGAGCCGTCCACGATGCCCGAGCTGTTGCCCGCGTGGTGGATGTGGTTGATCCGCTCCAGATGCGGGTATTTCAGCATCGCGACTTTGTCGAAGCCGGGCATTTGCTCACCCATCATCTGGAAGGACGGGTTTAACGCGCCGAGGCTCTGCATGTCAGTGCCGGGGCGCATATATTCGTCGCGATCCAGAATGGTCAGGCCGTTTTGGTCTTTGATGGTGATGACCGACTTCTCGAACCGGTTGTCTTCCCAAGCCTCTGCCGCGCGTTTTTGAGACTCTACGGCCAGTGCGTCGGCGTCGTCGCGGCTGAACCCATACTCGGTCGCGATGATGTCGGCCGAGATACCCTGCGGTACAAAGTAGGTGTCCATTGCCAGCGTCGGGTCTACGGCAATCGCGGCACCGTCGCTGCCCATGGCCACGCGGCCCATCATCTCAACACCACCAGCGATATAGGCGTCGCCCGCGCCGCCTTTAACCTGGTTCGCGGCCAGGTTCACGGCTTCCATGCCCGAGGCGCAGAAGCGGTTGATCGCAAGACCGGGGATCGACTGGTCGAGGTCAGAGGCCAGAACCGCCGAGCGCGCCAGACAGCCGCCTTGCTCCATGACTTGGGTGACGTTGCCCCAGATCACATCCTCAACGGCGTGGCCTTCGAGGTTGTTGCGTTCCTTGATCGCGTTCAGGGTCAAGGCGGACAGGCGCACCGAGGTTACCTCGTGCAGGCTGCCATCCTTACGGCCCTTGCCGCGCGGAGTGCGCAGGGCGTCATAAATGTAAGCTTCGGTCATGGGTCTTCTCCTTAAGCTCGATCCGACGGGTTGCCGGGCATCAGGTCATAGGGGTGTTTCCAGCCGGGCTGCTCGGACAGGCGAGTCAGCCAGGCGTCGATGTTGGGCCAGTCGGCATGGTCAAAGCCGAATGGTTCGGGATAGTAGAGGTAGCCGCAACAGCTGAGATCGGCGTTGGTCACGCCATGCCCAACAATCCAGTCGCGGCCCTCAAGATGATTGTTCAGAACATCATAGGCCGCTTTCAGACGGCCTTGGTTGAAGGCAATCACATCGGCATTGCGGTGTTCTTCGGGCAGGAAGTTCATCAGAAACCGCGTCATGCCAGCCATCGAGCTGAGCTTGTGGTTGTCCCACAGCACCCAGCGAAGGATCTCGTAATTCTCTTCCCGCGTCTTGCCGCCGAACTTGCCGGATTTTTCGGTGACATAAGCCTGAATCGCACCAGATTGGGAGGTTTTGAAATCACCGTCGATCAGGAAGGGCGCTTCGCCCATAACGTTAACATCCGAGCGGAATTCGGGGCTGCGGGTGACGCCTTTGAAGAAATCGACAAAGACCGGCTCCCACTCTAGGCCGGACATTTCCAGCGCCAGAGCGGCCTTGTAAGAATTGCCGCTTTCACCGAAGCAGTGCAGTTTTATGGTCATGCGGTCGCCCCTCCCGTGGCGTTTTGTGCAACTTCCGCCCAAGCTTTTCGGCCTTGGTGCCTAGCGCTTGCGTGCCTCCAACTCGGAATTGAAGAGGCGCAAACGATGGGTCAGGTTGTCCTCATCAATGACGCTGTTGAAGTTCTCGAACAGAAAAGACAGCGCTTCACCTTCATCCAACCCGGCCTCGCGGGCGAAGCCGCGGAGTTTGCGATAGCCGTCCTCGGTCATGGCGACCGGGAAACGGCGGGTCAGGCGAAAGCGTTTCGGCATTCTGTCTCCTCCGAATAGTAGGGCCCGAGCTGTGATGCCCGAGCCCAGACTTTGATCAGAAGTTCGCCGCGTCCAGAACCATCACAGTGTCTGCGCCGGTCTGAATGCGGGAAAGATGCATCGCAGTCGCGGGCAGGCGGCGGGCCATATAGAACCGGCCGGTGTTGATCTTGGTCTCGTAGAACTCTTTGTCCGAGGCTCCACCGTCCAGCGCGTCTTGAGCGGCCTTCGCCATCTGTGCCCACATCAGGCCCAGGCAGACGTGACCGAACATGTGCATGAAGTCATAAGACCCGGACAGAGCGTTGTTGGGGTTCTTCATGCCTTCTTGCATAAAGTACATGCCAGCGGCCTGCAGATCCTTGGATGCGGCTTTCAGCGGTTCGATGAAGGCTTTGTCATAGGCTTCGTTCTGGCCCGCGTTTTCCTTACAGAAGGTTTTGACCATTTCGAAGAACGCCATGACGTGCTTGCCGCCATCCTGCGCCAACTTGCGGCCGACAAGATCAAGCGCCTGAACGCCGTTTGCGCCTTCGTAGATCATGGCGATACGGGCGTCGCGGGTGTATTGCGACATACCCCATTCTTCGATGTAGCCATGGCCGCCATAGACCTGCTGCGCCTGAACGGTCATGTCGTAGCCTTCGTCCGTCAGGAAGCCCTTGATGACCGGTGTCAGCAGTGAGATCAGCCCATCTGCGTCCTTGTCGCCCGAGCGGTGCGCCTTGTCGATCATTGTCGCGCCCCACAGGATGAACGCACGCGCGCCCTCGGTGAAGCTTTTCTGATCCATCAGGTTGCGGCGGATGTCGGGGTGAACGATCAGCGGATCGGCGGGGCCGTCCGGGTTCTTCACACCTGTTACGTCGCGGCCCTGCAGGCGGTCTTTGGCGTATTCAACAGCGTTCTGATATGCAGCTTCGGCCTGCGACAGGCCTTGCATGCCCACACCCAAACGCGCTTCGTTCATCATGGTGAACATGGCGCGCATGCCTTTGTGTTCGTCACCCAGCAGCCAACCGGTGGCCTCGTCATAGTTCATGACGCAGGTCGAGTTGCCGTGGATGCCCATCTTCTCTTCAATCTTGCCGACCGAAACACCGTTGCGCTCACCCGGGGTGCCATCTTCGTTCACGATGAACTTGGGCACGATGAACAGCGAAACGCCCTTGATGCCCTCAGGGCCGCCGGGGATTTTAGCCAAAACCAAATGGATGATGTTGTCGGCCATGTCGTGATCACCGGCCGAGATAAAGATCTTCTGGCCCGAGATTTTATAGCTGCCGTCGCCCTGAGGTTCCGCTTTGGTGCGCATCAGTCCCAGATCGGTACCGCAATGCGGCTCGGTCAGGTTCATGGTGCCGGTCCATTCGCAACTGATCATGTTCGGCAGGTATTTGTTCTTCTGCTCGTCCGAGCCGTGTGCCAAGATCGCCGAGGCTGCACCGTGGGTCAGGCCCTGATACATCGTAAACGCCTGGTTCGCGCCCGAGAACATCTCTCCCACGGCAGTCCCAATCACATAGGGCATGTTCTGGCCGCCATACTCTTCCGGCATGTCGAGGCCAGTCCAGCCGCCTTCTTTCATCTGCTCGAAGGCATCCTTGAAGCCTGTGGGTGTGTAAACGATACCGTTTTCCAAACGGCACCCTTCAGTGTCGCCAACAACATTCAGCGGGTGAAGAACATTGCTGGCGACCTTGCCTGCTTCTTCCAGAACGGCACCGGTGAATTCGGTCTCAAGTTCGTTGTAACCCGGAATGTCAGAGTCCGAGATTTTCAGGACATCATGCAGGATGAACTGCATATCTTTGGTTGGCGCGTTGTAGACGGGCATGTGAAGCTCCCTTAATTCATATGTCCGGAGGGCAGGGCGAAGTTATTCGGCCGCCTTCTTTTCCTGTTTCATCGAGGCGATGACTTTCTCGCCCCAGCGCAACTGCTCTTTCAGATCGTCGATGGCCTGCGTCAGCTCTTCTCGGCGCGATTCCATATCGGCCAGACGTTCGCACGCGATTTCATAGGTGCGCGACATCTGGGTCACCTGCTGGTCGCCCACGTGATAAAGGTCCAGAAGCTGGCGAATCTCCTCGAGGCTGAAACCAAACCGCTTGCCGCGCAGAATCAGCTTTAGCCGCGCGCGGTCGCGTTTGGTGAACAGACGCTTCTGACCCTCGCGGATCGGAAACAGAAGTTCCTTCGCCTCGTAGAACCGCAAGGTGCGGGGCGTGACATCATAGGTCTCGCACATTTCACGGATGGTCATCAGATCTTCGGTCATTCGTCATACTCTCGTCACTGGCGTCGTCCGAATAGAGTTGCGCAGTTGCTGGACGCTTTACAACATGTAGGTGACGTTTACGTAATCCAGACGCTGCGTCATTTCTAAGTTGACGTAACTTCCAGTCGCGTAATGACGGGTTTTGCGAAATTTTCTTTCCCTAGGGGCAAGGGAAATTCGCCCTCAGACTGGTCCTAGGACGCGATTCCAAGGTGTATTGCTTGTTCTCACCAGAACCCTGAAGGGCCGGGGTGTTCTACTTGATGGACTTAGCCGTTTGGTCCCGAAGCTGTTTGAGGGCATCCATCGCCTCGTCAAGCTGCGCGCGCTGCTGGCGCAGCTCTTCCATCTGACGATCGGCCATTTCCACAAAAGTTGCCATCTGCGCTTCGTTGCCTTGATCTTCGTAGATCAACAGCCATTGGCGAATCTCTTCCAAAGGAAACCCGAATTTCCGGCCGCGCATGATCAGGGTCATGCGGGCGCATTCTCTGGGGCCATAGTACCGGGATCGCCCTTCACGATCGGGCTGCAAAAGCTCGATATATTCGTAGTAGCGCAGAGTGCGCGGAGTCACGTCGAACTCGGCACACATCTCTTTGAATGACAAACGGTTGTCGGACATTCGGGGTCTCCTCGGCAGCAACCTAGGACGTCATGCGAACAAGCGCAACAGGTGGGCTTGCCCTTTGATCGGATGGCGGCTCATAAAGGGGCAAGACAACAGGATATCACCATGGTCGACAAAGCAAAGCTAGCCCGCCAGTTTATCGAAGCCATTCCGCATGCGCGTGCGATGGGCCTTCATCTTAGCCAGATCGGGGAAGGTGAAGCCGAGATAACAATGCCTTACAACGAAGATCTGATCGGAGATCCGCGCACGGGCGTGATCCACGGTGGCGCGATTTCGACCATCCTGGATACCTGCTGCGGGGCCGCAGTCATGAGCCACCCGTCTTCACCGGGCGGAACAGCGACGATTGATTTGCGCATCGACTATATGCGCGCCGCCACGCCAGGGCAGAGCATCACCGCGCGGGCCAATTGCTATCACATCACCCGAAATGTGGCCTTCGTGCGTGCAACGGCGATGGATGATGATCTTGACCTGCCAGTGGCGACCGCTTCGGGGTCTTTCACGGTTGAGGGGAAGTAACATGGCTCGTTCCCGTCCCGAACCCATGCAAGTGGTCAAACAACGGCGCGACGCCGCCTTGCGCGCTTTGGTCGATGGCGTGCCCTATATCCGGTTCCTCAATATCAGTTTCGACCGGCGCGGGGATGAGCTGACCGGCGTGCTGAACTTTGACGAGAAACTGATCGGCAACCCGTTTCTTCCAGCCCTTCATGGCGGCGTTACCGCGGCGTTTCTTGAGGTCACTGCCGTGATTACGCTGAGCTGGGAGCACATGTTCTCGGACATCGAAAGTGGTGAAATTGATGCCGAGGCGATTGTCACGGATGAATCGATCCGCTTTCCCAAAACCATCGACTTTACGGTAGACTACCTGCGCTCGGGCCTGCCGCGCGACGCCTATGCGCGCGCCTTTGTGAACCGGGCCGGACGGCGTTACGCCTCGGTTCGGGTTGAGGCGTGGCAAGACAACCATGCCAAGCTGTTTGCACAGGCGACGGGGCATTTCCTGATGCCGCAACAGCCACGCGACTAGGGCTGAGCATGCAGGATGCCTCGGCACCCATAACTCACAAAAGGGTGCTGAAGATCGCGGTTCCCATTGTGTTGTCTAACGCGACTGTGCCGATCCTTGGCGCCGTGGATACGGGCGTTGTGGGGCAGATGGGGGCGGCTGCTCCGATTGGCGCGGTGGGCATGGGCGCGGTGATCCTGTCCGCGATCTACTGGATTTTCGGCTTTCTTCGAATGGGCACAACGGGCCTTGCGGCGCAGGCACGCGGGGCCGGAGAGACCGCCGAGATGCGCGCCTTGCTCATTCGCGGGTTGATGCTCGGCGGGGCGGCCGGCCTCGTGTTTATCTTTGCCCAGGTCGCAATCTTCAGTGGCGCATTCTGGCTATCCCCGGCCAGCCCCGAGGTTGAAACACTCGCGCGGTCGTACCTTGAGATTCGGATCTGGGGCGCACCCGCAACCATTGCCCTCTATGCGATCACAGGCTGGCTGATCGCGGTCGAACGGACACGGGGTGTGTTCCTGCTGCAGGTTTGGATGAATGGTCTGAACATCGTGCTGGACCTGTGGTTCGTTCTGGGGCTGGGCTGGGGTGTAGAGGGCGTGGCGATTGCGACCCTGATCGCAGAGTGGACCGGTTTGGCATTGGGTCTGTGGCTTTGCCGGGACGGGTTTGCCGGGAAAATCTGGCGCGACTGGCCACGCATATTCGATGCCACGCGGCTGCGTCGGATGGTGCAGGTGAACGGAGACATCATGATCCGCTCGGTTCTGCTGACTGGCTCTTTCACCACCTTCCTGTTCGTCGGGTCCGATTTGGGAGACGTCAATCTGGCGGCCAATCAAGTGCTGCTACAATTCCTTGAAATAACCGCTTTTGCACTAGACGGATTCGCCTTTTCCGCCGAGGCGCTGGTCGGAGGCGCGGTTGGCGCAAGGGACCGATACCAAGTACGGCGCGCCTCGGTCATGGCGTCTCAGTGGGGTGTCGGAGGCGCGGTGCTTCTCAGCGCCGTTTTCTTCTTTGCAGGTCCCGCGCTGATTGATCTGATGTCCACCTCTTCCGAAGTACGCGAGGCGGGACGCACGTTCCTGTTCTGGGCGGCTTTGGCTCCGATCATCGGGGTCGCAAGCTGGATGTTCGACGGTATCTACATCGGAGCCACATGGACCCGCGACATGCGCAATGCGATGCTGCAATCAGTGGCAATCTATGTGGTCGCTTTGTTCATTCTGGTGCCCGCGTTCGGCAACCATGGCCTGTGGGCCGCGCTGATGGTTCTGAACCTTGCGCGCGGCGTGACGATGGGTTGGCGTTATCTGAAGCTTGAAGCTCAGGTGGCCTAGAGCAGGGTGAGCAGATTTTCGGGCGGGCGGCCAATTGCTGCTTTACCGCCCGAGATGGCCAGAGGACGTTCGATCAGGATCGGGTTGTCCGCCATGGCTTGGATCAGCTCCGCATCCGGCGCGTCCTTTGACAGGCCCAGCTCCTTGAACCGTTTCTCGCCCGTGCGCATCATCTTGATGGCTGGCAGGTCCAGCAGAGATTGCGCAACGCGCAATTCGTCGACCGAGGGAGCGTTCTCAAGGTATTTCCGAACCTCGATCTCTGCACCGCGCTCCTCTAGCAAAGCCAATCCCATGCGGGATTTTGAACAACGCGGGTTGTGCCAATATTCGATCACAGCCAATCCTCTCGCTTGCTGCCCACAGCCTGAGCCACGGTGTCAAACCCATCGCGGGCCAAAAGGTCATCCAGACCCTGCGCAATATCGGCGGCCAAGGACAGGCCGCCATAGACCATCGCGGTGTAAAACTGCACTGCCGACGCGCCTGCGCAGATCTTGGCGTAGGCCTGCTCCGCCGAGCTGACGCCGCCCA
This sequence comes from Ruegeria sp. AL11, assembly GCF_056540865.1. Taxonomy (NCBI): domain Bacteria; kingdom Pseudomonadati; phylum Pseudomonadota; class Alphaproteobacteria; order Rhodobacterales; family Roseobacteraceae; genus Ruegeria; species Ruegeria sp. AL11. The sequence continues at coordinate 28,155 of NZ_JBQFXO010000001.1, forward strand.
CACCGATCAGAGGGATTTTCCAATCGGTCAGCTTGCTCAAGCGGGCCAAAACGCGGGTGGACTTCTCAAACAGTGGCGCACCGGACAGGCCGCCTTTTTCGTCTTTGTGCGGGCTACGCAGCCCGTCGCGCGACAGGGTCGTGTTGGTGGCGATAACCGCATCCACACCCGTTTCCGAGGCCACTTCGGCGATGTCCTGCAATTCATCCTCGGTCAGGTCAGGTGCGATTTTCAGGAAAATGGGCAGAGGGCGCGGCAGAGCGTCCCGCGTTTCGATCACACCACTCAACAAAGCGCCAAGGGCCGCCTTGCCCTGAAGATCGCGCAGTTTTTCGGTGTTTGGGGAGGAGACATTGACCGTCGCGAAATCCAAATGCGCGGCGCAATGGGCCAGCACTTTGGCAAAGTCACCGGGCCGGTCATCGCTATCTTTGTTGGCCCCGAGGTTCAGGCCGATCACCGCATCCTTGGGGCGGTTGGCCAACCGCTCGGCCATCACCTCCATACCTTCATTGTTGAAGCCAAAGCGGTTGATGGCGGCTTTGTCTTCGGTCAGGCGGAACAGGCGGGGTTTCGGGTTGCCGGGTTGCGGGCGCGGGGTCACCGCTCCGACCTCGATGAAACCGAAACCGGCACGGGAGAGAGGGGCCAGAACCTCTCCGTTCTTGTCGAACCCGGCGGCAAGGCCTACGGGGTTGGGCAGACGCAGCCCTGCGAGTTCGGTCTGTAGACGCGATGACGTCACCGGTCCGGGCGTTGGGGCCAGGCCGGCCTGCAAGGCCTTGATCGACAGACCATGGGCCGCTTCAGGGTCCATGCGGTGCAGGGCGGCGAGGCCCAGTTTCTCGGTCAGTTTCATCCGAAAGACGCGCCTCCTTGCGCGGTGCCGCAGCGGATCAGGCGGGAGTTTGCGACTGCGGCCTGACGGTGAACCACCGCAGACCGGTAAACCGAGTCTGTTACCATCTCAAGAAACGCATGGGCTGTGGGATAGCGAGCGATGAACACTTCATCCCAAGCCTCTTCCTGCGGTCCGATCAATGTGGTCTGAAACGCCCCACGCCACAGGATTGACGCACCGATTCTGGCGATGATTGGGGCGGTTTCAGTCCCGTAGTGGCGATAGGCTTCGGCGCCTGTCAAACCCTGATCCGCCAAGGCGTGGCCCACCGGATAGTTGGCCTTGGCGCGAAACCTGATAAGGTTCAGCATCTCGATAGGTTGATCCCGATCCAATGCCTTGAAGGCTTCGAACTGTTCACGATCGGGATCAATATAGGCGGTCATACCATCTCGCTCGGGAATTGGTGAGTTTGGCCATCGAAGGGCAGGGGGCGGGACCAAACCACATCGCTGAGCCGGATTTGGCGGTAGAGATGTGGAAACAAGGCCCCACCGCGCGAAACTTCCCATTTCAAGTCGTCGCCCATGGCGTCAACGTCGCAGCCAAGCAGTGTCAGACCTTCAACCCCAGCAAAGTGTTTGGCCGCGGTTTCCGCCGCCTGTTCGGCTGTCGAAAAATGGACGAACCCGTCAGCGATATCAATTGGCGCGCCATCAGTTGCGCCATTTGCCTGCAACGCGGCCCATTCCTCGGCCCGGAATATCTTGTAGATCAGCATGAGGGTCTGATGCCCCGCATAGCCCGTGGAATCAAGCCGGATTTCCCCCTTTGACTCTTCCGCCGCATCAGCGCACGATCCCGAAAAACAATGACAGGGAGTTTCAACATGGTAAGCCGCCTTTTGACGTCGGTCGCGATCCTCGGCCTAAGTGCAGGCATCGCTGCTGCCGACTACAAGCTGACCATTCTGCACACCAACGACATTCACAGCCGGATCGAGTCGATCAACAAATACGATTCCACTTGCGATGCTGAAGATGAAGCCGAAGGGAAGTGTTTTGGCGGTGTGGCGCGTCTGAAAACAGCCGTTGACGCCAAGCGCGCCGAACTGGCGGATGAGAATGTACTTTTGCTGGATGCGGGCGATCCGTTTCAGGGCTCGTTGTTCTACACGACCTACAAAGGTGCCGCCGAGGCCGAGTTCATGGAAGCGATCGGTTATGACGTGATGGCCGTCGGCAACCACGAATTCGATGACGGGCCTGAAGGTCTCGCGGCCTTTATCGATGCGGTCAGCTTTCCGGTGATCTCGGGCAATCTGGACCTGTCGTCTTCGGCTGAGCTGAAGGACAAGGTGCAAAACCACGTGGTGCTTGAGGTGGGTGGCCAGAAGATCGGCATCATCTCGGCCCTGGCCACGGATACTGTGGACACGTCCAGCCCGGGTAAGGACGTCGTTTTTCAGGATGAGGTCGAAAGCCTGAAGGCGGATGTGGCCGCTTTGGAAGCCGAAGGTGTGGACATCATCATCGCGCTGAACCACGTGGGTCTGGCTCAGGATATCAAGATCGCCGAACAGGTGCCCGGCCTTGATCTGGTTGTCGGTGGGCATTCGCACACCTTGCTGTCCAACACGGATGAGGATGCGGCAGGCGCGTACCCGGTGATGGTGGGCGAAGTTCCAGTTGTTCAGGCCTATGCCTATTCGAAATATCTGGGCGAAATCACACTGACATTTGATGACGACGGCAATCTGATTTCGGCAGAAGGTGAGCCGATTCTGTTGGATGCCTCGGTCACACCGGACGAGGGCATCGCGGTCCGAGTTGCGGAAATGGGCGCCCCGATTGAAGAGATGAAGGGCCGCGTTGTCGCCAGCTCAGCTGCAACCATCGAGGGCTCACGCGATGTCTGCCGTGTGCAGGAATGCGAGATGGGCAATCTGGTTGCAGATGCCATGCTGGCCCGCGTTGCGGATCAGGGCGCTCAGATCGCGATTGCGAATGCGGGCGGTCTGCGTGCCTCGATCGACGAAGGCGAGGTCACCATGGGCGAAGTCCTGACGGTTCTGCCGTTCCAGAACACCCTGTCGACTTTTGAGATCACCGGGCAGGGCGTAATCGACGCACTGGAAAATGGCGTAAGCCAAGTCGAAGAGGTCAAGGGCCGCTTCCCGCAGGTCGCAGGCCTGACCTTTACATGGGACCCCTCAGCCGCCCCGAATGAAGGGCGCATCACCGAGGTGATGGTTGCCGATGGTGACGGTTTCGTTCCGATTGATCCCTCTGCCACATATCTGGTTGTGACCAATAACTACGTGCGCAACGGTGGTGACGGCTACAGCGTCTTCGAAGGCGACGACAAGAATGCCTATGATTTCGGCCCGGATCTGGCGGATGTGACGGCGGAATACCTGGCCGAAAACGCGCCGTACCAGCCTTATCTGGATGGTCGCATCAAGCAGAAATAAGACCTGAAAAGCCGTGCCCGTTTGGGTGCGGCTTTTTCTTTTGGCTGAAATCGCATCCCGCGATGATCCGGGATTGGACAACGGACTGATGTGCGGACGGTTTGCAATCACTTTGCCCAATGACGCGATGGCGCAGCTGTTTGCCGCGCGCCCTGCCAATGCCTTGCCCGACGTGCCCAACTATAACGTTTGCCCGACCAATCAGGTGCACGTCGTTCGTGCAGGAGATGCTGGCCGTCGCTTGGATGCGCTGCGCTGGGGCTTTCTGCCCCATTGGTACAAGGCCGAAAATGCAGGCCCCTTGTTGATCAACGCACGAGCCGAGACACTGGCTGAAAAACCCGCTTTTCGCGACGCCTGCCGATCGCGGCGCTGCCTGATCGTGGCAACAGGGTTCTATGAATGGACCAAGACCCAGCAGGGCACGCGCCTGCCGTGGTACATCCACCGCAAGGACGGTGCGCCCATCGCCTTTGCGGGAGTTTGGCAGGATTGGGGGCCGGAAGAGGCACGGCAATCCACCTGTGCCATCGTGACGACCCAGGCGAACCAGAACCTGTCGACCATTCACCATCGGATGCCATTAATCTTAGAATCCGACGATTGGCCGCTTTGGTTGGGAGAAGCAGGCAAAGGTGCCGCGCGTTTGATGCAACCCGGCGCTGAAGATGTGCTGGAGTTTCATCGTGTCGACCCCGCCGTTAACTCCAATCGGGCGTCTGGCCCGGACCTGATTGAAGTCATCGAGGACTAGCTGCAGATGCGTTCCATTTACTTGCGACTAAGAGATGTGCGCTTGGTATGGCACTGAAATTCACAGAATTACCGCAGCTCTACGCGCACGGGTTCGATACAGTTATCGACGTCCGCAGCCCGGCAGAGTTCGCCGAAGACCACCTGCCGGGGGCGATCAATCTGCCGGTTCTGGACAATGAAGAGCGCGCGCGGGTCGGCACGATTTACAAACAGAAAAGCCCTTTTCTGGCGCGAAAGCTAGGGGCGGCGCTGGTGTTTCGCAATGCAGCGAACCATATCGAACATCGCCTCAGCCATCATGAGGGGAACTGGCGGCCCTTGGTTTATTGCTGGCGCGGCGGGCAACGCTCGGGCTCGTTTACATGGACGTTGCAGCAGATTGGCTGGCAGGCGGATGTCGTCGATGGAGGTTATCGGACCTATCGCCGGCTAGTGAAGGCCTACCTGTACGACCAGCCGCTGCCCTTCCAACTGATCGCGCTGGATGGCTACACTGGCACCGCCAAGACTGAGTTGTTGCACCATCTGGATCAACGCGGCGTGCAAGTGGTTGATTTGGAGAGGCTAGCCAACCATCGCGGCTCGCTGCTTGGCGAAAGGCCAGGTGGGCAGCCCAGTCAGAAAGCCTTCGAATCTGCTCTGTCTGCCACCTGTTGCGCCCTAGACCCATCTCGCCCTGTGGTGGTCGAGGCGGAGTCGTCGAAAATAGGCGATCGTATCCTGCCGCCCAGCGTCTGGACAGCGATGTGCGCCGCGCCTCGTATTCATATCGACGCGCCTTTGTCCGCCCGGTCGGCTTACCTGACCCAGGCCTATGACGATATCCTGTCGGATACCGAGCGTCTTCGGGATCGTTTGTCTCCACTGCGATCTCATCGCGGGCATGAGGTCGTGGACGGGTGGTTGAGCCTCATCTCGTCGGGCGACAAACAGGCTTTGACGCGTGCGTTGATGGAGCAGCACTATGATCCGGCCTACGCCAAATCCCAGCGTCAACACCCGGCCAAGACTTTGGTGCGGATCAATATCGCACAGTTGGATGACAATGGCTTGAGGGGTGCGGCGGATCGCATCAAAAATACGCTGGATCAGCTTTGAAGCTTTAACCCCGGAGTGCCGGTCAAATGCCCGATCCGCGCGGCCGGGTAACCCGTCGCTCGCAGATCCTCTAGCAATTTGTCGGCGATCTCGGGTGCTACCGCAGCCAGCAGTCCGCCCGCTGTTTGTGGGTCGAACAACAGCGCCGCTTTGCCGTCCATGGGCAGCTCGGGCGAGATAGAACGGTTATCTGCAAAAAGGGTCGATTGGATGCCGGCGTCGCTCAGCTCGATGGCTCCGGGCATCACGGGGACGGCCTCAAGATCAAGCACCGCTCCGCAATCTGAAGCCTCGCACAACCCGTTCAAGTGCCCGGCCAAGCCGAACCCTGTGACGTCGGTCATCGCGTGGGCCTCTGCCAGAATGCGCGACGCTGCGCCTTGCGGTTGGGTCATCATCTCATAGGCTTGCGCGACCGTTGCGCCCTCGGCCCGTCCGGCCATTTCTGCAGCCATCATAACGCCACTGCCGATGGGTTTGGTCAGGATAAGCACATCGCCGGGCCTGCCGCCCGCCAGAGTGATTGGGTCTTTCGCGCATAGTCCGGTCACCGTGAAGCCAATCGTCATCTCATCGCCCATTGAGCTGTGGCCGCCGACGATCTCGGCTCCGGCGTCTCGCATGACGTCGCTGGCGGTTTGCATGATCTCGGAAAGCGTCCGTTCTTGCAGGTCAGAGGACATGCGCGGCAGGATGAGAGTGGCCGTTGCAGCCTGCGGCGCGGCCCCCATCGCCCAAATGTCCCCCAACGCATGAACCGCAGCGATACGGGTCATCAGGACAGGGTCATCGGTGACACTGCGCAGATGGTCTGTGGTCAATACCTGCCGCGCATTCCCGGTTGTCAGCAGCGCCGCGTCGTCTCCGGGCAGCGCAGTCACGTCTTGACGCGATGGCTCAGGCAGCGCGGACAGCGCGCCGCGCAGCGCGCCGCGACCGAGTTTCGCCCCGCAGCCGCCGCACATGGGTTTCTCACCAAGCGCTTCGGTCATACCGGCGGCGTGGGCACGCGGGAGGGCTGGGGTCGCCATGGTAGGAAGATCGCGGAACTTGTTCATGAAGCTCTGGTCAATTTGGTCCTTCCATCGCCACATCAGGGCACCGCTGAACGACGTGCCCAGACGCTCGGCCAATGCAGATTTTCCGCCCAATGAGATCAGCTTGAGATAGTCCTTCTGCGGGACATAGCGCTGCGTGGTCCCAGCCCCCAGCGATGCGCGCAGGTTGTTGAACAGCACTGGCGCCTCGCGCACCGCGTAGACGCCCGCCTTGGGGCGCGGATTCTCGGTCAGGTGGGCGCAGTCTCCGGCGGCAAAGATGGCGGGGTCGCTGGATTGCAGCTGGCCGTTAACGCGGATGAAACCCTCGTGCAGGTCCAGCCCGGTGTGCTGGATCCAGCCATAGGGTCTCGCCCCTGCAGCGCCGGTCACAAACTCGGCAGGGATCTGGCGGCCATCGTCCAGTGCAACATGATCTGCAGCGATCTCTTTGATCGAAACTCCTTCGAGCACGTCGATGCCAAGACCGGCCATAGCCTTGCGGATCGTCGCCGCGGCCTTGGGGCGGGTTGCTGTCAGGGCCGAGGAATCGTCGATCAGCGTGATCCGCGCGGGTCTGCCTTTGGTTTTCAGCGCATGGGCCATGGCCATCGCCAGCTCGACCCCAGCGACGCCTCCGCCTATCACGGCCACCAAGGCTGGGCCGGTGCTGTCCAGATATGCAGACCAACGCGCGGCAAAGACGCCCAAGGGTTTGGCCGGAACGGCATGGTCTGCAAAACCTGGCAGGGCGGGCATGTCCGAGGTGATCCCGACGTTGACCGAGGCGACATCGAATGCCACCGGAGGCCGTCCCGGCACATGCACATGGCGCTGGTCGGTGTCGATCTCATCAACCGCGCCCAGAATGACCCGCGCGCCCGCGAAACGGGCCAGACGGACCAAATCAATGTCCAGATCAGAGCGGGAGTAGTGACCGGCGACAAAGCCGGGCAGCATCCCAGAATAGGGCGCAGTCGGGCCGGGGTTGATCACCGTTACGCGCGCGCCGGGCAGAGGGTTCATGCCCCATTTGCGCAGCAACAAAGCGTGGGTGTGACCTCCGCCAATCAAAACCAGATCACGGGTCAGGGGCAGCGGAGGGTTATGCATCAGGCTCAGTTCGTGCTGTGATCAGGGACGTCTTCAACCTGCTCGACCGCGTGAGTGGCCCAAAGCTCATCCTCACCTGCATCCGGCAGATCCTGCGGCTTTTCATGACGATGAATGTGCCATTTGGCAATGAACAGGGCCGTGATCGGGGCCGTCAGGAACAAAAACAGCGTGATCAGCAGCTCATGCATCGATAGCTTGCCCTCAAGCAACACGGAATGTGCAATCGAGGCCAGCAGCACGCCGCCTACACCCAGCGTTGTCGCTTTGGTCGGCGCGTGCAGGCGCGACATCGGGTCTTTCAGTTTGATCATCCCAAACGATCCAACGAAGCCGAAGATACCCGACATGATCAGGAAGGCGGCAATCAGCAATTCGACGAGAAATGTCATGTCGCCCTCACTCGATAATGTTGCCGCGCAGCATGAAGCGCGCATAGGCCACTGTTGAAACAAAACCCAGCATGGCGATGATCATGGCAGCCTCGAAGAAGATCTCGGTGCCTTGATCCAGCCCGTACAGGATCATCAGCGCGATGGTGTTGATCACCATCGTGTCCAGCGCCAGAACGCGGGTGCCGACACCATCGGCGGTGATGATCCGCCACAGGCACATCATGATTGCGGCTCCGAAGCAGGCGAAGGCGAAGTAGATCGCATAATCAATCATTCGAAAATCTCCTTCAGGCGGCGTTCGTAGCGCTGTTTGATCTGATCGCGCACGGCCTCGGGGTCAGGTGCATCGAGGCAATGGACCAGAAGGTTGTGCCCTTGCGCCGACAGATCACAGCTGACCGTTCCGGGCGTCATGGTGATTGTCCCGGCCAGTACGGTGATTGCCTCGGGTGTGCGCAGTTCAAGCGGGACGCAGATCCAGTTTGGTTGGCGAGCGTCGTCGCGTTTGAACAGGATGATCCGGGCGACGGTGATATTTGCGATAACGATGTCCCAGAGCACCACCAGGATGTATTCCGCTACCATGGGCCAGTTGCGCAGTTTGGGGCGATCTGGCCAATAGGGTTGGGTGATGAAGGGAATGATGATCCCTAGAATCAAACCAAAAACGAGCGAGTTTAACGACCCGTTATTGGCAAGCAGAACCCAGACCAGTGTCAGCAGAAAGCTCAGGTGAGGGTGCGGGAATATACGGTGTAGCAGCTTGATCATTCTGCCTCTCCCAATACGGCCGAGATGTAGTCTTCGGGTGTGAACAGTTGCTCGGCGGTTTTGCTGGTGTATTCTAGCGCGGGGCCTGCAAACAAGGTCAGCAGGATCAGACCGCTGACCAAACCGAAGACCGATGTAAACGCCAGACCCGGGTGCGGTTCAGGGGTGGGTTGAGGCTCGGCGTCTTCCCCCTCGGGCTGAGGGTTATGGTCCGCGTCGTGGCTTTTCCAGAAGATCAACGTGCCGGTCCGTGCGAGACCAACGATTGTGACAAAGGATCCGATCAGGATGACCGCCCAGACAGAGGTTGCGTCGGGTGCATCCCGGGCCGCGTCCAGAACCAGCAGCTTGCCGATAAAGCCGGACAGCGGAGGCATCCCGGCCATGGCAATCGCTCCGACGAAAAACAGCGCTGAGATCAATCCGGTCTGCGCCATTGGTCTCGTGGGCGCGATCGCACCACCGCGGCGTTCCATCACCAGATCGGCGACAAGGAACAACAGGGCCGTCGCAAGCGTCGAATGGAACACGTAGTAGAGCGCGGCTGCACTGGCATCCGGCGTGAACAGTGAAATGGCAATCAGCAGCGTCCCCATCGAGGCGATGGCACAAAAGGCGACCATCCGCGCGATATGTTGCGAGCCGAGGATGCCGATAGCTCCGACGGCAAGGGTGACCAGCGCAGCAGGTTGCAGCCAATTGCCGACCAGACCTTGCGTTGCCTCGACCTCCGGGCCGAAGGCCAGAGTGTACATCCGGATGATCGAATACGCCCCAACCTTGGTCATAATCGCGAACAAGGCCGCCACGGGTAGGGGAGCGTTGGCGTAGCTGGCCGGTAGCCAGAAATGCAACGGCAGAACGGCGGCCTTGATACAGAACACCAATAACAGCAACACAGCACCAACCCGCAGCAAAGCGGTATCCTCGGGCGGTATCTCGGCCACCCGGAGCGCAATGTCGGCCATGTTGAGCGTGCCAGTCACACCATAGAGTGTGCCCAGGGCGAACAGGAACAGGGTCGACCCCAATAGATTATAGGCCACGTATTGCACGCCAGCCTTCAGCCTGACCGCACCGCCACCATGGGTCATCAGACCGTAGGAGGCGATCAGCAGGACTTCGAAGAACACAAACAGGTTGAAGGCGTCGCCGGTCAGGAAGGCCCCGCATACGCCCATAAGCTGGAAATGAAACAGTGCGTGAAAATGCTTGCCACGCTCGTCCCAACCCGAACCGATGGCGTAGAGCACAATGGGGAGGGCCAGAAGGGCGGTCAGCAGAACCATCATGGCTGAAAGCCGGTCCAGCACCATGACAATCCCGAAGGGGGCGGGCCAGTTGCCCAGTTCATAGACCTGAATGTCGCCTCCCGCGGCCTGCGCGGTGATGGTCAGGGCAATGCCCAGAAGGGCAACAACCCCCGCGACCGAGAAAATGCGCTGCAGGTCGAGGTGATAGCGCAGGACCATGATGATGAATGGGGCTAGGATCGCAGGAAGGACGATCGGCGCAACGATCCAATGGTTCATGCGTCTTCTCCCGGCGCGTCCACACTGTCATGCGGGCTCATGTCGATATGGTCATCCTTCGAGGACAGATAGGCCGAGAGCGAGATCATCACGATCACCGCCGTCATCCCAAACGAGATCACGATGGCCGTCAGCACGAGTGCCTGCGGCAGCGGATCGGTATAAGGGACGTCTTCGTATTTGTTCAGAACGGCAGGCGAATTCAGCGCCAGACGTCCGGTTGCGAACAGGAACACATTCACCGCATAGGTGATCAGCGACAGGCCAAGAATGACCGGGAATGTCCGGCGACGCAGGATCAGGAAAATCCCGGCGGCGGTCAGAATACCTACGGCAGAGGCAACGAGCGCTTCCATCAGGCCTGCTCCTTCTCTTGTTCTTCTTCCGGCGGAGCATCCCGCAGCGGGTTGATATCCATCGGGAACTCCTGCGCCATACCCGGCTGCCACGCAAAGCGGGACAGGCTATCCAGCGCCAGCATCACCGCGCCTAGAACAGCGAGGAATACTCCGGTGTCGAACAACATGGCGGTGGCCCATTCGAATTCTTCCAGCGGTGGCCAGTTGATGTAGCCGAAATCGCTGGTCAGGAAGGGGCGTTCATTGAACCAAGCACCTAGACCGGTGGCGGCGGCGATCAGCACGCCCCAGCCGATGGTGCCGTGATAGTAGAACCTCTGCCGTTCGATCGCCCAGGTGTAGCCACTGGCCATGTATTGCATCAGATAGGCGATGGCGACGATCAGGCCGGCGATAAAGCCGCCTCCGGGCTGGTTGTGGCCACGGAAGAAGATGTAGGCACCCACCATCAGGGCAATCGGCATCATCACGCGGGTCACCACAACCATCATCAGCGGATGCGAGTCGCCCGATTGCGGCCAGTGCGGCTTGCGGTTCAGCAGGTAGCCTCGGACATTGCTGCTCAGGACCGCTTCGGTCAGGGCAAAGATGATCAGCGCGGCAATGCCCAGAACGATGATCTCGCCAAAGGTATCAAAGCCCCGGAAATCCACAAGGATGACGTTCACCACGTTGGTGCCGCCGCCGCCCTTGTACGAGTTGGCGAGGTGGAACTCGGAAATGGTCGGAAAGGCGAAATCGCGCAGCATAATCGCATAGACCAGCGCCCCGGTTCCAAGCCCGGCCACAACCGAGATCGCAGCATCCCGCCAGCGCCGCGCGGCGGTGCTATCCCATGGGGTTTCGGTCGGCAGGAAGTTCAGCGACAGCAGCAACAGGATCATCGTCACCACCTCGACCGAGATCTGGGTCAGTGCCAGATCAGGGGCTGAGAGGTAGTTGAACGCAACCGAAACGATCAGACCGACTACACCGATCAGAACCAACGATAGCAAACGGTTACGGTGGAACCACATGATGCCCAGCGTTGCGCCCACCAGACAGATCCAGCCGACGATCGGAATGATCTGTGCGGGCAGCGGCACGCGGGTTTCAACTCCGATCGTCCCGGTGGAATAGGCGTAGTAGCCAAGCCCGACGGTAAAGGCGACAAAGATTATCGCATATCGGCTGAGGACACCATTGTGCAGTTCATCCGTGATCCACTGACTGAGGCGGGTGAAGGCGTGGATCACGGCCTCGAAAATCACCTTGGCCTCAGGCCGGGGCAGGGTGTTCCAAAGCTGCTGCGCGCGTTTGTGTTGCGACATCAGGAACAGACCGCCCAGCGTGGCGACAACGGACATATACAGCGCAGGCGTAAAGCCGTGCCACAGTTTCAGTGAGTAATACGGCAGCTTCTCGCCACCGATCACGGCGCTGGATACGACGGCCACCAGCGGGCCGACGATGGCCGCCGAATACAGGCCGATCAGTACGACCAAAACGACCATAAACGCGGGTGCTAGCCACAGCCCGACCGGAGGGTCATGCGGATGGGCCGGGTAGTCCTCACGCTTTGGCCCAAGAAAGACATGGCTGACAAAACGGAAGGAATAGGCTGCCGAGAACAGCGCTGCCAGCAGGGCCAGACCCGGCACCAGATAGTGAGAGTTCAGCCAAGTGGTGTGGACGGTTTCCTCCAGCATCATCTCTTTTGACAAAAAGCCGTTCAGCGGAGGCAGACCAGCCATGGACAAAGCTGCGATGGTGCCAATGGTGAAGGTGATCGGCATCAGATGACGCAAGCCGCCCAGCCGTTTGACATCGCGCGTTCCGGTTTCGTGATCCACGATCCCGGCGGTCATGAACAGCGCGGCTTTGAACGTCGCGTGGTTGATGATGTGGAACACGGCGGCCACGGCTGCAAACTTGGTGCCAAAGCCCAGCAGCATTGTGATCAAACCCAGATGCGACACCGTTGAGAACGCCAGCAGAGCCTTCAGATCGTCCTTGAACAGGGCGATCACGGCCCCCAGCAACATGGTCACCAGACCGGTTGTTGCGACGATATAGAACCACGCCTCTGTCCCCGCCAGAACCGGCCACATCCGCGCCATCAGGAACAGCCCGGCCTTCACCATGGTGGCCGAGTGCAGATAGGCCGAAACCGGCGTCGGGGCGGCCATGGCGTGAGGCAGCCAGAAATGGAACGGGAACTGCGCCGATTTGGTAAAACAGCCCAGCAGGATCAGGATCAGCGCGGGCAGATAGTAGGGCGAGGCCTGGATCAGCTCTTTGTTCTGCAAAATCACGCTGAGGTCATAGGACCCGACGATATTCCCCAAAATCAGCATCCCGGCAATCATCGCCAAGCCACCGCCTCCGGTAACGGCCAGTGCCATGCGGGCGCCTTGTCGGCCTTCGGGTAGGTGTTTCCAATAGCCGATCAGCAGGAATGAACTGAGTGAGGTCAGCTCCCAGAAAATGAGCAAAAGCAGGATGTTATCGGACAGAACAATCCCAACCATAGCGCCCTGGAACAGCAGCAGATAAGTGTAGAACTGCCCCATCGGGTCTTCGCGCGACAGGTAGAACCGCGCATACAGGATGATCAGCAGGCCGATGCCGAGGATCAGCAGGGCAAACAGAAAACCAAGCCCGTCCAGCATGAAATTCGCGTTCAGCCCCAGCCCCGGTATCCAGTCAAACCGCGCTGTCACGACATCGCCGCGCATCACGCTGGGGATATGGATCAGCAACCCCATCAAGGCGAGGAAAGTGGTCAACCCTGCGGCCGAGGCGGCTGCATTTCGTCCCGCCCGTATCAGGAGGGCTGGGAAAACAGCTCCGAGGAAGGGAAGGGCCGCGATGAGGAATAGGGACAAGTGCGATACTCCGGTCTGGGCGGTCAATATGACAGATTTTGTAGGATAATTTAATGATTGTCCAAAAATTGCAAGGTTTTGACAGATGTTAAAAGGTGTATATCGAACCTATCTTTCTGCGTGATAATGACGCGAACTTGATCCTGCTGCCGGAATTCCCCGGGGCGCGATTGCAACCCTTGTGATAGAACCAAGCCATGAGTGCAGGAGAACGCCATATGGCAGACGGGAAAAGCCGAACGCGACGGTGGGTTTTGATGGGCGGGGCAGGCGCTATTGCCGCAGGATTTGCCATTCGTGAGTACAGCCTGATCCCGCAGGATTACTCGGGTGGCCAGCTGGAGGTAACGCAGGCGCATAAGAAGGCCGTCGCTGGGGACGTGTTGCTGGTGGATATCCGCACACCTCGGGAATGGAGGGCCACAGGCGTCGGACAGGGGGCGCAGCCTCTGGACATGCGGCGCGAGGATTTTATTCCGGCCCTTGTGCAAATGGCTGGCGGTGACAAGTCCGCCCCTGTGGCTCTGATCTGCGCGCGTGGGGTCCGTTCGGCACGGTTGAGCAATCAACTGACCGCAGCCGGGTTTACCAATATCATTGACGTGCCTGAGGGTATGTTGGGCTCGGCCGCCGGACCAGGATGGGTGCGGGCCGGTCTGCCGGTTGAGACCTTTGTCGAGGGAGCGTGATGAAATACAAATACTGGCTATCTTTCTGTCTGGCCGCAGCGGCGCAACCAACCTTGGCCGATTGTGGCCCGGATGAAGGTACCTGCGAGATCGCCTCGGGCGCGTATCACATCGAGCTGCCCGAAGCCGAAAACCCGCCACTGGTCGTGTTTCTGCATGGCTACGGAGGCAGCGGCTCAGGAACGATGAACAATCGCAGCATGGTCGAGCCACTGCTGGCGCGCGGCTATGCGGTGATGGCGCCGGAGGGGTTGGAGCGGCCGGACCGAGGCGGCATTCAAAGCTGGAACTTCTATCCCGGCTTTGGCGAGCGTGACGAAACGGCCTTTCTCAGCGAAGCGGTGGATGACGCCGCTGAGCGGTTTGGCATTGACGGTGAACGCGTTGTTCTAGGAGGGTTTTCCGCCGGCGGCTTCATGGTGAATTACCTCGCCTGCGACGCGCCCGAGACCTTCTCGGCCTATGTCCCCGTCTCGGGTGGCTTCTGGCGTCCGCATCCCGAATCCTGCGCCGGACCGATCCGCATGTTTCACACCCATGGCTGGATCGACAATGTCGTTCCGCTCGAGGGGCGTTTGCTGGGCGGTGGCCGTTTCCATCAAGGCGATATCTTTGCCGGTCTTGAGATCTGGCGCGAGGCTAATGGCTGTGTTGATACCAAGCCCAGCGGGTTCTCGACCACGGGCCAGTTCATGCGGCGCAACTGGATGGGATGTGCCGAGGGCAGCGCGCTGGAATTCGCGCTGTTCCCCGGCGGTCATACGGTGCCCACCGGGTGGGCGGATATGATCCTGGATTGGTACGAAGGATTGCCCGGCGGTTGATTATTCCGCCGGGGTCATGCTGCCCTTGCCCTCGATCAGGCGCTTCAACTCATTCCGATGACGACGGGCCGAACGGGTGATGGCGGGCTCAGCAAAATCCTCACGCATGCCGACCATACGGCGGGCGGTACCAGCCGACACACCGCTGAGCGCCGACAGCGGGATCGCCAGCGCAAGGCTGATCGCAATTGGGGCCAGCCAGACCGAGACCAGCCCGGCCAGAATACCAACGCTAAGTGCTATGCCACTGACGGTTTCCAGCGCGTGGCACAGGACCAGCGTACGCAAGGAATAGCTACCTCCGTCACGCGCCTGCGGAGACCAGCCTTTCTGGATGCCCAATGCGGTGCGGAACACGGCGATCATCTGCTGCACCATCAGAATTGGTGCGTAGAGGATCGACAGGATGACCTCGAAAAGGAACGAGGTGAAGAACCGCCGCCAGCCGCCGAAATCGGAATAGCGCACACCGCTGAGGGGTAGGGCGGCAACGCCCAGAACCTTGGGGGCCAGCAGCATCGCATACATGACGAGAATGATCAGCACATGGCGCGTCTCAGACATCTCCGGCCATTGTGGGAACAGGGGGTTGTCGGGGCTGAAATAATGCAGGACCGAGGCGTCCTCACCCTGACCAATCAACGCCCACATCAGCAACAGCGCAAACCACAGAGGCGACATCAAATAGCCGACCGCCCCGTGGAACATGTGAAACCGCGAGACGGACCGAAACCCGCGCGAGCCCAGCAGTTTCAGATGTTGCAGGTTCCCCTGACACCAGCGGCGGTCCCGCATGGCGTGGTCGATAAGGGTGGGGGGCGTTTCCTCGTATGAACCCCGAATGCGCGGCAGAAACCGCACGGCCCACCCGGCACGGCGCAGCAGACCGGCCTCGACAAAGTCGTGGCTCATGATCAGCTTTTCCTGCCCGTTGAAGGCGCGAAGCTTGGGCAGTCCGGCACAGGTAGCAAAAGCCTTGGTGCGGATTATGGCGTTGTGGCCCCAATAGTTGCCCTCTTGCCCACACCAGCGGGCCAGACCTTCGGCAAAGGCGATGCCGTAGACGCCATTGGCGAATTGCTGCATCCGGGCAAAGACGGACTGTGCGCCAATGAGTTGCGGGTAGCTTTGAATCAAGCCTGCGCTGGGATCACGCGCCAAAGAATCAGTCAGCCGAGCAATCGCGCGGCCCGTCATCAGGCTGTCGGCATCCAGCACCAGCATAGCGTCCCAATCCGCACCCCAGCGGCTGACCCAATCGGCGATATTGCCAACTTTCCGGTCAGTATTCTGTTCGCGACGGCGGTAGTAGAGCTTCAGGTCGGGGGCCAGCGTGGTGCGCAAAGCCTCAATACTGGCTTGTTCTTGCGCGGCAATGTCCGGGTCGCGGGTGTCCGAGAGGATGAACATCGCGTATTCATGCTGCCCGCCCCGGGCGCGCAGTTCTTCCAGCATGGTGCGGGCATTGCCCAGCACGAACCACGGCACCTCATTGTAGGTCGGCATCAGCAGGGCAACCCGCAGCGGTTGCGCGCGGTCTTGTCTGACCGGGCGCTCTTGCCTGGACAAAGAGATCATGCCTAGTAGCACGGTGCAGACGGTGAATGAGATCCAGAAGAAGTTGAACGAGATCAACGTTAGAAGGATGGCTTCGACAAGGTTGATGCCTTCGGAGCCGAACCAGTCGCTCATGACCCATAGCAAACCCAATGTGGCTGCCATTGCGGGCGATAAAGCCAGTGCGCGCCAGAACCCTGCAGAGGGGCGGGCACCCGCGGGGACCTGCGCATCCCGGAATCCTGCGCTGAAATCCTGAGCGGGCATTGTCAGCGGTGCCTCGGGTGGCATGATATGCAGGTCGCGGCTCATGCGGTCCAACGGTACAGCCAGACTTCGGAGGCGGGTTGCTTGCCGACCAGCAATTGCGCGCGAAGCTCCACATGGTCTCGTTCGCCCGGCTGGAACGAGAACGCCAGACGCACACCGCCGGTATCGGGGTTGCGCTGCAACACACCGTCCGAGGTTTCCGCATGAGGCGAATCCGCGAAAATGCTGACTGCCTCCAGATCGTCGAACAGAGGGCTGGGCTCAAAGTCGATCACGGCCAGACGGCCTTCGCCAAAGGTGTTCTCACCCATCGCCGTGTTGATGACCCGCGGCATCGGCGTGCGCTGAGGTTCCTCACCCCAGATCAGGCGGTAGCTCAGGTCTACCTGGCTGCCTGCGGCATAGGGCTCGGCGGGCCGCCAGTAGGCGACGATATTGTCATAGATCTCCTGATCGGCTGGGATCTCGACCAGTGTCACCGAGCCCTTGCCCCAATCGGAGCCGGGCTCGACCCACAGGCTGGGACGCTTATGATAGTTCGCCTCAAGATCCGCGTAGTCCGAGAATTCGCGCTTGCGCTGCATCAGGCCAAAGCCCTGAGGGTTCATGTCCACGAATGATGAGATTTGCAAACGGGTCGGGTTCGCCAAGGGACGCCAGATCACCTCACCCGCGCCGTTGCGGATCAGCAGCCCGTCACTGTCATGGACAGCGGGGCGGAAATCGTCGAACCGGCTGTGATTGGTCTGATCGAATAGGAACATCGAGGTGCCGGGTGCGATACCCACATGTGGCAGTTCTTCGCGGGGGAAGAGGCTGGCCTCGACATCCATGATGCAATCGGCACCGGCGGTGACGTTAAAGCGGTATGCACCGGTCACGCTGGGGCTGTCCATCAGGGCGTGGACAACCATGTTGCGGTGACCGGGTTCGGGACGTTCCAGCCAAAAGCGGATGAATTCGGGGAATTCCTCACCATCCGGATCGCCGGTTTTCAGGGCCAGACCGCGCGCGGACAGGCCGTAGACCTCGTGCAGACCAATGGCGCGGAAATAGCTGGCACCCTGCCAGACGCAGAACTCATCGGTCTTGCCGGGGCGGTGCATTTCTGTGCGCAGCCGCAGGCCCGAGAACCCAAGCGTTTCGTCGATTGGAAGGGTCGGGACCTCTTCGGCCTTGTCGAACATCTCAAGGTCGAAAGCGACCGGCTTGGTCATCCCGTTCTCGACGGTCGAAACCTTGACCGTGCGCGGGAAATACAAGCCGGGGGTGAAGAAATCGACGTTAAAGGGGGTCTCGGTCTCGTACCACAGGGCGCGGTCCAGCCGGAAACGGATCGAGCGGTATTGCGTATAAGTCAGGTCCTGCCATTCCTGCGGCACCATCTCGCGCTCGGCAAAGGGGCGGCTGGCCAGTTCTCGGGCCAGTTCAACCACGTCGTTGCGGTCGAACGGAACCTCTGACCCCGAGGCAAAGGTGGCCGGCGCCAGAAACAGCGCGGAGGTCGAGGCCAGAAATGCGCGGCGAGTCAAATTCATTTCTTTGATTTCCATGGCTGAGATTTGAACCAGGCGGCCAGATAGGCCACCCCGATGATCATGGCAAAGCCAATCATGTTGGCGACAAAGACACTGGCAACATCCCGCTCGGTCTGATCCAGCGCGACCCCGATCAGGCGGGCTGCGGCCATCGAGAACACAAAGACCGCCAGGGATTGCTGCCCCACTTTGGTGATCAGTTTCAGAACCACCTGCCAGATGCGCGCGCCCAGAGAGTGCTCGGTGGCGATCAGACGGTGACCATGCTCACCTGCAACGACCCAGCCCAGATAGGCCAGCGACAGGAAGTGGATGTAGCGGAACAGGCCGAACTCGGTTTTTCCACGCAGTTCTTTCGTCAAAGGCCAAAGTTCGCGGATTTGCTCGGCCAGACCGGGGGCCGCGGATTGAACCCACAGGAAAACCTTCCACGACCCGAAGGGCGCAGACAGAACCAGAAATGCAATGGCCGCCCAGATCAGTGCTTTTGATACCGGAGGCGCCGGAAGCCAGCCGCGCATAAAGGCGAACCCAGTGAAGAACAGCAGTTGCCAACCGAATGGGTTGAAGAACCATTGACGGTCCGACCACGGCTCAGCCGGAAGGGCCAGCACTCCGGTCTGGGCGACAAGCCAGATCGCGACCGATACAGCAGCCATCAGCCAAAAGCTGACGCGGTAAAGGGCCATGTAGAGCGGCATCATCGCCAGAACGACCAGATACATCGGCAGGATGTCGAAGTAGTTCGGCACATAGGTCAGGGTGAAAATCCCGACCATTTGCGGCAGCGGGTCATTGAAGAAATGCTGCAGGTTCAGCGACGATACGTAGCTTTTTTCAAACAGGCCGGAATTGTCCAGAGCGGCCATGCTCATGGCGACAAAGAAGAACAGACAGATATGCGCCCAGTAGACCTGCCAGATGCGGAACGCCACGCGGGCCGTCCCCATCCACCAGCCTTTGCGCAGGAAGGCGCCGCCAAAGGCGATGGCCGAGGCCATGCCCGAGCAGAACACAAAGATCTCGGTCGCGTCCGAAAACCCGAAACGGGCCGGGATCCATTTGGCCCAAGGATCGTTCGGGATATGGGCGATCAGGATGATGAACATCGCGATGCCGCGATAGAAATCCAGTCGCGGATCGCGCACACGCGCAGTGGGCGCTGCGGCCGAGGCCGCAACGGGCGCAAAATCAGAAGCGGGCGAAACAGTCGCCATACGTTTTCTGTCCTTCTTGGTCTTTTTGTTATTCAGCCGGAACGCTTTGTGCGTCGCCGTTGTCGCGGGCCGCGCTGATCAGGGCGCGGCGCGCGAGTGCGTAATTGTCCTCGCCTCCAGCGCGTTTGGCGCGGCGGTCATCCAGAATACGCTCGACCGCATCCAGGCGCCCGGCGCGCAGGCCGGAATCAATTGTGATGCGCTCGAATACATCACGTTGGGCGTGACTGCCACCGGCCAACTGCATGCCGGAGCGGGCGGTCGACAGGAAATCAAACGCCGCGCCGTACAGACCATCACCAAAGGCCTCAAGCCCTTTGGCGGCGGCAATGCCCGGGTCAGACATACGGATCGGCGTGTCGCCCTGATTGCGCTGGGCGTCTTTCTGGATGCGCTGCAGCATCTTGCCCGTCGCGTCCGAGCGGTTGTCGCCGGTCAGCGCCAGCAGATAATGCAGGTCGGCGAAAATCAGGCAGCCATCTTCGGTCCGGGCGGCGCTGAGATCTGCCAGCTCCTCCCACCGGTCGCCGACATCAATGCCTTCAAGCTCCATCCGAGACAGCAGCGAGGTTGCGTTCGAGATATCGCGATAATCGTCAGTCTTGTCCTTGCGGATATGCTGATCATAGAGGTCAATGACCTGATCGACCTGACCCAGATCCAGATGCATCAGCGCCTTGTGCCACCAAACGTGATAGCGGAAGTTGTTGCAATGGGCCCAGGCGTCCTCACGCCCCGCCAGCCAATCCAGGCCGAGCTGAGCATTGCCCGTCATCTCGTGAACATGGGCGACCGCGTGCAGACCCCAGGCATCGTCGGAAACCATCCACAGCGCCTGACGACCGGCAATCTCAGCCTTTTCGTAGGATCCGGTCTCTTCCAGTGCGAAAGAATGACAACCCAGCAGATAGCCACGGCCTGCATGATCCGGCTCGTAGGCGGGCATGACGCGTTCGATCGAGCGCCGCATGCCTTCCGCGTCGCCCAGCACAAACCGGGTCGCATGGCTGAGCTTCATCGCCAGCGAGTCTGTCGGATGGGCGCGCAGCACCTCTTCGAATTTCTGCACGGCTTGCGAGGGCAGGTCCGCCAGATAGAGGGACAGGGCCTCAACAAATAGCTGCTCTCGCTTCGAGATGGGCTGGCGTTTCATCGCTTCATTGGCGGCGCTCAGCGCGTCGACGGCTACGGGTAGCATCTCGCGTCGGCCCAGAAGAACCATGAACAGGCCCTTGACTGCGTGGCCCAAAGCGAAGTCGGGCTCGAGCTCCAATACCTTGCCCAAATGCTGGGGGGTAATCGCCGCATGCGCCATGAACCCAAGCAGAACACCGTCCCATGCCTCGACTGCCGCCGGGTGGGTCAGAGTGCTCATCTGTCCAAAAACGTCTTGTTTCATACTTGGGTCCAATCTGGTTGCGGTATTTGACACCGTTCGATTTACCAGAGTCTGCGACGGCCTCGTAACAGTATCGACCCTGCTCTCGAATTGGTGAAATCGCGTGTGTGAAAAAAGTGAAAAAAACCGCCGATTCAAGGGCATGTTTCAGCAAGTTGCTGCCGAAACATGCAAGTGTTTCAATCTTCGAACGGGTTTTCAGCGCTTAAAATATCATCAGTATCGGCCCCGAAGACCGGTGGCGCATGCCGATATGTTACAGGTGTGAGCGACAGGTTGAGCGGATTGCCGATCAGATTCACCTCTGCCGGTTGGGCCTGCATGGCGACCTTCATCTGCCGCGCGGCGACCTGATCGGTGTCAAACACCTGATCCACCGTTTGCACCGGGCCGACGGGTACCTTGCGGGCCTCAAGCTCGGAAATTACGGTCGTCGTCGGATGCTGTTTCATCGCCGGGCGCAGGATCGCGTTCAGTGCGTCACGGTGCTCCAGTCGCGCCGGATTGGTGGCAAAGCGTGCGTCGTCGGCAAGATCCGCGTGGCCGATGAACGCGCAGAACCTGCGGAACTGGCTGTCATTTCCAACGGCCAAAATCACGTGACCATCTGCTGTCTCATAAACCTCATATGGGACAATATTAGGATGTCCGTTGCCGCGCCGCTGAGGTACCTGGCCCGAGGTCAGGTAGTTTGTGCCTTCATTGATCAACCATGAGATCTGTGCATCCACCAAGGCAAGGTCGATCTGTTGCCCTTCACCGGTCTGATCGCGGTGGCGCAAAGCTGCCAGAATACCAACGGTTGCGTACATGCCGCACATCACATCGGCGATGCCGACGCCTACCTTCATCGGAGCGCCCTCGGGGTCGCCGGTCAGGGACATGATCCCACCATACCCTTGCGCCATCAGGTCATAGCCGGGCTTGCTGGAGTTTGGTCCCGTTTGCCCGTAGCCGGAAATCGAGCAATAGACGAGGCCGGGAAGATCCTGCGACAAGCTGTTGTAATCCAGCCCGTATTTCGCCAGCCCGCCGGGTTTGAAATTCTCGATCAGGATATCAGCATGCGAGGCCAGCCGCTTGATCTCGGCTTGTCCTTCGGGTGTTGCAACGTCGATGGCAACAGATTTCTTATTCCTGTTGGCCGACATGAAATACGCGCTCAGGTCGGAACGGTTGCCCGCTTCATCCTCAACATACGGAGGGCCCCATTGCCGCGTATCATCCCCACCGGTCGAGGGGTTTTCGATCTTGATGACGCTTGCGCCCAGATCGCCCAGAAGTTGGGTGCAGGTCGGTCCGGCCAGAATGCGCGACAGGTCCAGAACCTTTACGCCTTTCAGCGGCCCATTAGATTCGGCCATCATATCCTCCACGCTCGATCTCGGCAGCGATGACGGTGAAGCGGTCGGCTTTGACCGCCTCATCCAGTGCTGCACGCAGTTCTGCGCGGTTGCGGACCGTGTGTCCATAGCCTCCGAACGCGCGGCCCAGGGCGGCAAAGTCATGGCGGTCGAAATCGACCCCGTTGTTGCCCATTTGTCGTTGGCGTTGTTTCAACTCGATCAGGGCGAGGGAGGCGTCGACAAAGACCAGAAAGATCGGGTTGCCGCCCATTTCAGCGGCGGTCGATAGCTCTCCGGCGACCATCAGGAACCCGGCATCGCCCGAAAAGCTGATCACCGGGCGGTTCGGTTCCGCCAGTTTCAGCCCGATCGCCATCGGAACAGCGCAGCCCATGGTGCAAAGGGCCGAGGACTGGATCAGCCCACGTGGCTCTGAGCAGTCCCACATCTGGCTGAGGAGAATGCGGTGCGCGCCGCTATCCGCTGTTGCCAGAGTATTCGCGGGCAGAGCAGCGCGCGTCTCGGCAATCACACCAGCGGGACCCCAATCGTCATCTTGTGGGAAGTCTTCCGCCAAAGCGGCTTTGACCTTCACGGGTTCTCCGGCAGGCCAGGTGGCGCGGGCGGGGTTGCCTTTGGCGATGGCCTCGAGGGTCTCGCCGGTATCGGCAACAAGGTTCAGACCGGCCTGATGCATGTAGTGATCATTGACCACGGCCGAGATGTCGATGACGCGTGTCTCCTCGGGATCCCAGATCTCGCGCCAGCCAGGGCGCATTTCGATCGGGTCATAGCCCAGGCAGAGAACCAGATCGGCCTGTTCCACCAGCGGGACAAGGTGTTTGTCGGCCAGAGGGGACAAACCGGCACCGCCGAGACACAAGGGATGATCTTCGGGCACCACGCCCTTCGCTTTGTAGGTGGTGACGAAGGGAATGCTGAAATGCTCCAGAAACGCCTGAACCACGCTTCGCGAGTCGTCATAGAGGACGTCCAGCCCGATGATCGCAATCGGACGCTCGGCTTCGGCCACCCAGCGACGGGCCTTGGACAGGCAATCGCCTTCGGGGGCCACGGCGGCAACCTTGGCCAGACGGCGGCGTTTCGTCGATGAGACGCGGGTATCCGCGACCGAGATCGGCACGTCGATGTGCACCGGGCCGGGGCGGGGCTGGTTTGCAAGCGACACCGCCTTGTCGGCGATGATATCCGCGCCCTCAGCGGTGAGGGTAAAGGTCCCTTTGGTGATCGAGCGATAAACCTGGCTGTGGTCCATGACCTGATGCGTATAGGTCAGCGCTTCATCCGCGTCGACGCAGCCGGTCAGCACGATCATCGGCACCCGGTCTTGCAGCGCGTTGGCAACCACGTTGATCCCGTTCATCGCGCCGGGACCAAGGGTTGCAACCAGTATCGCGGGCGCGCCGTCGCGGTGATGGACGGCTTCGGCCATGAAACCGGCTGCGTTCTCGTGTTTGGTCAGATGAAAGGTTATGCCGGCCCGTTCGAGGGCGTCCACCAGCGTCAGAACCTCGCCGCCTGGCATACCGAACGCATGGCGGCACCCTGCCTCATACAATCGTTGAGCCAGTAGATCCGCCGCGCGGGGAGAGAGGTCCTGCATCAGTCATGCTCCGAGAAAAAGATATGTGACAGCAAATGTCTGACACACTGGCAAGAGGCAAGCGGGTTCACATCAGTGTGACTATTTGACGGCTGTTTTCGCGATGGATTGAAACTTTTGGTCCAGTTCTGCGGCAATATCGGACAGGGCCTGCCCGCCCTGATCCGCGTAAGGCGCAAACACAAAGCTGGGGGTTTTGTAGGACAAACTCGCGGTGCCGTCGTCATTTTCGGTGACATACAGGCGAATCGGAGCCTCGATCATCGCTGCGGTCGAGGTTTCGAGTACCCGCACCGCATAGTCGTTGTTGAACACGCCGATCACGCGATTGCCCGGAATGGTGATCCCACGGGCCGCCGCCGCTTTTGTCGGCCCGGCCTGAGTGACCACGATCAGCCCGTGTTCCTTGACGGCGGCCTTGGTGTCAGCCACCAGCGCGTCATAGGATTTCCCTGTGTCATGAACGGCCCATCCCGGCAGGGCCTGATCCGCAAGGGCAGGCGAGGCCAGCAAGTAGAACGCAGCGCAGATTGCTCTCATCACAGGGTCTCCGTGTTGTTGGTGCCCAACTAGAGCAGGTTTCGCCTGCCTGTGCATTCACATTTGCGTATGCGTCTTCAGAGTGACCGCTTTTGCAGCAGGTAGATATCCATGATCCAACCATGATCGGCTCGGGCCTGCGCGCGGGTGGTCAAGATGGTTTCGGCTACCTCATCTAGTGGGCCGTGGATCAGGATCTCTTCCTTCATGCCGACATAGGCGCCCCACCAGATATCGAACGCCTTCATATCCAGCGCTTGGAATGAACACTCGCCGTCTAGCATCACGGCCACCTTGGTGGCGTCCGAGGGCCAGCCTTCATCGCGGATGCGGCGGCCAGTGGTAACAACATAAGGCGCGCCGATATCGTTGATGGGAATGGTATGGGCTGCTGTCAGCGCTTGTAGCGCGGTAATCCCCGGAATCACGCGTTTGCGCGGTTGCGGGTCCAGCCGAGAGGCAATCCGAAGCGAGCTGTCATAAAGCGAGGGATCCCCCCAGATCAATAGGGCGATCTTTGAGGCCTCAGGATGTTCCGCCATCGCTTCTTGCCAGCGCAGTGCAATAGCATCGTGCCACTCGTCGACGCCTTGCAGATATCCGTCGTCCGAGCGGCGCTTGGGGATATCGAAATACGCGATCTGCGGAGGCATCTCAGTGACCTTGGCGATGATCTCCTCCCGCAGTCCGGCCAGATCGGCTTTGTTCTCACCCTTGCGCGGGATCAGGATCAGATCCGCCTCGCGGATTGCCTGCGCGCCTTGCAGGGTTACGTGATCGGGATTTCCGGTGCCAATTCCGACCAGGGACAGCTCATACATCCTCGAACTCCGCCAAGGGCCCATAGAGGATAAGGGCAGGGGCCGTTCCGATCTCGGATTTCAGCGTGTCGGTCAGCGCGCCAATGGTCGAGCGGTGCAGCTTCTGATCCGGTGTGGAAACGGATTCCGCCATCAGTGCAGGCGTATCCAGTGGCAGGCCGTTGGCGTGCAGGGCCTCGACCAGCAGCGGAAAGGTCCGTTTGCCCATGAACACAACGGTGGTCGCCGCAGCGTCCGCCAAAGCGGTCAGGTTCAGATCGGGGGGCAGTTGCCCGCTGACATCGTGGCCGGTGACAAACTGTACACGCCGGGCCGTCAGCCTGCGGGTCAGCGGAATACCGGCAGCGGCTGCGGCTGCGATGGCCGAGGGGATGCCGGGGATGATCTCATAGTCGATCCCGGCTGTACGCAGGGCGACGATCTCTTCCTCAAGCCGTCCGAACATGCCGCCATCACCGGATTTCAACCGCACGATACGTTGTCCGGTCTGCGCGTATTCCACGAGCAGGCGGCTGACATGATCCTGTTTCGGCGAGGGCCGCCCGGCCCGTTTGCCGACGCCCACAAGATCCGCATCCGGTTGCGCGTGGCTCAGAATGGGCCCGCTGCTCAGATCGTCGAACAGAACGGCGTCGGCCTTCTGCATCCGGTCCACAGCCTTCAGGGTCAGCAATTCCGGGTCTCCCGGACCGGACCCGATGAATGACACAAACCCACTCATGCCGAGGCCTCGGCGATGAGGTGAAAGAACGTACCGGTGACATTGCTACGGCGTGATCCGGTCTGCGGGCCTTCATCTCCTTCGGCATCGAACACGCGCGCCAGCGGTGCATCAGGCTGTTCGATGATCGAGGAATAGTGGAACTCATGCCCGCGCAGCGATGCGCCTTGCGCAAACCCCGGCATCGGAGACAGCAGTTCGGCCCGGCGATACCCCAGGTTGAACTTGCGCTTCTGGTACGAGGTCTGCAGCCCCAGCAATCCAGCCATCTGGTGCGGCACGCCCTCTTTGTCGATCAGAACCTCACCAAGGGCCATATAGCCACCGCATTCCCCATGCACCGGCTTGGTTTCCGCGTGTTTCCGCAAACCGGTCAGGAACGTGCCCGCGGCAGCCAAAGTGCCCGCGTGCAGCTCCGGATACCCGCCCGGCAACCAAACCAGATCGGCATCATCGGCAGGGGCTTCATTGGCTAATGGAGAAAACGGCAGGATCTCGGCCCCCGTCGCGCGCCATCCCTCCAAAAGATGCGGATAGGTGAACGAAAACGCCGCATCCCGGGCCAATGCGATTCGTTGCGCCGGAGGCCGCGGCAGCGCGGCTGACGATGGCCCTTTGGGGCCTGAGGAAGCCGCCAGTTTGATCGCCTCAAGGTCCACATGTTCCCGCAGGAAGGAAGCATATCCGACAATGGCGCTTTCCAGATCAGGATGCTCAACCGCTTGGATCAGCCCTAGGTGACGTTCCGGCAGAGTCAGGTCTCCGCGACGGGGCAATACGCCCAGAACCGGCAGGCCTGCACGTTCCATTCCCAGCCGCGTCAAACGCTCATGCCGAGGGCTGGCGCAGCGGTTCAGGATAACTCCGGCGAAAGGCAGGTCGGGGTTGTACATCTTGAACCCAAGCGCGGTCGCCGCCGCCGATTGGGCCTGACCGCCCACGTCCAACACCAGCACAACAGGCCAGCCCATCCGCTGTGCTGTCTCGGCGCTGGACCCATGCCCCAGCTCTCCGGGTTTGGCGACGCCGTCAAACAAGCCCATCGAGCCTTCGGCCACCACGATATCCGCCCCTTCGGCCTGATCCGAGATCGCGCCAAGCAGCCCGTCGCCCATCGCCCAACTGTCGAGGTTGAACGACGCCCGCCCCGCAGCCGCGCGGTGGAAGGCCGGGTCAATATAGTCGGGGCCGCTCTTGAACGGCTGTACTGTGAGGCCATCCTCGGCCAGCGCCCGCAACAGGCCCAGCATCACGGTGGTTTTGCCGGTCCCCGAAGAGGGGGCCGATATCAGAATGCCCGGAGGGTTAGTCATCGAGTCATTCATCCTCGGGGCTCCAGCTAGACCATGGGCTGTCCGCACTTTGCGGGCGATAGCGACGGTCATAGTCTTTTGAATACAGGCAGCTTTCGTCGAACCCTTCACCTGCCAACGCAGGCCCGACAATGATCAGCGCGGTGCGCGAAATACTTTCATCCAGCGCGTCTTCGAGGGTGGCCAATGTCGCGCGGATGATCCGCTCATCCGGCCAACTGGCTCGATAGACGACCGCTACTGGGCAGTCCGCGCCATAGGCAGGGCTCAGATCGGCAATCACCTTGTCCAAGTTGCCGATCGACAGATGAATGGCCAATGTCGCACCAGTGCGGGCAAAGTTTTCCAACGTTTCGCCTTCGGGCATCGAGGACGCACGGCCCGGGGTCCGCGTCAGGATCACAGATTGCGCCAGGCCGGGCAAGGTCAGCTCGGTGCCCAAAGACGCCGCAGCCGCAGCGAATGAAGGCACGCCCGGGGTAACGCTGACGGGGATGCCCATATCTTTAAGTCGGCGGATTTGTTCACCCATTGCCGACCAGACCGACAGATCGCCCGAATGCAGGCGTGCTACATCCTGGCCGGCCTTATGCGCCGCATCGATCTCGGCCATGATCTGATCCAGATCCATGGGCGCGGTGTTGATGATCTTAGCGCCTTCGGGGCAGTGGCTCAGAATTTCTTCGGGCACCAGAGATCCCGCATAGAGGCAAACGGGGCAGGAGGCGATGATATCGCGCCCACGCAGTGTGAGCAGATCGGCAGCGCCCGGTCCGGCGCCAATGAAATGAACGGTCATGAGTGTCCTCCGATGGCAATGGCGCATGTCGCCAGCCCGTCGTCCGAGATATGTCTGGGTGAAAGAAGCCGCGCGCCATTCCCGGCGGCGACCAATGCGGATGCTTCGGCCACGCTACCAGTGCCATAGGTGGCGCGGCTGCGGTTCGAGCATGTCAGGGTGCGCTGCCCGGCCAGATCGGCTGCGGCAACGAAATGCAAGGGCAGGGCAAGGCCTTCTGCGAAACTGGCCAGAGCCAGGTGGCCCTCTTTGTCGGCAACGGTTGCCAAGGCTTGAACGTCATGATCAGCGGCAGCGGCGTCATAGGCCGCGCGCAGGCTGTCCACTGTTGCGCTTGATGAAAAGCCAAGGCCTGCGACGATCATAGCGTCACACTCCATTGCACGACCGGATAGGCCGATTTCCATCCGCGCCGAGAGCCGAGCGGTGCCGAGTGCGCAAGTTCAATCCGCAAAAGATCTCCGCCCAATTCTTCGTGCCAGCGGGCCAGCAGCGCTTCGCTTTCCAAAGTAACGGCGTTGGCGACCAAGCGGGCGCCTGATGGAAGGGCATCGCGCAGCCACGCCAAGAGATCGGCGCTGAGACCGCCTCCAATGAACACAACATCGGGCAGAGGCAGACCTGACAGCGCATCCGGCGCCGTACCGTGAACGACATTCAACCGATCTTGCCCCAACGCATCGGCATTGCGCCGGATGCGTTCGGCGCGATCTACGCGGGGTTCGATGGTTGTGGCCGTCAAGGTCGGATCACACATCAGCCATTCAATGCTGATCGAGCCCGTGCCGCCACCGATATCCCACAGATGCTCACCGCGTTGCGGGGCCAACGCCGACAGTGTCAGCGCACGGATCGGGCGTTTGGTAATCTGGCCGTCGGTCTCGAAAATCTCGTCGGGTTTACCCGAGGCCTTGGGGAAAACGCGCCCTTCGCCCGCAACCTCCAGCCCGACGCAGACCGGGTGATCGAACGTGCCCAGAAGCGCTTCGGTCAACGAGACCGAGCGCGCGCGTTCACGCGGGCCGCCCAATGCCTCCATCACGTGCAACTGGGTATCGGCGAACCCGGTCTCAGTCAGATAGGTCGCAAGCTCTGCAACGGCGGCACCATTGCGCAACAGGATGATCGCCCTTAGCCTCGGAGACAGGTGCGGTCGCAAACGCGTCAGAGGAGCGGCGTGAAGGCCAAAGGTCTGGGTACCCTCCAACGGCCACCCCAAACGCGCGGCGGCCAGCGAAAAGGTGGATTGGCCAGGTCGGGCGGTCCACTCGGCGGCTTCGAAATTGCGTGCAATCATCGAACCCGCGCCGAACCAGAACGGATCGCCCGAGGCCAGAACCACCGTCGCACGACCCCGAAGCCCGGTCAGGATCGGCAGACCGTCTGAGAAAGGCACAGGCCATTCGATCCGCTCAGCCCCTGTTTCGGGCACCAGTGACAGGTGCCGAGGCGGGCCCATGATGACCTCGGCCCGATCCAGCACTTGACGGTTTGCGGGCGACAGGCCATCAAGCCCATCTTCACCCAGGCCCAGAACGGTTAGCCACGGAGTATCAGACATGACCAACCCCCTGATCCCCAATGTGCTTATTCTGGGCGGCACGACCGAGGCGAACGCTTTGGCCAAAGCCGTTTCCGAACAGGGGCTTGCGGCGATATACTCCTACGCGGGACGAGTCGAGAATCCGCGCCCGCAACCCTCGCCGGTTCGGGTCGGCGGGTTTGGCGGCGTGCAGGGTCTGGTTGCTTATATCCGCGACAACGGGATCAGCCATGTGATTGACGCGACTCATCCATTCGCCTCGCAAATGAGCCGAAACGCGATTGAGGCCTGCCGTGCAGCGCAAACGCCAATGGCCGCGCTGACGCGACCCGCTTGGCGCGTGCAGCCCGGTGATGACTGGCGACACGTTCCCGATATCCCCGCCGCAGTTGATGCGTTGAACGTCGAGGCGCAGCGCGTGTTCCTTGCAGTTGGTCGGGTGCATCTTGAGGAGTTCTCTGCCCAGCCCCAGCATCACTATCTGCTGCGTCTGGTCGATGCGCCCGAAGAGCTGCCCTTGCTGAATGCCGACGTGGTTGTCGCCCGCGGCCCGTTTGCCGAGGCTGACGACCGCGCGCTGATGCAAAGGCACGGGACGCAGTTGGTTGTGTCCAAGAACGCAGGCGGCACGGGCGCGCGGGCCAAGCTGGACGCGGCGCGGGCGCTGGGCCTGCCAGTACTGATGATCGACCGTCCGGTCCTGCCGGAGCGGACCGAGCTGTCGACGATTGCACAGGTTCTGGACTGGCTGGCTCATTCTGGGGTGAACCTCGGGGTGTAGACGATCGGCGCGCCGTCGCGTTCGATCACGCGGGTGCGCGATGATCCGACAATGACCACCGTCTGCATATCCGCCATCTCGGGCGTGGCCTCGGCCAGCGTGGAGATCCGGATCGCTTCGTCCTCGCGCGACACGGCGCGCGCGAACAGGATCAGGCGCTCAGGTTCACATTCATCGCGCAGGATTTCCAGCGTTTTTACAAACCCTTCTGGCCGCGACTTCGAGCGCGGATTGTAAAAGGCCATGGAGAAGTCCGCCTGCGCCGCCAGACGCAGCCGCTTTTCGATCAGGGACCAGGGCTTTAGATTATCGCTAAGGTTGATGGCGCAGAAATCATGCCCCATGGGCGCGCCAGCACGGGCAGACGCGGCCAGCATCGCAGTGATACCCGGCAGCACATCAATCTGAAGGTTGCGCCATTCTTCAGGGCCGTTCTCCAGCGCCTCGAACACTGCAGCGGCCATCGCAAAGACACCCGGGTCACCCGAGGACACAACGACCACGCGCTTCCCCTCGGTAGCCATCTGCAGCGCGTGTTGCGAACGATCGATCTCAACCCGGTTGTCACTGGCATGCAGAGTCAGGCCGGGGCGTTCGGCCACGCGCGCGACATAGGGGATGTAGCCCACCACATCGGTCGCCTCGGCCAGCGCAGCGGAGACTTCAGGCGTGACCAGGTCTTCATTGCCCGGCCCGAGGCCTGCGATCTTGACCCAGCCGCTCATGGCCGTCGCCCTTGACCGTGCACCAGGATGATCGAGAAATAGGGGGTAGTCCCCTCGCAATTTTCGGACAATTTGCAGACGCGTTGGTTCGGCATTTGCGCGTATTCTACGATCCACGCGCGGTCATACATTCCGGCGGTCTTGAGCGCGCGCTTCACCTTGTCGATATTGCGTCCAATCTTCATCACGACCAGCGCGTCAGTCTTCGCCATGCGTTCGGCCAGAACCTCTTCGGGTAGGGTGGCGGCAAGAACGGTCAGGATGTCGTCGCCCCATGTGATCGGATCGCCGGTTGCTGTCCAAGCGCCGGACATGCCGGTAATGGCCGGTACGACCTCGACGGGGGCGATGTCGCGCAAGCGGGTATAGAGATGCATGAACGAGCCGTAGAAAAACGGGTCGCCCTCGCAGAGAACAACGACGTCTTCGCCCTTCTCAGCAAGGGTTTTCAGATGCTGCGCGCAGTCCTCGTAGAACGCCGCCAACAACTCATTGTAGCGCGGATCGTTCAGAGGGATCTCGGTTGTGACGGGGTATTCCATCGGGAACTCCACCGCGCCTTCCGGGATCATACCGTTGACGATCTGTCGGGCCTGACCACTGCGGCCCGGCTTTCGGAAAAACGCCACGTGGCGGGCATTGCGCAGCAGGCGGTCGGCCCGCACGCTCATCAGGTCGGGGTCACCGGGGCCGAGGCCAACGCCATATATCTTGCCGGCGCTCATTCGGCGCGGCTCGCGATGGCGTTGATGGCGGCGACGGTGATGGCGCTGCCGCCCAGACGGCCTTTGACGATGCAGGACGGCACCGGCTGCGCCTCCCATAGGGCGTCCTTGGATTCGACCGCGCCGACAAAGCCCACGGGGCAACCTATGACGGCGGCGGGGCGCGGGCAGTCAGGGTCTTCCAGCATGTTCAGCAGGTGAAACAGAGCCGTCGGCGCATTGCCGATAGCGACCACAGCGCCCTCAAGATGCGGGCGCCACAGCTCAAGCGCCGCCGCAGAGCGGGTGTTGCTCATCTCTGCAGCCAGAGGGCGCACGCGCTCGTCATGCAGGGTGCAGATCACCTCATTCTCGGCGGGCAGGCGGAACCGGGTCACGCCTTCGCTGACCATACGTGCGTCACACAGGATCGGTGCGCCGTTTTCCAGCGCGGTACGCGCGGAGGATACAAAACCGGGTGAGAAATGGACGAACTCTTCCAGCCCGACCATGCCAGCGGCGTGAATCATCCGAACGGCGACCTGCTCTTCATCGGCCTCGAACCGGGCCAGATCGGCCTCGGACCGGATGGTTGCAAAGCTTTCCTTGTAGATCGCCGCGCCGTCGGTTTCGTAAGTGTATGGCATCAGGTGAAGTCCATCGTCATCAGTGTTTCGGGGTTCAGCCCGCGCAGGATTGGCTCATCCCCCGCACGGCCCTGTTTGACAAGATCAAATCGTCCGTTCTGGCCGACTAAAGTCACATCCGCGGGGCCCATCCGAGCGCACCCTTTGGAACACCCAGAGACATGAAGGGTGCCGGCTACAAGTGGGGCCAATTCGCGCGCGATATCGCGGGTTTCCGCTTGCGCCTGCGGGCATAACGGAGCACCGGGGCAGGCGTCGGTGGTCGTCAGCGGGTCGGTGCCGTCCGTGACAAAACCCGGTGCAGGTATCGCCGCCCCGCCTTCCAGCAGGATCAGTCGCCAAGGGGTGACACGCAGGGCAGAGGCACCGCTGTTGCGGATCAGCGCGTGGAGCTCATTTGCGGGCAATTGCCCAAAGGCTGCACCGTAGAGGCTGCCCAGATCGCAAGCCCTCGGTTGCAACGACGCGCCAATTTGTCCGGGGTCGCGGCCCTGCCATTCCGCAGGCAGACCAAAAGCCGCCACGGCCCGGGCCATGCGGCGGGTGTCTGGTGTGAAGACCTCGGCAAACCATGTGGTCAGAGCAATCAGGTGACTAATAGCCTCTGCCTCCGAGACGACACGTCCTGTCTGAGCCCCATCTGCGCGCAGGATCAGCCCATCGGCGGAACGCTCCACCCGGATATCGGCCGAGTCCGCCGCCAGCAGGCGCTCTGGTCCCGTGTCGATGGCAAAGCCGAACTTGGCCGGTAGCGCGGGCAGCTCACTCAGACGGTCGATCAATTCCTGAGTCAGCCGCGCGGTCAAATCGCCCGGCAGGTAAAGCGGTGAGACCAGAATGTTGCGCCGGACCTCAATGCCCGGCTCCACATCCAGCAGTCCAAGCGCGGACAGTTCGGACAGCAATGCCTGGTGTTCACTTTCCTGCACGCCGCGCAACTGCAGGTTCGCACGGTTGGTCAGGTCGATTGTGCCGTTGCCGAATTGCTGGGCCAGTTCACACAAGCCAAGCGCTTGTGGCGCGGTCAGCCGAGCCAGCCGAGGGCGCACGCGCACCACCAGCCCATCCCCAGACATCATCGGTCGGTGGGCGCCGGGGCACCAACCTTGGACGACTGGTTTTGGGGTGGGCGCGCTCATCCCAGCCCCTCCAGATCCGCCCGGATCGAGTTGCGCCGCGTATTCCACAAACCGGCATCCAGCAAGGCGCGGAACCGGTCCTGCATGGCCTGATGGGCCTGCGGATTGGCCTGCTGCAGGAAGGCATCCACATCTTCATCGCCCAGTGTGGCATCGTGGTAGAGGTCGAACAGATGCGGCGCAACGGTGCCCGACAGATGCGCAAACGAGGCCATGTGATCCAACGTCGCCGCGATCTCGGCCGCGCCCCGGAAGCCATGCCGTTGCATCCCGGCGATCCAGTCCGGATTGGCAGCGCGGGCGTGGACGACGCGGCTGATCTCTTCCGGCAAGGTGCGGGCGCGAGGTTTTTCGGGATTGGTATTGTCCAGATGATACAGCTGCGCGGTCCCACCCGTGGCCTTCTTGGCGGCGGCAAAACCGGCCTCGTGCGTGGCGTAGTCATTGGCCAAAAGCAGGTCTGTCTCGGTCAGGTCCTGCAGGTGAACAAAACTGTCGGCATGCGCCACGCGTTGGGTGATGCCCGCCTTGTCCTGAACGATATTCTCACCCTCCAGCGCAAAAGAGCTGGCCTCAAGCCATGCCTCACCCGCCTGTGCGCGCGCCTCGTCGGTGTACACTTCGGACAGTTGGGTCATGTTAACGCCATAGCTTCCGGGAGCGGGGCCGAACACGCGGGCCGACGGTGCCTGACCGGCATAGGGGTTCCAGTCGGTCGCCTCATCCCGCGCGGTCAACGCGCGGATGGCCTGACCGTAAAGCGCCGAGAGGGTTGGGAAGACGTCCCGGAACAGGCCCGACACACGCAGCGTCACGTCCAAGCGCGGGCGGCTGAGATCGGTGATCGGCAGCACCTCGATCCCCGAGACTCGTTCCGAGCCTTTGTCCCAGACCGGTTTCACGCCCAGCAGGTGCAACGCCATGGCGAATTCCTCGCCTGCCGTGCGCATCGTGGCCGAGCCCCACAGGTCTACTATTAGCCCCTTGGGATAGTCGCCTTCTTCCTGAAGGTGACGGCGGACCAGTTCCTTGGCCAGTTTGACGCCTTGGGTGTAGGCCGCCCGCGTGGGAACCGAGCGGGGGTCGGTGGTATAGAGGTTCCGCCCGGTCGGCAGAACATCCGAGCGACCGCGATAGGGGGAACCGGACGGCCCGGCCTCGATCCGTTTCCCGGCCAGCGCGTCGATCAGAGCGTTGCGTTCCGCATGGGCCGAAGGCGCGGGGTCGAAAGTACCGGGAACCTCAGGCGCACGGCCATAGATATGCAGCCCGTCGCCGAACTGGCTTTCTTTGATATCGCAGACAAAGCGGTCGATGCGGGTAATCGCCTCGGCGGTGCAGGTGGCCTGATCGAGACCCAGATCGCTTTCCAACCCGATGGCTTGTGCCTCGTCGCGGATATTTTCCTGCAGGCGGTCACGGCGTTTGGGATCAAGCCCGTCTGCGTTCGAGAACTCATCAAGCAGAGACTCCAGACGTACCATACGATCTGGGGTGCCGCTTTCCTTCATAGGGGGCGGGATATGGCCCAGCGTCACGGCCCCGATCCGACGCTTGGCTTGCGCGGCCTCGCCTGGGTCGTTGACGATGAAGGGGTAGATCACTGGCAAGTCGCGGATCAGCGCCTCGGGCCAGCAATTCGCCGACAGAGCAACGGACTTGCCCGGAAGCCATTCCAGAGTGCCATGCGCGCCGATATGGATCAAAGCGTCTGCGCCCAGCCCCTTGCGCAGCCACAGATAGAAGGCGACGTAGCTGTGACGCGGGGTGCGAGACAGGTCGTGATAGTCGTCATTGCGCAGCTCGGGTGTGCCGCGTTCGGGCTGTAGAGCAACGAGCGCGTTGCCTCGGCGCAGGGCGGTGAAGTGGAACGCGCCTTCAGTAAAAACCGGGTCGTCTTCGGGCTTGCCCCAAACGGTTTGGAGATCGGCCCGCAGTTGCTCAGGCAGGTCAGCTAGGGCTGCCTGATAATTTTCCAAAGACCATGAAATGCGCGCGTCCAGCAGGGTTTTCGCAATCGGCTCAGCCGGTGCGGTGCTGTAGCCCTCGGCCTGAAGATCGGCCAGCATCGCCTCGGCCGAGGCCAGCGCGTCGAGGCCCACCGCATGCGCCATTTGCCAGTCCTTGCCGGGATAGGTCGACAGCACCAGCGCGGGCACTTGATCTACCTTGGGCTTGTCATGCAGATTCAACCAGCCGGCGACGCGGTCGATAATCGCTTCGATCCGCTCTTGCTCAGCCCGGTGGGCAAAGCGGGAATATTCCAGATGCGGATCGCGCTTGCCAGGCTCCTTGAACGAGGCAATGCCCGCCGAAATACGCCCGTCCACTTCGGGCAGCACCACATGCATGGCGAGATCGGCGGGGGAGAGGCCGCGTTCCGCCTCGGCCCAAGCCTTGCGGCGGGACGTGGCGAGGGCCATCTGAAATACCGGCACGCCCGCCGCGTCCAAAGGGGATGTACCCGACGAGCCTTTGCCTGAGAAGGAGGTGGCGTTGATGATCGCCGAAGGCTTCAGAGCGACGATGTTGTCACGCAGCCATTCAGCGGCGGCAGGTGCTTTGAGCGAGGGCGCGAATAGGCCCACCGCCTCGAACCCGCGACCCCGTAAGCTGCGGATCACGGCGGCAACAGGGGCGGTATCTGCCGAGGTTAGATAGGCGCGATAGAACGTGACGACGATACGTTTTGCGTCGTCCGAAAAGGCAGTTTCAACCGGAATCACGCCGCGATCAGGACACCACGCGCCAGATTCGGGCAGGGTTTTAGCCCCCATAACCGGGCCGGCATAGAGCCCCGCCGCCAATGCCATCTGCGCCAAGGCGGCCTGCGCTGCGACTTCACCGCCGGTGTCGCAGAGATGTGCCAGACGCCGCAGGGTCGAGACGGGCAGGGTGGAATACTCATCCAGCCGCGTATCCTCACGCCCGTCGGCGGGCAGGACGGCCAGCGCGATCCCCTTGGCCTGCGCCAGCGACAGAACTTGCTGCAACCCGTAGGCCCAGTAAGGCACGCCACCAATCAGGCGGATCAGAATGCCCTTGGCGCCCTCAAGCGTCTGTTCCACGTATGTGTCGACGGACAGAGGGTGTTTCAGCGCCGTCAGATTGGCCAGTCGCAGGGTCGGCATCCGCCCCTCCGGCCCGCCACCACGGTGCCAGCCTGCCGCGAAAGCGCCAAGGTCGCTGTCCGAGAAGGACAGCACCACCAAATCCGCCGGGCTCTGGCCCAGATCGGTTGGGGTTTCTGTTTCTTCTAACCCGTGGCTTTCGCGGAAGACGACGTGCATTGGTCTTACTCAGCGGCCTCGGTGACACCAGCGAGGATATCGCGGATTTCTGCTTCTCTGATGTCGTCATGTTCGGCGATCACCACCATACGCGAGCGGCGGTCTTCACCGGGCTCCCATGGACGGTCATACTGGTGACGCACACGAGCACCCACGGCCTGAACCAGCAGGCGCATAGGCTTGCCTTGAACGGCGGCATAGCCTTTGACGCGCAGGATGTTCAGCTCATTGGCCAGACGCTCGATCTTGGCGACCAGATCGGCAGGATCGGACTGTTCCGGCAGATCAACGATGATGCTTTCGAAATCGTCATGCTCGTGATCGTGGTGACCGTCGTGATGCGATGGGCGGGCGTCCATGTCATCCTCAGCAGCTGCTTCCAGACCAAGAACAACGCGGACGTCCACGGCACCTTCGGCCACTTCGACAACGGGCATCGGGCGAGGGGCTTCGGCGGCGATGATCTCTTTCGCTTTTGCCACGCCTTCGGGACCGGCCAGATCAGGCTTGGTCAGCAGGATGATGTCGGCGCAGGAAATCTGATCCTCAAACACCTCGGATAGGGGCGTTTCGTGGTCGATCGAGTCATCGGCCAGACGCTGAGCGTCCACCGCTTCGACATTCGGCGCAAAGCGACCGGCGGCGACGGCCTCGGCATCGGCCAGCGCGATCACGCCATCAACGGTGATCTTGGAACGTATATCGGGCCAGTCGAACGCCTTCAGCAACGGCTTGGGCAGGGCGAGGCCAGAAGTTTCGATCAGGATGTGATCGGGGCGCGGCTCCAGCGCCATCAGGGCTTCGATAGTCGGGATGAAATCATCGGCCACGGTGCAGCAGATGCAACCGTTCGCTAGTTCCATGATGTTTTCCGCCGGACAATCCGGGATCGCGCAGGATTTCAGGATGTCGCCATCGACGCCAACATCTCCAAATTCGTTGACCACAACGGCCAGACGCTTGCCCTGCGGGTTCTGCATCAGGTGCTTAACCAGAGTCGTCTTGCCCGAGCCCAAGAAGCCAGTGATCACGGTGACGGGGAGTTTTTCCAAGTTGCTCATTTCAGGGCTCCAATCGGGGGAATGCGGGCTGCGCAGTTTTTGCGGAAATGTTCAGGGCGCTCACGCCATTTGACCAAGCCGTCCTCGGTCGCGAGGTACTTGGTGGCGCCGTCAACGATCACGTCGACATGCTCGGTTTCGTTCAAATGTTCATAGACGAAGGTCCAGCGATCCGGGCCGCCGCGCAGCACGATGGAACAGCCCTCGTTGCAGTTCGACAAGCATTCCACGGCTTTCAGGGTAATCCCTTCCGGCAGCTCCGCCTGTTCAAGCGCCTTGTGCAACAGGGTGCCGGGGCGTTGCGCATCGTCTTCAACGGGCAGCCCGCGTCGACAGGTGGTGCAAACCAGCAATTCGACCGGAGCGGTCTCGGTCATGTCTCTCATCCCCCCAAATCCTCATCGTGGGGGACGGGGTTTCATGCGGGTCCCTTGACCCGACACCGGAACACCCCGTCCGGTTTCATCTTCGGGCGCTGGCAGGTCTCCCGGCTTGCGGATGTCAGAGTTGTCCTCTGTCGGATGTCCCGCCTTCCCGGCTTTGCGCCAGTGGCTTGGGCACCCTCTCCGGTCACGGTCGCGGGGGCGGCTGCGCTTGGCGGAAAACCCGTTGACGCATTCCCTTTTCATCTGTTCTCACAGACACCAACACGAGGCTCATGCGGCACGCACCCGCAGCTTGTCAAGCGCGATGCAGCCCAGACCGCTGCGGCACGTTGAAAAGCGACCTGCCAGCGTCGCTAGGCGGCATGAACATGGCGCTGATGCATGGTCGCATGGCCTCAAATCGCAAACGGAGGCGAAATCCATGAAAGTAGGTTTTATCGGGCTTGGGAATGTGGGTGGCAAGCTGTCGGGGTCATTGCTGCGCAATGGAATCGATCTGACAGTTCATGACCTGAGTTCCGATCTGGTCGAGGCCTTTGTCGCGCAAGGCGCCAAAGCGGCTGAAAACCCAGCCCAGATGATGCGCGATTGCGATGCTGTGATCACCTGCCTACCGTCGCCTGCGGCCTCGGACGCGGTGATGCAAGAGATGCTGCCTGAGGTTGGCCCCGGTAAGATCTGGATGGAGATGTCCACCACCGACGAGGCTGAGGTCAAGCGGTTGGGGGCATTGGTTCTGGAGCGCGGAGGGGCCGCCGTCGATTGCCCTGTCTCGGGTGGCTGCCACCGTGCGGCGACCGGCAATATCTCGATCTTCGCTGGCTGCGATCGCGACACCTTCGAACGCATTCTGCCCTTCCTTACGACCATGGGGCGGCGCGTTCTGCACACCGGAGAGCTCGGCTCAGCCTCGGTTCTTAAGGTGCTGACCAACTATCTGGCCACAGCCAACCTGATCACTTGTGCTGAAGCGTTGGTCACCGCCAAGGCCGCCGGGATGGATTTGAACACCACCTATGAGGCCATCAAAATCTCGTCGGGGACATCGTTCGTGCACGAAACCGAAAGCCAGGTGATCCTGAACGGTTCGCGCGATATTTCGTTTACGATGGATTTGGTGAAAAAGGATATCGGCCTCTTTCAGGACGTCGCCGATCGCGCCGGTGTTCCGCTGGAAATCAATCCGGTGATGATCAAGATCTTTGAAGACGGCATCGCCCGGTTTGGCGAGCGTGAGCTGTCGCCAAACATCATCAAACGCCTGGAAGAGGCCACGGGCTTGGACATCCGCGCACCGGGTTTTCCTACGGAAATGCAGGACGATGAGCCGGAAGAACCAGGGTACGAGGTTGTGCCTCAGGGGCGTTCCTTCTGAAAACTGATTTCCAGAGATGTTATTTAGAGGAAGGGGATGTGGAGGCGAGTACCGGAATCGAACCGGTGTACACGGATTTGCAATCCGCTGCGTCACCACTCCGCCAACTCGCCTTTTCAAGTAAAATCAAATACTTGCCGTGGTGTGATGGGCGTTTTAGCAGCTTTCATCGGGGGCGTCCAGAGGATTGCCGTCGATTTTGGGCCGCAAATCAATATTTGTGGGCGGCCGGTCTAAACGGATCGTGAACCAGGCTTGCGGCATCTGGGCCGTTGTCGAGACAGGTCGAGTGTGGCACAAGCCATTTATCCAAGGGATTGAAAAGAGAGATCAGATGTCAGATTTCGCAGCCCGGCGCCGCACCATGGTTGATACGCAGGTACGACCCTCGGATGTGACCAAGTTTCCAATTATCGACGCGATGCTGTCCGTTCCGCGTGAAAGCTTTGTGCCAACTGCACAGCGCGAAGCGGCCTATGTCGAAGGGTTGATCGATCTGGGCAACAACCGCTGCATTCTTGAGCCGCGCACTCTAGCCAAGATGTTGGATGCGCTGAATATCTCCAATGAAGAAATGGTCCTCGATATCGCGTCGGCCTACGGGTATTCGACCGCAATCGCCGCTCGAATGGCGCAGCTGGTGGTAGGCGTCGAATCCGACGAACATCTTGCCTCTGAGGCGCAAAGCGTGCTGACGGAAGAAAACGTCGATAATGCCGTCATCCATGTAGGTCCTCTTGAAGAAGGGGCTGCCGAGCATGGCCCTTATGACGTGATTATGATACAAGGTGGTGTCGAACATGTGCCCGACGCGGTGCTGGACCAATTGAAGGATCAGGGCCGGATCGCATGTCTATTTGTGGACGGGCAACTGGGTACGGTTCGCATCGGTCGCAAGGCCGGTGGTGTGGTCAGTTGGCGGGATGCCTTCAACGCCAGTGCGCTGGTTTTGGACGGTTTTTCCCAAGAGTGTGCATTTTCGCTATAGTCCGCTGACTGTTGTTTCCACCACCTTGATTAGTTGAACATAAAGACGCAAACTGCCGGAGAGGCAGCGTAATTTCGATTTGAGAGGATTTGGTATGCGTGGAAAGACAGCGGGAAAGCTGGTCAAAGCGCTTGCAGTGACTGCGGCCATTGCCCTGAGTACTGTTCCCGGACGGGCCGTCTGGGCTGACAATCTGACAGATGCGTTCATCGGAGCGTATAACACCAGCGGTCTGCTGGAACAGAACCGAGCCCTGTTGCGGGCAGCGGATGAAGACGTAGCAATTGCACTTTCCGCGCTGCGCCCGATCATCAACTGGACGGTTCAGGTCAGTCAGGATTACACGAGAACAAGAACTGACTCCGTCAGAACAAGCACCGACCCGTCGCGATTCTTCTCGGGTCTGACGCTCAGCCAGCTTTTGTATGATGGCGGGGCATCGGTGCTGGGCAAGCAGTCCGCACAGGAAACGGTTCTGTCGACGCGCCAGTCGCTGATCGATATCGAGCAGCAAGTTCTTTTCCGGGCCGCAACCGCGTATCTGAGCGTCCTGCTGCAAGAAGAAACAGTTCAGATTCGGCAAAACAACGTCGATCTGTCGAGCGAGGAACTTCGGGCCTCGAATGACCGCTTCGAAGTGGGTGAAGTCACGCGTACCGACGTGGCTCTTTCTGAGGCGCAGCTGGCCAGTTCGCGCGCGGATCTTGCGGATGCCAAAGGGGATCTCAGCACTGCTCAGGCCGAATATGTGAATGCGGTCGGCAAACTGCCGGGGCGTACGGCTGGGCAGCCGGGGCTTCCGAATCTCCCACGCTCGCAATCCGAGGCAATCAGCCTCGCGCAGCGCAATCACCCGGCGATTCTATCGGCTCAGCACCAGGTGCGGGCGCTGGATTTGATCGTGCAGCAACAACGCGCCAACCTTGGGCCCAATGTCAGCCTGAACGCGGATGCGGGTGTGACGCAGCGATATGACAATGATGACTACATCAACGACGCCACGGTTTCGCTGAACTTCAACCAGCCGATCTATGCAGGCGGTCGTCTTGCAGCCAACGTGCGCCGGGCGATGGCAACCCGGGATTCGTCGCGGGCCAATCTGCTGAACGTGCAGAAGAACATCACGCAAGGCGTGACAGATGCCTTTGTTCGGTTCCAAACGGCAACGGCCAGCCTGACGGCCTCGACCGAGCGGGTCCGGGCCTCGCAAGTGGCCTTTGACGGGATTCGCGAAGAGGCGACGCTGGGCGCGCGAACCACGCTGGACGTGCTGACCGCTCAGCAGGATCTTCTGGATGCCCAATTGGCCGAGGTGGCCTCGCGCACGGAACGGTCCTTGGCGGCATACCAGCTGCTGCAGGCGCAAGGCCTTCTGACGGCTGAACGTCTGGGGCTTGCGGTGCAGATCTATGATCCGACGCTGTACTACAATCTGGTCAAAAAGGCTCCGGCGCAGGTCAGCAAGCAAAGCAAGGATCTAGATCGCGTTCTCAAAGCGTTGCGGCGGGACTGATCTATACTACTGGTTGTGACGCCCGACGTGTTTGGCTACACTTGGTCTCAAGAATAGAGCGGTAGAGAACAATGTCGGATAGCGTCATGACCTCAGGTATCGAGGATGTACTGTCGTCGGTAAAACGACTGGTGAGCGAAGACGGTCGCAAAGTGTCGGATACCGATACTGCGGCCGCTCCACGCAAGCCGGGCCGATTGGTCTTGACGGACGCGCTGCGCGTTGGTGACGCGCCAAAATCCGAACCCCTGAAACTGGAACCTAAATACAGTCCCGAGGATTCGGCAAAGCCGATGCTCCTGCGGGCCTGTGATATTGTTCAGCCGGGCGAAGCAGCCAATCACGATGGTGCTGAGGAGGTCGGCGACGAGACCACGTCGGACAACCCGACCGGCAGCCTGAGTGCCAAGATTGAAGCCCTTGAGGCCGCCATCGCGCGAACCGAGGACCAATGGGAGCCGGACGGAGACAGCGACGACGCGTATTCCGGCACGCCCTCGAAGGCGCTTCACTGGATACCTGCGCCCACCTTTGAAGAAGAGGACGCCGAGGATGTGGATGCGCCCTCAGGCGAGGCGGATGCCGCGACAGAAGAACCGGCGACATTCGTTCGGCATGGGGATACTCCTAAAGCAGACCCAGTTGAAGACGACGCGATTGAGGAAGCGATCGAGGACGAGATCGGGTTGTCTGCGTCCGAGGAGGAGGCCTTGCGTGAGATGATCGCCGAGGTTGTCCGGTCCGAGCTTCAGGGCGCGTTGGGGGAACGCATTACCCGCAATGTCCGCAAGATGGTCCGGCGCGAGATTCATCGCGCGCTGACCGCCAAAGAGCTGGAATAGAAGCTCAGGCCCGTTGCGGCGTCTGAGCAAGCTCCAGCAGTAGATCCAGATCCATATGCTGTTCAAGATGGTCTGCCAGATCATCCAGCGCCTGTTCGACTCCGTCTTCGTATGCGGTCTCGGAGGTGACATCCAAACCCGACAGGTACTGCGCACGGAAGGCATCGGATGAGAAAATCCCATGCAGATAGCTGCCCAGAATGCGCCCATTGGCACTAGCTGCTCCTTCAGGGCGTCCTTGCACCTCAAGCCAGGCACGTGCGCAATCGGGCCCTTCGGTGCGGCCCATGTGAATCTCGTAGCCGCTGACGGGTTCGCGATTTGGCAGGGCGCAAGCCTCGGTCAGGGTCACGTGTTTCTTGCCCGCCATGACCGTGTCAACGTCCAGTAGCCCTAGGCCCTCAACCGTGCCGGGGCGGCCATCCACTCCTTCGGGGTCTGAGATCGTTTTCCCTAGGATCTGATATCCGCCACACAGACCTAAGACGTAACCACCACGGCGCACATGCGCGAAAAGGTCGATATCCCAGCCCTGTTTCCGGAAATAGGTAAGATCACCGATGGTCGATTTACTGCCGGGCAACAGTACCAGATCGGCGTCGCCGGGCAGAGGGCGGCCTGCGGGGATGATCTCGACGCTCACACCGGGTTCGGCGGAAAGCGGGTCCAGATCGTCGAAATTGGCCATGCGCTCCAGTTGAGGCACCACAACCTTGCAGGCCCCACCCGTATGAGAGCGGATATCCATCATATCCTCGGCGGGCAGCTTCCAGGCATCGTGGAACCATGGCACAACACCCAGGCAAGGCCAGCCGGTCCGCGCGGCGATATCATCGCGCCCTTCATCAAACAGAGATACATCGCCTTTGAAGCGGTTGACGGCAAAGCCACGGATCATCGCCAGATCGCCCTCGTCCAGCACGGCCTGAGTGCCGACGATCTGCGCAATAACGCCGCCGCGATGGATGTCGCCCACTAGCACCACGGGAACCCCGGCGGCGCAAGCGAAACCCATATTGGCGATGTCACCTTTGCGCAGGTTGGTCTCAGCCGGGCTGCCCGCGCCCTCGATCAGGACCAGATCAGCGTCGCCGCACAGCCGGTCAAAGCTTTCCAGAGCGGCACCCAGCAGTTTGGATTTGTCCTTGCGATAGTCGCCCGCCTTCATGGTTCCGGCGCGCTGCCCCTGCACGATGATCTGCGCGCCGGTGTCCGTTTCGGGCTTGAGCAAGATCGGGTTCATATCCGTATGAGACGGGCGTTTGGCTGCGCGCGCTTGCAAGGCCTGTGCGCGTCCGATCTCGCCTCCGTTTTCTGTCACAGCCGCGTTGTTCGACATGTTCTGCGGCTTGAACGGTGCGACCTTCAGACCGCGCCGCGTGAACGCCCGCGCCAGCCCGGCAACCAGAACCGATTTGCCGACATTGCTGCCGGTGCCTTGAATCATGATGGCGCGAACCATTGGCGTCTCCTATACGTTGGGGGCAAATGACCTGATTTGACGCCAAAGGGAAAGCCCCAGATGAACACGCCTGCGCATCTTTT
This sequence comes from Ruegeria sp. AL11, assembly GCF_056540865.1. NCBI lineage: Bacteria > Pseudomonadati > Pseudomonadota > Alphaproteobacteria > Rhodobacterales > Roseobacteraceae > Ruegeria > Ruegeria sp. AL11. The sequence goes on from NZ_JBQFXO010000001.1 coordinate 72,594, forward strand.
GATCGGCGCAGCCGCCTTTGCGCGGCCTGCACGAGGGCGCATACTTTGGGCAGCTGTACTGGGCGCGCTGTTGCCGGATCTGTCGCTCTACCTGATGGCGGGGGTGTCGCTGCATATTCTGAACATTCCACCCCATGTGGTGTTCGACGAACTGTATTTTTCACCGCAATGGCAGACGGTTTTCGCCATCGATAACTCGTTCATCCTGTGGGGGCTGGCACTGGCGCTGGGGCTTTGGCGGGGATGGCGAGTCCTAACGGTCGCGGCATCGGCAGGGCTATTGCATATAATGATGGATTTCGGGCTGCATGCGGGGGACGGGCGCCCTCACTTCTGGCCACTGAGCGATTGGGTCTTTCACAGCCCGGTCAGCTATTGGGACACGTCGCATCACTCGATTTGGGTTATGCCGGTGTCAATCGCGCTATGCGTCGGCTCTTATGTCGTGCTTTGGAGCAGGGGGCTTTCGTTGTCCGCAAAGCTCTTCTTCGCGCTGCTGCTGGCGGCCGAGATCTGGGTCGCACGGCAATGGGTTCTGTTCTTCTAGGCAGAGCCAAAGAAAAACGCGCCCCAAAGTCTGGAGGCGCGCTTTTTCGTAGTGAAATCGCCTTGGATCAGGCGGCTTCGGCTTGTTGGGCGGCGTTGCGACGCTCGCTTTCTTCGCGTGACAGGGCGACGGAAGTCCGCACACCACGGCCAACGAAGTCCATCAGTCCGCTAACAACCCGCTCGTTCGGGTCAATACCCGCGCAGGACAGCACCTCGCGACCATCGCGCGAACGGGCCCAGCGGGCGATTTGTTCGGGGCCATTGCCGTATTTCTTGTCATCGGCGATGGCATCATCCAGTGCGGCCAGCACAACAGCCGCGAAAAGTTTACGCGCACGATTGCCTTGCTCATTGTTAAAGGCAGTGCCGTCAACGAAATCTCTCATCTCGTCTTCCTTGTTGTTCTTGCTCTTGCATTTTCGGCGTGACGGTCCTTATGACCTATTAGCTCCGATTCGGATACAGCTAAAATGCATAGTTGCGTTGCGTCATTTGCATGGCTTGCTGCATGTGCAGCACTAGGTGTCGTTGTCTTGTCAGGGATGGTCCTGCCAGATATAGGGACGACAACTGACGCATCAACCGTTTGTGAAGGAATTATGTCATGCCCAAGATCAATGGGAACGAAATTCGCCCCGGCAACGTGCTTGAGCATAATGACGGGCTGTGGGCGGCTGTAAAAGTAGACCACGTAAAGCCCGGTAAAGGCGGTGCTTTCGCACAGGTCGAATTGCGCAACCTGCGCAACGGGTCAAAACTGAACGAACGGTTCCGGTCGGCGGATAAGGTCGAGCGTGTTCGGCTGGAGCAGAAAGATCAGCAGTTCCTGTACGAATCTGATGGCATGCTGGTGTTCATGGATGCAGAGACCTATGAGCAGATCGAACTGCCTGCCGACCTGCTGGGCGAGCGTCGCCCGTTTCTGCAGGACGGCATGACCATCGTGGTCGAGTTCTACGAATCCGAGGCGCTGAACGCCTCGCTGCCACAAAAGGTCACCTGCCAGATCGTTGAGACCGAACCGGTGGTCAAAGGTCAGACGGCTGCGAACTCGTTCAAACCGGCGGTTCTGGACAATGGCGTGAAGGTCATGGTGCCTCCGTTCATCGGTCAGGACGAGATGATCGTGGTGAACACCGAAACCATGGAATATTCCGAGCGCGCCTGATAGCCGCACATTTGTACTCCGAATAGGCCGCGCCAGCCTGCCGCTGCGCGGTCTATTCATGCGCGGTGGCGATAGCGTGTCGGATCAGGGCCAAACAGCTCTAGCATCAACTCATACTTGATCCGGTTGGCGCTGACTTGCCGGTAAAAGGCGATCAAGAAGGCCGTGGGTCCCTGAATGCGGCCCAGGCCACTGGTGGCGGCCACAACGGTCCCCACATCGGTTTTTCCTTCAAGCACCAGCCAGCCGCCTAGCATCAAAATGCCGACCGTTCCCGCGCCGTTGATCACGCTCAGCAGGAATTTGGCTGAGAGCTTCCACAGGAACATTCGTTTGCGGGTTTCATAGATGTCGTCGAACAGGGCATTGATATCCTGCTCGACCGCGTCAAGATCCTCGGTCGTCAGTTGATCTGTCGCACTGCGCAGGATGCGGACACGTTCAGCCACGAAGACATTCACTTTGCGCTGCGAGACCAGAACGATGATGATCTGCGGCACGATCATCGAAAAGGCGATCAGGCCCAGCCCCGGCTGCGTGGATGAGATATAGCCGATGACACTGATCAACGTGCCGATCTGGACCACCGGGTCCGAGAATGCGCCGCCTGCGAATTTGCCCAGCTCCTCCGCCTCGGCCGAGATTGCCGTGGTCATGGTGCCCTTGCGCACGCTCTCGCCGGTTTCGTTGATGTCTGAGGACCGCCAAAGCAGGCGTTGACGGATCAAGCGGATCATGTCCTCGCCCAAAGTACCCGCGCGGTAGCCCAGAACCCATTTCAACGCGAGGCTCAGCAAGATCACCCCCATCATGCCAAGCCCCAGATAGACCAGGCGTTCCGCCCCAACATCGAGCGAGGTCAGATGGTTGACGATTGCGCGTTGAAACTCCAGCGGAACAGCGGCCAGAGCGGCCACGGCCACCGAGAGTAGGATCAGTAGGATCTGACGCCCGGCGCTTGCGCGCCAGATTGCGGAATAAAGTCTGAGCATGCGGGTATCCGGTTCATTCGAATAGCCGCACTGTGGCAGGGCAGGGACCGGGGTTCAAAGGGTCAGCGCCCAGACCGCTTTGGCCACGTGCCGATTGGGCAACAAGTATCAGTCGATCAGACGGACCGTAGCCGCGTCGGCCTGCATGTCACCGGTTGCCCTATCAAAGCGCAGATAGGCGATGGCGTGGCCGCCCGATTGTGTGAACAGGGTGCCCACCGGCTTGCCATTGGCCTCAATTGCGCTGCCTACAGGGGCTGCCCCGTCGATGGCGACGCGACACAGTCCTTTGCGCAGCTCGGTCTTGTGTTTCATGCGCGCGGTCACTTCCTGACCAACATAGCAGCCCTTTTTGAAGTCGACGCCTCGCAGCGGCTCAAATCGGGATTCGAGGATATAGCTGTCCGGATGCAATTCGATTCCGGTTTCAGGGATGCAATGGCGCACGCGGATTGCGTCCCAATCGGTACCATCATCGCTTTCGGTTGACGCGACATAGTCTCGCCAGCCCAAGTCAGGATGACGCGGGTCAGGTAATGCGCCTTCTGGCGTAGGCCCCGTTCCGCGATGCAGATTCAGGTCCGAGACCTCGATCGCCACGTCCGCCCGCAGCTTGTACATGCTCAACCGTTTGATCAGGCCATCCGCCAACGACTCAGCCACGTCCAGCAACACGGCGTCGCCGTCGCGTTTTAGGAAGAAATCGGCCAGATATTTGCCCTGCGGCGTCAATAGGGCGGAATAGACCAGCCCTGCATCCAGCCCGCTGATGTCATTGGTGATCAGGTCCTGCAAAAAGCTCTCAGTATCCGAGCCGGTCAGGCGCAGTATGCGACGGGTTGCCATGGCGTGGTCCTTATCATCTGCCTCGGCCCCGAGATATAGGGAGTTTTGCGGTCAAGACCAGTGGGTTTCGGCGCCTTGCAACGCCCGAACTAGCTGTCTGTCTGCGGATTTCTTGGGCTGTCAGGCGCTGTTTCGGCCACCTCCTGCGGCGCGTCAGGATGCAACGTTGTCCGCAGCTCGACAATGGATTTCCCCAATCGGAAGGGAGCGGCAAAGCTGACAAGACACAGCGCCACGATCTGCAAAACAAGAATGTGGGCGTTGGCCTGCAGATACTCCCATTCATCTTTCAGCTTGCTGACCTGCTCGATCAACTCATCATAGCTTTGGGCGAGGATCAGATAGTCTCCGGCAATCGCGGGGACCTTGCGGCGCATATTGTCGATGGCGGTTTGGGTTTCGTCATCCAGCGAGGTGAATACCAGAAACTGTTCAATATCGAAGGCATCGGCTTTGGCAGCCATCTCCTCCATCTCATCCTTGTCTTGTCGTCCGAACAGGAAGTGCAAACCCTGCAGGGGGGCGACCTCATTCGTTACGGCGATGAACAAGGGCAGGTCGGTATTGCTGGCGGTTGAGGCCGACAGAAACTCGACCTTTTCGCACAAGACGCCGGTGTCGGGGTCATAGGCCGGGTCGCAAAACCGCAACCGGAACCGCGCCGCATCGCGGTCAAAGGCCGAGGACGCCGCGTATGCCACATCTATCTGCCGATCCAGCCGCGAGCTGTCGGATGTATAAAGCCCTGCCAGGACGGCCACCAAGGCACCGATCCCCCCGAGGACGACCCAAACCAGATCGGCCAGCTTCCACGCCCTGTGCCCGGCCGGTTTGCGAAACAGAAAGCCCGTTCCAACCGATCCGATCAGGAAGAACATGATCAGCAGAGGCAATTGGTTTTCGGTCACAAATGTCATGAGGCAAGTTTAAGTGGTCCGCCCTCTCACGCAACAGCGATCACGCGCAGTTGTTTCGTCTTTCAGGATGATCATACTGGGCGGAAATAGGTGGGAGGTTTTGATGACGAAGCATATTGTCCTGATCCACGGCGCGTTTGCCGGCCCTTGGTGCATGGAGGACTACGCCGGTTTCTTCCGTGACCGCGGTTGGTCGGTCCACACCCCAGCGCTGCGGTATCACGATGCCGACCCTAAGGCTGAGCCAGACCCGGGCCTGACCGATACCAGCATCATGGACTATGCGGACGATATAGCTGCGTTGGTTGAAGGGCTCGACAGCAAACCCGTGCTACTGGGCCATGCCGTTGCGGGGGTCGTGGCGCAACAGGTCGCCGCGCGCGGCCTGGCCAGCGCCATTGTTCTGATTAACCCTAACGCGGCCTGGGGCACTCTGCCCGAGACCGACGACGAACGCGCCGTTCCACGTGCGTTGATGGAGGGTGGGGCCTTCTGGAAGCAGCCGATGCGGGTTGATTTCGATCTCATGGCCCCGTTCGCGCTGAATAAGCTGCCCGAGGCGCAACAACACGCGGTCTTCGATCGGCTCGGCCCGGAAAGCGGGCGCGTGATGTTCGAGATGTTCTTCTGGATGTTCGACGACCACCACGCGATGAAAGTGGAAATCAACAAGGTCGAATGCCCCGTGCTGATCGTTTCCGGCACTGAGGACCGAGCCGTGAACCCCAACACCTGTCGCGCCTTGGCGGACCTCTACGGAGACCGCGCCACCTTCTTGCCCGTCGCAAACCACGCACATTTTCTGTTCATGGAACCGGGGTGGGAGGGACCAGCCGCGCGGATCGCGGACTGGCTGGACCAGAAGCTGGGGTAGGCGCTGGAGGCTTGGCTCCATCAAACCTTGGTGGGCTCCAACTATGTGGGTCGGTCTGACTTTGGCGCCCGTCTAGGTCTCCTGAATGCGCGGACCTGAGGGTGATGTACCCGTCGGCCTCACTGCATGTCGGACTGCAATTCGCGGAAGTACTGGATTGTCGCGCCCAACCCTTCCTGGAGCTGCACTTTGGGTTCCCAATCCAGCAGCTTACACGCCTGCGAGATGTCAGGTTGACGTTGCTTGGGATCGTCCTGCGGCAGGTCCTTGAAGATGATCTGTGTGTCCGACCCCACCTGCGCACGGACTTCAGTGGCCAGCTCATTCATCGAGAACTCGTTGGGGTTTCCAAGATTTACGGGGCCAGTGACGTCCTTGTCCGTGTTCATCAGGCGCAAGAAACCTTCGATCAGATCGTCGACATAGCAAAACGACCGCGTTTGTGTGCCATCTCCAAACACCGTGATTGGCGCACCGGTCAACGCTTGCATGACAAAATTCGACACGACGCGTCCGTCAGCGGGGTGCATCCTGGGCCCATAGGTATTGAAGATCCGGGCTACTTTGATCTCAAGACCCATCTGGCGATGGTAGTCGAAAAACAATGTTTCGGCACAGCGCTTACCTTCGTCATAGCAAGACCGCGGGCCGATCGGGTTGACATTGCCCCAGTAGTCTTCGGTTTGGGGATGGACCGAGGGGTCTCCGTACACTTCGGACGTGGAGGATTGAAAGACTTTGCACTTTAGTCGTTTCGCCAGTCCCAGCATGTTGATAGCGCCATGTGCGCTGGTCTTCGTCGTCTGCACCGGATCGTGCTGGTAGTGAACGGGCGAGGCCAGGCAGGCCAGATTTTAGATTTCGTCCACTTCGACAAAGAGAGTAATTGTCACGTCGCGGCGCAAAAACTCGAAACGCGGATTGCCGTGCCTATGATCAATGCCGCGTTTGTGCCGGCAAACAGGTTATCGAAGCACGGTGCCTCATGCCCCTGATCCAAAAGCCGGCGGTAAGGAAGCGATCCCAGAGGACCCGCGCCCGCCCGTTACCAGAACACGTTTTCTACTGTCATGTATGCGTGCTCAGATCGGATGGGTCCAAGTCATAGTGGGTCCAAGCACGCTGCCAAGTTGCCCAGCCCCAGACAACCCAGAGGGTCAGAAAAAATAGCTGGCCTTCTAGCGCAGGCCATTGCTCAAAATATTGAAGGCGGCTGTTGAGGTCATAAGTGTGTCTTCTCGGCAGCGTTCCAGCATTTCGGCGGCAAAGTCGTAGACGTCAGGGTCAACCGGAATGTTATCTTCCCGAACGACCCTTCGGGATCGTGTACAAAAAACCATGTGATGGCGCCTGAAATGACGCGCCTGCAGCCGATATTCTATTCTCGAAACAGGTTCTGCACCTTTCAGGGCCAATCTCCTTCGTTCAGAATGGAGCGTGTTTTGTTGCAGATTGGGACCTCACTGTCAGACCGACGTCCATCGGCTGCAATGTAAAGTCGTGCCGGTTTGTCTCAAACACGGTCCTATTTTGTCTGTGTTCTTGAAGATCAGAATGAGAATCGGGGGCATTGATAGGTGTTTGCGTTCGTTGCTATGCGCTCGGGTTCGATCCTTACTTTCATACACATTTCAAACCGGTCTTTCCAAGGCACTTTGAGGTGTATCAAATACGACTTGTAGACCCCGCACCTGTCTCAAGCAATCGATCCTACATGAGGCATGTCACACAGGTGTCCTTAAGCGAGTATTCCGATCGTGCGAGCAGGGCAGGCTCTCTGCGCCGCCGCAACAGAGAAAAATGAAGGGCGGTGTGGGGCAGGAATACCGCGAGCAAATATGTCGCCAATAACGGGACTCTATGCTGCGAAAACCCGTTTAGTTGTTGGTCGAAAATGTGCTCTGTGGTCTCCACTTAAGCGTGCCGTCACTGTCTCGATGACAACGCAGCAGGCGCTCTTGTACGGTCGTGATCGTGTTGGTGACGGTGTTGTCGCCGACCATCAGAACGAAAGCGTCCTCGGAATAGGCCAAGCCTTCGTAATAGCAGAACCGGATCTCGGCCCCGTCCGGCATAGGTGATGCAAGGCTAAGCGTTTGCTGCGCGCTAGTCGTTGAGGCCAGCAGGGTTAGCGCCAGCCAGAGGGTGAATGCTTTCATATCGTCCTCCCTTATTGGAAATCAGTTGGTCAAATGGGTCGTGGACGCTCGGAACCTCAGATGTCGTTCTTGGATAACGGACTGCATGTAAGTGTGAACGAGATCAACGGGTTAGGCAAGCGGATTGCGCGCGCCAGCAGAAATGTAGCTTTTCAAGTGCGGGAGCGGCCTAGCAGCGCGAGTGACTTTGGACCCGCACGCCATTCTATCAGATCGCCGAGAATCTCGCCGAAATTCACCGGTGGCGAAAGCGGCGCTCGGTCAATAGTTCTTGATCAGCCCTTCAATCTGCATCAAATCATAAAGGCATAATCTACGAGCAGCTCTACCGCGCTGTCGCAACAAGGGAAGTCAGCATGAAAACAGGCGCAAAGGGTGATACCTACTACGGCAAAACCGCCCGGAACTACGAAAAACGCCGGACCAAGCAGGAATGGTGGGGCGTTGAGCAGCGTGAAATGGCCAGCCTGCTTGATTTACTTCCGGACGGTTTGCGCGTGCTGGATGTGCCCTTTGGTACGGGTCGCTTTGTTCCCTACTACCTGAAAAAGAGCTTCACCGTTCAGGGCCTCGATGCCTCCCACGAGATGCTGGCGACAGCCAAGGACATTCTGGGTGACGATTTCGCCAAATGCACGACCTCAACCGGCACTGCAATGTCGCTGGAGTTCGATGACGGCGCCTTTGACCTCGTCGTCAGCACTCGTTTCATTCGGGACATCATTGTAGCAAGTGACGCGAAAAAAGCGCTAGAAGAGTTTGCGCGGGTGACCCGGAAATATGCGATCATCCAACTGGGCGAAAACACGCGCGATCAAAGTGATCCAGTGGACCCAAATGTGGTGCTTGGCAGCCGGTTATCAGCTGCGGATAACGCCGAAATGTTGGCCTCTGTTGGCTTGAAGGTCGTCGACAAACGTCTGGTGAAAAGCGACGAGAATGAAAACTCTCACATCTATCACTTGCTGTGTGAAAAAGCCGCCTGATGATCGTTGAGATGGTAGGTCTTCCTGGCTCTGGGAAGACAACTCTGGCAAAGGCGGTGCGCGAGGCGGGTAAGCGTGAAGGGGTGGAAATCCTGCTGCCTTATGGCTCGGAGCTCGAGACGCAGCTGATCCCACGTTCACCGCGCTATGTGAAGCGCCACGGCCATCGCAGGCTTTTGTACAGCAGCATCCTGTTTGCCAATGACAACCCTGAGCTGATCGCCTTTTGCAGGCAGATGCGGCCTGAGGGGGCCGAAGCGGATGAGTTCCTGTTTTCCCTCAACGGTGCGCTCTACCAGAACGCTAGGGACATGGGCGAGGGCGTGTGCCTGTTTGACGAAAGCTTCCTTCAGCGTGGGGTGAACCTGTTGATGGACCAATCCCGGCTTGAGACCTACCTGCCGCTTGTCCCTATGCCGGATTTGGTCGTGCTTCTGCATGTCGAGGCGCAAGTCGCCTTTGACCGCTGCATCGTCCGCCGCGGCAGCGGTGATGGCATCCGTGAAAAAGTGACCTCCAAATTCGGGGATGCAGACCAATTCGAGCATCGCGCGGCGTTGAACCAGTTCAGCGTTGATGCGGTCGAAGAGAGAGGGGCCGAGGTCCTGCAACTGGACGGCACAGAGGCCGTTGACCATCTGGCGCAAACCGTTGTTGAGGCGTGTTTGGCGAAATCAAACAGTTGATCCGATTGGATTTGATGTCAGCAGACACCAGTTTTAGGCTGCTTTTCTTGTTGCTGCACGCTATTCGACCAAGGCTTGATACATAGCATCAAGAACACGCCCGACTCACCCCTCAAAGCGGGCGCGACAAGTGTCGCTCTGTTGAATAGGTGTTTCCACCCACCTGGAGTCACCCAAACGATAGGCGCGAGTACCGTGCCTTCGTCGGCGATTGAGTGGATTTTAGTTAGTTGAGTTTAGTTGGGGTGCTGACACCCACTCCAGAAACTCTGAAGTTTTGGTCAAAGCTTAAAATCAACCGGTATTCGAATATCAATTCATAGCGAGGCAGCGAAGAGAGCCAAGATGGACTAACTTCTCTATGCTGCTCGATCGTCCAGCGGGCGGTTACTTGGTAAATCGGCTGAGTGTCAAAGCGCGGTTGGAAATTCTGGGACCATTGCCTATTCAAGCCACTAAATCGAAACTTTTGATACTGTAGCCATGTCAAGGTGCGGTCAGCGCTCCCTAGACTACTTGCAACACGAAAAACGCAAACCTCTGCACCTGATCCCGTTCCCACCTGCTCCCAATCCAATTCAAGTAAGTTTGGCTCTTCTTTTTCGCGCTCACTTTTTTCCAAACAACTTACAACGTCTGGATAGCGCCACAGAGCTAGTCTGTATCTCATCCATTGTGGATGTAGGTTATCTACAACTTTTCCCAAAAAAAGGAAGGGATCGGTTTCTTGATTGGCTAAGTGATCATATTCAATAGTGCAGCTATCGTCGGTGCGGCAACTTTCCCAGAAACCGAGGGGGTTTTCTTCTGCAAGAACAATAAAACAGCTACAAACCCACACGAGTGACGATGCAACGGCCAAGACCTGAGTACACTTATCTAACATTGACCTTACCGAAACATAGCAAAGAGTATTTGGAAGCTCTGCTACCAACTTAAAAGTCCCAAAAATTGAAGCTAGTCAGAAATACCCTGCCAGCGGTAAGTGCTATCTATCTTGTTAAAAACGCGGGTAATTGTTCAACGAACAATCACGCCCGTTGGTCAAACATCCAACTCCTCCACAAACCGCGCATTCTCCTGAATATACTGGAACCGCAGTTCGGGTTTCTTGCCCATCAGACGCTCGACCAGATCGCCGGTCTCGCCGGGTTCGTCCTCGTCGATGGTGACGCGGATCAGTTTGCGGGATGCCGGGTCCATCGTGGTCTCTTTCAGGTCCTTGGCATCCATTTCACCCAGCCCCTTGAAGCGTGAGACGTCGATCTTGCCTTTGCCGCCCAGACCTTTCTCCAGCCATTCGTCACGCTCGGCCTCGTCCAGACAGTAGACGCGTTTCGCGCCTTGGGTCAGACGGTAAAGGGGCGGGCAGGCGAGATACAGGTGACCCGCGTCGATCATGGGGCGCATCTGGGTGAAGAAGAACGTCATCAACAGCGAGGCGATATGCGCCCCGTCCACATCCGCGTCGGTCATGATGATGATCTTGTCATAGCGCAGGTCGTCGACGTTGAACTTGGTTCCAAGACCCACACCTAACGCTTGGGTCAGGTCGTTGATCTCGGCATTCGTGCCCAGTTTCGAACTGGCCGCGCCCAGCACGTTCAGGATCTTACCACGCAGGGGCAAAAGGGCCTGCGTTTTGCGGTCTCGGCCCATTTTGGCCGATCCGCCCGCCGAGTCGCCCTCGACGATGAATAACTCGGTGCCGTCGCGTGTTGAACTTGAGCAGTCCACCAGCTTGCCGGGGAGACGAAGTTTCTTAGTGGCGGATTTGCGTTGTGTTTCCTTCTCGGCCCGTCGGCGCAGGCGTTCCTCAGCCCTCAGGATGAGGAAGTCCAAGATCGCGCCGGCGGATTTCGTGTCAGCCGCCAGCCAGTTGTCGAAATGGTCGCGGACGGAGTTTTCTACCAGCCGCTGTGCTTCGACCGTGGCAAGGCGGTCTTTGGTCTGGCCGACGAATTCGGGCTCGCTGATAAAACACGACACCAGCGCGCAGCCGCCGGTGATCAGATCATCGCGGGTGATCTGACCGGCCTTCTTGTTGTTGATCAGCTCACCATAGGCTTTGATCCCCTTGAGAACAGCCGCCCAGAATCCGGCCACATGGGTGCCGCCTTCGGGCGTGGGGACGGTGTTACAGTAAGACTGGATGAACCCGTCGCGCGAAGGCGTCCAGTTGATCGCCCATTCGACTTTGCCCGGCGTTCCGAATTTCTCGTTGAAGTCCACGGTGCCCGCGAAGGGCTGCTCGGCATAGGTGGAGGAGCCGTTCATCGTCTCCTTCAGATAGTCCGACAGGCCGCCGGGGAAGTGGAACGTGGCCTCGGTTGGCGTTTCACCGTCATCAATGGCAGATTTCCAGCGGATTTCGACACCCGAGAACAGGTAGGCCTTGGAGCGGATGGATTTGAACAGCCGCGCCGGTTTGAACTTATGGTGACCGAAGATCTCGGCATCCGCGTGGAAGGTCACGGTCGTGCCGCGCCGGTTCGGGGCCGCACCGACCTTTTCCACTGGACCCAGAGGGATCCCACGCGAGAAACGCTGCTCGAACAGCGTTTTGTCTCGCGCCACCTGCACGACCATCGAATCCGACAGCGCGTTCACTACCGAAGCACCCACACCGTGTAGACCGCCCGAGGTCTGATAGGCCTTGCCCGAGAATTTACCGCCCGCGTGCAGGGTGCATAGGATGACCTCAAGCGCGGATTTATCTGGAAATTTGGGGTGCGGGTCGATCGGAATGCCACGCCCGTTGTCGCGCACCGTCAGGGCGTAGTCTGCGTGCAGCTCGACCTCGATCCGGTTGGCGTGACCAGCGACCGCCTCGTCCATCGAGTTGTCGAGGATCTCGGCGACCATATGGTGCAAAGCGCGCTCATCCGTGCCGCCGATATACATACCGGGGCGTTTTCGGACCGGTTCCAACCCTTCAAGCACCTCGATCGAGGAGGCGTCGTAGGTGGAGGTCGCGCTGGGCGTCAACAGATCGTCGGGCATCGGTGCTGCTCTTGTTTTTGAGTTTCCCCCATTATGGCAGGTGATGTGGGTCGGGGGAAGAGGGACCCGAGGTCTTGTGGATGGATTGCCTAAATGTCGGCGATTGACATCCTACAAAGACAGCCAAAGCGCCCCATCCCTGTATCCGCCACGCACGGAGTATTCCGGTTGCAAAACCGCGCCAAACTCCTCGGCCCAGTCGCGGAAGCGGTCGTTTGATACGACGATTGCCCCATAATCTTTAGCAACTTGCAGCACCAGGGGGTCGGCGGGCGTGCCGCTGGGGGCCACCATGACGCGATCCTCGGGCAGGTTTAGCAGATCGGCAAGGGCGTTGTGGTGCAGGTAGCGGCCCTTGATCTTGTAGCCCACGTTAGCGTCGAAGACTACGCCGGGCGTTAGACCGGCGCCGGTCAGTCTCTCGACTACTTCTCGCACCGTTTCTATGCGAGGCTCGCCATCCTTCCAATGCATGACATTCGATCCATCGACAACAGCCCAGCTGCGAGGCTTGCGCTTAAGCAATCGTGCCAGGATCAAAAGCGCACTGGCCATGGCGCAAGGGGCAGCTAGCAAAAGCCAATCGGTAGAAATCAGAGAAAGGACGGCAAAGGCAGTAGCGGCGGAGGATAGAAGTAAAGCAAAAATGAGAATACGCACAGTGGCCTCTGGAAATGAACCGCGTCTAGGATGAGGTGTCTGGACGGAGTTCAATCCTTTTGGCATCTGTTTTCAATACCGATTGATTGTTCGCCTCAAATGTAGCCAAGCTGTGTGTGACCTAAAATGTTCAAAGAAAAAGGGGCCTCGTTTCAATGAGCTGGATCAAAACCGTGCCATTTCAGGAAGCGACCGGTAAGCTAAAAAAGTTGTATGACCGGGTGACTGGGCCCGACAATAATGTGGACAACATCATGATGGCGCATTCCCTGCGCCCGCATTCGATGGAAGGCCACATGACGCTGTACAAAAACGTGCTGCATCATTCGGCCAACACGATCCCCAAATGGTTTCTGGAGACGCTCGGCGTTTGGGTCAGTGAGTTGAACACCTGTTCCTATTGCGTCGAGCATCACTTCAACGGTCTGCAACGGCTACTGGCCGATCCGCCAAGGGGGGATGCGATCCGCGCGGCGATTGAGGTGTGCGATCCGGAGGCCGCGCCTTTGAACGCAGCGCAGATCGCAGCGATGCACTATGCGCGCAAGTTGACCGAAGCACCCGGCGCCATGGTCGAGGCCGATGTCACAGCCCTGCGCGGCGCCGGTTGGGACGACGGAGAAGTCCTCGAGATCAACCAGGTCTGCGCCTATTTCAACTACGCCAACCGAACGGTTCTAGGCTTGGGCTGTTCGACTAAGGGGGATGTGCTGGGGCTGTCGCCCAACAATTCCGACAATCCCGATGATTGGGGACACCGCTAGGCTGGTCATCTCGGAACCACCGGTTTTTTCGTCGAAATTCGTTCCAATTTGATCCCAATCAACGCGGGATCTTGCGCTTTCTGCTACCTCGTTCTCAAGACAAGAACAACGAGAGGACAGCTGAATGGAAACGACCGCCCAGAAGAAACCCGAAGCCGTTAACATCAAGGTAGTGCCCACACCTTCACCCGAACCGGTCGTGCCCAGCGCCGAGAAGATTCGACATGCGTTCGAAAGCGGGAAGTACCCCTATGGCCGTAAGATGGCGCGCAAGGACTACGAGGCGCAGAAGGCCAAGTTGCAGGCCGAATTGCTGAAGGTTCAGCATTGGGCTCAGGATACGGGTCAGCGGTTCGTGTTGTTGTTCGAGGGTCGCGACGCTGCGGGCAAGGGCGGTACTATCAAGCGCTTCATGGAACACCTCAACCCGCGTCAGGCACGTGTTGTTGCGCTGAACAAGCCAACGTGGGAGGAGAAAGGCCAGTGGTACTACCAGCGCTACATTCAGGAGCTGCCCACCGTTGGCGAAATGGTGTTCTACGACCGCTCCTGGTACAACCGTGCCGGCGTTGAGCGGGTGATGGGCTTTTGCGATCCCAACGAATATCTGGAATTCATGCGTCAAACCCCGGATTTGGAACGGATGCTGGTACGCTCGGGCATCAATCTCTACAAATACTGGTTCTCGGTCACGCAGGAAGAGCAACAGCGCCGCTTCAAGAGCCGCGAGACCGATCCGCTGAAACAGTGGAAGCTTTCGCCCATCGACAAGGCCAGCTTGGACAAGTGGGACGACTACACTGAGGCGAAAGAGGCGATGTTCTTCTACACCGACACCGCCGATGCGCCGTGGACCGTGGTCAAGTCCAACGACAAGAAACGCGCGCGCCTGAACTGCATGCGCCATTTCCTGTCGACCCTGGATTATCCGGACAAAGATATGTCAGTAGTTGAGCAGCCTGATCCGCTGATCGTCGGTCAGGCGCATCATGTGATTCACCGCTCGGATCATATTCTGGGAACAGCGCTGCACCCGGACGCCAAATCCAACTAAATCGCAAAGTGGAAAGAAGCCGTTGAGTGCCAATTTTCAACGGCTTCTTTCTTTCGGCGGGCATCCATCCAAAGTCTCACACTGAGTTTTTCTTTTCTGCCTTGATTTTGGGCAGGGCGCGGGCCTATGGCTGGCGAGATGACGAAAGTGATGACATATCCCGCCCATTTCCGGGCGATTGCTGTGCTTGGCTTGCCGCTGGTTGGCGGGCATTTGGCGCAGTTCGCAATCGGCCTGACCGATACGGTGATGCTCGGCTGGTACGGGGTTGAGGCCCTGGCCGCAGTGACGCTGGCGAGCAGCTACTACTTTGTGTTGTTTCTGTTTGGGGCCGGATTTGGCTGGGCCGTTATGCCAATGGTTGCGACGGCCGCGGCGGAAGAGGACGAGACTAGCATCCGACGCTCGACTCGCATGGGTTTGTGGCTGTCACTGCTCTACGCCGCGTTGATGATGCCGCTGCTGTGGTGGTCCTATCCAATCCTGATTGCCCTGAAACAGGAGCCGCAGGTGGCGCAGACCGCCTCGGAATATCTTCGCGTTGCAGGATGGGGGTTGTTTCCTGCGCTGCTGGTGATGGTGCTGAAGTCTTATCTGGCCGCGTTAGAGCGTACTCAGATCGTGCTATGGATCACCGTGATCGCTGCGGTCGTGAATGGCGTCACGAATTATGCATTGATCTTCGGCAATTGGGGTGCGCCCGAGCTTGGGGTCATGGGGGCAGCGATTGCGTCCGTGGTGACACAGATCGTGTCTCTGGTTGCGGTTATCATCTATGCGGTTCGGGTTCTGCCGGAGCATAGTCTGTTTCAACGCTTCTGGCGCCCGGACTGGGATATGTTTGGCCGGGTTCTGCGGCTGGGCGTTCCGATTGGCTTGACCACACTGGCCGAAGTCACGCTGTTTGCGACCTCAGCGATAATGATGGGGTGGCTGGGGCAGGTGCCGCTGGCGGCGCATGGGATTGCCCTCAACCTCGCTTCGGCGACTTTCATGGTGCATCTCGGCCTGTCAAACGCGGCGACCATTCGCGCGGGCAATGCGCTGGGCCGCCGCGACCGCGCGCATCTCGAGCGTGGCGCGATTGCGGTTACCGGCATGTCTCTGGTCGTGTCCGTGCTGACGATCATACTGTTCCTAACCTGTGCCGAGCCTCTGATCTCGCTATTTATGGAGGCCGACAACGCGCAGCGCGGCGAGATTTTGGCGATTGGCACCGGCCTCCTGGCCATGGCAGCCCTGTTTCAGCTGGTCGATGGTGCTCAGGTGATCGCGCTGGGCCTTCTGCGCGGTCTGCAGGATGCACAAGTGCCGATGATCATGGCAGCCCTTAGCTATTGGGTGATCGGAATCCCGGCCTCTTACTATTTCGGCTTCGTGCAGGGCATGGACGGGATCGGCGTCTGGATGGGCCTTGTTCTCGGGCTGGCCTTTGCGGCGGTCTTGCTGATGGCGCGGTTCTGGATGCGATCTGTCCGTGAGGTGGGCGTACCGGCCGAGTAACCCTCAGCCGCCTTTCAGCCGGTCCGCTTTCTTACGCACCAGAACTGAGCGCAGATCGTGCATCGCCATCAACAGCCGGTCGGTCACCTCTTCAAGCTGTTCTTCCGAGGCTTTGGACTGCGCCCATTGCGTGGTCAGGTTCAGGTAGTCGACGGCCCGGTGAATATCGTCGATATCACGCTGGGCCAGCAGGGCCTTGCGCGCATCCATCCATCGGGCGATCTCGGCCTTATCGGCCTCGGTCAGGCTGCGTTGGCCATGCGGCTTGACCTCTCCGTTGCGGATGTTGATGACCGCGATCTGATCCATCTCGATCCGCTGCTGCCGGTTCTCGGTGTCGATCCTGAAAACCACGGCCCCGTTTTCTCGGACGCGGAAATAATACTCTTGCAGCTCTGCGGTCATGCGTGGCTCCGGCTTAGGTCAAAGAGGCACAGAAACGCTGGATACGCGTGCAGGCTTCGGTCAAGGCCTCATCCGAGGTTGCGTAGCTGACGCGGAAGTTCGGCGACAGGCCAAAGGCTGCACCGAAGACGACGGCAACGTCATGTTCTTCTAATAGGGCGGTGGCAAAGGCTTCATCCGAGTCGATCACCGTGCATTGCGGCGTGGTCTTGCCAATCAGCCCCGCGATGGAGGGGTAGACATAAAACGCGCCTTCAGGCGTCGGGCAGGTGATTCCGTCGATGGCGTTCAACATGCCGACGACCAGATCGCGGCGGCGTTTGAATGTCTCATTGTTGGGGGCCAGAAAGTCCTGCGTCCCGTTCAGCGCCTCAACCGCCGCCCATTGACTGACCGAGCAGGGGTTCGAGGTCGATTGCGACTGAATCTTGCGCATCGCGGCGATGATTTCAACCGGACCGGCCGCGTAGCCAATCCGCCAGCCGGTCATCGCATAGGCCTTGGAGACGCCGTTGCAGGTCAGCGTGCGATCATAAAGACCCGGCTCAACCTCGGCCGGGGTGCAGAACTCGAACCCGTCATAGGCGAGATGTTCGTACATGTCGTCCGACATGATCCAGACATGCGGGTGGCGCACCAGAACGTCGGTCAGCGCTTTCAATTCGTCCCGGCTGTAGCCCGCGCCCGTGGGATTCGAGGGCGAGTTGAAGATGAACCATTTGGTCTTGGGCGTGATCGCGGCTTCAAGCTGTTCGGCCGTCAGCTTGAAGCTGTTTTCCAACGTGGTCTCGACCACAACAGGCGTTCCGCCGGCCAGCAGGACCATATCGGGATAGCTCACCCAGTAAGGCGCGGGGATCAGAACCTCATCGCCTTCGTTCATCGTCGCCATCAACGCGTTGTAGAGCGTCTGCTTACCGCCCGTTCCGACCGAGATCTGCGCGGGCGTATAGTCCAGCCCGTGATCTCGTCTCATCTTGGCACAAGCCGCCTGTTTCAACTCGGCAATGCCATCGGGCGCGGTGTATTTCGTCTTGCCTGCCGCAATGGCTGCGACGGCTGCATCCTTGATGTTCTGCGGCGTATCGAAATCCGGCTCACCTGCGCTGAGAGCGATGATATCGCGCCCGGAGGCTTTCAACTCGGCCGCTTTCGCTGTCATCGCGACGGTCGGAGAGGGTTTTACGCGTGACAATGTCGCAGACAGGAAACTCATGAGCGGCCTCGGTTTGTATGTTCAACCTGTCTGTCATAGGGTGCGCCCGATTGACGATCAAGCTGTATGACACACGAGAATTGGAGACCCCGATGAACGACGAAACCGACTGGTACGGACCGGATGCTGCAACGTTCGGAGACAGACTGGCCGGGGCGCGCGAAGCAGCGGGGATGACGCAGGCACAATTGGCGCGTCGTCTGGGTGTCAAGAAGGCGACGATCGCGGCGTGGGAGAACGACCTGTCCGAACCGCGCGCCAATCGCTTGTCGATGATGGCGGGCATGATCAACGTCTCGATCATGTGGCTGCTGACCGGTGAAGGCGAAGGCATGGAGGCCCCGGTAGAAGAGGGCGAGGCCAGTCTGGAACTGGCGGGCGCGGTCGCCGAATTGCGTGCCATTCGCGGCGAGATGAGGGCCAGCGCAGAGCGCGCCGCCCGCTTGGAAAAGAAATTGCGTTTGATGCTGGAGCAGGACAAGAATGACTGAAACACGCGAGGTCCGGATCAAACGCCTGCAGATGCGTTCCATGCGGCGGGGGATCAAAGAGATGGATCTGATCCTGTCGGCTTATGCAGAACGCAACCTGAACACGATGGATGCGGCCGGGCTGGACTTGTATGACGCGCTTCTGAAGGAAAACGATCAGGACCTGTATCAATGGGTCACTGGGCAGATGAATACGCCTGATCCTTTTGCTGAACTGATCTCGGATATCGCGCAAACATTTCAAAAATAAAGAAAATCAGACTTAACCGATTTTTCGGAAATTCAGGTCATCGTGTCTGCAACGACACGGCTGAATCGGAGGGTCGGATGAGTATGGAAATGCAGGTCTCTGCGTCGGGGGCCAAAGGTTTCATGACCAGCTATCTTGAGGCGCTCGCGCTGGTCGAGCGTCTGCATCGTCTGTTGCTGGATGTCATCAAGGATGAGTTCGAACGGGTGGGCGTGCTGGAAATCAACGCGGTTCAGGCGCTTTTGCTGTTTAACATCGGCGACCATGAGGTGACCGCAGGCGAGTTGAAAAGCCGCGGCTACTATCAGGGCAGCAATGTAAGCTACAACCTCAAGAAGCTTGTCGAGATGGGGTATATGCACCACCAACGCTGCGAGATTGACCGGCGCTCGGTCCGGGTCCGTCTGACACCTCAAGGCCGCGAGATTCGTGATATCGTGTCCGAGTTGTTCCTGCGCCATGCCGAAGGGTTGCAGAACCGCGGCGTTCTGGGGGCGGAAGGGATCGAGGATATCACCACTTCGCTGCGTCGGGTCGAACGCTACTGGACGGACCAGATTCGTTATATCTACTGATCAGAGGCTTGGGATAGGATGATCCCCTGCAGCTCTCGGATCAGTTTGCGGGTCATGGCGTCCTCATAGGCCTCAAAACCCAGTGCGACCTCGACAAACGCATCAGCGCCAAAGATGACCCAAGCGTTGTAATAGGCTGACAGCTCTCCAATCTGGACATCCCGTTGGTCGCCGTAGTTGGAGTCGTCGACACCGATCACCAAACCGTTGATGGTGATGTCGGTATCCTGCAATAGCGCTTTGGCGGCACGTGGATGGAGGCCGAGATTGTGTTTCCCATCTCCGGACAAATCCAGAGTGCGCTTCCAACACTCCGGTTGTTGGTTCAAAAGGTCCGCGCCAAACAGCATCGCATCGCCAACGGCTGTGCCTTGCGGGGCGGCGCTGCGGGTCACGTCTCCCAGTCTCGCCGCGATCCTGCCTAGATCAGATTCGGTGCGGATTTCGGTCCATTTTACAAGCACGCGCTGATGGTCGGGTTCGCTCCATTCGAACACCGCAAGGCGAACGGGAAATGCGGGATTTGCCAATATGATCTTGCGGATTTCAGGGCGCCGCAGTGCAGCGACCAAACCGTCGATCTGCAACCTGTACTCGTGAACGTCGACAGAGCCAGACACATCCAGCCCAAGCGCCAGAGCTTGACGGCATTGCGCCGAAACGGATCCTGCTAAAAGGCAAACAACAAGCGCGAGCAACCGTGTCATCTATGGCCTGTTTCTTGCAGAGATCCCAATTGCAGGCCGCTCAATTCTCGTTCCAGCTTGCGGCGCATGGCACGCTCAAAGTCTTCAAACCCCTGTGCGATTTCAAGAAAAGCACCCGGTCCGTGCAGGACGTTTTCCTGGAAGAATGGAACCAGAAACAACTCACCCTCGAAATCGGCGGCATTAATCACCAACCCGTTCACCGTGACGGCGTCGAAGGGAAAATGCTTGTAGGCGATTTTGGGGCCATAACCATCATTGTTCGCCCCGTCTCCGGACAGATCAATGGTTTGAAACAGGCAATCCGGACCATCCTTTAGCATGGTGGCCCCGTATGCCAGCGCGTGCCCCATGGCGGTGGCAGACCCAGAATCTGACCGCTCGGACTGGCTGATCCGGGTTGCCGCGGCCAGCAGGTCGCCTTCGTTTTCGATCAACTTCCAGGGCAAGACAACGTGCTGGGTGGATCGGCCGCTCCATTCATAAACTGCCAGCGCAACAGGAGCGGGAGACGAGAAAAAAGCGGCCTGAACCTCGGGCGCGAGCATCGCGGCGGCAAGGCCCTGACGTTGCAGCGCATCCTCGGCCTGATCTACGGAGACCGAGATATCCAGCGCCAGCAAAAGGGCCAACCGGCAGTCTTCGGCCTGCGCGGGGCTGGCCAACGCGGCCAACCCCAGTGCTGTCAGAGTGCGGATCACCAGTGCCCGGTACTCTCCATGCTGCTCCATGGCTCGGCGGGCTCCAGTGCGTCACCGTTCTGCAGCAGCTCGACCGAGATGTTGTCGGGCGAGCGAATGAACGCCATCCGCCCGTCGCGAGGCGGGCGGTTGATCACGACGCCATTGTCCTGCAGGTGCTGGCAGGTCTCGTAGATGTTGTCGACGCCATAGGCGAGATGACCGAAATGGCGGCTGTCACTCGGCAGCGCATCGTCACCGTCCCAGTTATAGGTCAGCTCGAGCGGGCGATCCTCCTGCCCGGGAGGGGCCATGAAGATCAGCGTGAACCGGCCTTGTTCACTTTCGTGGCGGCGCGTTTCCTTCAGGCCCAGCAGCTCGTAGAACGCCATTGATTTCTCAAGATCCTTCACGCGGACCATGGTGTGCAAATATCTCAGCCCCATCTTGGCCTTCCTCCTTTTCTTCGCTTGGTGCGCAGCTTAGCGCGGTTGCGCGAGGTGTCGAGAGGGGCCGGGAACACGATTTCGAACTTCGCGGCGCTTACGGCAGATATCGCGGTTCCAGTGGTGGAGTTGACGATATATAGTGGGCATCGACTCATTCTTGGAAAGGATAATTTCATGCCTCTGTCTGCCGACCAACTGGCCGAGATCGAAGCGCAGCGCGCGCAATCGCATCCAACTCGCCGCGTTGTTGCACCGGGCATGGAAGACCATCTGTACACGGCTCATCAGGTGTTGGACCACGGTTTTGTCCGGGTCATCGACTATATGGGCGACGATGCAGCCATTTGTCAGGCGGCGCGCGTGTCCTACGGCAAGGGCACCAAATCCGTGCAAAATGATGAGGGCCTGATCCGCTATCTGATGCGTCACTGGCATTCGACCCCGTTTGAGATGTGCGAGATCAAGCTGCACGTAAAACTGCCGGTTTTCGTCGCGCGCCAGTGGATTCGCCACCGGACCGCCAATGTGAACGAATACTCGGCGCGCTACTCAATCCTTGACCGTGAGTTCTATATTCCTTCCCCCGACAACGTGGCCGCGCAGTCCGAGGTCAACAATCAAGGACGCGGGTCCGCCTTGGAAGGGGAAGAGGCCGCGCGCGTGCTGGAAATCCTAAAGGCCGACAGCGCCCGCTGTTATGACAATTATGAGGCGATGATCAATCAGGACGGGCAACAAGGTTTGGCGCGCGAACTGGCGCGGATGAACCTGCCTGCAAACATCTATACGCAGTGGTATTGGAAGGTGGACCTGCACAATCTGTTCCACTTCCTGCGTCTGCGCGCTGACCCGCATGCCCAATACGAGATCCGGGTTTATGCCGATATGATGTGCAAGATCGTCGCCGATTGGGTGCCGTTCGCCTACAGAGCGTTCGAGGACTACCGATTGGGTGCCGTTAACCTCTCGGCCCAAATGGTCGACAGCCTGCGCCGGATGTTGGCAGGTGAGACAGTGACACAGGAAAACTCGGGCATGACGGCGCGGGAATGGCGTGAGTTCGAGGACGTAATCCGCAAGGATTGAGGCTCAGAAGCATATCTTTTGTATATACGTTTTGTCATGAAGCTGTTACATTGGCTTCATGACTTATCTGTTTCGCCTGATCCCATTGTGTCTTGTGCTGGCGTCACCGACGCAGGCCAAATCGCCCATAGCCGAAATCCTGTGTGAAGCGACCCCTCGGCTGCAAGAGAAACTGACCCACCAATTCGGCGCCGAGCGCGTCGCGACCGGCATTCGCGGGCCCGAACAGATCATGGAGGTCTGGAGCAGCGACCGCGGCGACTGGACCATGGTCGTTACCTACGCAACAGGAACGTCCTGCATCGTGGCAATGGGCGAGGACTGGCATGCCCGCACCAACGAAAAATCGACACGTGGGTAACGCCGATTGCTAGGGAATATTTGGCTGACGGCCTGAAATTGGCCGTCAGCCTTGATTGGAAACACCCCACATCTGGCGGGGTGGAGGTTACAACGGCTTCAAATCAGCTGCCATCTGGCGGCCGTCACGCCCGTCCTGCAACTCGTACGAGACTTTCTGATTGTCTGCGAGTCCGGTGAGGCCGGATCGTTCTACGGCCGAGATATGAACAAACACATCTTTGCCCCCCTCATCAGGGGCAATAAACCCATAGCCTTTGGTAGTGTTAAACCATTTCACGGTGCCGGTTGGCATGTCCCGTGTCTCCTTCTACTTGCGCATTGTCCCACAAATTGGTGGGGGCTGTGTCGACGTCATGGCGTATCGGGCTGATTTCTGGGTCAGATACAGTCCGAAACGCACGTTTCGTCTTTTTCAACATTGCACGGTGAAGTAAAAAATCAAGAAATACCGCTGGGAACCAACCAGTTTGCATAAAAAAGTTACAAATGCAGGAGCAGCCCAAAAATGCGCCTTTATGGTTTGAAAAACTGCGATACGTGCCGTAAGGCGCTGAAATCGCTACCAGAAGCGACTCTCGTGGATGTAAGGGCGGACGGAGTTCCGGCTGAGACCCTTTCGCAAGCTTTTGCCACGTTCGGCGAGGCTTTGCTCAATACACGGTCAACAACCTGGCGTGGATTGGACGATACCGAGCGCGCGCGACCGCCGCTGGAGTTGCTGGCCGATCACCCGACGCTGATTAAGCGCCCTCTTATCGAAAAGGACGGAGAGTTGTTTCTGGGCTGGACCGCTGAAACACGGGCCTCTCTTGGTGTTGCGTAGCCGCGTACCTATCTGCTGATACGAACTGTAAAGGAAGATACATGCGGAACGCTGCCATGATTTTGGGCGTCATCGCCGGTTTGATCGGTATGATTGTCGGGTTTTTTGGATATGGCTATGTCGAAGCCATCAAGCATTTTGGCGATATCGAAGGGATTGCCGAGCAGGTGGATAACCCTGACTTGATCCAGGCGACCTCGATCCTTGCGCCTTTGTTGGCGATTGCGGGCGGGGCCATGGCCCATGCGCGGGCGTTGATTGCAGGGATTTTGTTGTTGGCCTCGGCTGCTGGGATGTACTACGCGTTCGGTTTCGGCGTCTTCACCATGTTCCCGATTGCCTTTGCCGCGGTAGCCGGGGTGCTCGGGCTCGCCGCGGGAAAACCGGACGAACCCAAGGCTCATTTCTGAGTTATTTCAGGCGCAGGATGCGATCCAGGGACAGCGGGCCTGCGCCATTGATCACCATCACCAGAAACAGGAAGGTCCACATGGTGCGCTGATCGACCAGATCGGGCGCCGCATTGAACAGGCTACCCAGCTTCACGCCATGGCCGGTCACGTCGACAATAGTCTGGACCCAGACAAACCCGATCATTGCGACCGCCGCCAGACGCGTGAACAGACCAACCAGCAGCAGCGCGGGCAGGACGAACTCGGCCACGGTGCCAAGGAAGATCACGATCCGCTGGAAGAACGTCATTTGCGTTACGTCCCAAAGCACGGCTTCGGCGGCTTTCGGAAAGATTTGCCCAAACGCACCACTGGATGGCGAGAAGATCGACCCATCAATCTTCAGCATCGCCGAGTTCCAGTAGTAGACGAGCAATACAGTAATAAACACGAGCCGGGCGAGGGTAGGCGTCAGCCAACCGGACGCATGGTCCACCTTTCCCAAAACGGAGTTGTGGATTGAGATGAGCGCAGTCATGACTCCAGCCTTTCGATAGTCACAGAGGTTATTGCACCGCCTTGCAAAAGCAGTGCCAGAGTGGTTCCAAGATCAAAGTCGGGCGTGTCAGCGGCGGTTTTTTCAAACGCGCTGCCGATGGTCTCGCCCGCTTGCATATGTGCGATCCAGTCTGCGCCGCCTTTGGGCAGCAGATGCGGCGCGGGATCATATTCGGGGCGGGTGACCAGAACGTCCTCAGCCTGAGGGACCGGTTTCGGCGAGTCAGCTTCCGAATTGAAACGCCAGATCGCGTGGATCGGCCAATCCGACCGGATCACCCGCATCGATGGGGCAAAACTCAGCCGCGCGCGCATCACGTCTTCGGGGGGAACCGCCAGCGCATCGGCGGGCGCAGGCGTGCTGTCTGCCGCGTGGTAAGAGTGGCGCAGGGCGAGTTCCAGCCGCGCCATATCGGCAAGGTAGCCCAGATGGGACAGCTGGGGCATTCCGGCAACAAAGGCTGGAAACTCCTCACCATAGAACATCATCAAGGGGGATGTAGGCGGGTGCTGGCGCAGGAAGATGCCGGAAAGGCCGTCCATGTTCTGCGGCCCCAGCAGCTTGGTGATCACGGGAAAGGCCTGCTGCATAGCCTCGGTCAGTGAGACAGCGACATTGTTGCGATAGACGCTGAACCTCCGGCCGGCGGGTTGGTTTTCGGAATCCAGCAACCCCTCCGGGACTGGGGCAGAGGCGTCCAGAAGCGCGGCGCGGAACTGAGTTTGCGACACGCTCATGCCGGGATCCGCTCCAGAGCCGCCTGGGCGCGCACGGCCTCGTCCCGCAGGACCGGCCAGTCAGGAACATCCGTGTCCCACTCGACCAAGACCGGCTTGGGCCCCGACCGATCCAGAACATAGTCTAAAAGCGCCCAGACCGGATCAACGACCTCGCGCCCATGGCTGTCGATCAGCAGCGGTTTGCCGTGGTCGTCTTCGTCTTCATCGTGACCGCCGAGGTGAATCTCACCAACCTTTTCAAGCGGGTAGGCATCGATATAGCCCTGGGGCGAGAAGTCCAGATTGGTGGCCGAGACAAAGACGTTATTCACGTCCAGCAACAGCCCGCATCCGGTTCGGTTCGAAACTTCGCGCAGGAAATCGGGCTCGGACCAGGTGCTTTCCTCAAATGCCAGATAGCTGGAGGGGTTTTCGAGCAGCATTTGCCGTCCAACCACCTCTTGTACCTGGTCGATATGATCGCAGATGCGGGTCAAAGTGGCATCGGTATAGGGCAGGGGCAGAAGGTCGTTCAGGAAGTGGCTGTCATGAGTCGACCAGGCCAAATGCTCAGAGAAGCTGGCAGGATTCAGCCAGCCGACCAGATGTTTCAATCGCGCCAGATGGTTGGCATCCAGGGGGCCTTCGCCGCCGATGGACAGGCCAACACCGTGGACCGAGATTGGGAATTGTTCTGACAGATGGCGCAGTTGCGCCAGCGGGCGGCCACCATCGCCCATGTAGTTCTCGGCATGGATTTCCAACCATGCGACGGGCTGCGCGTGTTCAAGGATCTGTGCAAAGTGCTGCGGTTTATACCCAACACCCGGCGCTGCGGGCAGTCGGTTCGACCTGAGTGCGTCGTCCAGCATGAGGCAGTTCCCTATGATCACGTGAAAAGGGGCGGGCGAATTGGCCCGCCCCTTGGATCTCGTATGGCAGATATTATGCCGGCAGGTCGCGGTTCAGCTCTTCCAGCGAACCTTTGCGCGGGGTGCCGTCTGCCTGTGCAGGCAGTTCGATATCGGCGCAGGTGCCTGCATCAACCAGAGTCCAGGCGTTGCCCTGATAGTCAACGGTCGAGGTGCCCGCGCATGTGGTGCCGGGGCCTGCGGCGCAATCGTTCTGACCGGCCAGCGAAACGCCATAGCATTTCTCTTTCGCTTGTGCGGAGGCGGTGGTTGCTGCGCCCGAAACGGCGGCTGCGACTGCTGTTGCGATAACCAGGGATTTGGCTGTGTTCGACATCTCGGTAATCCTTTTGATGACTGCGTATGTCTGCTTGTGACAATGACAAAGGTAGCGACTAGTGAGCCACAGTTAAATTCACGAGGCCGTGTCTCACAAGCGCGTCAGGCATTGTCATGCCCTCTTGCAGGTTAACAAATTGTTTTTGAATTGAAAAATGGAAAATGTTTCAATCCGGCCCCGATTTCAGGGCCGGATGAGGGGTCAGAAACTGACTTATGTTACAGCAGGTCCGGAGGAGTGGCTGCCTTGGACAGCTCATTTGTTACAGTCTCAAGAGATTGAACCTGCGTTTGTTTTTCGCCCAGTCGGCGGACACTTACAGTGCGCTCATCCACCTCGCGGTGACCCACGGCCAGAATGACCGGAACCTTGCCGACCGAGTGCTCGCGGACCTTGTAGTTGATCTTTTCGTTGCGGATATCCGCCTCGGCCCGGACACCAGCGGAGCGGAGCGTTTCAACAACCTCGGCCACATAGTCATCCGCATCCGAGGTGATCGAGGCCACAACGACCTGCCGCGGCGCCAGCCAGAACGGCAACTTGCCCGCGTGTTCTTCGATCAGAATGCCGATGAACCGTTCGAACGACCCAAGGCAGGCCCTGTGCAGCATGTAGGGGCGATGCTTGGACCCGTCAGCGCCGATGAAATTCGCATCCAGACGCTCGGGCAGGTTAGGGTCGACCTGAAGCGTGCCGCATTGCCAATTCCGGCCGATGGCATCTGTCAGAGTGAACTCCAGCTTCGGACCGTAGAATGCGCCCTCGCCTTCCAAGACCTCGTACTCATACCCAGCGGCCTTGCAGGCATCGCCCAAAGCTTTCTCGACGAAATCCCAGCTTTCATCGCTGCCGATCCGCTTTTCCGGGCGGGTGGACAGTTTGATGGTCCAGTCGTGGAAGCCAAGGTCGGCGTAGACCTTCGACAGGAAAGCAATGAACTTTGCGGTCTCGGATTCGATCTGATCCTCGGCGCAGAAGATGTGACCGTCGTCCTGAGTAAAGCCGCGCACCCGCATGATCCCGTGCAGCGCGCCCGAGGGCTCATACCGCGCGCAGGAGCCGAACTCTGCCATGCGCAGCGGCAGATCACGATAGGATTTCAGGCCCTGATTGAACACCTGCACGTGGCAAGGGCAGTTCATTGGCTTCAGCGCGTTGATCGCCTTTTCGCGGGCATGCTCTTCGTCGACTTCGACGATGAACATGTTCTCCTGGTACTTGTCCCAGTGACCCGAGGCTTCCCAAAGTTTGCGGTCGACGACCTGTGGGGTGTTGACCTCGACATAGCCGTCACGGTCCTGCATCCGGCGCATGTAGTCCTGCAGGGTGGTGTAGATTTTCCAGCCGTTGGGATGCCAGAACACCTGACCCGGAGCCTCTTCCTGCATGTGATACAGGTTCATCTCGCGGCCCAGCTTGCGGTGGTCGCGCTTGGCGGCCTCCTCCAGCATGTTCAGGTGCGCTTTGAGCTTTTCCTTGCCCGTGAACGCTACGCCATAGATGCGCTGCAACATCGCGCGGTCGCTGTCGCCACGCCAATAGGCGCCCGCAATGCTCATCAGCTTGAAGGCGTCGCCCGGCAGTTGACCGGTGTGCTGCAGGTGCGGGCCGCGGCACAGATCCTGCCAGTGGCCGTGCCAGTACATGCGCAGTGGCTCATCACCCGGAATGGCTTCGATCAGCTCGACCTTATAGGGCTCATTGTTGGCCTTGTAGAATTCGATCGCGCGGTCGCGATCCCAGACCTCGGTGGTGACGGGGTCGCGCTTGTTGATGATCTCTTTCATCTTTTTCTCGATGAGGCCGAGATCTTCGGGCGTGAATGGCTCTTCGCGGTCAAAGTCATAGTACCAGCCGTTTTCGATAACGGGGCCGATGGTGACTTTGGTCGCGGGCCAGATTTCCTGCACGGCGCGGGCCATGACATGCGCCAGATCGTGGCGGATCAGCTCATTGGCCTGATCTTCATCCTTCATGGTGTGGATGGCGATTTGGGCATCTGCTTCGATGGGCCATTGCAAATCCCAATGCTTGCCGTCGACCGTGGCCGATATCGCCCTTTTCGCCAGCGAAGTTGAGATGTCGGCAGCCACCTGCGCAGGCGTTATGCCTGCGTCATAGGAACGTGCATTGCCATCGGGAAAAGTGAGAGAGACGGACTTTGAATCCAGGGCCATATCGGCTCTCCTCGTCGGTTCGGCGCCCACTGAACGCCCGGTTGCGGGTTATTTGCGTCTGGCTGCTTTGGCAGGTGGTTGTACTTGTGTCAAGTGGCTGGAGCGAGGGGCCAGCCCCTCGCGCTCCCCGAGGTATTTTTAGCCAGATGAAGGAGGATCACGGAATTGCACTTGGGCGGGGGGCGTGCATGATGTCAGGAAAGCAAAGAGGGCTTCATGGCAGCAACAGATTTTTTGGAAACGGCGCAGGGGCGGCGGTTGGCGTATCACAAGAGCGAAGGGGCCGGTCCGACCATTGTTTTTCTGGGCGGTTTGAAATCGGATATGGAGGGCACCAAGGCCGTTCATCTTGAGGCTTGGTCGAAGGCACGGGGGCAGGCGTTCTTGCGGTTTGACTATTCCGGGCATGGAGAAAGCTCTGAGGCGTTCACAGACGGCTGCATTGGAGATTGGCACGAAGACACGCTGGCAGCGGTGGGTGCCTTGACCGAGGGGCCTTTGGTGGTCGTTGGGTCCTCGATGGGTGGTTGGCAGGCGCTGCTGCTGGCAAAGGCGTTGCCGGAGCGAATTGTGGGCATGGTGACCATCGCGGCAGCCCCGGATTTTACCGAGGACGGCTATTGGGCGTCCTTTTCAGATGCGCAGAAGGTAGCGCTGGAGGAGGTTGGGCATGTAGAATTGCCCTCGGATTATATGGAGCCTTACATCATCACCAAACGTATGATCGAGGATGGTCGGCAACGCCTGGTTCTGCGGAACGCGTTGGATCTGCCGTTTCCCGTTCGTTTTTTGCAGGGGACGGCTGATACGGCGGTGTCGACTGAAACAGCCGTTCGCCTGCTAGAGCACGCGACCGGACCGGATATGCGATTGTTGCTGGTCAAGGATGCGGATCATCGGTTCTCGGACGGGCCATGCCTTGGCTTGATCGAAAAAGCCGTTCTCGACGTTTTGGGGAATGAATGATGCGCTGGTTTGGGTGGGCTCTTGGCCGGGTTTTGCTGGTTCTGATCGTTGTCGGAGGCCTGATTTATTGGTTTGGGCCGAGGGAAGAAGTGAACCTGAACCCGGATTTCGACCCCCGCAAGTTTGGCGAAGGCGTTCAGGTCTATTTTGAAAGCACGGAATCGGCCTTTGACGATATCGTCCCCGGTGTCGAAAAGCGTGTGATCTGGCAGGACGGGTTCAAAGAGCGGCGGACGCCCTATTCGGTGCTGTATGTCCATGGCTTCTCGGCCAGTTCAGAAGAGATCCGTCCCGTGCCTGATATGGTCGCTGACGCTCTGGGGGCCAATCTGGTATATGCACGCTTGCAAGGACATGGGCGCAGTGGGGCCGCGATGGGCGATGCGACCGCCTCTGGCTGGATGCAGGACATGGCCGAGGGGCTGGCGGCGGCCAAGGCCGTTGGGGAAAAGGTCGTGGTCATTTCGACATCGACCGGCGGCACGCTGGCGGCGGCGGCGGCTTTGAACCCGGCACTCAGCGAAGATGTCGCGGCAATGGTGTTTGTGTCGCCGAATTTCGGAGTGAATTCGACAGGGGCGTTCATACCCGGTCTGCCGTGGGCGCGGGATTGGTTGCCATTGTTGATGGGGCCGGAACGAGATGTATCCGGGCCAGATCCAGAAAAGAACAAGTACTGGACGGCCGTTTATCCGTGGGAGGCTGTGGTGCCGATGACAGTTCTGGTCGAAACGGTCTACGGTCTTGATTTCTCGCAAGCTTTGGTGCCAGCGCTGTTCTGGTTCTCGGATGATGATCAGGTCGTGCGCCCGGACAAGACCCACAAGGTGGCCGAGGCCTGGGGTGCGCCAGCAACGGTTGAGCTTGTCACGATGGGGCCTGAAGATGATCCGATGTCGCATGTGATTGCCGGTCGCCTGATGTCTCCGGACCAGACAGAGCCGACGGTGAATGGGATATTGGCGTGGTTGAAAACGCAGGGGATCGAATGACCCCTCCTTCAAGAGCATAGAGATGCGCAAGCCGGGCAGCATGTGGAGCCTTGAGACGCTGGGTCGTGTGCGTCTGTCCCGGCATTTCTTCATGCGCGATTTCCTGTACTCCGAGATCGGGAATTTCCACCAAAAGCAGAACCTGCCTGAGAACCCGGATCTGGCCATCGAAACCGGAAGCGTCTTTTGCCAAACCTTGCTAGACCCGCTGGAGGAGACCTTTGGCCGGGTCGCAGTGCGCTCGGGCTATCGGTCACCGTCCTTGAATGCCTTTGGCAACGAAAACCGGCTGAACTGCGCGCGCAATGACAATCCGTTGGAGTGCCATGTCTGGGACTGGGGGCAGGGTGAGGCGCGAGTCGCTGGCGCGTCTGTCGTGATCCCCTGGTTTGCGGATCGCTACGCGCAGGGGCGGGACTGGCGCGATCTGGCGTGGTGGATGCATGATCATCTTGACTACTCCGAGATCTGGTTTTTCCCGAAACTCTGCGCGTTCAATCTGGTTTGGCGCCCCAGGCCTCAGCGTCGGATCGACAGTTACATCGCGCCCAAAGGCTGCCTTTTGCGACCGGGTGCCGAGCCAGCCGAAACCCTTGCTGCCCGTCAGAAACGCTATGCTGATTTCCCGCAGTTCCGTGGAATCGCCTATCCTTAAAGATTCACTTGCTGGGCTGATCCAAACCTTCCATCCTGATGAGAAGGAACGACTCGGATAACCGAGCAGAAGGAGGCCCCACGTGATTGAGCCGCTGGTGTTGTTGCCGGGTTTGATGTGCGATGCTCGGCTGTTTCATCCCCAAATTGATGCGTTTTCGCGCCGCCGCGCCGTGGTCGTCTCGGCGATCAGCCGGGGGGAACGGATCGAAGAGATCGCTTCGGATCTTCTGGATCAGCTGCCTCATCGGTTCGCGCTGGCTGGGCATGGGCTGGGCGGCGTGGTGGCGTTGGACCTTATTCGCCGCGCCCCGGATCGGGTGTCGCGCCTGTGCCTGATCTCGACCGATGCGCAGGCCGACACACCGCAGATCGCGGCCGCACGGGAGGATCTGATCATCGGCGCGCAGGCCGGTCGGCTTGAAGAGGTGATGCGGCAGGTTGTGGGGTCGGACACTCTGGCGCCGGGAACGCAGCGCATCCCTGTGTTGAATGACCTACTGGCGATGGCGCTGGATTTAGGCCCGGAGGTGTTTGTGACCCAGATGCGTGCGCTACAGAGGCGCGCGGATCAGCAGGGCACGCTGCGCCGGATCAAAGCGCCCAGCCTGATCCTGTGTGGAAAGCATGACCGGCTGACGCCCGAGCGCAAGCATGCCTTTATGGCGGACATGATCCCAAATGCGGTGATGCACACAATTGATGCGGCCGGATATCTGCCAACTCTGGAAGCGCCCGAGCAGGTGATCGACCTGATGCAGGCGTGGCTGGATGAACCCTTGCGCATGGCCTAGGGGTAAAGCGCTGCGCGTTCCTCTTTGCTGATCACCGTCGGTGTCACGACGGGTTCAAAACTCTCAGGATCAAAGAACGGCGTGTTTTTCCACCCACCGGATAGTCTTGATTTGATCACGCGACGTAGCAACCCAATTGCCGCCGGAGACAGATTTTCGTGCTTTTGCTTGCCATTGGGCCGAGGCACGAACCCACGAGTCGCAATCGGGCCAAGCCGCGCGTGATCGGCGATACGCAAAGCGATGAACCCCGCAAAAGGAAATCTGGCGGTGCGTGGCGTGGTTGCCAAGGGTGCATTGCAGCATTTGGCATACCATCGCAGCATGCCCTTCGGGCTCAGAGACATCGCCGCCAAATGTTCGGCGCCGCTGTCAATCGTGACCTCGTCGGGGGCGATTTGAAACACCTCAACCGGTCCGGGGGCCGGGTCGGGTTGGCCGAAGTAAAGCTGGGCCGCACGGCAGTCGCGGCAAAAACACTCGGCATGGGTCCCCAGACGCGCACCATCGGATGTGATGCGGCCTGTCAGTGTCCCGCAGGCGCACGAAAAGGTGAGGTCAGACTCTGACGCCAAAGCCCTTACGCGACTTTGTTGCTGTTGGCCGCCCGACGACGAGGTTTGCGGCTGTTCTCGTTCATGAAGTCGATGACCAGCGGGCGGATATTGTCGCGCCAGCTGCGGCCAGCGAAGATGCCGTAGTGCCCCGCACCGGGTTCCACATGACTGGCTTTCTTGCTATCAGGCAGGCCGGTACACAGATCAAGCGCGGCGATACACTGCCCAGGCGCTGAAATGTCGTCATTCGCGCCTTCCACGGTTTTCACAGCCACGTCGGTGATCTTGCCCATATCCACCTTGTGCCCGGCGACGACAAATTCGTTCCGCCCAATCTCGCGGTTTTTGAAAATGCGTTCGACCGTGGAGAGGTAAAACTCGGCCGGCATATCCATGACAGCGAGATATTCATCGTAGAAGCGGTTGTGGGCGTCATGGTCCGAAGCTTCCCCCCGCATCACGCGCTGTATCTGATCCGTGAAGGCTGTGGAGTGGCGTTCGGCATTCATCGACATGAACGAAGCCAGCTGCAACAGGCCGGGATAAACCATCCGACCCACGCCTTTGTATTTGAAACCAACGCGCTGGATCATGGTCTCTTCCAACTGGCCCATCGTCACGCGACGGCCAAAGTCGGTCACGTCGGTCGGGGTGGCATCGGGATCGACCGGGCCACCAATCAGTGTCAGGGTGCTGGGCTGGGCCTTTGGTTCGACCTCGGCCAGATAGGCGGTCGCGGCCAGTGTCAGCGGTGCGGGCTGGCACACGGCGACCACATGGGTGTCCGGGCCAAGCTCTTTCATAAAATCGACAAGGTAGAGGGTGTAATCCTCGACATCGAACTTGCCAGCGGACACGGGGATATCGCGCGCGTTATGCCAATCGGTGATGTAAACTTCGCAATTGACCAGCAGGCTTTTGACGGTCGAACGCAGCAATGTCGCGTAGTGACCGGACATTGGAGCCACCAAAAGCACCTTGCGAGGTTGCGTTTCGCGCCCGTTTACCTTGAAATGGAGAAGGTCCCCAAAGGGACGCTCCAGAACCGAGGTGACTTCGACCAGATGATCTTTGCCATCTTCACACGTGAAAGTCCGGATGCCCCAATCGGGTTTCGCGACCATGCGTTGAAAGGTGCGCTCGGTCACTTCACCCCAAGCGGCCATCCAACTGAACGCCGGGTTGGGAACCATCGAAAACAGCGGGTAGGAGGCCATCGCATTTGCCGTCGAACCAAGCCATTGGTTCGTATTGCGCATGGTTTCCATCAGATCGTAGGTCATCATGTAGCGCATCGAAGGATCCTCCGGAGTATCAACCTAAGAGTTCGGACCATTCGTCGCTTTGTCGACCAACGTCCGCGACGTTATTCTGCATAGCAGCGAGAGTAGGGGTGAATTGTTAAAATGACAACAAGTGAAGACAATACGGGCCAAGTTACCGAAGAACATATTGAACGCATTAAAGAAAATATGGAGAAGGTTGAGGCTCTCTCCAAGCGCCTGATCGAAGTCATGGCTTCGAAGAAGTCTCATGTCCCCGCGTTGGACGGCCCGAATCAAGAGCTTTATGCACGTGCGGCAACGGCCTATTGGGCCGACGCATTGCAGAATCCCGCCAAACTGCTGGAACAGCAGATCGAATATTGGGGCAAGTCCGTTCTGAACTTTGCCGAGGCGCAGCAGGCACTGACCACAGGCGCAGTGGATGAAGACAAACCCAAATCCAAGGACAAACGCTTTTCCAACCCGCTTTGGGACACCAACCCCTATTTTCGCTTGATCCGCCAGCAGTACCAGACCAATGCCGAAGCGATCGCACAAGCAGTGTCAGCAGTTGAGGACCTTGAAGAGAAGGACAAGCAGCGCCTTCAGTATTTCTCGCAGCAGATCATCGACCTGATGGCTCCCACCAATTTTCTGGCAACCAACCCTGATGCCTTGGAGAAAGCTGTCGAAACCGAGGGGCAATCCCTGATCCAAGGGCTTGAGAACCTCGTCTCGGACCTAGAGGCCAATGATGGTGAGCTTGTGGTCAAGCTTGCCGATGACAGTGCATTCGAGGTTGGGGTCAATATCGCGACCAGCCCTGGCGATGTCGTGTATCGCAACCGTATGATGGAGCTGATCCAATACAAACCGGCAACCGAGACGGTGCATGAAACCCCCATCGTCCTGTTCCCGCCGTGGATCAACAAATTCTACATTCTCGACCTCAAAACCCAGAACAGCCTGATCAAATGGGTGACCGAGCAGGGATACACGCTGTTTGTCGTCAGCTGGATAAATCCCGATTCCACCTACGCCGATGTGGGGATGGAGGACTATATTCAGGACGGGTTCCTGACTGCGATCGAGACGGTCAAGAAGATCTGCAAAGTAAAACAGGTCAACGCCGTCGGGTATTGCATTGCGGGCACCACGCTCAGCCTGACGCTGTCATTGCTGAAACAGCGCGGGGACAAGTCGGTCAAATCGGCGACCTTCTTTACGGCTCTGACCGATTTTGGCGATCAGGGAGAATTCACGCCGTTTTTGCAAAACGACTTTGTGGATGGGATCGAGGATCAGGTCGCCAAGGATGGCCTTCTGCGCGCATGGATTCTTGGGCGCACCATGTCATTCCTGCGTTCGCGCGACCTGATCTACACGCCAGCGATCCGCAGCTATATGATGGGAGAGACCCCTCCAGCTTTTGACCTGCTGTATTGGAACGGCGACGGCTCGAACCTGCCGGGCAAGATGGCGGTGCAGTATCTGCGCGGCCTGTGCCAGCACAACGAATTCGTGGGCGACGGCTTCGCGATGCTGGGCCACAAGCTGCATGTCAGGGATGTGGACGTCCCCCTGATGGCTATCACCTGCGAGACGGACCATATCGCCCGCTGGAAAGACTGCTATCGCGGTGTTCAGCAGATGGGGTCCAAGTCCAAGACTTTTGTTGTGTCAGAGTCCGGTCACATTGCAGGGATCGTGAACCCGCCCAGCAAGAAGAAATACGGACACTACACCAACCCTGATCTGAAGTTGGATGCAGAGGCCTGGTTGAAAGACGCTGACTTTCACGAAGGATCATGGTGGCCGATGTGGGGCGCTTGGCTGAAGAAACGGTCTGGCAAGCAGGTTCCGGCGCGCGAAACGGGTGATTCGGAGCATCCGAGCCTGTGTCCGGCGCCTGGCAGCTATGTTTTGCTCAAGGCAAATCGCTGATTTCAAAATGAAACTTGAATTTTTCTGCGTTGCAGCAAGAAAAGACTTGAAATGCTGCGATGCAGAAATCATATTGTCCTCAAGCCGATGGAAACCGGGGTGGGCCCGGTTCGGTGAAAAGGATTAGGACAATGGCAAAGACCCAAGACTTCACCGCGATCATGAAAGACGTCATGGGCGCGTTTCCGGTAGACACCACCGCAATGGAAGGTGCCTTCAAATCGACCGCAGCGTTGAACGAAAAGCTGTCGGGCGTTGCTCTGGACGCGGCTGAGAAATCGGCTGAAATCTCGAACAAATGGACCAAGGACACCCTGGCCAAGCTGACCGAGATGTCGAAAGCAAAGGCCGAGCCTGCTGACTACGCAAAAGCCGCAACCGACTTCGCAAGCGCGTCGGCTGAAGTTGCTGCTGAAAACCTGGCTGCATTCGCGGAAATCGCGAAAAAAGTTCAGTCGGAAACTGTTGAGCTGCTGATGGCCGCTGGTAAAGACGCTGCTGAAGAAGCAACCGCAGCTGTCAAGAAAGCGACTTCTGAGGTGACGACTGCTGCCAAGAAAGCTGCAGCTGCCAAGTAAGAACGTCCGCGACGGGCATCTTATCCTCCCTATAGGTGCCATCGCGTTGGGCAGGTCGATTGACCTGCCCTTTCTTTTTGTGCTGCAGTCGCATAACCTCTGCTGCAACGCATCATCCTTGGGGAGGGTACAAGGTGTCGGACAAAGAAAAACCGCTGTTGATCAAGCGCTATGCCAGCCGTCGGCTGTATAACACCGAGACCAGCGATTACGTGACGCTCGAAGATATTGCGGGGTTCATCCGCGATGGGCGCGAAGTTCAGATCATTGATCTGAAAACGGGCGATGACCTGACCCGCCAGTACCTTTTGCAAATCATTGCCGAACACGAAAGCCGGGGCGAGAACGTCCTGCCGGTCAATGTTCTGAACGATCTGGTGCGTAGCTACATGGTGCCGGGTGGGGGCATGATGCCGCAATTCCTGCAAAGCTCATTCGACATGCTGCGCGAAAGCCAAAGCAAGATGATGGAGAACATGAACGCCATGAACCCGATGTCTCAGATGCCGGGGTTTGAGGCGATGCAGGCGCAGCAACAGGCTTTTCTCAAAGCGATGACTGGCGGGTTGTCCGGCAACTGGTCAGGCCCCGACAAAGAGGACGAGTCCGAACCGAAAGAGGATCTGGACGACATCAAAAAGCAATTGGCCGAGTTGCAGCAGAAGCTTTCGAAATTGAACTAGAGGCATAAGCGATGCGCTGGCTGGTCCTGTGTGTCGCTATTTTGTGGTCGCAAGCCGTTTGGGCCGAGGGGCAGTTCTCTGAAAACTGGTCGGCGGTGTGTCGGTTGGGGACCGATACATCTGCGGGGTGTCAGGATATCCGGGCGCGTGAAATCCTAGATGCGTCTCAGGCCCCTTGGCGCGCGATTGGTCGAGTGAACTACGCCGGGCGGGATCAAAGATCACACTGTACGGGCGTTCTTATCTCAGAAAACCAGGTGCTGACGGCGGCGCATTGTCTCTACAATCGATCACGCAAACGCTGGATACCACCGGAGAGTATTCTGTTTGCTGCCGGGTACCAGCGGGGCGAGGCGGTCTCGGTTGCGCGGGCCGATGACTATATCTTGCCTGCAGGTCAGGATGTATCGGCCAGCTTCTCCGATCAACCCGAATTGGACTGGGGCATTCTGGTGCTGGACGCTCCGATCGGGGCCGAGGTCGGTTTCGTGAAACCGGCAAATCAAGAGGTCGAGGCAGGCTTCGTCGCGGGCTATCCGGGGCTGAGGCCTCATGTCTTGAGCCGGACAGAGACTTGCCCAATGCGCATATATGCAGGCCAAATGCTGCGTGGGATCTGCCCGGTGATGATGGGGGATTCCGGCGCGCCGCTGTTGGTGAATACCTCGGACGGACTGCGGGTTGTTGGTGTCCTGTCCCGCATCGCACCGACCCCCGAAGGGATCGACGCGTTGTTCGTCTCAGTGCTTGGAGTTCAGGTGCCGTAAGCAGGAACCGGGCCGATCACCTCGCCGACCGAGGCCAGCAGGATGTCGGCGATCACGTCCAGTTCCTCGCGCGTCAGGCGCACGGGCAGGCGCACGTCACAGGCTGTCATCAGCATGGCACGGGTTTGCGGCAGTTCGAAT
Organism: Ruegeria sp. AL11; assembly: GCF_056540865.1. Taxonomy (NCBI): domain Bacteria; kingdom Pseudomonadati; phylum Pseudomonadota; class Alphaproteobacteria; order Rhodobacterales; family Roseobacteraceae; genus Ruegeria; species Ruegeria sp. AL11. The sequence goes on from NZ_JBQFXO010000001.1 coordinate 110,239, forward strand.
TGCTCAGGCAGGAACTGCCAGTTCCAGAAGGCGCGGGCATTGTCTTCGCTCATGCCAAAGACCTGAACTTTGACGCCGCGCGCCTCGGATGCGGCGGCAAAGGCGCGGATTTCATCCTCATCAATGCCGACCAGATTGAACTGAATCGAATCCGGCGCACGACGTTCGGGTGAAAGCGGGGCAGGGACGTCGATATAGTCCGAGCTGTTCAGACGTTCCGCTACATAATCGTGGTTCGCCAGCCCGTCGCGCACGCGGCGCGCCAGTTCTGGAATCTGAGGGCGGATCACTGCGGCGCTGAGGTTGCTCATCCGCAAGTTGTATAGCGGCAGTTTGTTCTGCCAGCGGGCAAAGGCCTGCTCGAGCTCGGGCGAGTTGTCGCCATGCGGAGTTTTGTGCTTCTTCCAGTTATGCTCATAGGCCCCTGACATGATCACGGTGCGGGCCACCAGATCGGCGTCGTCGGTGATCAAAATGCCACCTTCGCCGGCGTTGATCATCTTGTAGGACTGGAACGAGAAGCAGCCAATTTTGCCGATGGTGCCAATGTTGCGCCCATGCCAGGTCGTGCCCAGCGAATGGGCGGCATCTTCGATCACCGGGATATCGCGCGCGTCGCACAGCGCCATGATCGCATCCATATCCGAGGTATGGCCGCGCATATGGCTAATGATGACCGCCTGCACATCGTCCAGCTTGGCCTCGAAATCAGCCATGTCGATGCGGTAGTTCGGACCAACTTCGCACAGAACCGGAACGCAATCCGCATGCACGACCGACGATGGCACGGCAGCGAAGGTAAAGCCGGGGATCAGAACCCTTGCATCCCGCGGCAAGCCCAGCGCCTTCAGCGACAGAAACAGAGCAGCCGAGCAGGACGAAACGGCCAAAGCGTATTTCGTGCCCAGCAGGGCGGCGAACTCGGATTCCAGCAAAGCGACCGGAGCGTCCTGCGGTGCGGTGTAACGAAACAGGTCGCCTGACTGCATCAGGGCGTCGATTGCGTCTCGTGCGGCGGCGGGGATGGGTTCGGCGTCATGAACGTTGGGTGGCAGCGTCATATTTGGTTTTCCCGAATTCTAACTTTCACTTTATTAAATCAAGCGTGCTGCCCGTGCCAAGCCCCCAATCGCAAGATCGGCAAAATTTCACCAAATTGTCGTATTGAAGAGGGGGGTTAAATCCCCAGCCGATCCCGCATCGCGTACCATGTCATCGCCAGCGCCAGCAGAGGGTTCCGCAGGGCTGGACCACCGGGAAAGGGCAGGGCCGGGACGCGGGCCATGGTATCGAACCCTTCGGCCTGCCCTTGGATGGCCAATGCCATAAGCTGACCGGCATGCGTTGCCGTGCCGACGCCATGGCCGGAATAGCCAGAGGCAGACAGGATATTGGGCGCGACGCGCGTTAGGTAGGGCATCCGCCGCATGGTAATCGCCAGAGTACCGCCCCATGCGTAGTCGAGCCTGACGTCCCGCAGATGGGGAAAGATCTCGGTCATTGGTTTGCGCACGGTAGCGGAGATATCCGAAGGGAACCGGTAGCCATAGCTTTCGCCTCCGCCAAACAGCAGGCGTCCGTCAGCGCTGAGGCGGAAGTAATTCACCACGAATTTTGTATCTGCAACGGCGACATCCTGCGTCAGCACGCGCGCGGCCTCAGCCCCAAGCGGTTCTGTCGCGGCGATGAAGTTGTTGATCGGCATCACCCGCGCCGCGACCTGCCGGTTAAGCGTCCCAAGGTATCCGTTGCAGGCCAGAATGACGTGTCGGGCGCGGACCTTCCCGCCTTCGGTTAGAACAGTAGCCGGGTCGCCTTGTTCGATCCCTGTCACCTCGGTGCCTTCAAAAATACGCACGCCCGCGGCCTCAACAGCACAGGCCAGACCGAGCGCATAGTTCAACGGGTGCAGATGCGCCGCCCCCTTGTCCAGATACCCACCCTTGTAAGCGGGTGAGGGGCAGAGGGCTTGGCCTGCCTCTTCATCCAGCAGCTCGATCTGATCGTAGCCGTAGCGGTCCGACAAATGCGCGGCATGGGCGTGCAGATCGCTGCGCTCGGACGCTGAGAGGCCAAGGTTGGCGATGCCAGGCTTCAGGTCGCAGTCAATTTTGTGCTTTTCAATCAGCGATTTGACCAAGGCCTTCGCATCCTCGGCCAGATCCCAAAGCTTGGCAGCGTCGTCCTGTCCGACGAGGCTCTCCAGATCCTCTTGGTCCATGCGCTGGGCGCTGCCCAACTGGCCGCCATTGCGGCCTGACGCGCCAAAGCCCACTCGGTGCGCCTCAAGCAGGACAACGTCCATCCCGGCCTCGGCCAGATGCAGCGCTGCTGACAAACCCGTATAGCCACCACCGACGATACACACATCGGCGCGCGCTTCGCCCTTGAACTCAGGGAACCGCGCGAGCGGGTTGGAAGTGGCGGCATACCAGCTTGCCGGATACTCGGCTTTGCTATCGTTGGAATAGAGAAGGTTCATCTCTGGTGACCCCAAAAGGCTCAGACGTTCAGCAAGAGATGTTCCCGCTCCCACGGAGAGATCACCTGCAGGAACTCTTCATACTCGGCCCGTTTCACGATGCCATAGACGCGGGCGAACTCGGGGCCCAGAATCTCATGCAGTTCCTTAGCTCCGTCAAACAGGTCCAGAGCATTCCCCATCACCTGCGGGATATCCCCTTCGCCCTCATAGGCGTCACCGTAGAACTGACGACGTGGACGTTCCTGTTGGACCAGCCCCAGATAGCCACAGGCCAGTGACAGCGCGATCCCGAGATACGGGTTGCAATCCATCCCAGCGATACGGTTTTCCACGCGTCGCGCCTCAGGGCCGGACAGCGGCACCCGGATACCCGTGGTGCGATTGTCCCGCGCCCATTCCAGATTGATCGGCGCGGCATGGTCTTTTACGTAGCGGCGATACGAGTTCACATAGGGTGCCATTACGGCAAGACCGGCGGGCAGGTGGGTCTGCAGGCCCGCGATGAAGTGATAGAACGCGTCCGTCTCACCGCCTTGCGGACCGGAGAAAATGTTCTGGCCGGTCTCTATATCGATGATCGAATGATGGATATGCATGGCCGATCCCGGCTCATCCTCGATCGGTTTCGCCATGAAGGTCGCAAAGCAATTGTGACGCAGCGCGGCCTCGCGTATCAGGCGTTTGAAGTAGAAAACCTCGTCCGCCAGCTTCACTGGATTGCCGTGGCGCAGGTTGATCTCAAGCTGGCCTGCGCCGCCTTCCTGAGTGATCCCGTCGATCTCAAACCCCTGATGTTCGGCGAAGTCATAGATGTCGTCGATCACTGGGCCGAATTCGTCCACGGCCGTCATGGAATAGGCCTGACGCGCGGCGGCAGGACGGCCAGAGCGGCCCATCATCGGCTCAATCGACTGCGCCGGGTCAACGTTGCGGGCGACCAGAAAGAACTCCATCTCCGGGGCGACCACGGGCTTCCAGCCCTTGTCGTGATAGAGTTGCACGACACGCTTCAACACGTTGCGCGGGCTGTAGGGGATCGGATTGTCGTCTCGGTCATAGGCGTCGTGGATCACCTGCAACGTCCAGTCGCCGGTCCAAGGCGCAGCCGACGTGGTCGAGAAATCCGGCTTCAGGATCATGTCGCGTTCAATGAATCCGTCCTCACCGGCGGCTTCACCCCAGCCGCCCGTAATCGTCTGGTAGAAGATACTGTCAGGCAGGTGGAAATAGGATTGCCGCGCGAATTTCGATGCGGGAACGGCCTTGCCTCGGGCAATGCCCGGCAGGTCCGAAATGATGCACTCGACCTCATCCAGCCGATGTCCGGCGATGTAGTCCTGTGCGGCCTGAGGTGCTGCGTCTGTCCAATCGGCCATCAGGCCCTCGCTTTCTTCAGAAAATCCGCCATGATCTGCGCGATCCGGGCATTGTGATCCGGTGCTGTTTGTCTGTTCGCTGCGGCTTGCATGAGGTCATCAGGCACTAACCCTTTGCCCCGCGTGCGCATCAGGCCCGAGACGAAATCGTTGGTAAATTCAGGGTGGGCTTGCACGGTCCAGATCTGGTCACCATAGCGCAGCATGGCGTTTTGGCAGAAGTCGTTGCTGCCGATCACCTCGGCCCCGTCCGGCACGGCCACGACCTGATCCTGATGCCAGGCGTTCAGCCAGACGTTATCGCCATCGAAGTCATATTCGGTCCGCCCAACCGACCAACCACCTTGGTATTTTTCGACCTTGCCGCCCAGCGCCTGCGCGATGATCTGATGGCCAAAGCACACGCCTACCAGCGGCTTGCCGCTTTGATGAATCTGGCGGATCAGGTCCTCAAGCGGGGGAATCCATGGCAGATCCTCATAGGCCCCGTAGCGAGAGCCTGTGATCAGCCAGCCATCTGCGTCTTCTGCGCTGTCTGGGAAGATCCCGTCAACGACTGCGAAGGTTCTGAATTCAAACCCATGTCCGTCCAGCAACGCCGGAAACAAAGAGTCATAGTCCCCGAAGTCCTGCATGAGCGCATCAGGGGTGTGGCCAGTTTGTAGAATGCCGATTTTCATAAGTCACCGAATTTGATCAAATTCAGAAATACCCGAGAGCGGGCCGTCGGGCAAGGGGGTCACACGGCCTCGAGATAGCTTAGCCAGTGTTCGTCGTCGGGGCGGTCTGCAAAACGTGCAATTTCCTGCCGTTTGGTCATCGACAGATTGCGGACTAATTCCGATGGGAAAAGCCGGGTAATGATCGGGTCGCTCTCGAACAGGTCGATGGCGGCGGACCAATCGCCAGCCAGCTGAGGCAGGCCTTCAATCTCATAAGCGTTGCCCGAGATTGGGGCGGGGGGCACCATGCCGTCCTCGATGCCGACCATCGCCGCGCCCAGAATGGCACTGAGCATCAGGTAAGGATTGATGTCGCCGCCAGCCACGCGGTGTTCGATACGTCGGGCCGAGGGCGCTCCGCCCGGAATACGGATGGCGGCGGTTCGGTTTTCATAGGCCCAGCTTGCACCGGTGGGTGCATGAGCGCTGGGCACAAGCCGCGCGTATGAATTCCCATGAGGGGCAAAGATCAGAGTGCTAGCCGGCATGGCAGCAAGGCACCCGGCCACGGCTGAGCGCAGCAGGTCGGTGCCCTCGGGCCCGCCATCGTCGAAGATGTTCCGCCCATCTTGGTCCAGGACAGAGAAATGCACATGCATCCCGTTTCCCGCGTCCTCGACATATGGTTTCGACATGAAGGTCGCAGCAAAGCCGTGTTTTCGGGCCAAGCCGCGCGTCAAAGCCTTGAAAAGCCACGTATCATCGGCGCAGCGCATGGCGTCCTGATGATTGAGGTTGATCTCGAATTGACCGATACCGCTTTCGGATATTGCGGTTTGCGCGGGGATGCCCATTGCAGCGCACCCGTCATAGAGGTCGGTGAAGAATGCCTCGAACGCGTCCATTTCGGCGACGGACAGAACCGCCTCGTCCGTCAGGCGGCGGCCAGTGATCGGGTTGAAGGGTGCTAAGGGTTGGGGGCCGGACGCGTCGACAAGGGTGAATTCCAACTCGGTCGCCGCAACGACTGACCAGCCGCGCTGCGCGTAACGCGACAGCACAGAGGCTAGCGCATGGCGCGGGTCGCCTGAAAAGGGAACGCCGTCATCGTCATAAAGGCTCATGGGAACCAGAGCTGTTGAAGTCTCCAACCAAGGGACCGGAACGGGCCCGCGCTCGGTCGGGAGCAGGATGCCATCGGCGTCACCGGTTTCGAACACGAGGGGGCTTCCGTCGATATCCGCGCCCCATAGATCGACGTTCAACGCCGAGAATGGCATGCGCACGGCACCTTTGCTCAGCTTGTCGGCATAGGTAGGCGGGACGCGCTTGCCTCGCATCTGACCGTTCAGGTCGCAGGCGGCAACGCGGAAATTATGCAAGGCGTTCAGGTCCATTGGGGCGGTAGCTCCTCTCGGTTATCCGAGATGTAGCGAAGCCAAACGGCCTTGTCACGAAATTTGATCAAATTTCAGAGGTGGAAAAAGGCGTCGGCACAAATTGCGCCGACGCCACGTGTTTTAGGATCAGACGAAGGTTACGCCGTTTTCCGCCATGGGCAGGGTCGTGACCTTCACGCCCGAAAGAGCGCGAATGGCATTCGCCAGGGCCGGGGCGGACGGCGGTGTGCCCGGCTCGCCGACGCCCGTGGGCGCTTCGGCTGACGGAACTATATGGACGTCAATCGCCTGGATATCACCGATCCGCAGAGGCTCGTAATCCGGGAAGTTGAACTGGTCTACCGCGCCGCTGGTCAGCGTGATCTGGTCGCGCATGACGTGACCAATGCCATAGCCGACACCACCTTCGATCTGTGCTTTGACCACATCGGGGTTCACCGCGATGCCGCAATCAACGGCACAGGTGACTTTTTCGATGCGAACTCCGCTATCCAAATCGCCGGACACCTCGACTACTTCGGCCACATAAGAGCCAAAGGACTTGTGGACCGCGATCCCCTGCGCGCGCCCAGCTGGAGCGTTGCCCCATCCGGCCTTCTCAATCGCCAGTTTCAGAACTCCGGCCTTGCGGACCTGATCTGCGTTGCTGTCATCGCTCAGATGCGCCAGGCGGAACTCGACCGGGTCGCGACCGGCAGCCTCGGCGGCCAAGTCCATCATGGCTTCCATCGCATAGCCCGTGTGGGTGTGCCCGACCGAACGCCACCACAATACAGTCGTCGCTTTCGGTGTGTCCGTCAGACCCACGGCCATACCGGGGATGGCGTAGGGGCTGTCAGAAACCCCTTCGACCGAGCTGTGGTCGACACCGTCATGCACCAGAACGGCTTCAAACGGCGTACCTTTGATGACCGACTGACCGGCGATTTGATGGTGCCATCCGACGATGTTTCCTTCACTGTCCAGACCGACGCGCACTTTGTGGCCAAAGGCAGGTCGGTAGTAACCGCTGCGAATGTCATCTTCACGTGTCCACACCAGTTTGACTGGGCGAGAGCGGTCGGTGACCACGAAGGCCAACGCAGCCTCGACCTGATAATCCGCATCAGGTGTTGCGCGGCGGCCAAAGGACCCGCCTGCCAGCATCGTGTTGATATGGATCTTCTCGGCCGGAAGCTCGAAGATCTGCTGGTAGGCCATATGCGGGCCGGTTGGCATCTGCGCCCCATCATGCAGGACAATGTCGCCCTCTGCAGTCTGTTCGATTGTGCAGTTCAGGGGCTCCATTGGAGCATGGGCCAGAAGCGGGAAGTAGAAGGTCCGCTCAACCACAGTGTCGGCGCCGTCGATGGCGGCAGAGACGGCGGCAAAATCGGCCTTGTTGACGTTGTAGTTCGGCTCGGCATCAAGCGCGTCCATGATCTCGGCCTTGATCTGATCCGAGTCGCGTGTTTCCGCGCCCGACATATCCCATTCGACCTCAAGCGCATCACGCGCCTGAATCGCGGCCCAGGTGTTTTCCGCGTAGACGGCGACACCCGCTTGGTTGGGCAGAACCGCGGCACTGATGTAGCCTTTGACCTCTTTTGAGGCGCTATCGTCAAACCCTAGCGCAATTCCGCCTTTGGATTCGGGGCGTTTGATCATAGCGATCATCTGGTTGGGAAGGTGAACGTCCATGGCATACATGGCCTGACCATTGCCCTTGATCGCCGAATCCTTACGCCGAACGGCTTCGTTTCCGATCAGGCGGAACTCGGAGGGGTCCTTCAGGCGTGGCTCGGCCGGGGCGTCCAGCTGAGCTGCTGCGGCCACGAATTCGGCAATCGGAGCGGACTTGTCGCCGGATTTGACAATGCCTTCTTCGATTGTGATGCCCGACGCGTCGACACCCCAGCTTTGGGCCGCCGCATTTATCAGCATCTCGCGTGCTGCAGCACCGGCCTGACGGTATTGCAGCCACGAATTCGCCATCGCGGTCGACCCTCCAGTACCCTGGAACGGACCGAACAGCAGGTTGTTGTAGACGTTGGGATCAGAGGGCGCGAATTCGTATTCGATCTGGTCCATTGTCAGACCGATTTCTTCGGCGATCAGCGTGGGCAGGCCGGTCGCAGGGCCCTGACCCTTCTCAAAGTGTTTGACAATGGCGGTCACAGTGCCGTCGGCATCAATTTTCACGAAGGGGTTGAACTGAGCGGTCTCGGCTGAAGCAGCCGCCAGCGCGCCATCCGGACGTGCGCCAACCAGCAGGACCGCGCCAGCAGCAGCGGCGCCTTTCAAAAATCCACGGCGAGAGGTGTTGATGGTCATGGATCAGGCCTCCAGTATTTCAGATGCGCGCTGGATACCTGCGCGGATACGTTGATAGGTGGCACAGCGGCAGGCATTGCCGTACATGTACGCGTCGATTTCCTCTGCGCTGGGCTTGGGGTTCTCAGCCAGCAGGCCAACGGCCGACATCACCTGACCAGACTGGCAATAGCCGCACTGAACCACGTCCAACTCGACCCAGGCCTGTTGGACAGCTGCACCGATCTTGTCCTCACCGACGGCTTCGATTGTGGTGATCTCGGCATCTTCGACGTCTTCGATATAGGTCTGGCACGAGCGGACGGGCTCGCCATTAAGATGCACGGTGCAGGCGCCGCAAGACGCGACACCGCAGCCGAATTTGGTTCCGGTGAGCTTTAGCTCATCCCGGATCACCCAGAGCAGGGGCGTGCCGGGTTCGGCGTCGACTGTATGCGTCTCGCCGTTCAGTTTCAGATTGATGGCCATGAGGGGACACTCCGTGTTGGCTTGCTACCTGAGTCGGTAAACTGGCGGGTTTACATGTGGCACAGAAAGTCGCGCCTGTAAACTCCCGCGTTTACCTAGTATTTGACCCGGCGCGGTCAATGGGTCTATAGCAATGACATGAATGAGATCAGCGCGCCCAATGCGTCCAAATATGCACAGATCATCGAAGCTGCCGTGGCCGAATTCCAGGAAAAGGGGTTCGCGGCGGCCAGCATGGATCGTATTTCGCGCCAGGCCGAGGTGTCCAAGCGGACGCTTTATAAGTATTTCGAAAGCAAGGAAAATCTGTTCCGATCAATCGTGGCGGAACTGTCCAGCCGCTTTGCGGAAGTGTTGGAGATCAGGTACGAAAAAGGGCGCGATGTTCGCGAGCAACTGACTGAGCTGGCCTGGGCCGAGGGGCGAATTCTGATGCTGCCGGATGTGATGGCCATGTCCCGCATGGTGATCAGCGAAATCCTGCGCAACCCGACCTTGGCCGAGCAAGCGCAGGGCAAGCTGGACAAGACGGCCTCATTCATCGACATGCTGCGCGAGGCCGCTGCGGACGGGCAATTGAAGATCGACGACCCCGAACAGGCCGGTCGTGAATTCATCGGCCTGATCAAGGCGCGGGCGTTCTGGCCGCTGTTGTTCTCGGGCACGGTTCTCAGCCATCAGGAAATGGCGGATACGATCAACAACAGCGTCGAGATGATGATGCGCAGATACGGCCCGGATACCGCGCAGCGTTCAGTGCCATAGGGCGGTCAAACCCGTCCCTACATGCCGTTGCGCGGGATCACGTGATTCCATTCCGTTTTGAAGAACAGCGTGTCTCCGTCCCAGCATTCGACCGTAGCGTTCAGCACGAAATCGGTCGCAGTGGCCGTCTGCTGAGACCAGGTCTTGATACGTGCATCCCAGTCTCCACGCTCAAAGCGGGTTTCCTGCCGCATGGTCGCGACCGCGGATAGGGGATCATCAGGCAGGATGGAGTAGATCCGCTCGGACGTGTCGGAAATCTCGGTCCCTGTTTCCAGCACCTTCTTCGCTGATGGGCCCATGACGCCGCCACCGATGAAGACGCGTTCCGTCAGTCTGCCAGTGTGGGTGTCTCGAGTCAGCGTCGTCTCGGACCCGCCCTGACCTCTGGTCGAGGTCTCGGGCACCGATCCCGGGGCCGGAACCGGAAGGTCCCGAGGCGCCGGCGCATCTGGTGCATTGGTGCGAACGGGCAACGACAAGGCCGAGTAGCCGGGCACGACAGTCGCGCAAACCGGATTCGGGGCGGGCCACAAGATGGGCCAATAGGCGGTCGCAAGCTGCACCATGATCCGGTGACCGACAGGAACGTTGTAGCCGATGGCGTGCAATTGGATCGAGATCTCCATCTCTTCTCCTGGCACGACCGGGGTTGGTTCCGTGTCACTTTCGCGGTGCATCAGGTTAAAGAACCCGCGCGAGATCAGGGTCTGCGCGCCGTCGGGGGCTTCATCAATCAGCAGGGCAGCGACAAAGGCCTGAGGCTGGTCGACACTGACCCGCAGCGCGACTTCAGGTTGGCCCAGAATGTCCAACGATGACTCCAACTTGTCACTGCGGAACACCATCGCCCCGGCGGCATCGATCCGACAATCCAAAGGCAAATCGCCCGGAATGCCAAAGGAACACATGACCCCACCGGCCGAGCCGAACGTCTGCGGCGAGGTGATCTGCATCGGCGCGCCTGTCTGCGCCTGAGCGTCCAGCGACCCCGCGTTCAGCCAATAGGTTTCGTTCGACACATTGGGCGAGGGCCAACTGCGCTCCTCGACCCAGCGCCCAAGGCGGTGCGTTTGCGTTCCAGCGGGGCGCATGCTGTCCATCATGTATAGGTGCAGCGGTGGCTCGTCCAGAATCCCGGTGTCGATCCCCTTCAGCCAATAGTCCCAGAACCGCAGGACCTCGGCGATGAAATCGACCTGAGGGGTGGGCTTGCCCTCATGCGGGTAGAGGTGCGACCACGGGCCCATCATCACCTTGACCGGCACATTCAGGTGTTCCGAGATCCGGAACGGCGTGTCGCGATACAGATCGGCCCAGCCGCCGAAATAGTAGACGGGCACATTGATTGCGTCATAGTCCTCGCAGATTGAGCCGCGCCGCCACATTTCGTCAGGGGTCTGATGTTCCAGCCACATGGCGGGCCAGAACTCCATCGCCTCAAGCCGTTCACGCCAGAGGTCGCGCCACTTGTCCTCGCCCACGATTTCAGGGTCGGGCGGGAAGGCGTTCAACAATTGCATGATCGAGCCCCACCAGAAATTGTCGCCAGCCAGGACGCCTCCGTAGAAATGGATGTCTTCGCGCCAGCGGTCGTCGCAGCCCATCACCGGCGCGATGGCTTTCAGCGCAGGGGGGCGTTTGGCGGCCACCTGAAATGAGTTGTAGGCCCCCCAGCTTTTGCCAAACATACCGACATTGCCGTCGCACCACGGCTGTTCGGCCAGCCACGCGATGACATCAACGCCGTCCTGCGTTTCCTGGTGCGAGTATTCATCCTCGGCCAGCCCACCGCTATCGCCGTTGCCGCGAATATCGACCCGGATGGAGGCATAGCCCGCCTCGGCAAAGCGCGGATGCATGGTTTCATCGCGAAGGCGCGTGCGGTCTCGGCGACGATAAGGGATGTATTCCAACAGGCAGGGTACCGGATTCTCGTGCGCATTGGGCGGCAACCACAGACGCGCGGCTAATTGCGTGCCGTCGGGCATCGGAATCCAGATGGTTTCGATCACCTCTACGCTATTCATTGCCGGGTCCTTCCTGTTGTTTTGGCTTGTGTTTCTCTCAAGCACCTGTGTCGCGTCGCCGCGTTTGGTCGTATGAAACGCACAACCCGTTCAGCGCGCAAGCGAATAGGAGGCTTCGGGCCGCAAAATGTGACTCAAGTTTGCCGTTCCGCTGTGATAGCCACACGCAGGCACAGACCGGGATTTGTCAGGTGACAGAGAATAACGTGAAGAACTTGGACCGAGCAGCGCGCTTAAGCGTGGCGCCCATGATGGATTGGACCGACCGTCATTGCCGATTTCTGCATCGTCTGCTGAGTGAGCAGGTGTTGCTTTACACCGAGATGGTTACCGCGCCCGCGCTGGTGCGCGGTGGGGCGTTGTATCTGTTGGACTATAGCCCGCAGGAACATCCCGTTGCGCTGCAGCTTGGCGGTTCGGACCCCGAGGAACTGGCGCATGCGGCCCGGCTAGGGGCCGAGGCCGGGTATGATGAGATCAACCTGAATTGTGGCTGCCCCTCGGACCGGGTGCAATCGGGCACGTTTGGGGCTGTGTTGATGAAAGACCCTGCGCGGGTCGCCGACTGCGTTGCCGCTATGGGTGAGGCCGTCTCGGTCGACGTGACCGTCAAATGCCGGATTGGTGTGGATGAGCAGGAACCGCGCGACGTGCTGCCGGACTTTCTGGACAAGATACAGAAGGCCGGGTGCAGACGGGTCACGATCCACGCGCGCAAGGCGTGGCTGCAGGGGCTAAGCCCGAAAGAGAACCGCGATATCCCCCCGCTGCACTATGACCTCGTACATCAGATGAAGGTCGATTTCGCGGATATCCATATCTCGATCAATGGCGGCATCACCTCGTTGGACGAGGCGCAGACGCATCTGGATGCCGGGCTGGACGGGGTGATGATTGGACGGGCAGCCTATCATCAGCCTTCTGACATCCTCTCCGAAGCGGATATGCGAATTTACCAGAGCGGCAACGCTCGGGACCCGATCGAGGTGGCCCGGCAAATGGTGCCCTATATCGAGCAGCACCTTGTCAACGGAGGGCGTTTGCACCAGATCACGCGGCATATGCTCGGCCTCTTTGCCGGTCGCCCTGGTGCACGGGCCTGGCGGCGCGCGCTGTCGGAAGGGGCGGTGCGGGATGGCGCAGGGCCCGAAGTGATGCTGAAGGCGCTCGATCACGTGGCGCCTCTGGCCGAGGTTTGAACGAATGAAGCCCGGTCTCTGACCGGTTTGGGGGGAAGATGCCCGAGACGATGTTGCTGGCCCAGATGCTGGGCCTTTTGCTTGTAATTGGCGCACTTGCGGGCGTTCTGGCGGGGCTGCTTGGCGTTGGCGGAGGCATCGTGCTTGTGCCCGCGTTTTTCTATGCGTTCCAAACGCTTGGATATGGTGGGCCGCAGTTGATGCAGCTGTGTCTGGCGACCTCGCTGGCGACGATCATCGTAACCTCGATCCGGTCGGTGCTGGCCCACAACAAGAAGGGCGCCGTGGATTGGCAGATCCTGCGTGGATGGGGGGCGGGTATTGTCGTGGGGGCGATTATTGGCGTGCTGGTCGCCTCGGCCCTGCGGACAGAGGCCCTGCAGGCGCTGTTCGGCGTTTTGGGCATGGTGATTGGTGCGTATCTGGGTTTTGGCCGTTCGGAATGGCGCTTGGGGGATGCGATGCCCAAGGGGATCAAGCGCGCGGTTCTTTCCCCATCCGTAGGCTTCCTGTCGGTACTTATGGGAATCGGTGGTGGCAGTTTCGGCGTCCCCCTCATGAGCCTCTACAACACGCCCATCCACCGGGCCGTGGCAACGGCTGCAGGGTTCGGAGTGATCATCGCCGTGCCGTCGGTGCTGGGTTTTCTCTTTCTGGAGATTGCCCCTGAACACAGGCCTCCGCTGACGATCGGGGCCGTGAACCTGGTGGCCTTCGGGATAGTAGTCGCGATGACGATGATCACCGCCCCGTGGGGCGTTAAACTCGCTCATGCGATGGATCCGAAGCCACTCAAGAGGGTCTTTGCGCTGTTCCTGACACTGGTCGCTCTGAACATGCTGCGGAAGGCTTTGGGATGGTAGAGGATTTCTGGGCGAAGGGTTGGGTCAAATTTCCGTTCGACCCGGCTCTGGCCGAATGGGTTGGGCAGGTTTTGCCCGCCGCTCAGCAGTCGGTCACGGCGCCTGAGCATGCCGAATGGCTAGATTGTGAAGGCACGTGGTTTGTCGGGGTCGATGCCTTGCCCAACAATGAACTAGGGCAGGTTGGGTCGTCAAAACCGCTGTCCGGGATGGCCATGGATTTCATCTCCGTGCACTTGGGCAGCCTGCCGCTGCATCCGGGGCAAGTGTCGATCATCTATCCGGGGTATCCCCGCCCTCGGAAGGGTGAAAGCGAGGCTGCCGGGCGCTACAGGCGCAACCGTGACGCGGCCCATGTGGATGGGTTGCGACCTATGGGTCCGGATCGCCGCCGTCGCGTGGATGAACCGCATGCGTGGATTTTGGGCATTCCCCTGTCGGAAGCCAGCCCCGATGCCTCGCCCATGGTGTTGTGGGAAGGTAGCCATATTCCCATGGGCAAGGCCTTCAGAGCGGCTTTTGCGGATCAGTCCCAGACCGATCTGCGTCAAGTCGACATCACCGATATATATCAGGCGACCCGCCGCGAGGTCTTCGAGACCTGCCCAAGGATCGAATTGCCTGCCAAACCCGGCGAGGCCTATCTGCTGCACCGCCATTGCCTTCACGGAGTCGCGCCATGGCCAGATGGGGCGACCGCCGGGCCGGATGGACGGATGATTGCCTATTTCCGCCCCGAATGCGCCAACGGCGTCGCGGAATGGATTGAAACACGCTGATGTCTCGTGAGGGAAACGGTTCCCCCGAACTACCCCAGCAGACCACGCCCACATCTGCCCGTTTCGCAACTTGTGGGCTTCAAAACCCGACCTGTCACGAAAAATGACGTAAGGTCACTTTGCGATAAGTTTATTGATTGCTGAGTCAATGAATATACAACGGAAGGCGTTTTCTTCGTCGTTCCGGCTGAAAACTCTTTAGCCAGACCGTGCCGCTGCGGGTCGCCACTCACTCACGGAACCGGCTTTCGCCTCGCATTTTTCGAGGCGTGCGTCCGGCCCGCAGCAGGCACACTTAATTGATTGGTTCTTAATGTCTTTCAAAAGCTTTCTACGACGCTTTTCCAAGCTGCAAGATCACGCGCAACCCGTGACTGTCGATACCAAGATGGAACGGCCTGCAAAACATCCAAGAACCAGCCGGTCCGAATACTCAGACCTGTTCAAGGATGAACTCGCGACCCGACAACAGGGCAGGTGTGACAAATCAAAGGATGAAACCAGCCCGGTGGACTGAGCGGTCAGCTTTTCAGGCGGGCCGAACGCCCGCCGCGCCGTTTGGCAAGGCGTGGTTTGCGGGCGGGCAGAGCCTCCATGATTTCGGCGCGTTCGCTGCTGTCCATGCGGGACCAACGCGCGATCTCATCAAGGGTGCGGTAACAGCCGGTGCAAATCTGTTCTGTCGGGTGGACAACACAGATTCGTACACAGGGGCTTTCGACCTCATCGCGCTGCCAAACCATGTTCGTCATTCGTGGTCTCCGACCCGTTACAAAAAGCGCAGCCTGTCCAGCGCTCCCTGCAAGATATACCCTGCTGCAACGTGATCAATAACCTGTCCGCGACGTTTTCGTGTCGTATCCGCCTCTAAAAGTGCCTTTTCTGCCGCAACTGTGCTCAGACGCTCGTCCCAAAAGCCGATGGGGCAGTCGGTCAGACGGGTTAAGTTGCGGGCAAAGGCACGGGTAGATTGGCAACGGGGGCCTTCGGAACCGTCCATGTTTTTTGGTAGCCCGAGGATGACGCCGCCTATCTCGCGATCCTTGATCAACTCAAGCAAGCGCGCGGAATCGACGGTGAATTTCTTGCGGCGCACGGTCTCCAGAGGGCTGGCCACCCCGCGCATCCGGTCCGAGACCGCCACGCCGATGGTCTTTTCACCCAGATCCAGCCCCATAAGCGCCGTCATCGGCGACAGGGAAGCGGCGAAACCCTCAAAATCGTCGTGGATCATTGGGCAATACCGGCTTGCAGGGCGGCTGCGTCGATCATCTCAAGCGCCTCGGGGTTGTCGGCAAAGAGGATCTCGGCTTCGTCGCGAATATCTATTGCACGCTGGGCCTGACCCAAAACGCCAAGCGCCGCGATCAGGCGCGCCCAGTCCTGAGGAGGACCGCCCTCAGTCGCCAGGCGATCAGACAGACGGTCAACCATGCCTTGGATCATCTCTTGCCGTTCTTCCGGGGTTATCTCGGCTGCGGCGGCGACATCGTCCTGACTTGGGCCGGGCTGCCCCAATGAGCTGGGGTCTGGGCCGTTGAAAACCCCCGCGCGAAAGGCAAGCTCATCCAATTGGGCGCGAATGGCATCACCCCAAGGAGCGCCCGCTGGCGCATCCCGCGCGGTGTCGACCCAGACACGATAGGCGAGGTCTGGACGCCCGGTCTGGGCCAGCATTTGCCCCCAGTAGTAGCGCGCCGGGCCGTGTCGGGGATCACGTTCAAGCGCGGCGGCCAGAACTTGCTCAGCCTCGGGCGAGATGTAGCCGCCTGCTGCAAGGATCATCTTTTCGGCCAGATCCGAGTAGTCATCGGCTGTTGCAGCCTGACCCGAAAGCTCTATGACGCGTTGCTGCGCGGCATAAGCGGCCTTGAAGTTGCCCGCATTGGCTTCGTGCTGTGTCAGCAGGATATGCCCTTGCAGGTCATTCGGCCGGGCCGCCACGGTGTCGCGCAGTTGCTGGAGCAGCGTTGCGTAGCTTTCTTCCAGTTGTCGCGGCTGCGGCGGGGTGGCAAGGGCTTCGGCCGCTTCTTGCGCTGGGCGGTTTGTCCGGACCTCCTCGGCCAGTGCCAGCCGTGCTGTCAGCGGTTGATCGGGCAAGCCGACAGCACCGGTTCGGTAATACACCGCCAGCGCGCCGCCGATCACGATCAGCATTACGATCGCGATGGTGACGACGGAAACCCCACGCGACGGGCCTGAGGTTGCCCGGTCGCCCTGCATCTGGGCGTCTGCTGCCAGAATGCGGCGTGAGATCTCGGTGCGGACCCTTTCGGCATCGGCTTCGCCAATGACACCACGGGCCAGATCACGGTCCACACCGGCCAGTTGTTCGCGGTAGACGCGCAGATCGTAGGCTGCGGTTGGCTCGTCCGCGCGGCGGCCGCGCAAAAGCGTGTAGCCGAGGAACCCTGCGACCAGCAGCGCGATCAGACATGAAATGACCCAGAACGTCATGCTCTCTCCTGAAATTCTGCCCTGACTTAGACCTGCGGGCCGCCTAAAAAAAGGGACAAATGGCCGCGAATGTGCCACATGTCGCAATAGTGCTATATTGCGGCGTTGACCGGCGTGGATATACCCGGTCGACGCGGCATACCTGCGCCAATCACCGAACCGGATGGATTCGCTTATGAAACACTATTCAGCCTTTGCTGTCGCGCGCGAAGCGTTGCGCTATCACACCGGATGGGAGCGCGCATGGCGCTCGCCCGAGCCAAAGAAAAAATACGACGTCATCATCGTCGGTGCCGGGGGGCATGGTCTGGCGACCGCCTACTACCTTGGTAAAAACTACGGCATCCAGAACGTCGCCATCATCGAAAAAGGATGGCTGGGCGGCGGGAACACGGGCCGGAACACGACCATCATCCGGTCGAACTACCTGCAGGATCCTTCAGCGGCGCTCTATGAAAAGGCGCGGGGCCTCTATGAGGACCTGAGTCAGGACCTGAACTATAACATCATGTTCAGCCCGCGCGGCGTGATCATGCTGGCGCAGACCCAGCACGAAATTCGCGGCTACCAGCGCACGGCGCATGCCAACGCGCTGCAGGGCGTGAAGACCGAGTGGATCGGACCCGAACGCGTGAAAGAGCTGGTGCCGATCATCAATCTGGACGGTCCGCGCTATCCGGTTCTGGGTGGCCTTTGGCAGGAACGCGGCGGCACTGCGCGTCACGATGCAGTGGCTTGGGGCTATGCACGCGCCTGTTCGGCCATGGGCATGGACATCATTCAGAAATGCGAAGTCACCGGCGTACGCTCGGACAATGGTCGCGTTGTTGGCGTTGATACAACCAAGGGCGCGATCGACTGCGACAAGCTGGGGATCGTGGTTGCGGGCCATTCCGGACAGCTGGCCGAGATGGCAGGCTTCCGCTTGCCGCTGGAAGCCGTTGCGCTGCAGGCCCTGGTGTCCGAGCCGATCAAGCCCTGCATGGACGTGGTCGTGATGGCCAACACTGTTCACGGCTACATGTCGCAGTCCGACAAGGGCGAGATGGTGATCGGCGGCGGTACCGACGGGTTCAACAACTTCACCCAGCGTGGCAGCTTCCATCACATCGAGGAAACCGTCCGCGCACTGGTCGAGACCTTCCCAATGATCTCGCGCCTGAAAATGCTGCGTCAGTGGGGCGGGATTGTGGATATGACCGGCGACCGGTCTCCGATCCTGTCGAAAACGCCGCTTCAGGGCTGTTTCATCAACGCAGGTTGGGGAACCGGTGGCTTCAAGGCCATTCCGGGCTCGGGCTGGGGTATGGCACAGCTGATGGCGACAGGTCATTCACCACTGACCGAGGCCTTCTCGATGGACCGCTTCAAAGAGGGTCGCTTCATCGACGAAAGCGTCGCCGCCGGGGTGGCGCACTGATGGTTAAACCGGAAACATGCTTTCGGTTGGGGTTAACGATCATGCCCGTTGTCACCCATTACACCGTTTCGGATTGCCTCCGCTCGGTCGTACCCGCTGCCGGGCGAATGCGGCGTATGAGTTTGTTCCAATGGCTTTTTGTGAGTTTGTCTTCTCAAAAAAAGCCAGCAGCCTGCGACGAAAACAAAGATCGCAATGGTGAGCGTAAGAATTGGTCCAATATCCATACTGAGCACTTGGGCCTGTGGTTGCAAAATTTCAAGCGAGGAGTGGCACGATGCTGATCCTGAATTGCCCCTATTGCGGCGTCGATGCCGAAGAAACTGAACTGGCCGCTGGCGGCGAAGCGCATCTGAAGCGCTTTGGCCCCGGCTCGTCGGATGATGAATTCCACGACTACCTGTTCATGCGTGAGAACCCAAAAGGCGTTCATTTCGAACGTTGGCGCCACGCAAATGGCTGTGGCAAGTGGTTCCACGCGGCGCGCTGCACCAACACGCTTGAGGTGTTCGGCACATATCCGGCTCAGACCACCGAGCCACCGCAAGAGATCAAGGACGCGATCACAGCCAAGCGTCCCGGCTGGACGTGGAGAGAGTTTAAATGATCCGCCCAGCCAACCTTAATTCCGCCTGCGAAAGGTCCGCAACATGAGCACCCGTCTCGCAAATCAAGGCCGGCTGATTGACCGGTCGAAACAGGTTACCTTTACCTTCAACGGCACCTCGATGCAGGGCTACGAAGGCGATACCCTTGCATCTGCCCTGCTGGCCAATGACCAGATGATGATGGGCCGGTCGTTCAAATACCACCGTCCACGCGGCGTCGTCGCCAGTGGTGCGGAAGAGCCGAACGCTCTGGTCGGTCTGGGCGAAGGCAACCGGTTCGAACCGAACCAGCGCGCCACCACGACCGAGCTGTTCAACGGTCTGACATCCGTTTCGCAGAACCACTGGCCGAACCTCGAGTTCGACATTGGTTCGATCAACACCCATCTGTCGCGTTTCCTCCCGGCGGGCTTCTATTACAAGATGTTCATCCATCCGAAGCCGTTCTGGAAACACGTCTACGAGCCGTTCATCCGTCAGTCCGCCGGTCTGGGCAAAGCGCCCGACAAGGACAACCGTGACGCAGACACTTATGAGCATTTCTATCACTTCACCGATGTACTGGTGATCGGTGGCGGTGTTGCCGGTCTGCAGGCGGCCAAAACGGCTGCTCAATCCGGTGCCAAGGTCATGCTGATCGAGCAGACTGCGCATTGGGGCGGTCGTGCTCCGGTTGATGGCGGCACGATTGACGGTGAGCCTGTGGATAAGTTCGTGGAACAATTAGTTTCTGAACTCGAAACAATGGACAACGTCATCCTGCGCAATCGCTGCATGGGGGCAGGGGTCTATGACCACGGTTACGTACTGGGTTACGAGCGCCTGACGGACCACACTCCGGGCGTGCAAGGCCCTCGTCACCGCCTATGGCGCATCCGTGCCAAACAGATTGTAACAGCAACCGGCGCGATTGAGCGTCCGCTGTCTTTCGCGGGCAACGATGTTCCGGGCGTGATGCTGGCCTCGGCCATGCGGGACTATGTGGTGAACTGGGGGGTGACCCCGGGCGACCGCGTTATCGTTGCGACCAACAACGACGACGCCTACCGCACCGCGATTGCCCTCAAGAAAGCCGGTGTGGATGTTCTACGCGTGGTCGATGCGCGCGCAAGCGCCGGACCTCTGGCGGAAGAGGCGCGCCAACTGGGCATCCGTGTCGATCCCGGCAAGGCCATCGCCAAGGTCAAGGGCGGCAAGCGCGTCAAAAAAGTTGCGCTCTGTAACCAGGAAGGTATCGGTGGCGCACGGGAAGAGGTCGAATGCGATGCAGTCGCCATGTCGGGCGGCTGGTCTCCGGTTGTTCACATGTGGTCGCATTGCGGCGGCAAGCTGATCTGGGATGAAGCGAACGCCCATTTCCGCCCCGACCCCGAGCGTCCTCCGCTGGGTGCAGATGGCGAGGGTTTTGTAATCGCCGCAGGTTCGTCTAACGGTCCTTTGGCTCTCGGTGACGTTCTGACCGACGCGGATGCCGCAGGCAAAGCAGCGGCGAAGGCGGCCGGTTACAAGGCAAAACGCACCAAGGCTCCTATGGGTGAAACTACGGCTGAGGCTCCGATGGCTGCTGTCTGGTTGATGCCTGCGAATGCGGACATCCAGCTGCGCATGAAGTCGTGGTTGGACTTCCAGAACGACGTTAAGGTCTCGGATGTTCAGCTGGCTGCGCGCGAAGGTTATGAAAGCGTTGAACACACCAAGCGTTACACCACGCTGGGTATGGCGACCGATCAGGGTAAGTTGAGCAACATCAACGGCTTGGCGATCCTTGCTGATGCACTGGATTCCGAGATTCCGAAGGTCGGTACCACGACGTTCCGTCCGCCCTATACGCCTATCTCGCTGGCGTCGATCGGTGGTGAAGCACGTGGCGAGGTGTTCCAACCGATCCGCCAGACCCCGATGCACAACTGGCACGACCAGAATGGCGCAGACTGGGAGCCGGTCGGCCATTGGCGCCGGACCTATGCCTATGTCCGTCCCGGTGAATCAGTGCATGACGCGGTGAATCGTGAGGTGAAGAACACCCGCGAAAACCTCGGCCTGCTGGACGCCTCGACACTGGGTAAACTGATCGTCAAAGGCCCCGATGCGGGCAAGTTCCTGGACATGATGTACACCAACATGATGTCCACGCTGAAGGTCGGGAAATGTCGCTATGGCCTGATGTGCTCAGAGAACGGCTTCCTGATCGACGACGGTGTTGTCGCGCGGATCGACGAAGATACATGGCTGTGCCACACCACCACTGGCGGTGCCGAGCGTATCCATGGCCACATGGAAGAATGGCTGCAGACCGAGTGGTGGGACTGGAAAGTCTACGTCGGCAACGTCACCGAGCAATACGGTCAGGTCGCGGTGGTTGGCCCCAACGCCCGCAAGGTGCTGGAGAAGCTGAATGCTCAAGCC
This sequence comes from Ruegeria sp. AL11, assembly GCF_056540865.1. Lineage (NCBI taxonomy): Bacteria > Pseudomonadati > Pseudomonadota > Alphaproteobacteria > Rhodobacterales > Roseobacteraceae > Ruegeria > Ruegeria sp. AL11. The sequence goes on from NZ_JBQFXO010000001.1 coordinate 131,470, forward strand.
GGTGGCGGCATGGATGTCTCGAAAGAAGCGCTGCCCTTCATGGAATGGCGTGACGGTAAGATCGGCGCGTTCGACGCGCGGGCCTATCGCATCTCGTTCTCGGGTGAGCTGTCCTATGAGATCGCGGTCCCTGCAAGCCAGGGTCAGGCGTTCTGGGACGCTCTGATCGACGCGGGCAAAGAGTTCGGCGTGATGCCTTACGGCACCGAATGTCTGCACATCCTGCGGGCCGAGAAGGGCTTCATCATGATCGGCGACGAGACCGACGGCACCGTGATCCCGCAGGATCTGGGGCTGCACTGGGCGCTGTCCAAGAAGAAAGAGGATTACCTCGGGAAACGCGCCCATTCGCGGACCCATATGGCCGACCCAGAGCGTTGGAAACTGGTCGGTCTGGAGACTGTGGATGGATCGGATCTGCCGGACGGTGCCTATGCGGTTGGCGAGGGCGTCAATGCCAACGGTCAGCGCAACATGATCGGGCGTGTCACCTCGACCTATTACTCGGCCAATCTGGGCAAAGGCATCGCCATGGGTCTGATCAAACACGGTCCTGACCGCATGGGCGAGATTGTCGAGTTCCCGGGAACCGATGGCAAAACCTACAAAGCCAAGATCGTCGATCCGATCTTCTACGACAAGGACGGGGAGAAGCAGAATGTCTGAACCCATCAGCGCACTGAACCACGCCAGCTACGACGGCATCGCCAAAGTGGCCGAGGTCGGCCTGCAGGGCATGATCACCCTGCGCGGTGATCTGTCCGATAAGGTGCTTGCCAAGGCGGTCAAGGATGCAACCGGGCAGAAAATGCCCGGTCAGCGTGAGGCTCTGGTCAATGGCGATACCGGCGTATGCTGGATGTCCACCGATGAGCTGCTGGTGCTTGTGCCCTATGCCGAGGTCGAGGCCAAACTGGCCGCGATGACCAACGCGCTTGGCGGTACGCATGCGTTGGCCGTCAACGTCTCGGACGCCCGTGCGGTGTTCACAGTCTCGGGCAGCAACGCGCGTGAAGTTCTGGGCAAGGTTGCTCCGGTCGATCTGTCGCCTGCTGCTTTCCAGCCCGGTCAAATCCGCCGGTCACGTCTGGCTCAGGTGGCTGGTGCCTTCTGGATGGACGACGCCGAGACCCTGCGCATTGTCTGCTTCCGTTCGGCAGCTGACTATGTGTTCAAACTGCTCAAGGTTGCGGCGCAGCCGGGCAGTGAGGTCGGGGTTTACTAACGACCCGACGACTAATGTCAAAAAAGGCTCCGGTTTTGGCCGGAGCCTTTTGCGTTCTGACTTTGGAAATACCAGCTAAGAGTGATCCGAGGCTCTAACGGCGATCGTTTCAATCATGCAAAAGGATCGTTTGATAGCGATTGAGCGACGTGGGTTCCAATAGCGCCTGCACCGTCACCGGCTGCCTATTTTCGTCGCACAGATGGCTATAGAAGCGTAGGCTGTCCAGCAGGCCTTCCATACGGGAACGTCGGTCTGCCTCTTCCAGAAGCGGCGCATGAAGGGACAGAAACAGGGCGGGACGTTTCTGTTTCAGCCAGTCCAGAAGCGTGGGTAGGACAAAGAACTCCGCCCCTTCGATATCCATTTTCACCAGCGAGACCTGGCTTAAATCCTGGACAGCCTGGAACTGCTCCCATGCGATTGTCAAAGCATCCGTGCCATGCGCTGCGTCATGCAAAAGGGAACTGGTGGAATCGCCCGGTTCTCCTCGGGTTGAGGCCATGCGGGCCACTCCGAACTGATCCGACAGAGCGACCCCAAAGGTCGAGACATTGCGGATGTCGTTCAGGTCCAAGTTCCAGGCCAGATGACGAAAGGCGGTCGGGTCGGGTTCAAAACAATACACATGGCGGGCTTTGCGCGCTCCATAGAGGACTGTCGGCCCTATCCATGCGCCAATATCCAGATAGTCGTTTTCCGAGGACAGGAACTGATCGAGAACGGCGAAGGTCTCAGGCTCCCAATCTCCGGCCGAGGCTTTACGCCAGAATTTCGAATGGTAGGGATCCAGCCGGAACGCCTGACCATTCAGGTTCCCAGCATAGTATCCGCGGGCGCGGTAAAACATCTTGCGCGCCTGTGTCAGCATCGCGGACCTCCGGGTTTTATTGTCTCGCCCCTTGACCTGCGGCGGTTGCCAAAGCATTTAACCGTTGGGAACCGCAACTTTTATTTTACAGGGGGCCGACATGGCTTTTGAACTTCCTGATCTTCCTTATGCACATGACGCGCTGGCAGCCAAGGGCATGTCCGCCGAAACGCTGGAATATCACCACGACCTGCACCACAAAGCCTATGTCGACAACGGCAACAAGCTGATCGCTGGCACCGAGTGGGACGGCAAGTCGATGGAAGAGATCATCGTAGGTACCTACGACGCAAACGCCGTCGCACAGAACGGTATCTTCAACAACATCAGCCAGTTGTGGAATCACAACCAGTTCTGGGAGATGATGGGCCCCGGCGAAAGCGCGATGCCTAGCGAACTTGAAAATGCGCTGACCGAAAGCTTCGGCTCGGTTGACGAGTTCAAGTCGCAGTTCAGCGCGGCTGGCGCTGGTCAGTTCGGCTCGGGCTGGGCATGGCTGGTCAAGAACGCAGACGGCTCGCTGGCCGTGACCAAAACCGAAAACGGCGTGAACCCGCTGTGCTTTGGTCAGACCGCTCTGCTGGGTTGCGACGTGTGGGAGCATTCCTACTACATCGACTTCCGCAACAAGCGTCCGGCTTACCTGTCGAACTTCCTCGACAACCTGGTGAACTGGGAAAACGTCGCATCGCGCATGTGATCTGAGTTTCCCGTTCGGGAACAAGGGCCTGCTGGCGGAGACGCTGGCAGGCCTTTTTCATTGGCATGGTTTTAATGTGGCACGGTTGGTCAATCCGCGCAGCAAACCTTGCGAGACCGCCTCAACCGTGACAGTCCTGCTGTAACCAACTGGCAAACCGCCATTTTGACGATTGGACCTCAAGCTTGCGTGGAAACCATCTCCTCGATCACGCGATTCTTCTGGCGGGCGTTGCCTTGATGTGCGGGCCGGTCTGCCTGCTGCTTTGGCAGTTGCTCACGGCCCTTGATCCGCTCGAGTTTTGGGCCTTGGTTCAGCGGGTCTGGCGTGGTGGCCTCAGCAGCGCTGGGATTGGGGCAGGGGCGATGATGTGGAATTCGCTGGTACTGGCCCTTGGCGTTGCCATCTTGAAAAGCGTGATGTCGATGATGGCCGCCTATGCGCTGGTGTTCTTTCGACTGCCCTGCAGCGGGTTGATCTACGGCGTGATTCTGATCGCGATGTTCTTTCCGATCGAGACCCGAATCCTGCCGACCTTCGCCGTTGCCAGTGATCTTGGGCTGCTCAATTCCTACGCGGGGATGATCCTGCCGATCACGGCCAGCGGGCTGGGCGTGCTGGTGTTCCGCCAATACATGCGCCAGATCCCTACTGAGGTGATGGAGGCTGCCCAGATGGACGGCGCCGGACCGCTGCGTGTGCTGGTTGACATCATTATCCCACTGTCTCTACCGATGATCGCGGCTGTGTTTGCGATCCTGTTTGTGCTGGGATGGAACCAGTATGTCTGGCCGATCATGATCACCACCACCAGTCAGGACCATGACACTTTGGTGCGCGGCATGGCCTATTCGGGCTTCGGTGGAACGGCGGGTATGGTTCTGGCGCTTTTGGCGCTGGTGCCACCGGCTATTGTGGTGATTGGGCTGCAGCGATGGTTGATGCGGGGTCTGACCGCAGGCATCCACTAGGGCCGAAATCTACTCGAACATGAAGCGCAGGTGAAAACTTGCCGATACGTCAAGTTTCGGTGTGAGACGGGATTGTACCGGGTCCGCCAGTGCTTAAGTAAATACAGCGGAGGGAGAGAACCGCACCCATTTGGAAGCACAAGCAAACACCGCGCCAGAACGCTCTGGCCGCGTAGCAAAGAACTTGTGCCCAATTCATGAGGGATAGCCATGAAAACCACTACGGGAGAGCATAATGGCTGCACTTGAACAGGGAACCTGGGTTGTTATCGCGGATGGGGAAAAGGCGCTGTTTGTCGAGAACATCACCGATGCCGAAGACCCCAATCTGGTTGTTGTTTCGGTTGAGGAGCAAGAGGCGCAAGACCGCCCTACTGATCGGGCTGGGCGACGGTCTGATCCGGGGCCGAACCAGAAATCGGCGGTTGAGGAGCCGGACTGGAAATCCCATGCGAAATCGCTGTTCGTGCAGGACCTTGCCAATCTTTTGAACCGCAAAGGGCTGAAAGGCAAATTCCAAAGGCTTGTTCTAGTGGCCAGCCCACATGTCCTGGGCCTGCTCCGTCGCAGGCTACATAGCGAGGTGCTGGCCAAAGTCGTGGCCGAGGTGGATAAAACCCTGACCAACCACCCGCTTCACAAGGTCGAACAGGTGCTGAAACAGCGCCTTCGCCCTGCGCCACGTCTGGCTTGAATGAAAACGGGCGGCCGCGGCCGCCCACATTTTTGCCTACCGCAAAGCGGCGATGACCGCGTCGGCATCCTCGACCCAAGTCACGAAACTTGAAAGAGATTGATCGGCAAATCCCTGTTCGATCACCTGTTCCAGCAGGTCGCGGAGCTTATCCCAGTAGCCCCCCACATTCACCACCAAAATCGGCTTATCATGCAGGCCCAACTGCCGCCATGTCAGCGCCTCGAACAGCTCGTCCAGTGATCCCGGCCCTCCGGGCAGCACCACGACGGCATCCGCATTCATGATCATGACTTTCTTGCGCTCGTGCATCGTCTCAGTGATCACGTAATGCGTCAGGTCGCTTTTGCCGACTTCACGCTGGACCAGATGCACCGGGATAACACCGAAGGTCTCGCCCCCGGCAGATTGCGTGGCGCGCGCGACTTCCCCCATCAGACCCACATCTCCGGCCCCGTAGACCAGTCGCCAGCCTTCTTGCGCCAGCGCGGTTCCCAACTGTTTGGCGGCGTCAGAATAGGCGGGATTGGTGCCATTGCGTGACCCGCAATACACACAGACGGATTTCTGGGACATGACAGGTGCGCTCCGGGCTTGTTTCAGACGTTTTGACCCCTGATAGCGAGATTGATAGGTTGGCTCAACTGTCCGCCGGAACACGAGTCACTCACATCAGTTTCGCGGCGGAATGAAAGGGAAAGAATGAACGGCACATCGGGAAGCGGAAGCTCGGGCAGCTTCATCTGGGGGCTGCTTGTCGGCCTTGTGGCAATTCTTGCGGCCGGTGGTCTGTATTTGTCGGGTGTGTTTTCAAGCAGCCCCGAACCCGTACAGGAACAGGTTGAGGTTGCAGAGGAAACTCCTGCGCCGGAGGTTGCACCCGAAGAAGAGGCCTCGCAGGAGCCCGCACCCGAGCCAGAGGTGGCTATCGCCGAAGCCGAAGTTGAGGCTGAGGAACCCGCGGCCGAAGACCCCGAAGCGCAGCCCGAAGAGGTAACGGTTGACGCCGCACCCACGACACCTCCGGCTTTGGACCAGATATTCGTGTCGCCAGACGGCAGCGCGTTGCTGTCAGGCGAAGCCGAGCCGGGCAGCGACGTTGACGTGGTGCTGAACGGCGAGGTTGTACATCAGTTTTCGGTCGATGCGACGGGCCAGTTCGCCGAATTTGTTGCGGTCCCGTTCAGTGATGATCCACGCGGCCTTGTTCTGCAGTCGACCGATGGGGATGAAACTGTCCGATCCGACGACTATCTGATCGCAGCCCTGCCAGAACCCGCCCTCGAGGAGACAGCGCCAACGGTTGAGGAAACGCCATCGGAACCGGAAGTTGCTGAAGATCCTGAGCCTGAGACGGAAGATACGACTGTGGCAAATGATGAGCCCGAGCAGTCGACGGAAACCGCAGACGCCGGTACGGAAACCGCAGACGCGGGTACGGAAGCCGAGGACGCCAGTACGGAAACTGCAGACGCGGGCACAGAAGCCGAGGACACCGTTACAGAAACTGCAGATGCCGGTGCCGAAACCCAGAACACCGGTGCGGATACAGAAGAGACCGTCGTTGAGGCTCAGTCAGCCCCAGAAGAAGCAATGGAAACCCCTGCTGAAAACCAACAGGTTGCCATCCTGCGTTCAGGCGAGGATGGGGTTGAGCTTGTTCAATCCCCGTCTGAAGAGAACGCCGCGCCTCAGCAGGTTGAGCTGGACACAATCGGCTATTCAGACACTGGAGATGTGCAACTGACAGGCCGTCTCAACGAAGGGTCGGCTGTACGGATTTATCTGAACAACCGTCTGGTGGCAGATGTGACCCCGCAAGAGAATGGCAATTGGAGGGGCGACCTCGAGGGAATCGACCCCGGCGTTTACACCCTGCGAGTGGACGAGGTGCATTCCGACGGCACAGTCCTCAGCCGCGTTGAAACGCCTTTCAAACGTGAACCCGTCGAGGTGCTGCAGGCGGCCGAGGCTCAGACTTCGGAGCAACCGCAGGAAACCCCTACACCGATCCGGTCGGTCACGGTTCAGGCGGGCGACACCCTGTGGGCCATCTCGCGTGAGAGGTTCGGAGACGGCGTGCTATATGTCCGCCTGTTCGACGCTAACCGCGAGCTGATCCGTGACCCGGACCTGATTTTCCCGGGGCAGGTGTTCACCATTCCTGAATAAGCCCAGGCTCTGGCCTTTCTCGGGCCGGGGCCCATATTGCACTTCACACTAGGCAGGTAATGCGACGTATGCCCCCCATGACATCGGACGAATTGGCTGGAATTGACGAGCGCCGCTCTGGCTGGCGGACGATCCGCAAGGTCGCGCCTTATATGTGGCCTGATGATGAGCCATGGGTGAAGCGTCGCGTTGTGATTGCCATGGCGATGCTGGTGTTAGCCAAGCTGATCGCCGTCTATACGCCGATCCTTTACAAAGGCGCGGTGGATGGTTTGGCGGGCGAGGGCGTGCCTCCCTTGGCCCTTGGCGCGGTGGGGCTGACGGTGGCCTATGGTGTCGCCCGGATGATGACCGTGGGCTTTCAGCAATTGCGCGATGCAGCCTTTGCCCCCGTTGGCCAACGGGCCTTGCGAGCGCTCGCGTTGGAGACTTTTCAGCATATCCACCAACTGTCCATGCGCTATCACGTTGGACGCCGGACCGGCGGCCTCAGCCGGATCATCGAGCGCGGGGTCAAGGGTGTCGAGTTCCTATTGCGGTTCCTGCTGTTCTCCATCGGGCCACTGATCTTGGAGCTGCTGCTGGTCGCCATCATCCTGATGTGGCTGTTCGATGTCTGGTATCTGGTCGTCGTGGCCGTCACCATCGCGCTCTACATCTGGTTCACCTTTGCCGTCACTGAATGGCGCGTGAAGCTGCGCCGCGAGATGAATGATCAGGATACCGAGGCGAACCAACGCGCCATCGACAGCCTGCTGAATTTCGAAACCGTCAAGTATTTCAACGCCGAACAGCGTGAAGCGAACCGGTATGACGTGTCGATGAAGGCCTATGCCGGGGCGGCCTTGAAGACCGCCTATTCGCTGGCCTTCCTGAATTTTGGGCAGTCCTTCCTGATCACCTGTGGCCTAATCGGGGTGATGGTCCTGGCGGCAATCGGGGTCCAGAACGGCACGCTCACCGTTGGTGATTTCGTCATGGTGAATGCCTACATGATTCAGATCACCGTGCCGCTGAACTTCCTGGGCACCGTGTATCGCGAGATCCGGCAGGCGCTGGTCGATATGGGCCAGATGTTCGATCTGCTGGAACAGCCCGCCGAGGTGAAAGACAAGCCGGACGCCCCGGACCTGAAGGTCAATGGAGGCGAGGTGACCCTACAGGATGTGCGCTTTGGCTATGACCCGGAGCGTGAGATCCTCAAAGGGGTGTCGCTGTCAGTGCCCGCGGGGCAGACCGTGGCCATTGTGGGCGCGACGGGGTCCGGGAAATCCACCATCGGGCGCTTGTTGTTTCGGTTCTACGACGTGACCGGCGGGGCGTTGAAGATTGATGGTCAGGACGTACGGGATGTACGTCAGACCAGTCTGCATGCGGCCATCGGCGTTGTGCCTCAGGACACGGTGCTGTTCAACGACACCATCCGCTACAACATTGCCTATGGCCGCGACGGCGCAACGCAGGCCGATGTGGAAGAGGCCGCGCGTGCAGCACAAATCCACGACTTCATCGCGTCACTGCCCGAAGGGTATGACACCAAGGTGGGTGAGCGTGGGCTCAAGCTGTCAGGCGGAGAAAAGCAGCGTGTCGGCATCGCTCGGACGCTGCTCAAGAACCCGCCTATTCTGTTGCTGGATGAAGCTACCTCGGCCCTCGACACCGATACTGAGCAGGAGATCAAGGATGCTCTGGCCCGTGCAGGAGAAGGGCGGACCGTGATCACCATCGCGCACCGTCTGAGCACGATTGCCGAGGCCGACCAGATTGTGGTTCTGGAAAGCGGTGAGATCATCGAGCAGGGCACCCATGATGCGCTATTGGCGCGCGAAGGTCGCTACGCCCAATTGTGGAGCCGCCAGCAGGCCGACACACAGGCTGCCTGAGAATTTCTGTTTGACGCGACTCGTCCACTGGTTGAAACCCCAAGTAGCGCATTATCGCGTCAGGTTTGGTTTTGCCATCGAACAGGAAAGAGCAAAGAATGAAGAAAATCGTCGCATCCTTGACACTCGGTTTGACGCTCGCAGCATCTGCCGCGTCAGCCGAAGATCTGGAGTTTATGCTGGTCAATGAAACCAGTGCGGATCTGGTCGAATTCAATGTCTCCCCGGCCTCATCCGGCAGCTGGGAGGGTAACCTTCTGCAGGGAGGATACCTCGCGCCAGACTATGAGATCGATGTGTTGATCGCGGATGGGCTTGTGACCTGCGTCTATGATATTCGCGGCGTGTTTGATGACGGCAGCGCGGTTGAGGACTACGACCTGGACCTGTGCGATCTGGGCGAATACGCATTCTCGGAATAGAAAACGTTTGAAGAAACAAAAATGGCGGGCCATCGGCTCGCCATTTTTTGTTGGTTATTCGGCTGCTTTTAGCGGTGACCCAGGCGGGATGGTCGGGTGGTCCTTTTCCGTCCCTGTAGCCTGCTCGGGCCGAGGCGCAGGCTGCTCGTCCCAGACGATCTCGGTTGCTTGCGCGGCTCGTGCGCTTTGTCCGATGGCCATGTCTTGCGCAATCTGGCTTGATCGGCCTGCTGTGACCCGCGCCAGAAGTTTGCCCAGCCAGATGGCATAGGTTGTCACCCAGACCCGCAGGGCCAGCATCGATGGCGTCACGATCAGGGTCAGTACGGTGGCGATGCCGAGGCCAAAGACAACGGCGGTGGCCAGCTGTTTCCACCACAGTGCTGTGGGGCTGTCGATCGTGTAGCCGCCATTGATGAAGTCCAGCGACAGGCCAAACATCATTGGCGTCAGACCGGCCATTGTGGTCAGCGTTGTCAGCAGAACGGGGCGAATCCGAGCCTCAGCCGTACGCACAATCGCGTCGATCCGCGGCATGTAGCGGCTGTATTCCTGATAGGTGTCGATCAGAACGATGTTGTTGTTCACAACAATCCCAGCCAGAGCGACGATCCCTGTACCGGTCATGATGATCGAGAAGGGTTGCTCCATCACCAGCATCCCGATCAGAACGCCGGTTGTGGACAGTACAACCGCCAGCAAAACCAGAACAGAGTTGTAGAAGCTGTTGAACTGCGCCAGCAGGATCACGAACATCAGCCCCAGGGCCGCCAGAAACGCGCTGGATAGGAAGGCCTGGCTTTCGGCCTGTTCTTCCTGATCACCGGTCCACTCCCATGTGATCGAAGGGTCGAACGGGTTGGAGTTCAACCATTCGGTCAGGACGGCAATACGTTCATTGGGATTGATCGGCGCGATGCTGGCCTCCCCATTTTCAACAGCGGTACGCAATTCCTCGGTCGTTTCAACCCCGGTCAGTTGCACCAGATCGTATTGCTTCCCATTGGGCGCTGTTATCGCGACGGAGGACGGCTCAGCCCCATCCGCAACCGCGCGCAGAACGGCCAAGCGCTTTTCGCCACCGTCTGGTCCAGCGACCACTGCTTTGCTCAGGCCAGCTTCGACATCGGCTTTGACGTCATAATAGCGTTCCTGATCAACACGGTTGATTTCAGCCAGTTTGGCGACCGGCTGACGGGTGACGAAGTTGGAAAGAGGCACGAGGCCGTCCGCCGTGCGCACCTTCAACGTGTCCAGCGTTGACAGGACGCGATCTTCTTCGGGTAGGCGGACGCGGATCTCGATCTCTTCATCCGTGGTGTCGGGGCGCATCTCGCCCAGAAGAATACCGCGCGTGACCAGCTGCACCATGGCCCCAACAGTGGCCACATCGGCGCCAAATCGGCCTGCTTTGGCGACGTCAACGTCGATCTGCCAGTCGATGCCGGGCAGGGGCAGAGTGTCTTCTATCTTGATCAGGCCGGGGGTCGTGTCGAAAACCTCTCGGGCGGCGACAGTAGCAGCAGTCAGCGGCTCCCACCCGTCGCCCTTGATCCGCAGATGCACGGGCTTGGCCGAGGCGGGGCCTTGTTCCAGCGCCAGAATCTCAACCTCGAAACCGGGCAGCTCGGCCAGTTGGGTGTTCAGTTCTTCCAGAACATAGTCACCATCATATTCGGGGGCGATGAAATGCCGGTCGAACAGCCCGCCCAGAATGGGCTCCGAGACGTTGGGGCGGTCTTCCCATGGGATGATTTCGAACTGGACGCGTCCAACCGTGTCTGCCGGGTCTTGCGCGCCGCCATTGTTCTGCGTCAGCCCACCTTCGCCCGCAAACGAGAAGACGTTGATCACGGCCGGGTGCGCGGAAATCACCTGTTCGGCGGCCAGCACCATGGCGTCTTTTTCCATCAACGAAAGGTTGCCCCGCGCGCGGACGTAAGCCGTGGCCTGTTCCGGCTCGCTTTCGACGAAGAACTCAACGCCCCGGTTGTTTTCGCCGAACACCGAAATCACGGTCATCACAGCCATGATAACTGCTGCGATCGAGACGATCGGCATCACCGGATTGCCAACGAGGAACTTGATGACATAGCCGAAGGGCGTGTGTTCCTTTGTCGTGTGAACCTTGGTGTCGGGTTTGCGCTCGATCCGGGCCGCACCCAATGTGACCGACCCGGCGAAGGCTCCGAGGATCATCAGAACGGCCCCAAGGAGCGAACCACCGCCCTCGACCAGATAGGAGGGGTTCAGCACCTGCATTGCGCCGAGGAAGACCAGATAGAAGGACGGGGGGACTAGAACGGCGCGCAGCCACCAAGGCGTGCGACCGCGCAACCAGTCAGAGGCTCGGTCGAAGATGCGGCTCAACCGGCCCGAGACGCCGCCCATAACCGGCAGGTAGATCAGGGCCACGATCAGCGACGCGGAGAGAACAAAGATCAGCGTGACCGGTAGCATGCCCATGAACTCACCCGGAATACCGGGCCAGAACAGCATCGGCAGGAAGGCACAGAGGGTCGTGGCCGTGGAGGAGACGATGGGCCAGAACATGCGCTGCGCCGCCTCGACATAGGCATGCATCGGGCCGACCCCCTCTTTGATGCGTTTGTCGGCGTATTCGACCACAACGATCGCGCCATCCACCAGCATACCAACGGCCAGGATCAGACCGAACATCACGATGTTCGAAATGCTGACCCCCATGACCGCGAGAAAGGCAAAGCACAGTAGGAACGAGGTCGGAATCGCAAAGCCCACCAACAGTGCTGCCCGCGACCCCAGCGAGGCCAGGACGACGATCATCACCAGTGCAATCGCCGTCAGGACCGAGCCTTCCAACTGGCTGACCATGGACCCAACGATCCGGCTTTGGTCGTTCGAGGTTCCCACGTCCACCGCCGCCTGCAATTCAGCGGGCCATTTGGTTTGCGCTTCGGCAATCGTGGCTTTGACCTGCTCGACCGTATCGATCAGGTTGAAGCCCTTACGCTTCACCACCTGCAACGCGACGGTTGGCACATTGTCGAACCGGGCCGTGCCTTCACGATCCTCAAACGTGTAGTTGATTTCGGCCAATTCACCCAGCGTGACGACCCGGTCGCCGTTGACCTTGATGGGCAAGCCGTACACGTCCTGCGCGGTTTTGAAGGACGATGGGATCTTAACCGAAAAAGCACCTTGAGCGCTGTCCACTTCGCCCGCTGCGATCAACTGGTTGTTGTTTTGCACAACCGTGATCAGCTCATTGGCGGTGACGTTGTAGGCCTCAAGACGCAATGGGTCGATGATGACCTCAAGTAGCTCATCGCGATTGCCTGCGATCCCAGCCTCAAGCACGGAGTCCAGCGCTTCGATATCGTCCTGCAGGTCCTTGGCGATGCGCGCCATGGTTCGTTCGGGCACCGCGCCGGTCAGGTTGACGATGACGATGGGGAATTCGGAGAAGTTCAGCTCACTCAGCGAGTATTGCTCGGCCCCGTCGGGAAACTCGGCTTGTGCGCTGTTCATCGCATCGCGGACATCGGCGGTGATCGCGGTCTTGTCCCAGCCGAATTCGAACTCAAGGAACAGGCCTGCATAGCCCTCGGCGGCGGTCGCGGTCATCTCTTTGAGACCGTCCAAATCTGCCAGTTCGGTCTCCATCGGCTTGACCAGCAGATTCTCGGAATCCTCAGCCGAGATTCCGGGGAAGACGACCGATACGAACAGGGCAGGGACCTCGATATCCGGCTCGCCCTCTTTCGGTAGATTGACATAGGCGAACCCGCCGATGACCAGCGAAATCAGGATGAAGGCCAGAACCATGCGGGCCCGGTCGGCGGCCCAGCTAACGATACCCGTCATTGCGTGACCTCCTGATAGGTCGGGTTCACGGTGACGCCTTTGACGACGAACTCCTGCCCGACCACAATGATGTCCGTGGTTTCAGGCAGACCGTCGATCCAAACGCCCTCGGCCGTGTCGCGCAACACGCGGACCGGCATGAAATCGACCACATCGCCCGCGCCGACGGTGCGCACGCCAAGCTGCCCTTCGTTGCTGAGGGTCAGAGCCGATTGCGGCAGCAGATGCGCCTTGGCCCCTTCGGCCGAGATACGGATTGTCGCTGTCTGGCCATCACGAATGGTCAGATCTTCATTCGGTACGGTGATCTCGACCTCAAAGGTGCGGGTCGTCTCATCTGCCGAGCGGCTGAGGAAGGTCACGCGGCCTTCGACCTGACGACCGGTGACCAGTTGGGCCGAGGCCAGCGCCCCGACCTGAACGCGGTTAACTTCGGTCTCGGGCACGAATCCAACAAGCTTGATCGGGTCCAGCTGGATGATCGTGGCGCAGAGCGTCCCGGGTTGCATCAGGCTGCCCAATTCGGCGGTGTCGCTTTCCAGCAGGCCCTGAAACGGGGCCTCGATCGTCAGCCGATCCATTTCACGTTGGGCAGCTTCAACCTCGGCAGCGGCGGATTCGATTCCGGCGCGGGTGGCTTCCAGCCCGGCTTCAGCCGATTTGATACCTGCCTCGGCGCTGCTCATCGCGGCCTCGGAGGAGACGCGGCGGGTTTCTGAGCCAAAGCCCGTCTCTGACAGTTTGCGGGCCGCTTTCAGGTTGATATCTGCCTCGGCCACAAGGGCATGTGCTTCTTCCAGACGCGCCTCGGCCTCGGGGATGCGGCTTTCGGCCTCAAGCTTGCCTGCCTTCGCTTCGGCTAGGCTGGCGGGACGGGTGCCGGGATCAAGCTCACACAGCAGATCGCCTGCCTCAACAAAAGCACCGCGGCGCATAGGTTCTGAGATTACGGTCGAGGTCGTCTCGGCCAGCACTTCGACCTGACGGTTGGCTTTTGTCTGGCCACGCAGCAGGACGGCGCTGTCAATCTCGCGCGCGACCGAGCGCAGGGCGACCACGCGCACAGCATTTTCATTAGCTAGCGAAACCACCGCCTCTTCGGTCTCTGATGGGGTGCTTTCCTCTACGTCACCTCTGCCTGCAAAGGCGAACAGCGCGTCACGCTCAAAAACAAGGAAATACAGCGCGACAATCACCAAGGCGGCATTGATGAATGAAATCAGACGCATAAAGCTGGTCTCCTTAAAAAATTCGCCGGCTTAGACCGGGGTAGTATAGTGAAAGATGGGCGTCGGCTTGTGTATTTTCTACGCTAAACTGATTAGTTCGGTTTATTTTTTTTCGCAAGGGCGCATGCAGTCAGCGGAATTGTGCAAAATCCGACCCTTGGCTTGGCCGTGGTGCCGGGGTATGACATGGCCCACCAAGACAGGATACACAGCCCGGGGGCAGGTATGAGCGATACCGACAGTTTCATTGATGAGGTCACAGAAGAGGTGCGCCGCGACCGGCTGTATCTGCTTTTGCGGCGTTGGGGCTGGGTCGGTGTTGTTGCCGTCGTGCTGATCGTCGGTGGGGCCGCCTTCAACGAATACCGCAAGGCGCGGGACACGTCGCAGGCTCAGAAGCTGGGCGATGACATTCTGGCCGCGCTGGCGGAAAACGATACGGCCGCACGCGTCGCTGGCCTTGAGCAGGTGGACGTACTGACGCCGGGTGGTGAGGCTGTGCGCAACATGCTTCTGTCGGCTTCACAGCTCGATGCTGATTCCCGGCAGGATGCAGTCGACAGTCTGAATGCTGTGGCCGTTCAGGGCGATCTGCCCGAGATTTATCGTGCCATTGCAAGCTTCAAGGCACTGCTGCTTCAATCCGACACAATGCCCGCTGCAGATCGGCGACAACAGTTCGAGGCTTTGGCCGCACCCGGCGCCCCGCTGCGCCTTCTGGCTCAAGAGCAACTGGCCCTGATAGACATCGCCGAGGGTGATACGGATGCCGCGTTGGAACGGTTGCAAGCGCTGCGTCAGGACGCAGAGGTCAGCGTGGATCTGCAACAACGCGCGGCGCAATTGATTGTTGCACTTGGCGCTGAGCCCGAGCCATTGGTCGCTCAGCAGGGTTGATCGGGCGGAACACAGGTTAATGACAGGCGAGTTCGGATAAAAATGGTAACAAGACTTTTCTCTCGCGTGGGACTGCCGATTGCGGCACTGGCCCTGACCGCTCTGACCGCTTGTGAAGAACCCGAACAGATCTTGCCCGGCGAGCGTGAGGATATCCGACCCGCCTCAGACCTCGAAACGGTCGCCAAAAGCGGCTCGCAGCCGATTAGTCTTCCATCGCAGAGCGCCAATGCAAGCTGGCCGCAAAGTCCCGGAACGCCCGCCTTCCGGACGTCAAATGCTTCGCTGCGTGCGACACCTCAACGTATTTGGTCGGCCTCGATTGGGGATGGCGATTCCCGCAAACAACGAATTACGGCAGACCCGGTTGTTGCGGGGGGGCTGGTCTACACGCTTGACGCAGGGGCGACGGTTTCGGCGGTGACACCGCAGGGACAGGTCGCCTGGAGCACCAATCTGATTCCAGCAACCGACGGAGACGCGGATGCCACGGGCGGTGGTATGGCCTATTCGGGGGGCGTTCTCTATGTCTCCTCCGGTTTTGGCCGTCTGACGGCGTTGGATGCAAAGACCGGCGCGATCCGGTGGCAGAAGCGCCTGAACGCAACTGGCAGTGGCGCGCCTTTGGTGAGTAACGGGCTGCTGTACCTCGTCGCTGGGGATGAAACCGGTTGGACCGTCGACACAAAGGATGGCCGCATCCAATGGCAGATTGAGGGTACCCCTAGCGTCGGCAACGTTCTGGGCGCACCTGCGCCAGTTGTGACCTCGGACCTAGCTGTCTTTGCCTTTGGTTCGGGTGATATCGCCGCAACATTCAAGCGGGGCGGGATCAGCCGTTGGAATGCCTCGGTGGCAGGGGGGCGTCGTGGGCGCGCCACAGCTCGAATTGTCGATGTGACCGGCAGCCCGATGGTGGTCGGTGATACCATCTTCATCGGTAACCACTCTGGGCGCACCGTTGCATTTGACGCGGGAACAGGTGAGCGCCGCTGGACTGCAGATGAAGGCGCGGTTGATACCGTCTGGCCCGCAGGCAACAGCATCTTCCTGATCAGCGATCGCAGCCAGCTGGTCCGCTTGAACAGCGCCGATGGTTCGGTGATCTGGGCGCAGGACCTACCGGGCTTTGTAAAGGACAAACCAAACCGTCGCGGTCCGATCGTGGCCCATTATGGCCCGATCCTGGCCGGAGGGCGCATTGTGATCGCCTCGAATGACGGGTTCCTGCGGTTCTTCAACCCGGTGAACGGGGCGCTTGTGCATCAGGTCGAAGTCCCCGGAGGCGCGACCACCGCGCCTGTCGTTGCCGGACAAACACTGTATGTCGTGTCGACCAAAGGTGATCTACACGCTTTCCGTTGACCAAAAGATGCGCTAAAGGGCGCGTCTGAGTCTTGAAAGTTGAGTATCATGTCGCTGACCCTCGCCATCGTGGGCCGCCCGAACGTGGGCAAATCCACATTGTTCAACCGCCTCGTGGGCAAACGTCTGGCCTTGGTCGACGACCAGCCCGGCGTGACGCGCGACCTGCGCGAAGGTGAAGGGCGGCTGGGTGATCTGCGGTTCACCGTGATCGACACGGCGGGTCTTGAGGACGCGACTGATGATAGCCTTCAGGGCCGCATGCGCCGTCTGACCGAGCGCGCGGTGGATATGGCAGATGTCTGCCTCTTCATGATCGACGCGCGCACCGGTCTAACCCCGACCGACGAGATGTTTGCAGAGATTTTGCGCAAACGCTCCAAACACGTGATTTTGGCGGCCAACAAAGCCGAAGGGTCGGCTGCTGATGCCGGTGTTCTTGAGGCCTATAACCTTGGCCTCGGCGAACCAGTGCGCCTTTCCGGCGAGCATGGCGAGGGGATGACTGACCTTTACGCCCAGCTGATGCCTCTGGCAGATGCGGCTGAGGAAGAGGCCGAAGACGAAGCCCCTGTAGTGGATATCGAGCTGGATGAGGATGGAGAGGGCGAAACCCCTCTGATCACCGCAGCGAAGCCGTTGCAGGTTGCCGTCGTAGGCCGCCCGAATGCAGGTAAATCCACCCTGATCAATAAAATCATGGGCGAGGATCGCCTTCTGACCGGCCCCGAGGCTGGGATCACCCGTGACGCGATCAGTCTTCGGGTCGATTGGGCCGATCCGGATGGCGAAAGCACTCCGATGCGGATTTTCGACACTGCGGGCATGCGCAAAAAGGCGAAAGTTCAAGAAAAGCTCGAAAAGCTCTCGGTCTCGGACGGTCTGCGCGCGGTTAAATTCGCCGAAGTCGTTGTCGTCCTGCTGGATGCGGCCATTCCGTTCGAGCAACAAGACCTGCGGATCGCCGATTTGGCCGAGCGGGAAGGCCGTGCGGTCGTCGTAGCCGTCAACAAATGGGACGTTGAGGAAAACAAGCAGGAGAAGCTGCGCGAACTCAAAGAGTCCTTCGACCGGCTGCTGCCGCAACTGCGGGGCGCACCTCTGATCACCGTGTCGGCCAAAACGGGCCGGGGGCTGGAACGTTTGCGCGCCGCCATCTTGCGTGCGCATGATATCTGGAACCGCCGGGTACCCACCGCCGCGCTGAACCGCTGGCTGACCGCAATGCTCGAGCAGCACCCGCCGCCAGCCCCGCAAGGACGCCGCATCAAGCTGCGCTACATGACCCAGGCAAAAACGCGGCCGCCGGGCTTTGTCGTGATGTGCTCTCATCCCGACAAGATGCCGGCCAGCTATACTCGCTATCTGGTCAACGGCCTGCGCGAGGATTTTGACATGCCCGGTACGCCGATCCGTCTGACGCTGCGTGGGCAAGGTGACAAGAACCCCTATAAAGGGCGGCGCAAGAAAAACGCCGGTGCCTTGGCTAAACATCTCAAGGGACGCGCGTAACTGCGCCAATTTTCAGCATTTTCAGCGCAAGGGCGTGACAGCGCCCTTTCTGCACGCTAGCATTCAGGAGCGTGCATTTGTTTCCTGTGCGCGGTCCGTCCTGCGGCGGGTCTGAATTCCTTTTGCTTCTCATTTAAACGGGCCATCGTGGGAGAGGGCTTGATGAATCTCAGAGACTATACGCGGCAATACGCGGTTCAGGACAACAGGCTTGCAGCCCTGAGCTATTTCGGAACCTTCGCCGTCTATTTTGCCTCGCTGGCCTTGGCGATTGTGAACGTGGACCATTGGTATGTCATGGTCCCAGCCGGGATCATCTTCGCCTTTTCCGCTGTGCGACTTTACGTGCTGCAACATGACTGTGGGCATCATTCCCTGTTCGAAACCCGGCAGCAGAATGAATGGGCGGGGCACGGCCTGTCGCCTGTCACCTTTGCTCCTTTTGAGGTGATGAAGCAGAACCACAATCTGCATCACGCAGGGATCGGCAACCTTGAGCATCGGGAGACTGGTGAAATCCACACCATGACCCTGCGGGAATGGAACGAGGCGGACTGGCTCAAACGTCTTGTCTATCGCCTGTACCGCAACCCGTTCATTCTGGTGCCGGTCGGTGCTTTGTTCACTTATTTCATTCGCTACCGGTGGCCCAAAAACACGGTGCGGTTTGGTGTAAAGGGCGTTGTTCTGCACAACCTCTCGATCG
This sequence comes from Ruegeria sp. AL11, assembly GCF_056540865.1. Classification (NCBI taxonomy): domain Bacteria; kingdom Pseudomonadati; phylum Pseudomonadota; class Alphaproteobacteria; order Rhodobacterales; family Roseobacteraceae; genus Ruegeria; species Ruegeria sp. AL11. Next base: position 149,963 of record NZ_JBQFXO010000001.1, read on the forward strand.
TCGTTTTTCTCGGGCTGCTTTACCTGATCGCCGGGACGACCGGTATTTTTGTCTGGCTTGTGTTTTCCTTGCTGGGTGGGATGCTGGGCGTATTCCTCGTCTATCTACAGCACAATTTCGAGGACACATATTGGGATCGTCGACCGGATCTGGATCCGCAAATCGCGGCTCTTCAGGGCTCGTCAGCGCTGGATTTCGGTTGGTGGTTCGACAACGCGGTGGCCTGTATCACCTTGCACGATATTCACCATTTCAACGCCCGTATCCCGTCCTACCGGTTGCGTGAATGCCACTATAACCTGCCGCCCGAATACACGCCGCGTCGGATCAAGTTCCCCGAAGCCGTGGCAGCGTTGAACCTGAAACTATGGGACGAAGACGCCAAACGGCTGGTGCCATTTCCGAAAAAAGGGCAGACTGCTGACTTGGCCCATGGATCGTCATAGGCGCAGCTCTGCTTGAAGAGCGTATATCCTGTGTATATACAGGTGACCAGGGAGACAGAGAAAGGACCCAGAATGACCGCATTGACCGAGATAAAAGGCGTTGGCGATACGCTCGCCAAAGGTTTGGCCGATAACGGTTTCAAGACCGCCGAAGCCGTTGCGAAAGCGAAACCGGACGATCTGGTCAAGGTCCCCCGCGTTGGTGTGGCGCGCGCAGCGGTCCTGATTGCCGCTGCAAAAGAGGCGACTGCTGCGAAACCGGCGGCTGCCAAACCAGCCCCTCGTCGCGCAGCCGCCCGGAAACCTGCTGCCCGCAAGCCCGCTACGCGTAAACCGGCGGCTCGACGTCCCGCTGCGCGCAAGACAGTTGTCGCCGCCGCTGCCGAGAAGCGCGCCGCCGAAGCTGCACGCAAAGCCGCCGAGGAAAAAGCCGCTGCAGAAGCCGCAGAGGCGAAGGCCAAGAAGAAAGCCAAGGCAAAAGCCAAGGCTGAGAAAGCTGCGAAAAAGCGGGCCGAGATGGAGGCCGCGTTCTCAAAGGCCAAGGATAAGGTTAAAGCCAAGTCCAAGAAGGGGAAGAAATCCAAGAAGGACGACAAGTCCAAGAAGGCCGACAAGAAGAAAGATACAGGCAAAAAGGACGCCAAGAAGTCGGACAAAAAATCTGACAAGAAGAAGGATAAGAAAAAGGCGAAGAAGTAACTCTTCCTCGCCCTTTCATGTGTTTCGAACCGGCACCGTGCAACGCGGATGCCGGTTTTCTTATGCCAATGTACCGTCCAGCTGTAGCGTCAGCTTGCCACCCAGATAGGGGGCAAGGACATCGGGCAGGCTGACCGTGCCGTCTGCGTTCTGACCGTTTTCCAGCACGGCGATTAGGCAGCGACCCACCGCAAGGCCAGAGCCGTTCAGCGTGTGGACATATTCTGGTTTGCCACCGCCTTCGGGCCGGAAACGCGCATTCATGCGGCGGGCCTGAAAATCACCACAGGTTGAGACCGAGCTGATCTCGCGATAGGTGTCCTGACCGGGAAGCCATGCCTCGATGTCAAAGGTACGGCGGGCGCCAAAGCCCATGTCGCCGGTACACAGAATAACGGTGCGATACGGCACGCCCAGCTTTTCCAGAATGCCCTCGGCGCAGCGAACCATGCGTTTTTGTTCGTCATCCGAGGTCTCGGGATGGGTGATCGAGACCATCTCGACCTTTTCGAACTGGTGCTGACGCAGCATTCCGCGGGTGTCTTTGCCCGCCGAACCGGCCTCGGACCGGAAGCAGAGCGAATGCGCGGTATATCGGCGGGGCAGGTAGCTTTCTTCTATCATCGTATCGTTGACGATGTTGGTCAGCGAAACCTCGGAGGTCGGGATCAACCACCAACCTTCGCGGGTCTGATAGCTGTCCTCGCCGAATTTCGGCAGCTGGCCGGTGCCCTGCATCATTTCGGACAGAACCAGAACCGGGCCGTTGACCTCGGTCAGACCGTTTTCGTTGATATGCGTGTCCAGCATGAACTGGGCCAGTGCACGGTGGATACGCGCAACGCCGCCGGACAGCAGCACAAAGCGCGAGCCAGAGAGTTTCGCGGCGGTTTCGAAATCCATACCGTTTTGAACGGCCTCAATCTCAAAATGCTCTTTTGGGGCAAAGTCCATTTCGCGCGGGGTACCCCAACGGCTCACCTCGACATTGTCGTTCTCGTCGGCGCCCTCTGGCACATCGTCGGCGGGTAGGTTGGCAATACGGATCAGTTGGTCTGTCAGCAGAGCGTCCAGATCCTTGGCCTCGGTCTGCATCCGGGCGATTTCGGCCTTCTTTTCAGCTACTAGCGCGCGCAGGCGTTCAAATTCGGCCTCATCACCGCGGGCTTTGGCTGCGCCGACCTCTTTGCTGGCCTTGTTCTGTTCGGCCTGCGCCGTTTCAGCAGCCAAAATCTTGGCGCGGCGGCTTTCGTCCAGCCGCAGCAGGTCTGACGACACCGGCGCGTCCCCACGGCGCGCGAGTGCGGCGTCGAAAGCAGCTGGGTTTTCGCGAATGGCGCGGATGTCGTGCATAGTTCAGATCCTTGAATGCAGTGAATCACTGCGACTGCTTATGCACCATATATCTTGGAGGGTGTAGCGCTGGTTAACCAAACTGCGCCTAACTGTCCGGCTCCTCATCGTGATGAGCCAGATGTCCGTCCCATTCCCCGGGCGGGATCTTAGGTTCGGGCGGATCCGCGATGTACGAGGGAGTCATGATCTGCACGTTATTCTCGTTGAATACGGCCACAATGTTGCGATGCAGGTCCGAGCGGATCTTGGGAATGATACTGCCCCGCGTAGTGTATCCGTTGATCTGATAGTTGATCGCGTAGTCGGCCAGCGCGGTCCACAGGACAAAGGGTTCGGGTTTGGACTTGATCCCCTTGGTGCGATTGGCGGCCTCGATCAGCATTGCCTCGATCTTTTCGGGTGGCTCTTCATAGCCGATGCCAACGGTTGTGTGCAGCAACAGCCCGCTGCCATCTGTTTTCTTCGAAAAATTCACCACGTCTGAATTCATCAGCTGCGCGTTGGGGATCGAGATCAACTCGTTCTTGATGGATTTCAGATGTGTTTCCATCAGCTTGATCTGCACCACGTCGCCGATGTGATCCCCGATCTGAATACGGTCCCCGATCGAGGTTGAGCGGCGATAGATCACGAATAGCCCGGCCAGCATGTTCGACACGACCGAGTTCGCGCCCAATGACAGCATCGCACCGACCAGAATGGTCAGGCCTTGAAACGCCGCCGAATCCGAGCCTGGAATGTAGGGCACGGCAAAGACCAGTGCGATCAGGATCACGACAACTCGGGCGATGTTGAAGGTGGGGTTAACCCAATGCTTCTCAAAATCCCCCATATCGAACGATCCGGCTTCGACTGCGTCGAAGAAGACCCGCATGCCCTTGATAATATACATAGTTACCCATGCGATCAGGCCAAGCATGATCATGTTCGGGATATAGCTGAGGATGCCTTGGAAGATCAGAAGGACCGGCTCGGTTAGATAGGTCAGCAGCAATTGCGCGAAATACCGGGTTTCGGCAAAGGCCAGTAGGACAAAAGACAGGTAGTAGTAGAAACCCAGGAAGAAAATCACCAAAAGGACGAAATTAAGCCCGTAGCGCACCAAGGCTGCAATGGCCTCGGCTTGAACGCTCTTGGCCGTGGCGGTTTCCACGTCCTTAAGGTAGCGCTTCACGAATCTCAGTGTCCGCCGCCGGATTCTGCGGTGCAGCCAAAAGATCACAACCACAAAGACAACAAAGCCCAAGGTCCAAGCTGCGGCTTCGATAGCGCCTGAAACCCGCGCCTGTTCAGTTCGGTTCAAACGGTAGGCCTCAATAGCCTGTTTGATTGCATTGCCGTGCAGAACGCTGACAACGCTGAGTTCCATCTGGTCCAATTCTGCATCGGCTTCGGTGACGATCGAAACCCGTTCACCATCAACCAGAAGCCAGGTGCCGAACTCGGTTTCCTCAAAGCTGATAGTCACCTCGGACGCGTCCGACGCTTCGGCGATTTCTATGATCTTGTCTTGAACTTCTTCGGCACGCTCGGGGGCGGGTAGTGCGCTTGAGCCTCGAACCTGAAACAGAACGTCCCCGTCTATTATAACTGGGGCCATAAAAGTTTCCGATTCAGCAGCTTCTGGCGCAGGCGCATCGGTCGGTGACTCTTGTGCCCGGACAGGTTGGCTTAGCCAAAGGGCTGCCGCCATTGCAGTGAGAAAATAACGTAGCAAATGGAAGGGTTTGAATTGCCGTGCCATGTGTCCCCCTTGTTTGGAACTATACCCGGTTTAAACAGTGTTCCTAGGACATATCTGCAACGTTTTGACGGTTCTTGTGGCGGCAGGTGTGCGTTCAGGTGGGTCACGCTGCCGCCATTGCTTGCAAACACGCATATCAGCGCATAGGTTCCCGCCAAATTTGCGGAACGGTGCCGCAGGTCAAAGAAAAAGGAATATCCCATGGAAGGTGGCGCAATCGCCCAGTTTCTCCCGCTGATCCTGATCTTCGCGATCATGTATTTCCTGCTGATCCGTCCGCAGCAAAAGAAGATGAAAGAGCACCAGGCCATGGTCGAAGCCGTGCGCCGTGGCGATCAGGTCGTCACACAGGGTGGTCTGATCGGCAAGGTGTCGAAGGTCAAGGAAGGCGACAACGAGATCGAGGTCGAGATCGCCGAGGGCGTTAAGGTTCGTGTGGTCAAGTCAACCATCGCTCAGGTTCTGAACAAGACCGAACCTGCGAAGTAACTTCGCCTTACAATTCCTTGAAAAGGCAGGGTTATGCTGCAAATTGATACCTGGAAGCGGGTTCTGATCTGGCTGGTCTGTGTGACCGGCCTGCTCTTGGCTCTGCCGAATGCGTTCTACACGCGGGTCGAACAATCCAACGACGCCAAAGCCGCGATTGAGCTTGGCGCGGATACGCCCGAAAATCAGGCCGAGGCGGCGCAGTGGCCGAACTGGCTGCCGTCCTCCCTGGTCAATCTGGGCCTCGATCTGCGGGGCGGTGCGCATCTGCTGGCCGAGGTCAAGGTCGAGGATGTCTACGAATCCCGCATGGAGGCGATGTGGCCCGAAATCCGCGACGCCCTGCGGGATGAGCGTTCCACCGTTGGTACGATCCGTCGTCAGGACTCGGACCCCGATCAGATTCGCGTCCGCATCAGCCAGCCCGAGGGGATGTCTCGTGCGCTCGAAACCGTTCGTGGTCTGGCCCGTCAGGTTCAGACGCTGACAGGTGTCGGTGCGACCGATATCGAAGCTTTTGCCAATGGCGACACAATCGTTGTGCAGCTCTCCGAGGCGGAGAAGCTGGCCTCGGACGATCGCACCGTGCGTCAATCGCTTGAGATCGTGCGCCGCCGGATTGACGAGGTTGGTACGCGTGAACCCACCATTCAGCGCCAAGGTGCAGACCGTATCCTGATTCAGGTTCCCGGGATCGGAAGTGCAGGCGAGCTGAAAGAGATCATCGGCACGACGGCGCAGCTGACTTTCAACCCGGTTGTCGGTCGTGGCACGGACCCGGATGCCGTTGCAGGCATCGGTGAAGAAGTGGTGCCGTCGATTGACGAAAGCGGTGTGTACTACACGCTTGAATCCTCTCCTGTCGTGACTGGGGAGGAACTGGTTGATGCGCAGCCCTCGTTTGATCAGAACGGACGTCCCGCCGTCAGTTTCCGGTTCAACACATCGGGCGCGCGCAAATTCGGCGACTACACGCTGGAAAATATCGGCGCACCTTTCGCGATTGTGTTGGATGATGAGGTGATCTCGGCCCCTGTGATCCAAAGCCACATTCCCGGCGGCTCAGGCATCATCACCGGCAACTTCACGGTCGAGGAAAGCACCAATCTCGCCATCCTGCTGCGGGCAGGGGCCTTGCCTGCCGAGCTGGAGTTCCTCGAAGAACGCACCATCGGCCCCGAATTGGGTCAGGACAGCATAGACGCCGGTAAAGTCGCCACTATGGTAGCCTTTGCCGCGGTGCTGGTGTTCATGGCGCTCAGCTACGGTTTGTTTGGCCTTTTCGCCAACATTGCCTTGATCATCAACGTGGGCCTTTTGTTCGGACTGCTGTCGCTGATCGGCGCCACGCTGACCCTGCCGGGCATTGCGGGTATTGTTCTGACGGTCGGTATGGCCGTGGACGCCAACGTGCTGATTTTCGAACGTATCCGAGAGGAACTGAAATCTGCCAAAGGTCCCGCGCGTGCGATTGAGCTGGGCTATGAAAAGGCCCTGTCGGCCATCGCGGATGCCAACGTGACCACCTTCATCACGGCGGTGATCCTGTTTGCCATGGGCAGCGGCCCCGTGCGCGGATTCGCCATCACTCTGGGCCTGGGTATCCTGACCTCGGTCTTCACCGCGATCTTCGTGACGCGCCTGATGGTCGTCATGTGGTTCGAACGCCGCCGTCCGAAAACGATCGAGGTTTGATGATGAGACTGAAACTCGTACCCCAAAGCACCTCGTTCGATTTCTTCAGCCGCTGGAAGCTCTGGCTGGGCATTTCGGCCCTGATGATGGTTGTGGCCTTTGCCTCATTCATGTTGCAGGGTTTGAATTTCGGCATCGACTTCCGGGGCGGCACAACGATCCGTACCGAAAGCACCCAGCCGATTGACGTGGGTGTCTATCGCGACGCAATTGCACCTCTCGAACTGGGCGACGTCTCAATCACTGAGATTTTTGACCCGACCTTCGGACCGGAAGACAACGTTGCAATGATCCGCATTCAGGCACAGGCAGATGCAGAAGCTGTCGAAGCCTCGACCATCACAGCTGTTGAGGGCGCGTTGCAGGCCGTGATCCCCGATATCCAATTCGTATCGGTGGAGTCGGTTGGCCCCAAAGTCTCGGGCGAGTTGATCCAGACAGCCGTGATCGCCATCGTTTTGGCCATCGGAGCGGTGCTCGTCTATATCTGGCTGCGGTTCGAATGGCAGTTCGCTCTTGGCGCGGTCGCGGCACTTGTGCATGACGTGATCCTGACCATCGGCATCTTCTCCGAGCTTCAAATCCGCTTCGATCTGGCCATCATCGCGGCGCTTCTGACCATCGTGGGTTACTCACTTAATGACACCGTAGTCGTGTTTGACCGGGTGCGTGAAAACCTGCGGAAGTATAAGAAGAAAGACCTCAAAGAGGTTCTTAACATCTCGATCAACGAAACCCTCAGCCGGACGGTGATGACCTCGGTCACGACCCTGCTGGCGCTGATCTCGCTCTACGTGCTGGGCGGTGACGTGATCCGCGGCTTTGTCTTCGCGATGATCTGGGGTGTGATCGTGGGGACCTATTCGTCGGTCTTCGTGGCCTCGACCATCCTGCTGTGGCTGGGCGTCAAGCGCGACTGGTCCAAGCCGTCGAACAACGCAGGCAACCAGTTTGCCAACGTAGATGCCTGAGTTCTTCGGCCAGTCCCCACAGGGTCTGGCCGTTGTCTTATTCGCAGCCTTTCTTGGGGGCGTCGTTCGCGGTTTCTCGGGGTTTGGCACCGCTTTGGTTTTCCTGCCTATCGCCACCCCATATCTCGGCCCGTTCGGAGCGCTGATCGGCCTGACGATCATGGATATCTTTGGCCCCTTGCCGAATCTGCGCCGGGCTTGGAGCGCTGTGAACAAGGGCGATCTGACACGCCTTCTGCTCGGCTGCGCTCTTGTCCTTCCGCTGGGGCTTTGGGTGCTGACGCAGGTCGCGCCCGAGGTTTTCCGCTATGCGGTCAGCGGTCTGGCCCTTGCAATGCTGGCCATTCTGATCCTAGGCCTGCGATATCACGGTCATGTCGGCCGCGTGATGGTCACGGGTATCGGCGGAGCCGCCGGGTTTCTTGGCGGTGTCGCAGGGCTCCCTGGTCCGGCCGTCATCCTGTTCTACATGTCGCGCCCACTGCCGGTGGATGTCATTCGCGCGACAATCCTGTTGTTTCTGTTCGGGTTCGACTTCCTGCTACTCGGCTATCTTACCGGCATGGCGCAGGTCACCCTCGCCGCTGCTGGGCTGGGGCTTCTTCTGGCGCTACCCAACCTGCTGGGCAATTGGCTGGGCGGGTGGCTTTTTCGACCAGACCGAGAGCGCCTCTACCGCGCGGCCGCCTATCTGGCGATTGCGCTGGCTGCCTTGTCCGGCCTGCCGCTTTGGGGGTAAATACTGCGCATGCGACTGAATGAGATCAACTATACCAACGCCGAACCCGTGGACGGATACGGCCCCGGCTTTTTCCGGATCGGAGGGCGCGTTCATCAAGGCGCAGTGCTGACTGGCCCGACGGGAACGCAGGTGTGGGGCGGATACTCAGACGACGAGCCACTGAGCGAACTGTCCGAGCTCGTTGACGTCCTGTTCATAGGAACCGGAGAAGAGCTGGTCCATATCCCGCCCGAGCTGCGCCAAACTCTCGAGTCCGCCGGGATCGGCGTCGAGATCATGAACTCACCCGCCGCCTGCCGCACCTACAACGTCCTTCTATCCGAAGGTCGCCGCATCGCGCTCGCTCTGATCCCCGTCTGACGGGATCCTCTTCATCTGGCCCAAAATATCTCGGGGAGCGCGAGGGGCAGCGCCCCTCGCATTCTAGCACCCCAGACGCGCCACCTTCGTCACCTGCGTCAAATCCAACCTTTTGCCTGCGTCCCCAATCGGATAAGCGAGTCTCATGACACTATCCGTTTCCGATCTGACCATCACCCGTGGTGGCGTGCCCGTGCTCGAGAGGGTGAGCTTCAAACTCACCCCCGGTCGGGCGCTGATTTTGCGTGGGCCAAACGGAATCGGCAAAACAACACTCCTCCGCTCTTTAGCGGGGTTACAGCCTGCTTTGGCGGGACAGATCGAAGGGGCAGAGGACCAAATAGCTTACGCCTCGCATTCCGATGGTTTGAAGCCAACCCTGACAGTGGTCGAAAACCTCGCCTTCTGGGCGTCGGTCTTTGGTACCTATGACATCCAGCCAGCACTAGACGCCTTTGCGCTGAATGAACTGTCCGATCGCCATGCGGGCAACCTGTCGGCAGGGCAAAAGCGCCGGCTGGGCCTTGCACGGATGCTGGTCACGGGGCGGCCGATCTGGATGCTGGACGAACCAACCGTCTCGCTCGACAAAAACGCCGTTCAGATGTTCGCCAGCGCCGTGCGTGGGCATTTGGGGCAGGGCGGCTCGGCCCTGATCGCAACCCATATCGACCTCGGCCTCGACGGAGAGATTCTGGACGTCGGTCCCTACAAGGCCAAGCCGCAACCTATCGATGACTTCGACGGAGGCTTCCTGTGATCGCCCTGTTGCTGCGCGACCTGAAGCTGGCCTTCCGCGCAGGCGGAGGCTTTGGTCTCGGCCTGGCCTTCTTCCTGATCGTAACGGTTCTGGTGCCTTTTGCTGTCGGTCCACAATCGTCCCTACTCTCGACCATCGCGCCGGGAATTCTATGGCTGGGTGCTTTGCTGGCCTGCCTGTTGTCCCTCGACCGCCTTCTGGCCTTGGATTGGGAGGATGGCTCGCTGGACCTTTTGGCCACCGCTCCTCTGCCGCTAGAGGCCGTCGTCTCGATCAAAGCGCTGGCGCATTGGATCACGACCGGTTTACCTCTGGTTCTTGCGGCACCGTTTTTGGGCGTCTTGCTGAACCTTCCCACGCCGGGGTTCTTCTGGCTGGTGATCTCGCTCCTGCTCGGCACGCCCGCCATGAGCGTCATCGGCACATTCGGCGCAGCCCTGACCGTCGGCCTGAAACGCGGTGGCCTGCTGTTGTCACTGCTGGTTCTACCGCTATACGTCCCAACCCTGATCTTCGGCGCAGAAGTCGCCCGCCGGGGTGCCGCCGGGATGGAGACCCAAACCCCACTTCTGATGCTGGCGGGGATCACGATGGCCACGATCGCTCTGCTTCCATTTGCCAGCGCAGCGGTCCTGCGCATCAATCTGCGGTGAAGCGCCACAACTTTGAGCAAGGTCAATTGAGAATGAACCCGAGTCAGACTAAATAACGGCCATGTCTATCGCAGCCAAAGCCAACGCCCTCTGGGAATATGCCAACCCGCGCAAGTTTCTTGCCACCAGCGAGCGTGTCTTGCCCTTTTTCTGGATCACCTCCGCGGTTTGCATCGTGGTGGGGTTGATCTGGGGCTTCTTCTTCACGCCGGACGACTTCCGGCAGGGCTCGACAGTCAAGATCATCTACTTGCACGTCCCATCGGCCCTGATGGCGATCAATTGCTGGCTGATGATGCTGGTAACGTCGTTGATCTGGCTGGTGCGGCGCCATCACGTCAGCGCTCTGGCCGCGCGAGCCGCCGCACCCGTGGGCATCGTGATGACCCTGATCGCATTGGCGACCGGAGCGATTTGGGGCCAGCCGATGTGGGGTACATGGTGGGCCTGGGATCCGCGCCTGACTTCGTTCCTGATCTTGTTTCTGTTCTATCTCGGCTACGTCGCCTTGTGGGAGGCGATCGAGGATCCAGACACCGCCGCCGACCTGACCTCGGTCCTGTGTCTTGTGGGATCAGTCTTCGCAATCCTCAGCCGCTATGCGGTGAACTTCTGGAATCAGGGGCTGCACCAGGGTGCCTCGGTCATGCGAGCCGGAGCGGTCACGGGAACGGACACCGAAGAGAAAGTTAGCAACGTTTTCTTCTATCCATTGCTGACCTGCATCATTGGCTTCGTTCTGCTGTTCATCGCATTGGTTCTGTATCGCACCGGCACAGAAATCCGCGCGCGTCGGGTCAAAGCGCTGCTGGCACGTGAAAGGGTGGGCGCATGATGCCTGATCTTGGAAAATACGCGGACGCTGTCTTGTCGTCCTACGCTGCTTCGATCCTGCTGCTCGTGGCGCTGGTCGTCTTTAGCGTGATCCGGGGACGCAAAGTGCGGGCCGAGATGGAGAAAATCGAACAAAGGATGTCGCGCAATGGCTAAGATTTCGCCTTTGATGGTCGCCCCGCCTTTGATTTTTGGTGCTTTTGCCGTTCTGGCCGGGATCGGTATGTTCCGAGACGACCCCAACGCTCTTCCATCTGCCCGCGAAGGGCAACCCGCCCCTCCGGTCGTCCTGACCGAGTTTCCGGGCAAAACGCCTTTCGACGACGCGACCCTGCGGGACGGGCAGGTCAAGCTGGTCAACTACTGGGCCAGCTGGTGTGCCCCCTGTCGCGCAGAGCATCCAAACCTTGAGGCGCTGTCGAACGAAGGCATCCCGGTCTACGGCGTCAACTACAAAGACAAGTTGGACAATGCGCAAAGCTTTCTGACTGAATTGGGCGATCCCTATACCGGCATCGGTCGCGACGAGCAGGGCCGCATGGCTTTGGATTGGGGGCTTTACGGCGTTCCCGAAACCTATGTGATCGACGGGGAAGGCACCGTGGTCCTGCGTTTCGCCGGTCCGATCACCCAACGTGTGATCGAAAGCACGATCCGCCCGGCGCTTGAAAAAGCGGCTGGCGGTTAGAGCCTGTAGCCACCGGTCACAGCCAAGGTCTCACCCGTGATGAACGCGGCGTCGTCTGACGCCAAGAACCTTACGGCCTTCGCGATATCCTCGGGCCTCCCGATCCGCCCTATGGCCGTGTTCTCGACGAACAAAGCGGTCAAGTCTTCGGTGCGTGGGTCTTCGGGGATGTTAATCGCCCCCGGTGCCACAGCATTAACCCGGATACCCTGAGGCCCAAGTTCCTTTGCCATCCCGCGTGTCCACAGGTTGAGGGCCGCCTTGCTTGCCCCATAAATCACCGCGTCTTTCGGTGGCAAAACGGCGTTCATCGAGGAAATGCTGACAATCGCCGAGTCCGGTTTCAAATGAGGTAGAGCAGCCGCCAACAAAGCAGCGGGGACCAGCAGATTTAAATCCAAAATGGAGCGATGATCTTCCCAGTCAAAATCCTCTTTCGGTGTGGACCGGACCAAACCCGCATTGTTCACGATCACGTCCAGCCGCCCGAAACGTTCCACAACGTCGCGTATAGCCGCTTCAGGCTGTCCGTCCTGCGTCAGATCAGACCGTATCGGTTGCAAACCTTCCCCTTCCAACACCCGATCGGGTTCGGTTGAAAACCATGTGAAAGCAACTCGATGATCGCGCCGTAAGTCTTCCACGATGGCGCGCCCGATCCCCCGCGCGCCGCCGGTTACCAAAGCCACTTTGTCCATACCAACCTCCCGCATAAGGTTGATAGTCCACTTAGGACACAATCAACTTCTTCTGTTCACAAATACCTTGGAGCGCGAGGCAGAGTCTCGCAAAAAAAAGGACGCCGGTCGGCGTCCTCCTCAGTCTGTGGATCAACACCGCGTCAACCCGCCTTCGCGAGGTTGCGCAACACATAGTGCAGAACACCACCGTTCTCGATGTATTCGATCTCAGGGGCTGTATCTATGCGGCATTTCAGGGTGATGGTCTTCTCGGTCCCGTCGCCATAGGTGATGGTGCAGGGCACCTCCTGCAGCGGTTCAATCGTGTCCAGACCGTGGATCGAGACCGTTTCATCCCCTTTTAGACCAAGCGTTTTGCGCGTGTCTCCGCCGGTGAACTCAAACGGAATCACGCCCATGCCCACCAGGTTTGAACGGTGGATACGCTCAAAACTCTCGGCAATCACGGCTTTGATACCCAGCAGAGCGGTCCCCTTCGCGGCCCAGTCACGGGAAGAGCCCGCGCCATATTGCTCACCTCCGAAAACGACCAGAGGGGTGCCATTCGCCTGATACGCCATCGACGCGTCGTAGATCGAGGTCTGCGCGCCATCTGGCCCCTTGGTGTAACCACCTTCAACCCCGTCCAGCATCTCGTTCTTGATGCGGATATTGGCGAAGGTGCCGCGCATCATGACCTCATGGTTGCCCCGGCGCGAGCCGTAGGAGTTGAACTCACGCGGCTGCACCTGACGTTCCATCAGGTACTGACCGGCGGGCGAGGTCGTGGCAAACGATCCAGCGGGTGAGATATGGTCGGTCGTGACCATATCACCGAGGATCGCCAGCACCTTGGCCCCCTCGATGTTCGAGATCGTGCCCGGCTCAGCCCCCATGCCCTGAAAATAGGGCGGGTTCTGGATATAGGTCGAGGTCGGCGGCCAGTCATAGGTTTCCTGCTGCGGAACCTCGACCTCACGCCATTTCTCATCCCCTTTGAAAACGTCGGCATATTTCGACTGGAACGCCTCGCGGGTGACGGTTGCTTCGACCAACTCCGCGATTTCGCTCTGGCTGGGCCAGATGTCCTTCATAAAGACGTCATTGCCGTCCCGATCCTGACCGATGGGTTCGGAGGTCAGGTCAATATCCATGGTGCCTGCCAGCGCATAGACAACGACCAGAGGCGGCGAGGCCAGATAGTTGGCGCGCACATCCGGCGAGATCCGCCCTTCGAAGTTACGGTTGCCCGAGAGAACCGAGGTGGCGACAAGATCGCCATCGGAAATAGCTTCGCTGATTTCTCGCTGGATCGGACCCGAGTTACCGATACAGGTGGTGCAGCCATAGCCCACAAGGTTGAACCCGATCTTGTCCAGATCGTCTTGCAGACCCGCCGCCTCAAGATAGGCGGAAACCACCTGCGATCCCGGCGCAAGCGAGGTCTTCACCCATGGCTTTCGGTCCAGACCCAGCGCGGCGGCCTTGCGGGCTACAAGACCCGCTCCGATCATCACATAGGGGTTCGAGGTGTTGGTGCAGGAGGTGATCGAGGCGATCACGACCTTGCCTGATTCCATACCGTAGTTCTCGCCTTTGACTTCGACCTGCTTGCCCATCGGGCGTTTGAAGGTCTTCTCCATCTCGTTCAGGAACGCGGCCTTCGCTTCCGTCAGCGCCACATAGTCCTGCGGACGTTTCGGCCCCGAGATCGCAGGCACAATGGTGCCCATATCTAGTGACAGGGTGTCGGTATAGATCGGCGCGTAGTTCTCATCACGCCACAGCCCGTTTTCCTTGGCATAGGCTTCGACCAGCGCAAGTCGCTCTTCGTCGCGCCCGGTATTGCGCATGTAGCGCAGGGTTTCGCCGTCGATTGGGAAGAAGCCGCAGGTTGCGCCATATTCGGGGGCCATGTTGGCGATCGTGGCACGGTCGGCCAGCGGAAGGCGATCCAGACCATCGCCGTAGAATTCGACGAATTTTCCAACCACGCCCTTTTCACGCAGCATCTCGACTACTTTCAGCACAAGGTCAGTGCCGGTAGTGCCCTCGACCATCGCGCCGGTCAGTTCAAAGCCCACGACCTCGGGGATCAACATCGAGATCGGCTGGCCGAGCATCGCTGCCTCAGCCTCGATCCCGCCGACGCCCCATCCCAGAACGGCCATGCCGTTGACCATAGTGGTGTGGCTGTCGGTGCCCACGAGGGTGTCGGGATAGGCGACCTCTTCGCCATTCTGATCAGTATCCGTCCAAACGGTTTGGGCCAAATATTCTAGGTTCACCTGATGGCAGATGCCGGTGCCGGGCGGAACGACGCGGAAATTGTTGAACGCGTTCTGACCCCATTTCAGGAACTGGTAGCGCTCCATGTTGCGCTCATATTCTCGGTCCACATTCATCTGGAACGCACGCGGGTTGCCGAACTCGTCGATCATGACCGAGTGGTCGATGACCAGATCCACCGGATTCAGCGGATTGATTTTTTGCGCATCACCGCCCAGAGCTTTGATCCCGTCGCGCATGGCGGCCAGATCAACCACGGCAGGCACTCCGGTGAAATCCTGCATAAGCACCCTGGCAGGGCGATAGGCGATCTCGCGCGGATTCTTGCCTCCGTTTTCACCCCATTCCGCAAAGGCCTTGATGTCGTCGACCGAGACAGAGAACCCGTCATCCTCGAACCGTAGCATGTTTTCCAGCACCACTTTCAGCGCGGCGGGCAACTTGGAAAAATCTCCCAGACCGGCCTCTTGGGCGGCGGGGATGGAGTAATAGGAAATGGTTTTGCCATTCACGCTCAGGCTGCGGCGTGTCTTGGCGTTATCCTGTCCGGTTTTGATAGGCATCCTTTGGCCTCCCTTTCAAATGACTTGGAAAATGGGATTCGCTGCGGTTTATCTTGATCACGTTTGTCCGGGGTTCAAGCGTCAGTTACTGACAAGATGAAAGTGTATACTGTGGTATGCAAATTCAAGTGCAGGAGGTCGCCTCGTCTCAAGAAACCTTGATTGGAGCTTGAAGAGTAAAACGTTTATCCGTTTTGCAAGATTTTCAAGCCGAGGGGACTCATGTTCAAATCTGCCCTAGCAGCTGCCATTCTATCCGCCTGTGCCGCCTTTTCAGTATCGGCGCAAGAGGATCCGGTTGTGATCGAGCTGTTCACCTCGCAAGGATGTTCGTCCTGCCCTCCGGCGGATCGGCTTTTGCATGAGCTGATAAAGCGCGATGACGTGATCGGGCTGGCGCTGCATGTGGACTATTGGGATTACATCGGCTGGAAGGACGAATACGCCATTCCTGATCATACGTCGCGGCAACGGGCCTATGCCCGCAATGGTGGTCGGTCGATGATCTACACGCCACAGATGGTGATCAACGGACAGCATGATGTAGTTGGCGCGAAGACGCAGGAATTGGATCGGCTGATCAAGGCGCATCTGATCGCCGCGCCCACAGCCGAAGTGCGGGCCGAGCGTTCGGGGCAAGAGGTGACGGTACGCGTGACCCCGATCGACTTGCCTGCTGGGGATAACTACGACGTGCGGGTCGTCCAGTACACGCCGCTGCGTCATGCCTCGATACGGCGTGGAGAGCTTGCGGGCCATAACCTCGACTATGCCAATGTGGTGGAAAGCTGGCAGATGGCCGGGCGCTGGGATGGGGTCAATGAGCAGGCGTTTTCAGCACAGTTGGATTCGGACTTGCCAGCGGTTGTTTTGGTGCAACGGGCAGGTCACGGGCCAATCATCGCGGCCGCGCATGTGAAGTGATCAGGGCATGTCTTCGGGCTGAACGCCAAGTCCGTTCCAGGCCTTCCAGCGGCGGTGAATCCAGAACCATTGGCCCATATGCTGGCGCACCATTTCTTCCAGATCGTCGTTGATATGCTGCGTCATGGTTCTGGGGTCGGAATGTGGCACCGGGTCGTGTAACACGATCTCGAAATCCAGACCATTGGGTTGGCGAACTGCGTAGCAGGGGATCATGACCGCATTGAACTTCATCGCAAGTTCGGCATTCAGCAGGGATGTGACGGCGGGTTTACCAAAGAACATTAACTCCTCCCCGCCATGAACGTGCAGGTCCGAGACGATGGCGATCATTTCGCCGCCTTTGAGGGAACGCACCATCTCAACCATCCCACGCCGGCCCTGTTCGAACATGGGTGAGCCGGTTTTGTAGAAGGCTTTGACATAGGCCTCGTTGAAATAAGGGTTGGCCATGCGACGGTATAGGCAGCCTATTTGGCGCCCGCTGCGGGCCTGAAGCGCGATTCGCGCTGCCAGGTAGTGCCCGAAATGCGCTGCGATGATCATGACCGGTCGCCCCTCGGCGGCAGCGGCATCAAAAGCAGCCACACCGGGGCCGGATGTCTTGGCGTTGCGTTGGCGCGCCGTGAACCCTTCGGGCGAGAAGTGTTCCATCATGGCCCGGCCTGCATTGTCCGAGACCTCAGCCGAGATACGGTTAATGTCACGATCTGAAAGCTCAGGGCAGGTGAGTTTCAGGTTGCCTCGGACCCGTTTTCGGAACCCCACCAGCGGGGCCAATCCGCGCACCAAGGTCCCCATTGCCGCGATGCGGGTTCCATAGGGCAGCAACCGCATCCCACCGATTACGCCTTTCAGGAACAGACTGGCGACATAGTATTTCCCAAGCTCAAACCGGCTGAGCTCTGACTTTTCGACAGGCATGGAGGTGTCTCACGGCGTGTTGCGTTTTGCTGGGCCAGACATACAGGCCCGGCCCGGCAAGCTCAAGCACTCTGCCGGTTGAGGTCAGTCTTCGTCTTCTTCCGGCTCGACCAATGTCAGCGTGCCATCGTCTACCAAGGCGCGAATTGCGCCTACGATCTCGGTCATGGCCTCTTCGGCCTCGGACTGTTTGACGCGCCCGCGTTCAGCCATTTCGTCGCGCAGATTGTCGGCCATACGGGAAGAGATGCTGGACAGGATGAACTCGACTGACGCCTTGTCTTTATCGGCAGCGGCCCCCGCCAACGCGGTGACAAGGCTGGCTTGTTCGACCCCGCGCAGAATGGCGGGCACATCGCGCGCGGCGATACGGGCCGGGATATGCGCGAAAGTGAAGATGGATTGACGCACGATATCCGCGAATTCGGCATCTTCTTCGTTCAGGGCCGTCAGCAGCCCATTGCGGGTCGAGGCCGCCGATTGGTTCAGGATCGCCCCTACGCGCGCACCGGGGCCATCGGAAAACGCCTGCGACGGGCGTTGATCCAGTTGAGCAGCCAGCGACCAGCCGATCCGTTCCACCGCTTCAGGGGTCACATTGGCCGTTTTGGAGATAGCATAGGTGATGCGTCGCGCAATGGGGCCGGGCAGGTGCCCCAGCAATTGCGCGGCTTTGGCCGTGTCGAGCTTGGACAGCATCACGGCGGCCACCTCAGTGCTTTCTGCCTGCGCCATCTGGGCCAGATCCTCGGCCGAAATTTCTCGCAGTCTTTGCCACGGATCACCAATCTGACGCACGCCGGCGATCTTGCGCAATCTCGCTGCGGTGGCGGGGGCAATCTTGCCGTTTACCGCATCCAGCGCACCGGCGAGGCCATGGGGGAAGGACAGGCCCACGCTATCCAGCGCGTCGCCAAACTCCTGCGCCACTGCATCCAGCGTCACACGGTCTACAAGACCCATCTGACCCAGTTGATGCGTGAGTGTTTCCTGCAATTCGTCGGGCAGTTCCTCTAGTGGAATGTCCGCTCCTTCATTCAGCAACAGACGCACCACGATAGCGGCCTTTTGGCGATTGCTAAGTGTGCGTGGGACGACGCGGGGCGCTTCGCCCGCCTGACCTGCGCCCGAGTGCTGAGCCCCCGGTGCCACCTGAACCAAAGTATTCATGTCCTGCATCTGCCTGCGGTGCCATAGTTGCGTTCCACAGGCAGGTTAGCGGGAATCAGGTAAAGAAAGGTTGAACCTCAGTAGTTATAGGTCAGCCCGGTCTTGATGGCCTCGCGCAGAGACGCCTCTGCCCAGGTGCCTTCGCCGCCACGGGCCTTGATTTCGCGCCATTGGGCAATGGCTAGATCGGTTTTCCCTTCGGCCACAAAGCCCTGAGCCATATAGCTGCGCGCCAGAAGGTTATCGGGGTTTGTGGCGATGGCTTGCTCGTAGTAGGCATTCGCCAGCTCAATGTTGCCCATCTTGCGGTGCGTGAAGCCCCAGTAGGTCAGAACGCGGTCATCGCTTTGATCGCTCATGACGCGCAGGATGTTCTGGGCGTTTTCCAACTGACCATCATAGGCCAGCTCACGAACGGCCTCATAGAGGTCCTCATCGGTGAAATTCGTAGCACTTGGTTTGACGCAGCGCCCGCGGTCTTCGCTCCAGACCCGACCGAACAGGCATTTCTTGGTCGTGTTGGTGGGCTTGGGGGGATTGGCACCGCCGCCACCGGCCGCGTGGGCTACTATGGGGGAAAAGGCGAAAGAGGTCAGTGCAATCGCGGATGCAAGAAGAATGCGCATAGTTTTAACTCCGTGGTCAGGTCTGCTCATTGAAATCATAGTGTGATCTTCAAAAAAGCTAACACCGGAGCTTTTCGATTTATTCACAAAGCAGACAGAATTTTTGTTCACGAAGTGCGTGATGATGCGAAAAGCGCCCGGTCGATGAGGGGCCGAGCGCTTTTCTGGGATGGTTTATTCGCCGAAGACACGCTCGAAAATCGTGTCGACATGCTTGGTGTGGTAGCCCAGATCGAATTTCTCTTCGATCTCTTCCACGCTGAGGGCAGCGGTCACCTCGGCATCGCCCAGAAGTTCGGTTTTGAAGTCCTTGCCTTCTTCCCAAACCTTCATCGCGTTACGCTGCACCAGACGGTAGGCATCTTCGCGGCTGACACCGGCTTGGGTAAGGGCCAGCAGCACGCGCTGGCTCATGACCAAACCACGGAATTTGTTCATGTTGGCCAGCATGTTTTCCGGGTAAACGACCAGCTTGTCGACCACGCTGGTCAGACGCGACAGCGCGAAGTCTAGCGTCACGGTGGTATCAGGGCCAATATTCCGCTCGACCGACGAGTGCGAGATGTCACGCTCATGCCACAGGGCCACGTTCTCCATCGCGGGCACGACGGCCATCCGGACCAGACGGGCCAGACCGGTCAGGTTTTCAGTCAGAACCGGGTTGCGCTTGTGCGGCATCGCCGAGGAGCCCTTTTGGCCTTTCGAGAAGAACTCTTCGGCTTCAAGAACCTCGGTCCGCTGCATGTGGCGGATTTCGATGGCGATGTTCTCGATGCTGCTGGCGATGACGCCCAGAGTGGCAAAGAAGGCCGCGTGGCGGTCGCGTGGGATGACCTGAGTGCTGATCGGTTCGGGCACCAGGCCCAACTGGTCGCAGACATGCTCTTCAACGCGGGGGTCGATATTGGCGAAGGTGCCGACCGCGCCGCTGATCGCGCCGGTGGCGATTTCTGCGCGCGCGTCACGCATACGAGACAGGTTGCGATCCATCTCGGCGTAGAAGCGGGCAAAGGTCAGGCCCATCGTTGTGGGCTCGGCGTGGATGCCGTGGCTGCGGCCGATGCGAACCGTGTCTTTGTGTTCGATGGCGCGGCGTTTCAGAGCGGCCAGCAACCCTTCGAGGTCTGCGATCAGAATATCGGCGGCGCGGGTCAGCTGCACGTTGAAGCACGTGTCCAGAACGTCTGAGCTGGTCATGCCTTGATGCACAAAGCGGGCTTCTTCGCTGCCCACATGCTCGGCCAGGTGAGTCAGGAAGGCGATGACGTCGTGCTTGGTGACGGCCTCGATTTCATCAATGCGGGCCACGTCGAATTCCACGTCCTTAGCTTTCCACACCGCGTCGGCGTTTTCACGCGGGATCACGCCCAGATCAGCCATGGCTTCGCAGGCATGCGCCTCGATCTCGTACCAGATGCGGAACTTGGTTTCGGGCGACCAGATGGCAACCATCTCGGGGCGGGAATAACGAGGAATCATTGGCAGCAGGACCTTATTGTGATTTGGCAGAGAGCGTTGCGGCGGGGTTTAACGCCGCAGGCGTATGGGAACAAGGCATGAGTGCCCGATTGCGGCGATCTGGCCGGGATATTGAAAATGACGACTGCACCGACAACATTGTCCGATTTCGAAGGGCGCTGGCGCCTGACGCGCACGATCCACGATGCGCGGGCCGGGCAGGTCGTGCAGGCAGAGGGAGAGGCCCAGCTGCTGCGATCCGAGGACGGGCTGATCTACACCGAAGAGGTGACGCTCAGCATCCCCGGCCAGCCTCCGATGAAAGGAACCCGCAAGTATTTATGGCGCGACGGTGGACATCGCGTGTTGATCCATTTCGACGACGGGCGGTTTTTCCATGCCTTGACGCTGGGCGAGCAAAACGCGTCGGACCACCATGATTGTGCGCCTGACAGTTACGATGCGGTCTATGATTTCCACGACTGGCCCCGCTGGTCGGTGCAATGGACGGTGAATGGGCCGCGAAAATCCTACGAAATGACCACAGACTATGCTGCGATAGCGTAATCATGTTGCAGTTTGAGCGCTGACAAGGCATTGCTGGTGCAGAAATCTTGGTCCGAATTGGGAGAAGTTAAGATGAATGTAAACGTTCTGGCCAATGCGTTTGGCCCGCGTGAAGGGACGGCGCTGCTTGTAAAGCAGGTTGTACTGGTCGCTCTGGGCATCGTGGCCCTGGCGGTTGCCGCGAAAATCAAAGTGCCGATGTGGCCTGTTCCGATCACCATGGGCACCTTTGCCGTTCTGACCATCGGCACCGCCTATGGCGCACGTCTGGGTCTGATCACCATGCTGGGCTACCTGCTGGTCGGCGCGCTGGGCTTTGACGTGTTCGCAGGTTCCACGGCCGAGAAATTCGGTCTGACCTACATGATGGGCGGCACCGGCGGCTATCTGGTCGGCTACCTGATGGCGACCGTTTTGCTGGGCGCTCTGGCCGCCCGCGGCTGGGACCGCTCGATTGCCAAACTGGCACTGGCGCTGTTGCTGGCCAACGTTCTGATCTACGTACCGGGCCTGCTGTGGCTGGGTCAGCTCTACGGTTGGGACAAGCCGATCCTGGAATGGGGCCTGACACCGTTCCTGCTGGGCGACGCCATCAAGCTGGGTCTGGCGGCCCTGCTGATCCCCGCCGTTTGGAAACTGGTCGGAGACGCGCGCAGCTAAGCGCCTGAGCCTGCTGAAATCCTAGCCCGCGCCCCGAGATCCGAGGCGCGGGTTTTTCTTTTCTAGGCAAGGCGGTGCTGGACAAGACCAGCCGCGACGGGCCAATCTGCGTTCAGTGAAATAATTAGGCAATTGAGATATGCGTATTCGTTTAAAGACGGCTCTGGCGGCCTGCGCGGCCCTTTGGGTCGGGGCGGCTGTGCCAGCTGCCGCAGATACCCCGGTGACTTATACCGACGCCGGGCGTGCGCTCTTCAGCTTTGCGGTGCCGGATTTCTGGGTGCTGCGCACAGGCGGTCCACGCGACATTGAAGACACCGAGCTGGGCGACCCCCGCGCTGTGGCGCGTGTGATGGGGTTCAAGCCGGTCACGGATGACACGGTCTGGATGGGCTTTGTCTCGCCGGCCGGAGTGACCAGTATTCAGGATGGGCTGCGTTATCTGGATGATATCGACAAGTTTCTGGTGAATGATCCTACGGTGACCAGCACCAGCGACACTCGGATTGCAGGGCTACCCGCCAAGGTGATCCGGGGCACAGGCACGCGAAATGGAGGCGTGAGTTTCACCGCCACCATCATTGATATGCCCCGTGGGCGCGTTGCGATCGCCGTTACGATCCTGCGGAATGGGGCCGATCCTGCCTATGTGGATGATCTGAACGCCGTGTTCGCGTCGTTCCGGTCGTTGCAATAGGAGGCTCAGATGACACGTAAACTGATGAAGCGATCCGTTGTTGTGTTGGGTCTGGGGATTTCAAGCCTGACGTTGGCGGCCTGTGATGGCGTCAGCGTCGGGGTAGGGGTCGGATATGGGTATGATCCCTTCTACGACTCGATGCTGTGGAACGACTACTACCACGACGTGGATGTGGATATCGATATCGACCGTCCGGACAGGCCGGATCGACCGCCGGTCAACAGACCTCCGGCACGTCCGACGCCGCCGATCGCAAAGCCTCCGGCGCGGCCACGGCCTCCGGTTGCGCGACCGCCAGCAGCGCGGCCTCCGATCCATCGGCCCGCGCCTCGCAGGGGCTGAGAAACGCAACGCTCAGGGGAGGAGTTCGGTCGTGATATGCGCCGAACCCTCCAACGTGCGATGCACCGGGCATTTGTCGGCGATTTCCAAAAGGCGGTCGCGCTGGGCCTGATCCAGTGGCCCTTCAAGCCGAATCTTGCGGCGGAACAGATCGACTTTGGCGTCCCCGTTCAGCCCTGCATCCTGCGCGTGGACCTTATTGTGACACACATCGACCGAAACACTGGTCAGCGGCCACTTCTTGCGCCGAGCATACATGCGGATCGTCATTGACGTGCAAGCCCCAAGCCCCGACGAGACAAAGCCGTAGGGCGACATACCGCGATCCGTGCCGCCGTATGATACGGGCTCATCCGCGACGACGTGATGGCGCGGTCCGGCTTGGATATCCTGCAGGAAGCCATTGGGATCGGCCTCGGTCACTCGGACAACACCTTCGGGCGCGCCTGGTGGCGGGGCAGGTGGGCGGAGTTCGATATAGCGCGAAACCCATGCTGAAATGACGTCAGCGGCATATTCGGCGTCTTTGGCCCGCGTGATCAGGTGATCGGCATCGTCGAGTGTCACGAAGCTCTTGGGGTGTTTGGCGGCCAAAAAGAGCGTGCTGGCGTTGTCGATGCTTACCGTTTCATCCCGCGGCGCGTGCAGGATCAAAAGCGCGGCCTTGAGGTCGGCAACCGAGGGGGTCAGCGCAGCCTCCGAAATATCATCGACAAAGGCCTTGCCGATGCGGAAGGGGCGACCGCCCAGAGAAACCTCGGCGCTGCCTTCTTGTTCGATCTCGGGCAGAGCCTGTTCGAAATGGTGCGAGACGTGTCCCGGATCGGCTGGTGCCCCAAGCGTTACCACCGCCTTGACCGAAGGAATGCCCGCCCGCGCGCGTAGAACCGCAGCGCCCCCCAGCGAATGCCCGATCAGCAATGCAGGGGCCATGTCTCGGTCCACAAGGTAGTGCGCGGCCGCGATCAGGTCTTCGACATTCGAGGTGAAGGTTGTATTTGCGAACTCGCCCTCGGAATGGCCCAGCCCTGTGAAATCAAAACGCAAAACGGCAATGCCCATTGCCGCCAAACGGGCCGAGATCCGACGCGCGGCAGGAATGTCCTTTGAGCAGGTGAAGCAATGCGCAAACAGAGCGGTCGCCAGGACGGGTCCTTCCGGCAGGTCGAGTCGCGCGGCCAGACGGCCGCCGTCGTGACCGGCAAAAGTGATGCGTTCGGTGGGCATGGCAGTTCCTTGGATTTCGGTATGGGATCAATAGTGTGCAGTTGTGCCGGATGTCTCAACCCCATTGTAGGAAGCGTCACGGGAAGGTGAGCAAAAACCAGTGAATATTTCGGTATTCACAAAATGTGATGATACACACATCAAATATTCGTTTTAATAATTGATCTCTTCCCCCCATCTTGCAGCCGTCACACCAAGCAAGACAAGGAGACCGAGATGACACATACGGCATGCACGCCGCGCCAGCCTAACCTCCGCGCTGATCTGCTGATCCTCATCGCGCTCAGCGCTGTATTGGGCTTTTCACTGGGCCAGAATTGGGAAAGGGCGACCCCGACCAGTGTCGAAGCCGCCCTTCCATCCGAGGATTGGCACGGGAATGTCCGGCGCTCGACCTGGCCGGACTGAGTGCTTACTCCAGCCCCATCAAGCGGGCGTCAAACGGGTATCTGGTCAGGTTCTCATAGCCGTCTTCGGTGATCAGAACCTGATCCTCCAGCTTGATCGAAAAGTCCCCACCGACCTCACCAACAGCGGCCTCGACGCACAGGACCATGCCGGGTTCGAGCGGGTAGTCATAAGCGCCCTCGACCGCTTTGTCCGGGTACGCGACCAGAGGCCATTCATCGCACAAGCCGACTCCATGCATCAGGCAGCCGTATTTCTGGGCCTGGAACTTGTCATCCAGCTTGTGTGCTTTGGCGGTAAGCTCAGGGATCATGACGCCGGGTTTCAGCATTTCCATGTTGGTCATGATATGCTCATGCGCGTGCTGCATGGCATAGACCATGTCCGGGCGCGGCTTCTGGTCACCGATCCACCATGTGCGAGAGATATCGATGCAGATCCCGTAGGATCCGACCAGATCGGTATCAAAGGCGATGATCTCGTTCTGTTGCGTGATACGCGGGCCGCACTCCTGGAACCACGGATTGGTGCGCTGACCCGAAGCCAGCAGGCGGGTTTCAATCCACTCGCCACCGCGACGGATGTTCTCGGCGTGCAAAACCGCCCAGATGTCATCTTCCGAGGTCTTGCCATCTCCAACATTGGCGCGGGCGAATTTCTCCATTTCGGCCACGGCGGTTTCGCAGGCGTGGCTGGCGCAGCGCATGGCCAGAATCTCATCCGGGCCTTTGATGGCGCGGGTCTTCTCGGTTAGCTCTTCGCCTTCCATTACCGCGAAACCCTGCGCCTCAAGTGCGCGCAGACCGTGCAGCATAATCTTGTCTACGGCCAGACGCTTGTTGCCGCCGCTATGTTCCTCGATCAGGATCCGCACCTCGTTCGAGAACACATCGGCTGCGACATCCACCTTGTCGCCTCGGTCGAAATAGAACAGGTCCGCTCCCGAGCGCTGCTCGCGCACAAGCGGGTTGAATTCGGACAGGAAGGGTGAGTTCTTGTAGTCCCAGATCACCATATACCCGTCAGCGCAAAGCAAAACGGCCCGGAATGGGTTGTGGGTGTTCCACAGCTGCATGTTCGTACTGTCGGTTGCATAGCGGATATTGAGCGGGTCAAAAATCAGCAACCCGCCATATCCACGATCCACAATGGCTTGGGTCAGACGCTTCCAGCGATGCTCACGCATACGCTCCAGGTTGGGCAGGGCCAGCCCGGCCGCGGCCCATTCCTCAAAGGCAAGCTGGGTGGGCCCGATTTCGATTCGGTCATTGTCATTCGGCGTACCATCGCCGAGCGTTGCGCCTCGGGTCGGGTCAATTTTACGCGTGTCGCGGTAATGCTGGTTCATGACTGGCCTCTGCTGGTTCACCCGAGAGGTATCAAACTTCGGTCTGGGGTGTCCCAGAAGAATACGACGGATTCTTGGTCGCTTTTTTGCCGACAGTCGGTCAGGCCAATGATAAGTGGATGGCATGGTTGCCATTTTACAGTCCAGTATCCCATACGATCCTAGCCAAACCCGTGCCTTGCCAGGCATTCAGCCCACCGATATGTCGGAATGGTTGCACCAGGACGATGCATTCGCTGCGCAGATGGCGCACCGTGCCGCCCTGTTGAAAAACCGGCGGGACGATGTTCTGACCCTGTCCCCCGAGGCGGAGCCAGCCGCGCAGGAGTTGATGCAGCTTGTTCTACGTCAAACCTACCCAGAGGCGACTGACTGCGCATTGCGCCCGGATGGCGTGCGTGTGCCGATTGATTTTGCAAACCCGTTGGATACGCTGTGCAATCTGGTGCAAGAGGATTTCTGCATCCTCCAGAAACACGGGGATGAGCATGTTCTGACCGGTGCGATCCTGTGCTTTCCGGCCAGTTGGCTCTTGCGTGAAAAGTTCATGCGGCCGTTGGTTGGAATTCATGTGCCCGTGGACAGCTATGATGACAATATCGCTCGTCGCGTGCAGCGTCTGTTTGACGGGATACAACCGGGGCGACCACTCTGGCGGTTCAATGCCCTATGGTACGACGACCCCGAGCTGCACCAGCCCCGTAGCGCCAGTGATCGGCGTGAAATCCGCGATCATGGTCGCGCCCCATATTTGCGTAGCGAACGTCAGACCCTTCTGCGCCTGCCGGAAACGCGCGCAGTGGTGTTTTCGATCCATACCTATGTTTTGGCAGCAAACCAGATGCCAGAAATGGAAAACCCCGCCTGATGGCGGGGCCTCCAAGGAGGGTCTTCGGTAGTTGGGTTACATGCCA
Source organism: Ruegeria sp. AL11 (assembly GCF_056540865.1). Taxonomy (NCBI): domain Bacteria; kingdom Pseudomonadati; phylum Pseudomonadota; class Alphaproteobacteria; order Rhodobacterales; family Roseobacteraceae; genus Ruegeria; species Ruegeria sp. AL11. The sequence goes on from NZ_JBQFXO010000001.1 coordinate 176,200, forward strand.
AGCACGGTGGCGACATCGGCAAATGCATTGCTGGTGTTCAGCGCTACGATCGCAATGGTAAAGACCAGAACTTGCGTGTTCAGGCGGAAATCCTCGCCCCGGATCAGGTTGACTGCGGCCATCGACACAGCAATCGGAGCCGACATGCTGGCGACGACACCCGTCAGGCACCAGCTACTCAGCCGTAGGGCGTCGCTAGGGCGGTCGGATGTGTCCTCTTGCGGATCAGGCGTGGCCTGCGCCATCGGGTCATCTTCGGTGCGAAAGGCGATGCTCAGCAATTGCTCATCGGTCAGTTGGATGGGGCGGGGGGCAGGTTTGGCAATCTCGGACTCTTCGGGTTCCGGATAGTTCAACCCTGCAAACTGTCCGCTGACCGACTGAAAGATCTGTTTGCGATTTCTGGGTTTGGTCGGTGCGAGCGTGTCAAAGGCGCTCATGAACTGCTCGACTGTCAGAACCGTATGAGGCGACAGCCACTCCACCCGCTGGGATGAGCAGATGTCGACCATGCGATACAGGATAACCACCAGCATCAACTCCGAGATTTCGGAATCATCCAGCAAGGGGGACACTGGGGAGATGTTGATAACCAAACGGTTGCGAGGACGCGACGCAGACGGCCTGACCAAGGTTTTCAGGCCGGCGGCACGGTCCAGGCGCTCATGCCGGTCGTCGGGCTGCAGCTCCTCGGTCTCGAGCGTCAAACGAACGAGATACTGGCTGCAGACGATGCTGGCCTCTGTGTTGCTTAGCAGGGCCTTGCGCTCAACGAGGTGACCGTAATCTTCCAGGGTCGCAGCGACAATGGTTCCGAAACGCTCGACCGCGCCGTCGGTGTCGCCTGCAAACTGCAAGCCGCCATGATAGCTGTGCTTTTTGGTCACTGCGCATTCCTTTGTCGCAAACCGTCTTGGGCATCATTCTAAAGCGCGATGTGGGGCAGAATTTGACGAAATTACAAAAAAATCGAAATTCAGATGGATTGACTACGCTTTGGAAACCAAGCGATTGAGGCTTTTTCCGTGCAACTATGGCGATATTGTGGCTGAACTGTGAGGGGTGCGCGGCGGGATCGCGGCCGGGCTATCCATCGATTCGGGCAGCCATTATCGCGATAGATTGCTGGTAGACCGAGGCGGCGTTCCACTGCTGGATAACCTTGAAATTTGGCTGCCCCGGCTGGTAGCCGCGACCGGGTTTCCAGCCCTTCTTGCGCAGAAAATTGGCGGTTGAGGCCAGCGCATCCGTCATGTTGTAGAAGTCCACACGTCGGTCCCCCGTGGCATCGACACCATAGGTCAGCGCGTTGCCGGGCAGAAACTGCGTATGACCCAGTTCGCCATGTTTTGCCCCCTTTGTCGCCATGGTGATACTACCCTGATCGACCAGTTTTAGTGCCCCAATTGCATGGGGAATAAAGAACTCAGATCGGCGACAATCATACGCCAGAGTAGTTATTGCTGACACAACCTGACTGTCGCCCATAAAACCCCCAAAGCCGGTTTCCATACCGTGGATGGCGATCAAAACCCCGGCGGGAACTCCATATTGGCGTTCCAACGCGGCATAGAATTCCGGGTTTCTGGCCTTACGTTTGCGTCCCTGCGCAACGATGGTATCGGCCCCGCGCACGCGCATGAATTTGTCCAGCGAGTATTTGAAGCTTTTCTGGTTGCGATCCGCGGCAATGGTTCCGGTCGCATATTGCGTCTGTGCTAGGGCTTGCAGACCATTCTTCTTTACCCCGGATTTCTTGGCCTGCCTGGCAAAATCAGCTTTCCAGGCCTCGAACCCGGCACTGGTGTTCCCACAGGGGGCTGCGAGACCAAGCGTCGGTGCAGACAGGGCGAGCGTCAGGGTTAGAATGCGCAACATCAGGTCAATTCCTTCATACAATCTGCACCAAGGCTAACCGCCAGCCCTTGCTTCGCAAAGGGCTTAATACAGGTCCAACTCACCTGCCTGCTTGAGGTCTTCGAACCATTCATCGGGCGTTCTGTCGATCTTGGCGTGTTTTACCATCATCGCGTTCATATTCGGCAGGTCCGAGGAGTCAGGCCAGTTCTCCGGCTGCCAGAGGTTGGAGCGGATGACGCATTTGGGGCAGTGGGCAAAGGCGGTTTCGACATGGACCAGCAGCGCCAGCTTGGGCGCTTTGCCTTTGATAGCCATGGTCCTCAAGAGCGTTTCATCGGCACAGATACGCGCCGTACCGCGAAGGCGCAGCGTCTCCATCTTGCCGGGGACGAAGAAGATCACACTGACGCGTGGGTCCTTCAGAACGTTGTGAAAAGTGTCGACGCGTTTGTTGCCGGGTCGGTCTGGAATGGCGAGCATCTGGTCCGAGATGACACGCACGAACCCTTCGGGGTCGCCACGCGGAGAGATATCGAGATACCCGTCCGGGTTGGCTGACGCGATCAGGCAGAAGGTGGACCTGTCGATGAAGTCCCGGCACATCTGATCCAGAGCCGAAAGTTCCTTTGCGATGATCTGAGGCAATGGCGCGCCGGTGATGCCTTCCAGCTGTTCAGCCGAGGTCACATATTCGGTGAATTGCGCGAACGGGTCATCGGGTGACATGCGCTCTCTCCCAACCTGTTTTGACGGCCAGTTTGAAAGATCACGCCATATGAGACAAGGGCGCCCGAATGGACGCCCTTGGAATGGTAGGTCTGCAACCGGCTTAGCAGCTGTAGTACATGCCGTATTCTACCGGGTGCGGAGTGTGCTCGTAGGTTTCGACCTCTTCCATCTTCAGTGCGATGTAGCCGTCGATCTGGTCTTTGGTGAACACGTCGCCCTGCAGCAGGAAGTCGTGATCGGATGCCAGAGCTTCCAGAGCCTCACGCAGCGAGCCGCAAACGGTCGGGATGTCGGCCAGTTCTTCAGCAGGCAGATCGTACAGGTTCTTGTCCATGGCTTCGCCCGGATCGATCTTGTTCTTGATGCCGTCCAGACCAGCCATAAGCAGTGCAGCAAACGCCAGGTAGGGGTTCGCAGCTGGGTCAGGGAAGCGAGCCTCGACGCGCTTGGCTTTCGGGCTTTCGGTCCACGGAATACGGACACAACCCGAACGGTTACGAGCCGAGTAGGCGCGCAGAACAGGTGCTTCGAAGCCCGGGATCAGACGCTTGTAGCTGTTGGTCGAAGGGTTGGTGAAGGCGTTCAGGGTTTTCGCGTGCTTCAAAACACCGCCAATGAAGTACAGTGCTTCGTCTGACAGGTCGGCGTATTTGTCGCCAGCGAACAGAGGCTTGCCGTCTTTCCAGATCGACATGTTCACGTGCATGCCGGTGCCGTTGTCACCAGCGATTGGCTTCGGCATGAAGGTGGCCGATTTGCCGTAGGCGTGTGCAACGTTGTGGATGACGTATTTGTACTTCTGCAGCTCGTCGGCTTGCTTAGTCAGGCTGTCAAAGATCAGGCCCAGCTCGTGCTGACAGGACGCAACCTCGTGGTGGTGCTTGTCCACTTTCATGCCCAGACGCTTCATGGTCGACAGCATTTCCGAGCGCAGGTCTTGCGCTTCGTCAACGGGGTTCACAGGGAAGTAACCGCCCTTGACGCCCGGACGATGGCCCATGTTGCCCATCTCGTACTCGGTGTCGGTGTTCCACGACGCGTCGGTTGCATCAACTTCGTAGGATACCTTGTTGATACTGTTCGAGAAACGGACGTCGTCGAACAGGAAGAATTCGGCTTCTGGGCCCATGTAGGCTGCATCACCGATGCCCGAGGATTTCAGGTAAGCTTCAGCTTTCTGAGCGGTGCCGCGCGGGTCACGCTCATAGGCTTCGCCGGTGTCGGGCTCAACAATCGAGCAGTGCAAGCAGATGGTCTTTTCCGCATAGAACGGGTCGACATAGGCGCTTTCGGTGTCAGGCATCAGTTTCATGTCCGATGCTTCGATCGACTTCCAGCCCGCAATGGACGAACCGTCGAACATGAAGCCTTCTTCCAGAAAGTCTTCATCGACTTGGTCGGCCATGATGGTTACGTGCTGAAGCTTGCCGCGCGGGTCGGTGAACCGGATGTCGACGTACTCTGCGCCTTCTTCCTTGATCAGCTGAAGAACTGCGTCCTTGCTCATTCTCTTGTTTCCTCTGAGTTGAAGATGGGTGTGTTACAGGGCTTCCGAACCGGTCTCGCCGGTACGAATGCGAATGGCTTGCTCGACAGGCGAGACAAAGATCTTGCCGTCACCGATCTTGTCGGTTTTCGCGGCCGAGACGATGGCTTCGATCGCGGCGTCAACCTGATCGTCGTCCAATACGACCTCAACTTTTACTTTGGGCAGAAAGTCGACGACATATTCCGCGCCGCGATACAGCTCGGTGTGACCCTTCTGGCGGCCAAAGCCTTTGACTTCGATCACGCTGAGACCCTGGACACCAACGTCCTGCAGTGCCTCTTTCACTTCGTCCAGTTTGAACGGCTTGATGATCGCTTCGATCTTTTTCATTCCGGCTCACCTTGCATGGTTGTCTGAGGTGCAGTGATCACGTCTAAAGGGATGCAGCAATCCGATTGCGCGCTTCGGCGTGATCTGGTGCATTGAAAAAAGGCGCATGGTCAAATTTTGATCGGTTTGCACAAAAAGTAATCGAAATTGAATCGCGTGAGGAATTGAGATGGTTGATTTGCTGACGGCTGCGCAGATGGGTGCGCTGGAACGGGCGGCCATCGACTCGGGCGAGGTGACCGGGCTGGAGCTGATGGAGCGCGCGGGTCAGGGCGTTGTGGACGCGATCTTCGAGGAATGGCCAGAGCTGAGGGATCGAGGGGCCAGCCCCTCGAGCTCCCCGGGATATTTAAGGCCAGATAAAGGGGATCCCTTGCGAGCCATGGTGCTGTGCGGGCCTGGGAACAATGGGGGCGACGGGTTTGTGGTGGCGCGGCTGCTTCGACAACGGGGGTGGGCGGTTGAGGTGGTCTTGTTTGGCGACCCGTCAAAACTGCCTGAGGACGCGCGGACGAATTATGAGCGGTGGGGTGGAACAACACGCGCGGCTGCGGATTTGGGGGATGAGGACTTGCGCCATCCGGATGTGTCGATTGATGCGCTGTTTGGGACAGGGTTGGCGCGGCCAATCGACGATGCTGCGCTTTGGGAACGCCTTTGGTCGCATGATGATGCAGCAGATGCCTGGGCTTTGCGGCGACAGGGGCGCGGTACAGAAATCGTGCCGCCGCGGACGGTTGCGATTGATCTGCCCTCGGGGCTTTGTTCAGACTCAGGAATGGTTTTGGGGGGTGCGTTTCCGGCACATGGCCGGCGCTGTGCCCGCTCTGCCCTGACGGTCACGTTTCATTCGCGCAAACTTGGGCATGTGCTGGAGGATGGGGCGTCCTATTGCGGGAAGCTGGTCGTCAAGGATATCGGGCTTAAGGGTGAGCCGAGCGCGCCCGAGGTGGTGACGGCGGTTCAGCAGCCGTCTGGCGAGGAGTTAGGGAAGGGAGCGCCAGGCCACAAATACGCGCATGGGCATGCTTTGATTCTGACGGGTGGGTTTGGAAAAACCGGAGCCGCGCGACTTTCGGGACGGGGGGCGTTACGGATTGGGGCAGGTTTGGTGACACTGGGTGTGCCGCCCTCAGCGCAGGTGGAGGTGGCCTCTCAGATCACGGCCCTTATGATGAAGCGGGTCGAAGTGGGCGACGACCTGCGCGACATTCTAAAGGATCATCGACTTAACGCTTTGTGTCTTGGCCCTGGACTGGGCGTTGAGCGGGCGGTGGATCTAGTACCTGTTGCCCTCGCGGCGAAGCGCGCGACGGTGTTGGACGCGGACTCGCTGACGGCATTTGCCGAAGACCCCTCGGCCTTGTTCGCTCAGCTGCGTGAGGCGTGTGTTCTGACGCCTCACGGCGGCGAGTTTGCGCGGCTGTTTCCTGATATTGCCGAGAAGCTCTCGGCCCGATCGACCCGAGGTCCTGCCTTTTCTAAGGTGGATGCAACGCGTGAGGCTGCAAAGCGTGCGGGCTGTGTGGTGCTGTTCAAAGGGCCAGATACAGTGATCGCCGCCCCGGACGGGCGGTGTTCGGTTCATTCGGCGCAGTATGAGCGCGCGGCCCCTTGGCTGGCGACAGCTGGGTCCGGGGATGTGTTAGCCGGTTTCATCACCGGATTATTGGCTCGGGGGTTCGACGCGATGGGCGCGGCGGAGACGGCGGCGTGGCTTCATGTGGAATGCGCGCGCCAGTTCGGTCCCGGATTAATCGCTGAAGATCTGCCTGAGGTCTTGCCTGATGTTTTTAAGTGTATGAATATGTAAGTGCGTCTTGCGGGATCGGGATGCGAAAATCACATCTGATCGCGCGTTCGTTACAGGAGTTTCCCTATGCGCATAGCGGCTATTTGCTGCGCTCATGAGAAGCCGTCAGATTTTTCTTGAGGGCAGCCCGTTCTTTTTGCGGGAAGGCAGTTAGATGATTGAATTAAAACAACTTATCTTGATTGCGCCAAGGTATTCTGTTGCAGATTCGTCACCTTCTTTCGGTGTAAGGCGCGCCCCATTGGAACGGCTCGGTGTGGTGAGCATGTGAGCAAGACCTAATAACAAACCCTTTCAAGGTGAGTGACATGACCCTTAACCTGAAAACCTCGTCTGTTGCGGCGCTTTTGGCGGCGACCACGGCCATTCCAGCAGCGGCTGAGCTGAAATACGAAAACAATAGCGGCGGATATGTAGAGCTCTATGGGCAGTTCAACCCCGCGCTGATCTCAGTTGACGACGGACAAGACACCGAGACACGTTTGCTGGACAACGACCTGTCCAACAGCCGTGTTGGCTTGCGCCTTATGCAGCCCTACGGCGACAACGAGTTTACGTTTCGGCTCGAAACCGGACTAGGACTGCCAAACTCGAGCGAATGGAACCAGCTGGGTACGGATTTCAGCGGCTGGACGCGGGAAGACATCCGTCACGTGGATTTTGCGCTGAAGGGCGGCTACGGCAAGTTCTCAGCGGGGCAGGGCAGCATGGCTTCGGACGGGGCGGCTGAGACGGACCTGTCTTATGTTGGAACGGCCCTCTATTCCTTCACCAACGATGAAAACTCGGGCTTCTTCTATCGCGGAACCGATGGGGTACTCAGCGACATTACGGTCGGTGACTCCAGCAGCAACTTTGACGGTGGCCGCCGGACGCGCGTGAGGTACGATACGCCTGACTTCAACGGGTTCAGTGCAGCTGTCGCCTATGGTGAAAACGCGCTCTCCAGCAGTGACGATGACACGTATTACGACTTTGCGATCGCGTATAACAACACCTTTGCCGGTGGCGTCGAGTTTGCTGCCAGCGTGGCCTATGCAGTGCGAGACTTCGACAATGTATCGGGAGAGCGCAAGGATACCATAGGATCTGCATCGGTTCTGCTGCCCAGCGGGTTCAGCTTCACAGCTGCTGCAGGGTCGCGGCACGACACCGCAAGTGGCGCATCGGATCCAAGCTTCTGGTACGCAAAAATTGCCTACGAGGGCGACTGGGTGGCCTGGGGTAAAACCGGTGTGGGCATCGACTACTACGATGGGTCAGACTTCAACAATGATGGGTCGGACACCAAAGCATGGGGTATCGCTGTTGTGCAGCGGATCGACTCGATCAACACGGATGCCTACCTGAAATACCGCAACCACGATTTCGAAGATGGGACGTCGTTCGACAAGAACGAAGCCTGGGTCTTGGGCGCGCGCTGGCAGTTCTGATCAGCGATAGATGTTTCACAAAACGCTCCGGTTCCAGCTGGGGCGTTTTTTTTGCTGTTGAAGATGGTAAAACCGGGGTGATCCGGGCATTGCCCCCTTGCACGTGGGCGGCTGGGCAAATAGAAGGCGTCAAATTTGCCCGGCGCGCCGTTTTGCGCGCCCCGAATCCTATGGGGACTACCATAATGCAGGTTACCGAGACGCTGAACGAAGGTCTGAAACGCGGCTACAACATCGTTGTGACCGCAGCCGAGCTGGACGACAAGGTCAACGAGAAACTGACCGAAGCGCAGCCCGAGGTCGAAATGAAGGGTTTCCGCAAAGGCAAGGTGCCGATGGCGCTGCTGAAAAAGCAGTTCGGCCAGCGTCTGCTGGGCGAAGCCATGCAGGAAACCATCGACGGTGCGATGAACAAGCACTTCGAAGACAGCGGCGACCGCCCTGCGCTGCAGCCTGAAGTCAAGATGACCAACGAGGACTGGAAAGAAGGCGACGATGTCGAGGTCGCAATGTCCTATGAGGCGCTGCCTGAAATCCCCGAGGTCGACCTGAAATCGGTTGAGCTGGAAAAGCTGGTCGTCAAAGCGGACGACGCAGCCGTTGAAGAAGCGCTGAACAACTTGGCCGAAACCGCGCAGGACTTCAAAGCGCGCCGCAAGGGTTCGAAAGCCAAAGACGGCGACCAGATCGTGTTCGACTTTGTCGGCAAGGTTGATGGCGAAGAATTCGAAGGTGGCTCGGCCGAAGACTACCCGCTGGTTCTGGGCTCCAACAGCTTCATCCCTGGTTTCGAAGAGCAACTGGTTGGTGTGAAAGCCGAGGAAGAAAAAGACGTCAACGTTACCTTCCCCGAGGAATACGGTGCCGAGCATCTGGCCGGTAAAGACGCTGTCTTCACCTGTACCATCAAAGAAGTGAAAGAGCCGGTTGCAGCCGAGATCAACGACGAGCTGGCAACCAAATTCGGTGCCGAGGATCTGGAAGCTTTGAAGGGCCAGATCTCCGAGCGTCTGGAAGCCGAATATGCCGGTGCCGCACGCGCTGTCATGAAGCGTGGTCTGCTCGACGCGCTGGACACCAAAGTGTCGTTCGATCTGCCTCCGTCGCTGGTTGAAGCCGAAGCCAAGCAAATCGCACACCAGCTGTTCCACGAGGAAAACCCGGATGTGGAAGGTCACGACCACGGCGAGATCGAGCCTTCGGATGAGCACAACAAACTGGCCGAACGCCGCGTGCGTCTGGGCCTGCTGCTGGCAGAGCTGGGTCAGAAGGCCGAGGTAGAAGTTACCGATGCTGAGATGACTCAGGCGATCATGAACCAGGCGCGTCAGTACCCGGGGCAAGAGCGTCAGTTCTTTGAGTTCGTTCAGCAGAACGCACAGATGCAGCAGCAGCTGCGCGCGCCGATCTTCGAAGACAAGGTCGTCGACTACGTGTTCGAACTGGCTCAGGTATCTGACAAAGAAGTCAGCAAGGACGACCTGCAAAAAGCCGTTGAGGCATTGGAAGAGGAATAATCCTCTTCCCCCCTTTCGGGGCGCCAAAAAAGAAGCGGAGCCGCCTGATCAGGGCGACTCCGCTAGGGTGGCTTTGTACTATGAGGTGAGGGGGTCAGGCCTCATGAGCAAAAGCACGGGGGGTATGTAGCAGAGCAGTCTTCTGCTCTGGCGTCAAGGTGTTGGAGAGCGTCTCGATGAGCCTCAGAACATCTTGCCGTTCGGCCTCATTCCGCGCTGCGTTCATCTGCTCCACAAAGTACTTCTCAAGCTCTGTGAGCGGCTTGTGGTCGCGATTTGCAGGGTTCTGTTCAACCTGCTTCTTTCTGTTGAACAGCTCGAGCGCCTTGTCTTCTTCCAGGAAAACGTCGGTTTTGATGCCTGCAAAGTCCCGAATGGCGTCGATGCGCTCATCGGTGCAATCCAGAAGGGCGGCAAGGGCCGAGACTTTGCCCATCGGCACGGTTTTACCCACATAGTCATAGGGCGCACAGTTCGACCGTTTCAGAACCCGATCCATGATCGGGTCAATCACGGTGATGATGTCCTGAATACCGGCGTTCTTTGCATATTCCAGCGAACCGATCATTAGCTCACAGGTTGCGTAAGAAACCGAGTTCTTGTCTTTGCCGCGGTTCAGCCGTTGGGTGTCGACGCAGAAGCGGGTGGATTCCCACATTGTCGCGCTGCGGATCGGAGGTTCGCCGTCAAGGATGGCCGAGAATACGTCCGACAACATGTGCGGTCCGGTGGTCTGCAGGGCGCGCACGGCTGCGACGACATTCCCCCCGTCGTCGAGTCCGATTACGTATGCAGGATCAAGATGATCGAATTCATCGATTTCTTTGCCGTCTTCGATTTTGACGTCCCAGCCCAAGCGCTCGCCGAATACGCGCGCGCGCAGTTCAAACATTTCGTCAAGAACGTCGCTGAATTGGTGTCTGTTCAGCCCATCTACTACGATGATCATGGTTTCCCCCTTCGAGTGGTTGTTCGGTAAACCGATCGTTACTCGTTTGAAGGGAGATTTCTATTGGGGGTTTCCCGTATTTTGGCCGAATTGTGTGATTTTTGTGTTTATCCCGGGGTGATAAGCCCGATCGCGATCGCCCGCCCAACGGCCTGAGGCGTCGTCAAAGCGCTGAGTTTTTCGCGGCTGGAGCGCAGATGAACCTCAACCGTGCGGTGCGAGATCGACAGAATGTCGCCGATATCCTGCTGAGATTTCCCTGCCGCCACCCATTGCAGGATCTCGGCCTCGCGGGTCGAGAGGTTCGGGTGATAAAGCGCACCTGTCAGCTCATCCGAGGTCACCACGTTGTCATGGATATGCACGGCCATGGACTGCAGATCGCTGATCACATGGGTATACAGCTTACGCCATTCTTCCTTGGAGCAATCCCGCGTCGCGCTCAGGAACCCGATATCCCCGTATGGGCCGCGAACCGGTATCGTAACGCCTTGATTGGACAAGCCAAAATCATGTGCATCGCGGAATACGCGTTGGAAGTCGGGGCTGCGTTCCAGGCGGCTCCAATCAACGGGGGCGATGCTGCGTTTTGCCATGTGAAGTGTCGGGTCAATCATGACCAGACCCTGTTTCTGGTAATGCTCGTTCCAGGCATCATCATAGGTCACAAAGCCAGCAACTTTGCCCGCAGCGGGGTTCATCCCAGCGTAGGCGGCGTGATCCATATCGTGTTTTTCGCACACTTGCTTCAGAAACTCGGTGTACCGAGTTTCTGAGTCCGGCAGAGTGCTCAGATCAACGATCTCCATCTTTCGCCTACGACCTGCGGCTTATCTTGAAGTCCAGTGGTGTGGCCGGACTTGCAATTTACCTAGAGTGGAACCCAACTTACCTCACGGCAATCAGGACATCACATAATTCAAAACATGACAAGTCAATGCAGGAAATGTCTAAGCTTTTGGCGTGTTGTTTCAAGCTATAGAGCATTTTTGTCACTATTTTGCCCAAACTGCTAACAGCGTCTAGGGTCTAGGGCGCGGGTCGTAGCCCTGTTTCTACGAGCATTCCGCGCGCCTTTGCTTCGGGGTAAAACCCTTTGGCGTAAAGGAAAATCGCGCGTTGTTGATCTCCGTCCGCCAGCATCCAGGCACCTTTCAGGTACTTGCCTGCATATTCAAGATTTGTGTCTGCATTCAGCAAACCTTGGGCATTTCCCTTGTATCCCATCGAACGTGCGGTAGCGGGTAGGATCTGCAAAAGCCCGTAATACGGCCGGTTTACAGCCCATGGCCTGTGCGTGCTTTCGCGTATCGCAAGTTTGTGGACCAGCTCTCTGGGGAGTTCGTAGTGATCGGCCCATTTGTTGATTGAGGCCCTCAGCTCGGGCGTTTCGTTGGGGTAGAGCGGCGGATCGAAGGGATCGGCGTCACCGCGTGAAACCTCGGCACCGCTGCACGCGGCGAGGGCAGACAGGGCAAGGAAAGCGATGATGCTGCGACGAGAGAATAGGGCCATCAAACTACTCCGAACTTCAGGCGGCGATCATATGGATCACGGGTCTTGTCGCAACCTTAGCTTTAAAATTTGGCTGAATTTTGCTGGTTCCGATACGAAAAAGGGCCGCGCGAGTGGCGCAGCCCTTGAATCTTGTTGCGTCAGCCAGATCAGGCTTTGGCTTCGTCTTCGTCCGCCGGAGCGGCCTCGGGCGCCAGATCTTCGTCTTCCGACGCGGCCGAGCCGATGTCGTCAAACAGTTCGGCGATTTCGAATTCAGCAGCGGCTTCTTCTTCAGCAGCCAGTTCCTGAATCGATTTGCCCGATGCCTGCAGTTCGGCTTCTTCTTCCGAACGAGCAACGTTCATCTTGATCTCGACTTCAACCTCAGGGTGCAGGCGAACTGCAACCACGTGCAGGCCCAGTTCTTTGATCGGAGCGACCAGAACGACCTGTTTCTTGTCGACAGTGAAGCCTGCTTCGGTCGCAGCGTCTGCGGCGTCACGAGGCGTGACCGAACCGTACAGAGCGCCAGCATCCGATGCCGAGCGAATCACGATGAACTGCTGACCGTCCAGCTTTTCAGCCAGGGCTTCAGCTTCTTTCTTGGTTTCCAGGTTGCGCGCTTCCAGCTGTGCTTTCTGGGCTTCAAACGACGCGATGTTGGCGTTCGATGCGCTCAGGGCTTTGCCTTGGGGCAGCAGGAAGTTGCGGGCGTAGCCAGGCTTAACGTCAACGACGTCGCCCATCTGACCCAGTTTCGCAACGCGTTCCAGAAGGATAACTTGCATGTCAGTCTCTCCTTACTTCACAGCGTAGGGCAGCAGGGCGAGGAAGCGGGCGCGCTTGATAGCACGGGCCAGTTCACGCTGCTTTTTCGCCGAAACGGCGGTGATGCGCGAAGGTACAATCTTGCCACGCTCAGAGATGTAGCGCTGCAGCAGACGGGTGTCTTTGTAGTCGATTTTCGGCGCGTTCTCACCCGAGAACGGGCAGACCTTGCGGCGGCGGAAAAATGGTTTTGCGGCCATGGTTTATGTCCTTTCGTCAGGCGTTGATCAGCGGCGCTCGCGGCGGCCTTCGCGCTCATCGCGCTTCTGCATTTGGACCGAGGGGCCCTCGGCATGCTCGTCGACCTTGATGGTCAGAACGCGCATAACGTCGTCATGCAGGCGCATCAGGCGTTCCATTTCCTGAACCGCACCCGAGGGGGCATCGGTTTTCAAGAAGGCGTAGTGGCCTTTGCGGTTCTTGTTGATCTTGTAAGCCATCGTCTTGACGCCCCAGTACTCGCTTTCGACGACGTTGCCGCCGTTGTCAGCCAGAACGGTGCCGAAATGTTCGACAAGGCTTTCTGCCTGCGCGTTGGACAGATCCTGACGCGCGATCATTACATGCTCATACAGTGGCATGTGCACTCCTGTTTATATCAAGGCGCATTTCAAAGGCGGGGCCATCTGGTCCTTCGCGACCCTGCCACGAGAGGCTGCGCGATTCATATCTCCTGCGAAGGATGGCCTCGTATACACGTTTGAGCGGGCGGGGCAAGCCCTGCCACATATGCCTCTGTGAAGTCGCCCAATTTCCACTGCTGCGCCCAATTCCTGACGCTTTTCACCCCGAAGTTGATAAGCAACCCGGAAATAACCGGATAGCACAGACTTACGACGGTAACCTTAATAAGGGTATGGATGTTATGACCGCGATTCAGACAAATACGCTCGACAATAAAACTACGGGTACGAGCTTTGAGCATTCCGTTCCGGTCATGATCACGTTCAAAGCGAACTGGCAAGCACGGCTGGTTCTGGCGCGCGCCGTCGGAGCCTTCCTGATCGTTTCCGCCTTTTCGATGTGGCTGATGCCCGGTTCGATGTTGGGAGCCGAGGTTTGGCCGATCAAAATGGTGGCCTCGATGGTGTTTTTGATCGTTGGCGTAAGCCTGTTGACGATCGAAGTGATGGACAGCCGCCCGGATGCCTATTTTGATCCGATCCGCCGCGAGGTACGCGTGCTGCAGAAGAATGAAAACGGACGCCCTCAGACCGTTCTTCGTCGCAGCTATGACAGCCTGGGTGGTGCAAAGTTCGAGGATGACGAGGTGCAGTTGTTCGATGTTGACGGCAGCCTGCTGATGAAACTGCCACTGCAATCGGCGGATGTCAGCCGAGCGCTGAAAGGGCAACTCAGCCAAAGTGTAACAATTTTCGCCTGAGATTTATTCTGTTCAACCAAGCACAGAAATTGTGAATCAAAAAGACTTGTGTGCTGCCCTTGGGCAGCACATTTTTGTTTCCGAGCAAACGCACTATGTTTGCGTATAGTCCACAAACCCGGAGACAGTCATGAAATCCACCCTCCTTGCTGCCGCGCTTGCCCTTACGGCAACCACTGCTTTCGCCAGCGCCGAAAAATACGTTCTGGACTCTAGCCATAGCCAGGTGCTTTTCAGCTACGATCACCTTGGTTTCTCGACCACTTACGGCATGTTCTCGGGCTTTGAAGGCGAGATCATGTTCGATCAGGAAGACCCCGCCGCGTCGAGCGTTTCGGTCTCTATGCCGGTTCTGGAGATGTTCACAGGCTGGAAGCCGCGTGAAGATCACTTCATGACCGAGGATTTCTTTGGCGCCGCCGAAGGGGACCTGATTACGTTCACCTCGACCTCGATCGAAGTGACCGGCGAAAACACCGCAAACATCACCGGTGACCTGACCATGAACGGCGTTACCAAATCGGTCGTTCTGGACGCCAAGTTGAACAAGGCTGACAACCACCCGATGGCAAACAAGCCTTGGGCCGGCTTCGACGCCACGACGACGCTGGTGCGCAGCGAGTTCGACCTGGGTCAGTTCGCGCCCTTCGTCAGCGATGAAGTTCAGGTGCAGATCTCTGTCGAGGCTCAGAAAGCCGAGTAAATCTGCGCTGATCCTTTGGATCACAACCGCCGGGGACCAAAACCCCCGGCGGTTTCTTTTTTATTCAGAACGTTTCGCCGTCAGGTCAACGGAGACCGTAACGTTGAAGCCCAGAGACTCCTCGGTCGGTTGGGATGTGCCGACATCGAACGCCATGCGGTTCAGTTCTAATGTGCCGGACATGCTTGCCGTGTCGTCCTCGAGTAGCAGGGAGAAGGGCAGTATGACGTCCACCGATTTGTCTCGGATGGTCAGGGGGCCTCGGGCCTCGTAGCCTGTATCTGTCTTGAACAGGTCAGCTTTGAACTGGGCCGTTGGGAATTGCGCGCTGTCGAAGAAATCAGCGCCCATGGCTTGGTCCGTGACTGTCCCGAGGCTGAGCGACGCGATGGCGATGGTCACATCCACCGATCCCGCAGGGCCCGGTTGGGCGGGTTCTTCAAACGCGATTGCCGCCGTCCATTCGTTGAAACTGCCGGTGACGGGGCTGCCCAACTGCGAGATGGTGATCGACAGGGTGCCTTCTTCGACGTTCCAGTCGGATTGCACATCGCCAAGCTCGGCGGCGTCCACGGCGCCTTTTGCGTGATCCTCGAACACTCCGATGGACCAGCCACCGACCAGAACGGCGCCCCAGATGGCCAACGCTGCAAATGCAGGTACGGGTGAGTGGTGTTGCGTTGGAGGCTCGGGCGCGTCAGTTCTTCCCGGCAGCATCCGCCGCAGGGTGCTGTCCTTGTCCACGACATGATGTTTCAGCGCGCCCGCGATGTGCAGCGCCAGCGAACCGGCAAGAACCCAGATGAACAGCCAATGCAGGTTTGCCGTCAACTCGGACAAATAGAGGGATTTGGGCACGAAGGGCAGGTTTTGGCCGAAGGGCCACCAGATGGGCGCAAAGCCTTCGGTCGCGGCGTGGTGTATCCAGCCGGTCAGGGGCACCAGAACAAGCGATGCGTAGAGCATCCAGTGAACGGTCTCAGCTGCGAAGGCCTCGGGCTTGTTGTCGGCATTAAGCAGGCCGGGTTTGGTTTGGGTCAGCGCCCAAAGGATACGCGCCAGAGCCACGAAGAACACGGTGACCCCTATCGTTTTGTGAAGGGAGAACAGTGTTGCGGCCCGCGCGATATCGGATTCGCTGGTCGGGATGTTCGGGTCGTAGATGGCATGCGCCAAATCATTGGCAAACCAGCCCAAAGGCAGGGCGGTCAGGATCAGCAGGGCGGTCAACCAGTGGAAAGTCTTGGTCACGCTGCCATAGGTGGAAAAGGTATTGGTCGAGGGCATCTCTCGCACGCTCCGGATTCGATTGGCTGTCTTGAACCTAAAGCCAGAAGGATTCGGCACAAGCCCGACCCGCGCACAGATATGGTGCCCGAATGCAGAGCGCAGGCCCTACTTGTGCCGCGTCCTCACACGGTTTACACCCCGCCGCAACCTAACGTCATCCAAGAGGTTGCAATGACACGCGCGTTCGTTTTCCCAGGGCAGGGTGCCCAGACCATCGGCATGGGCAAGGCTCTGGCCGAGGCATACCCGGCAGCTCAGGCCATCTTTGACGAGGTGGACGACGCGCTTGGCGAAAAGCTGAGCCAGTTGATCTGGGAAGGCGATATTGCCGATCTGACCCTGACACAGAACGCGCAACCAGCGCTGATGGCGACCTCGATGGCGGCGATGCGCGCGCTTGAGGCCGAAGGCGTCTCGGTCACCGATGCCGCTTTTGTGGCCGGGCATTCATTGGGTGAGTATTCCGCGCTGGCTGCAGCTGGTGCGTTGACGGTGGCTGATACCGCTCGCCTGTTGCGGACCCGTGGGCAAGCCATGCAAAGCGCCGTGCCGGTGGGCGAAGGTGCGATGGCCGCTATCCTTGGGCTGGACCTTGAGGCCGTGCGCGCCGTTGCCGAAGAAGCCGCGCAGGGTGAGGTTTGTCAGGCGGCCAATGACAACGATCCGACTCAGGTTGTGGTGTCCGGCGCAAAAGCTGCCGTGGAACGCGCGGCTGAGATTGCCAAGGAAAAAGGCGCAAAGCGCGCGGTTATGCTGCCAGTCAGCGCTCCGTTCCACTGCGCGCTGATGCAACCCGCTGCGGATGCGATGGCCGAGGCACTGGCCGCGGTTGAGATCAAGGCGCCAGCTGTTCCTCTGATCGCCAATGTGCGGGCCGAGGCGGTCACAGATCCGGATATGATCCGCCAATTGCTGGTAGAGCAGGTCACAGGCTCGGTCCGGTGGCGGGAAAGCGTGCAATACATGGCGGCGCAGGGGGTCACCGAGACATGGGAAATTGGCGCGGGCAAGGCTCTGTCTGGTATGATCCGCAAGATTGACCGGGCAATTGCGGGCAAGGCCGTTGGTACGCCCGAGGATGTTCAAAAGGCCGTTCAGGCCGAATCGTAAGCATAGAACGCGGCCTTCGGGGCGCCTCACGAGGGAAATAGAATGTTTGATTTGACAGGTAAGAACGCGCTGATCACTGGTGCTTCGGGTGGTATCGGAGGCGATATCGCACGGGCTCTGCACGGCGCGGGTGCCTCGGTCGGTCTGTCCGGCACGCGGGTTGAACCGCTGCAGAAACTGGCCGACGAACTGGGCGAACGCGCCCACGTGCTGCCGTGCAACCTGAGCGACTCCGAAGCCGTCGAGGCCCTGCCGAAACAGGCAGCCGAGGCGATGGGCTCGGTCGATATCCTGGTCAACAACGCAGGTATCACACGTGACAACCTGTTCATGCGCATGTCCGACGAGGAATGGCAGAGCGTGATTGACGTCAACATGACCTCGACCATGAAGCTGTGCAAAGGAGTTATCCGGGGCATGATGAAGGCGCGCTGGGGCCGGATCGTGAATGTCTCATCCGTGGTTGCGGCGATCGGCAATCCGGGGCAGGCGAACTACGCGGCCTCAAAGGCGGGGATGATCGGGTTCTCGAAAGCGTTGGCGCATGAGGTCGCAACGCGTGGGATTACGGTGAACGCAGTGGCCCCTGGCTTTATCACGACGGCGATGACGGAAAAGCTGACGGACGAGCAGAAAAAAGGTCTGTTGCTGAAAGTTCCGGCTGGTCGCATGGGTGACCCCGAGGAAATCGCGGCCGCCGTTCTGTACCTGTCCAGCCCCGAGGCCGGATACGTGACCGGAACAACCTTGCATGTGAACGGCGGCATGGCCATGTTGTGACCGCAACCAAGGCGGTGCGAAAGCGTTTGCCTTGCGCGTCGACTATGTTATAGGCGGCGCATCTATGCTGGGGCCGGTCGTTTCGGTCGGCCCTCGACTTTCCCGGACAGCCGGGAGCCAAACCGCCCGGAACGGGCAAAACAAGTCCATCCCGAGCGGGCAAGGGCAGAACCGGGCGGATCGCCCTGAAGAAAGAATGAGGAATAGACATGAGCGACGTCGCAGATCGCGTGAAGAAGATCGTTGTTGAACACCTAGGTGTTGAAGAAGACAAAGTAGCGGAAAACGCTTCGTTCATCGACGACCTGGGCGCAGACAGCCTGGACACCGTTGAACTGGTCATGGCCTTCGAAGAAGAGTTCGGCATCGAGATTCCCGATGACGCAGCCGAGACCATCCAGACCTTTGGCGACGCCGTCAAATTCATCAGCGAAGCGTCCTAGGCGTATCGTACTGATAGAAAAGCGGCGCTTCCGGGCAACGGAGGCGCCGCTTTTTTGTGCCCGCTTTAAATTCAGGGTTGCACAAGGCGATTTCGATTCGCACTGTTTCCACTGAGGCACAATTCAAGGTGGGCAGGACATGATAAGATCCACCCCGATGATAAACACGGCGCGTCTGACACTCTGTGCGATGCGCCCTGAGGATTTTGAACGGTTCGCCGAGATCTGGCGCGACCCTTGTGTAACGCGCCATATCGGTGGCACCCCGCGGTCGCGCGGTGAGGCTTGGGACTCGTTTCTGCGCAATGCAGGGCATTGGCAGATGGCCGGGTTCGGGCAATGGGGTGTGCTGCAGCAATCGAATCGCAAGCTGATCGGTCAGGCCGGTTTTTTCTATGGAAACCGTGCGATGGGCGAAGATTTTGACACTTATCCCGAAGCCGGTTGGGTTCTGGCCCCCGAAGCACAGGGGCTGGGTCTGGGATATGAAGCCGCGCAGGCCGCCCATGATTGGTTCGACCGGATTATGCCGGGTCGATTGGTGGCGATGGTTAACGCTGCCAACGCTTCGTCGCAGAAGCTTGCGAAAAAACTGGGCTATGTCGTGATGCGGGAGGCCGAGTACAACGGCACCCCTGTTCATCTTCTTCGCCGCAATGGTCCCCCGGCGCGGGCGTAATACCGCCAACACACAGCAATGCCGCAAACAGCGCAAACAATGCCGATCCTGGTCGCAGCAGGCTCTGAGGTGAGCGTGTATGTTACTATGAGACTTTAGGGCGCTTGGGCGGAGGAGAAAGCTCATGAGAATCTACCCCACAATGGAACTTCAGAACGGTCGCTGCGTCACCTTGGACAAAGGGCGTCTGGAGGATGCGATGATCTGGCATGTGAACCCGGTCGAAACCGCGCGGGGTTGGGCCGAGGCTGGGGCCGAGTGGATGCATCTGACTGACTTCGATGCCGTAGAAGGCCGTGATACCAACTCGGAACTGGTGGAAGAGATCATTCGATCTGCCGAGATCCCCGTGCAATTGGCTGGGGGTATGCGCACGCGTGAGCAGGTCGAATACTGGATCGACAAGGGCGCGGGTCGCGTTGTGATCGGGACACTTGCGGCGCGGGACCCCCATTTGGTGAAAGAGCTGGCCAAGCTCTACCCGGATCAGATCGTTCTTGCGGTCGATGTCTGGCAGGGGTTTGTCATGACAGACGGTTGGCGGAGCCAAAGCGCGTTCACACCCGAGGCGTTTATTGATGCCTTTGACGGCACGCCTTTTGCAGCCATCGTCGTGACCGATATCGACAGTGACATGGAAGATGTCGAGGCGCAGCTGGGCCTGATCTCCGGCCTGGCGCAGCATTCGCGGACGCCGGTCATTGCCAGTGGCGTGGTGCGTACTGCGGACGATATCTCGCGTCTGTCCTACATCCCGAACATTGCGGGCGCGATTGTTGGTAGAGCTTTGTTCCGGAAAACAGTCGATCTTTCCGACGCTCTGGGCGTAGCAGCTGGCGCGCATGAGCCAGTGGCGCAGTTCCAGTAACGGAACCGAAAATGAAACTCTCTCTCCCTGCGATGTCAGCAGGGCGAGGGGGATTTGCAGGCGTGGGATCTCCCAAAATCAAGCTGAAACCGCAAGATGCAGACGGGGAATGGAGCGTGGCCCTTGCCCCCGCACCCCGGGCCGGGGTATGAGCGGTTCGCATAACAGTAAGCAGGCAAGAGGCACTTCATGCGCAGAGTCGTCGTAACCGGTCTGGGGTTGGTCACTCCTTTGGCCAGCGGAGTCGAGGAAACCTGGTCGCGTCTGCTGGACGGAGAGTCCGGCGCAGGGCCAATCACACATTTCGATGCCGAGGCAAGCGGGGTCACCACGACCTATGCCTGCGAGGTGCCGCGTGGGGACGGAACAAACGGAACGTTCAACCCCGATGACTGGATGCCTCCGAAAGAACAGCGCAAGATCGAAGACTTCATCCTGTACTCGATCGCCGCAGCGGAGATGGCGTGCAAGGATGCGGGCTGGACCCCTGAGGGTGAGGAAGATCGCCTGCGCACTGGCGTTTTGATCGGCTCGGGCATTGGTGGGCTGGGCTCGATTGCGGATACGGCCAATCTGATCCGTGACAAGGGTCCGCGCCGCGTGTCGCCCTTCTTTATTCCCGGCGCACTGATCAACCTGGCGTCCGGTCAGGTGTCGATCCGGTTTGGGTTCAAGGGACCGAACCACTCGGTCGTGACTGCGTGTTCGACTGGTGCCCATGCGATTGGGGACGCCAGCCGCATCATCCGCGCAGGCGACGCCGATGTCATGGTGGCCGGTGGCGGTGAGGGCTGCATCTGCGAGATCGGCATCGCGGGTTTCAACGCCTGTAAGGCGTTGTCGACTAAGTATGCAGACGATCCGAAGAAAGCCAGCCGCCCCTACGACGTTGACCGCGATGGTTTTGTCATGGGTGAAGGCGCAGGCATCGTCATTCTGGAAGAATACGAACACGCCAAAGCACGTGGCGCGAAGATCTATGCCGAGGTTCTGGGCTACGGAATGTCGGGCGACGCGTATCACATCACCGCACCGTCGGAAGATGGCGACGGGGCTGAGCGTTCGATGAAAGCCGCTATGCGCAGCGCTGGGCTGGAGCCGAAAGATCTGGATTACATCAACGCGCATGGCACCTCGACCATGGCGGATACAATCGAATTGGGTGCTGTTGAGCGTCTGTTGGGTGACCATGCAGCGAATGCCACCATGACTTCGACCAAGTCTGCCACCGGCCACTTGCTGGGGGCTGCGGGCGCGATTGAGGCGATCTTTTCGATCCTTGCGATCCGCGATCAGGTGGCTCCTCCAACTATCAACCTCGACAATCCGGCGGTTGAAACGCCGATTGATCTGGCTCCGAACGAAAAACGAGAGCGAGAGATCAACGTGGCCCTGTCGAACTCGTTCGGGTTCGGCGGCACCAATGCCAGCGTGATCTTCGGAAAGGCCAGTTAAATGTGGCGGGCCATTGCATCGAACGCGCTGACCATCCTGGTGGTCGGCCTGTTTCTGGTGGGCGGTCTGATCCTTTGGGGCCAGACCCAGTATCAGTCAGAAGGCCCGCTGAAAACCGCGATCTGCCTGCGGGTGGAAAGCGGTTCGAACATGACGCGGGTCAGCCGCGAGCTTGAGGATCAGGGCGCGATCACCAACGCCACGATCTTTCGCATGGCCGCCGACTACACCGACCGGGCGCAGCAGTTGAAAGCAGGCAGCTTTTTGGTGCGTGAAGGCGCGTCGATGGAGCAGATCATCTACGAGATCACCAGCAGTGGCGCGAGCACCTGCGGCTCGGAGATCGAATATCGCATCGGCGTGACCCGCGCCCAGACACGCGTGCGCGAATTAAACCCAGCCACGCTGGAATTCGACGAAATCGCCGAGTTTGACATGGCCGAGGAAGAAACCCCGGCGGCCTATCAGGAGAAGCGCCAAGAGGCAGACACACGCTA
This sequence comes from Ruegeria sp. AL11, assembly GCF_056540865.1. NCBI lineage: Bacteria > Pseudomonadati > Pseudomonadota > Alphaproteobacteria > Rhodobacterales > Roseobacteraceae > Ruegeria > Ruegeria sp. AL11. Next base: position 197,914 of record NZ_JBQFXO010000001.1, read on the forward strand.
TCGTGTTTCACTCGCAGAAGGCGTGACCTCATGGCAGGTGGTTGAGGCATTGAAGAGTTTTGAAGCGCTGAGCGGTGAGATTTCCGAAATCCCCGCAGAAGGCTCGCTGGCGCCAGACAGCTACGATGTCGCTGCCGGTCAGGACCGTAACGACATCCTGAAAGCGATGCAGGACAAACAACAGCTTCGGGTCAATGCTGCCTGGGAAAACCGCCAAGAGGGTTTGCCGCTGGAAAGCCCTGAGGAAATGCTGATCCTTGCCTCGATCATCGAAAAAGAAACGGGCGTTCCCGGAGAGCGGGGCCAGGTCGCCAGCGTCTTTGTGAACCGTCTGAATCAAGGCATGCGCCTGCAGACCGACCCGACGGTTATCTACGGCGTTACCAAAGGCCAGGGCACCTTGGGACGTGGCCTACGGCGCAGCGAGCTGAACCGGCCAACACCTTGGAATACCTATCAGATCGACGGGCTTCCACCGACGCCGATCGCGAACCCGGGTCTGGCGAGCCTCGAAGCCGCGGTTGCGCCCGACAACACGAACTATGTGTTCTTTGTTGCGGATGGCACTGGAGGTCATGCCTTTGCCGAGACGTTGCAGGAACATAACCGCAATGTCGCGAAATGGCGCGAGATTGAGGCCGAACGAAACTCGGGCAACTAAGTTAAAACGAAAAACAGCGCCGCTTTCGGCGCTGTTTTTTTGATCAGGCTGCGGGTTTGCGACGGGGGCGCCGGCGCTTGTTTTGCCCGGGCTTCGCACCTCCGTTCGCCGGTCTCGGCTTGAAACGCCGGTTGTTCTGGCGGCGCCCGCCACGTTCCGCCTCAACAGGTTCGGGCTGTGTGCCGCTGGCAACCGGGATGTCGATCTTCATCAGTCTTTGGATTTGACGCAGCAGATCGACCTCTTCCGCCGAGCAGAACGCAATCGCCTCGCCTTCGCGACCGGCGCGGGCCGTACGGCCAATGCGGTGGACATAGTTGTCGGGCACCTCGGGCAGGTCGTAGTTGATCACATAGGCCACACCGGGAATGTCGATCCCACGCGCGGCTACGTCGGTCGCGACTAGCACGTTGATCTCTCCGGCGCGGAAGGCCTTAATGGCGCGGTCACGCTGTCCCTGGCTTTTGTTGCCGTGGATCGAGGCGGCGTTGTAGCCATCGGCGACAAGCCCCTTCATCAGCTTTTCAGCCCCGTGTTTGGTGCGCGAGAAGACAAGGGTCAGTGCGCCGGTGTCCTGCGACAGAATCTCACGCAGTTTGCCGGGCTTCTCGGGTTTGGTCACGAAGTGAACTGATTGCGTGATCTTGTCTGCCGCTTTACCCGGAGGCGAGACCTGCACCCGCTGGGGATTGGTCAGATAGGCGCGGCTGATCTCCTCCATCTGTTTTGGCATTGTGGCCGAGAACAGCATGGTCTGACGCGGTGTGCCCAAGGCAGGCGCGATTTTGCGCAAAGCGTGGATGAAGCCCAGATCCAGCATCTGGTCGGCTTCGTCCAGAACAAGATGGCGAACCGACCCTAGGTCGACGGCCTTCCGCTCCATCAGGTCGATCAGACGCCCCGGTGTGGCCACCAGAATATCTGTGCCGCGGCCCAGAAAGGCGATCTGTTTGTTGATGGACTGACCACCAACAACAGTTGCCACGCGCAGTTTGGTCTTGCCGGTTAGAACCCGCAGGCTGTCTGCAATCTGGTTCACAAGCTCGCGCGTGGGCGCGAGGATCAGAGCCTTGGCCGTTTTGGGCGCAGGTTTGCCGGGTTGGTTTAGCAAGTGATCAATCAAAGGCAGGCCAAAGGCCAGCGTTTTGCCGGTACCGGTCTGCGCCAGCCCCAGAATATCATGCCCATTCAGAGCCAGCGGGATCGCCTGGTTCTGGATCGGAGTGGGCTGTGAGAAATTCGCACTTTTGAGTGCATCGTTGAGCGCTGGTGCAAGGCCCAGCATATCGAAGTCGAACAATATTTATCCTTTGCCGCCCGCAGCATTCACCAACGGGCAAGTCGTGATGGGCCGCATTCGCGACCGGTAGGGTCAAGCGGGACCTCGGGACAGGCAGGCGGTTCCTGCGCTATCTGGTCGTCGCGTTAAGAACCCTGCGTGATGGGGAACTGGAGAAATCTGTGGCGCTGTGGGGCAGATGGTGCCCGCCGAGGCTCACGCGTCAGCGCTGGTCATAGGCACATGATGCGTGGCGACTGAAATGTCAAGGCTTGTGAGTGATGGTTCCTTGGTCGTGCGAAAACCCTGATCCGACTTACCGGATCAGGGCATGGTAGGTTTAGGTACGAAGATCCCCCGCATGGGCGATGCTATCGCGATTGTCTTCTACGAATTTCAGCATATGACCCATTGAGTATGTGCCGTCATCATCTGCACCAAGCTCTTTCCACGGCTTAAAGTCGTGGGTCGAGCAGACAAGGCTTTCCGGGTCAAGATACAGAAGCCGCAGCAACACCGTCGCGACGATCGTGCCGCCCACCGGACCAAGTCGCCCGCTATGACCTTCGGCCTCTTGTAGACAGTAGTACCACAGCGGTGTTTTGGTGACGCCGTGGTCCGACAGCTCAGGCGGAGCGGCAAGTTCGGGCACATGCATCTTGCGCGCCATTTGTTGACCTGAGGCAAGCTCCAACGTGAGGCGGTCGCGCAGCAAGTTGCGCAAGGGAAGCTTGCGGTTCTGATCTTCGGTCATTGTCGCGCCGCCGATATCGGCTGTACCGCTGATGAATGGGAGCGCGAAAATGGATTGCGCCATTTTGCGCCCAATAGGGCGCGCACGCGTGCCTGCAGTTTGACCGGGATAGTCGAACAGTTTCTCGAAGTGAATGTTCAGGTCTGACGGTCGGAAGGAGAACTCGGGCCGTCCTAGCTTGAACAGGTCGAAATCCAGATTGCCATGATTGAGCTGGTATTTGGACTGCACTGTAGCGTGCCCGAAGCGGTAAGCAGCGCCGGAGAACTCTATCGGCATAACCGGAGAGTCATCTTTGAAAGGCTTCGGAAGTGTCCCACCTTCGAGATGATCGCGCACATGTTTCAGAATGTGGGCGTCGACGAATGCCTGAAGCAAATCATGGGCCACGAGATACTGATAGTGCAGCCGACAAATTCGGCGCGCAACCTGGAAAGGCTCCTCGCTTTTCTTGAAGGTATGCATGGCTGCCGCTGAAATGCCGGACAAGGCTTTGCGCGCCATGCCACTGTCTGCTTCCAAAGCTGTCATGACGATGTTGTGCAAGCAAATGAAAGCGCCCTGCAATTGCGAAACGATCTGGTTTTCGTCGTTACGAGGGTCGCCAATCAGCGCTGTACCTTGTTTGGTTCGGGCAAGATCGAGATGATTGTCAGCGTTGCCAAAAAGAAGGAAACCGTGATGGTCCGGGTGATAGAGGTGCGGCGATGCTTCTGGGCCATCGCCGTAAACGCAATCGAGGTCCAGTGTCGGGGTGCGGATATTACGAATGGTAGCTGGATCAATAACTGTCCCAATGGCCGAGGTTGCGTCCAGCGTTACATCGTGGTCGACGAATTGACCGAAGAAGGTCATACCGGCGGCGACGTCATGCCCCTGTGGGTCATTGGTATCTTTCATTGAGTCAACCGCTGCATCAAACGCGGCGAGGACGTCAGCGGTATCAAAGGGCTCACCGCCTGGGGCGATACCTGAGAGAGGATTACGATGCCCAATTCGTCCAAACGTATCCGGCAGCGGTGGGCGTGGGGTATCCGCGCATTCTTTTACCAGCGTTTCATATCGGCTAAGCCCATGGGGTTGGCGTGACATAACTACTCCAAAAAATAAACAACTTCGTTCTAGGTTGAATCATGCTCACAAAATGATGAGCATAATGGACAAAATAGCACAAATGAGGCCCAATTTCCTTCTTTTTCTCAAAAAAGGAAACGTAATTGGGAAATAAGTCTGTGTTTAATTTGCATATGCGAGCTGTATTGGTGGGGTTTTTCTGTCGATAGGGTGGTTCGCGCAGGAGGGCGCTCGCAAAAGGTTGTGAAAAATTTAATTTAAAGAACGGCTTAGGCGTTGCAGTCCGTTGCTGCCTAACTTGACACTACGCACTTAGTCTCGTATAAGTTGTGCCATGCTAGAAGAAGTGGGTAACGGTCCCGGGGCAACCCGGTGGCCGTTTTTTCGTTTCTCTCGTGCGGAGAAAACTCACGCATGAGGTCACAGGCAAACATGACTTTGATTACCCCGGAAGAGCGGATTTCCCAAACGGCTGACTTGTTGCAGTCGCTCGAGAGGTCCATTCGCGATCTGCGCCATGCAGCGGAAGAACTGCGCCACAAGATCGGAGCCGGGGAGGATGCAGACCTTGCCGGAACAGGCAAGCAACTCGGCCAGATAGAGGGGCTGATCCGCAGTTGCCAGAAAGTGGAGACAAGCTTTGTCGAACAACATCACAGACAAGCCGGAATTGCCCAAGGGGGCTATGCGCTCGACCTTGATCGGGCACGATCTGAGATCGGGTGCAGGCTGGCTCGCCTCCGCGCCTGCTGCGGTGCAGGACAGATTTCTGAGTGAGATCGGGGAGGGGGGGCTGTGTGCCCTCCCTTTCCTTTTCGAGTTCTGGGCGCTGCCGCATCAGTTGCCGCCTGAAGGGGATTGGCGGTCCTGGGTGATCATAGGCGGGCGCGGGGCTGGCAAGACGCGGGCGGGGTCCGAATGGGTGCGGTCGATGGTCGAAGGGCCCAAGCCTTTGGACAAGGGCGCTGCGTCTCGTGTGGCTCTGGTGGGTGAGACCTTTGATCAGGTGCGTGATGTGATGATTTTTGGCGATAGCGGTATTTTGCAATGTTCGCCGTCCGATCGACGGCCCTTGTGGAAAGCCTCGGAACGCAAGCTGATCTGGCCCAACAGGGCCGAGGCGCAGGCGTTTTCAGCGCATGATCCCGAGGGGTTGCGCGGCCCTCAGTTCGATGCGGCCTGGGTGGATGAGTTGGCCAAATGGAAGAAGGCCGGTGAGACCTGGGATATGCTGCAATTTGCTTTGCGTTTGGGGGATCAGCCTCGGGTTTGCGTGACGACCACGCCGCGCAATGTGAAGGTTCTGAAAGAGTTGCTGGCGTCTCCTTCCACCGTTCAAACCCACGCGCCAACCGAGGCGAACCGGGCCAATCTGGCTGCGTCCTTCCTCGAGGAGGTGCGCGCACGCTACGCAGGCACACGGCTGGGGCGGCAGGAGTTAGATGGGGTGCTGCTGTCGGATGCCGAGGGGGCGTTTTGGACTGGCTCGATGCTGGAGACGGCGCGTTGCGCGCATCTGCCCGAACTGGACCGGGTGGTCGTAGCACTGGATCCCGCAGTGACGGCGGGCTCAGATGCGGATGCTTGCGGGATCGTGGTCGCGGGCGCTCAGTTGCAAGGATCGCCCGAGGACTGGCGCGCCTATGTGCTGGCCGACCGGACGGTGCAGGGCGTCGGCCCGGCGGGCTGGGCGCAGGCGGCGATTGACGCGATGGATGAATTTGGGGCCGAGCGGTTGGTGGCTGAGGTCAATCAGGGCGGGCAACTGGTGGAGGAAGTCGTGCGGCAGGTGGACGCTCTGGTCCCGTTCCGCGCGGTACGGGCTTCACGCGGCAAGGTCGCGCGGGCCGAGCCTGTAGCGGCGTTGTACGAGCAGGGGCGAGTGGCCCATGTGGCTGGTTTGGACGCGCTCGAGGAGCAGATGTGCCAGATGACCGCGCGCGGGTTCGACGGGCAGGGCTCGCCCGACCGGGTCGACGCTTTGGTATGGGCGCTGCATGAGTTGATTGTGGGGCCTGCGGGAACATATCAGCGGCCAAGGGTGCGGAGTTTGTGAGCTCCAAGAGTTGTGCTTGCCATCAATCACATTTTGCATAGCGGACTGATCGCTTGTTGGAAGCACTTAGGTTCAGGACATCGGCTTCCCTTGGCTCCAACTATCCTCATATTCACCGAGCAATCGGGACAACGCCAACAGCGAAGAAAACAGCCTTGCATAGACATCCGGTGACATCATTGTTTTGTAGTCATCAAGCACCTGCACGAGATTGACTACACTTGACGCAAACGCCTCGTAGACGTGTTTGTCAGCAGCGGTAGGTTCGTTTGTCCAGATATCGTGCGCATCGTAGTAGATGGGCGGGACAGGGTCATTTTCATTCATCGTGTGGCCTCTTGCATTCGAAGCGCACGTGGGGGGCAAATGAGACGCAAACAACATCTCTGGCATGAATTCAAAAGACTTTGGCTGCGACCGAAAAGGAATTTGGTTCAAACTTCAACGAGCGGCTAACTCTTAAAGTTGGCCATGTTGGACTCAGGCAAGGTTCGCCCGACCTAGTCGACGCGTCGGACAGGGCGCTGCACGAGTTGATGGTTGGGCCCGTGGGGGCGTATCGGCGGCCTCGGGCGCGAGGCCTTCAGTTATTGCTCACCAGTTTTCTCGAATTTGGCAAACGCTTCCGCGTAGTCGGGGTGCCAGCGAGAGAGTGGAGGGCGGTTTTCGGTAATGTCTTGAATAGCCCATTGTGCTCGACGTCGGTCGCGTGTCTCGTCGACATCGTTGTCCGGGCAAAGGATATAAAAATCACCATTGGCCATTCGACTGAACAAGTGATCAACTGTTTGTTCACTAGTCCAAGCCGCGGGCGGTTTTTCCGGGAGGAAAGACGCAATCATACCAGTGTATGTAAAACCTGGCACAAACAAGTGAACAGAAATTGGCGCTCCGGCTTCACGCAACTCATGAGCCAATTGTTCGCTGAGCACTTTGACCGCGGCCTTGGTGACATTATAGCCCGGGTTGCCCGGTGGTGTTGTAATACCCTGTTTTGAGCCGGTATTTATGACTACAGCAGGGCGGTTAGCTTCGATCATGCGAGGCATAAAGGCCTGCACGCCTCGCAGAACGCCGAAAAAGTTTACTTGCAAAAGCCGCTGCCAGTTTTCCATTTCCGACCAAGCGGTTGTCGGCAGACTTATCCCCGCGTTGTTCATCAAAGCAGCAATTGGACCGATCTCAAATGCGAGATCGGCAAGTCTGTTTACCTCTTCATTTGATGTCACATCAGTCGGTATGCCTTCAACAGGCGCGTTAGCGTACGCCAATTGGCGTGCTTCTTGAACCGTTGCGTCAAGTTGTGCGCCGGGTAGGTCTGCCAGAACGACACCCAAACCCGCTTGAGCGAACCGTAGTGCCGCAGCGCGCCCGACCCCACTTGCTGCCCCGGTAACAACCGCAACGCCACCACGTTTCACTGCCTCGTTGAACATTTTGCGTTCCTTCCCGATCCATAAACCTGCGCAAACTTGAAATGGTCATCCAAAAATAACAAAGGTTGCCTCAATAGAGTATCAGGCTCATCACCAATTCTGTCTACTACTCAGACCACAGATGATCTTGGGTGCTTGTGTTGCTCACTCTCCGCGCGCCCCATTCCCGAGGTTTAAACTTCTTTCCGTAATAACTCCTTTCAACAAGCCGAACACAGCGGCGAAAGAAAGGAGCACAGATGGTATTCGATTTCTTGCGTCGTGGAGCGGCCGGGGAAGCGCCCGAGGCGAAGACCAGCGCGGCAGGCCCCGTGGTGGCGTGGCAGACGGGCGGGCGCGTGGCGTGGAGCCCTCGGGATGCGGTGTCGCTGACACGGACGGGGTTTTCGGGGAACCCGGTGGGGTTTCGCTCGGTCAAGCTGATTGCCGAGGCGGCGGCGGCGCTGCCTCTGGTCCTGCAGGATCAGGCGCAGCGGTTTGATACCCATCCGATCCTGTCGCTGATGCGCCGTCCGAATGCGGCGCAGGGGCGGGCGGAGTTGATGGAGGCTCTGTTCGGGCAATTGCTGCTGTCGGGCAATGCCTATGTTGAGGCTGTTCAGGCCGCTGAAAGCCTGCCGGTTGAACTGCATGTCTTGCGCTCGGACCGGATGAGCGTGGTGCCGGGCGCGGATGGATGGCCCAAGGCGTATGACTATGCGGTCGGTGGTAAGAAGCATCGGTTTGCAGCGGAAAATATCTGTCATATCAAGTCGTTCCACCCTCAGGATGATCACTATGGGTTCTCGCCTATGCAGGCGGCGGCGATGGCGATTGATGTGCATAACAGCGCGTCGCGGTGGTCAAAATCGCTGCTCGACAATGCGGCGCGGCCTTCGGGAGCGCTGGTATGGAAAGGCGATGGCCATGGGGTGATGGCCGAGGATCAGTTCCGGCGCCTAAGCGACGAGATCGAGCAGAACTATCGCGGGGCGCGCAATGCCGGTCGGCCGATGGTTCTGGAAGGGGGGCTGGATTGGAAGCCGATGGGGTTCTCGCCGTCCGATATGGAGTTTCAAAAGACCAAGGAAGCCGCCGCCCGCGAGATCGCGTTGGCCTTTGGGGTCCCGCCGATGCTGCTGGGAATCCAGGGAGACGCGACTTATTCGAACTATCAGGAGGCTAACCGGGCGTTTTATCGCCTGACCGTGCTGCCCCTGGTGACGCGGGTGGCGGCGGCGCTGTCGGAATGGCTGTCGGGCTATACCGGTGAGGATCTGGTGATGAAGCCCGATCTGGATCAGGTGCCGGCGCTATCGGCAGAGCGCGATGCGCAATGGGCGCGAGTCAACGCGGCCGATTTCCTGACGGATGCTGAAAAGCGCGCGTTGCTGGGGCTGCCGGAGCGTGCGGATGTCTGACGGATATCCTCCGTTCGAATGCGCGCCGGGCCTGCGTCTGGCCGCGCATGAGCGGGTGGCCGAGATCCAGCATGCGCATCTGTGCAGACGGTTGGATCAGATCGAAGAGATGATGGAGCGGCTGGAACGCCGGTTGTGGCTGACGGTCTATGGTGTGGTCGCGGTGATCCTGGCGCAGGCGTTTCAATCCATCTTGGTGGTAACGCCATGAGTTCAGTAAGTTACATGGAGAAGTTCATGGATTTAGAGCATAAATTCGCCCGGTTCGGAGACGGGTTGTCCGTCACCGATGACGCCGTGATCGAAGGCTATGCCAGCCTGTTCGGACAGGTCGATCAGGGCAGCGATGTGGTGCAGCGCGGGGCGTATCGCGGCTCGCTCGACGGGCTGGCAAAGGCTGGGCAGCGGGTCAAGATGCTATGGCAGCACGATCCGGCGCAGCCCATCGGTGTCTGGGACGAGGTCCGCGAGGACGACCGTGGCCTTTGGGTCAAAGGGCGTCTGCTGGAGGCCACGCAAAAGGGCCGTGAGGCGGCGGAACTGATCCGAGCGGGCGCGATGGATGGTCTCTCGATTGGTTACCGCACCAAGCGGGCCGTGAAGAATGACAAGGGCCAGCGGGTCCTGACGGAACTGGAGCTTTGGGAAGTGTCCTTGGTGACGTTCCCGATGCTGCCCAGTGCGCGGGTGGCGGCAAAGGGCGTGGAGCCTGAGGCCGAGAACACCTGGCGCAGTATTGCCGAGGTGTTCGACGACGCCCGGCAGGAGCTGGCGCGGACCTAGCGCGCCTCAATCCCACCCAAAAAGGAAGTGCTGATGAGCAAGACCGAAACCCCGGCCTTGACCGGAGAGGGTGCGCCCCTGGTTCAGGAGGTGAAGCAGGCGATGGCTGGCTTCGTGAATGAATTCAAGGGCCTCAAGGCCGAAGTTAAAACCAAACTGCAACAGACAGAAGAGCGACTGACCATGCTGGATCGTAAATCAACCATCGCGGCGCGCCCGAATCTTGCGGCGTCCATCGAAGACGGCGCACCGCATCAAAAGGCCTTTGACGCCTATGTGCGTTCGGGCGAAGACGATGGCCTGCGCGGGCTGGAGATGGAGGCCAAGTCGCTGTCGACCGCTGTGAACAGCGATGGCGGTTACCTGGTCGATCCGCAGACCGCTGAGGCGATCAAATCGGTGCTGAATTCCACCGCTTCGATCCGGTCGATTGCGTCGGTGGTGAATGTCGAGGCGAACTCGTTCGACGTGCTGGTAGACCACACCGATGTGGGTGCGGGCTGGGCCGATGAGACCTCGGCAACGGCCGAGACGGCCACGCCGGTGATCGACCGCATTTCGATCCCGCTGCATGAGCTGAGCGCGCTGCCCAAAGCGTCGCAGCGATTGCTGGATGACAGTGCGTTTGACGTCGAAGGCTGGCTGGCCGGTCGTATCGCGGACAAGTTTGCCCGCGCCGAAGCGTCGGCCTTTATCAACGGTGACGGCATCGACAAGCCCAAGGGCCTGATGATCCACCGCGCTGTGGACAATGATGTCTGGTCGTGGGGTAGCCTGGGCTATGTCGCCACGGGCATCGACGGCGGCATCGACGCGGATGCGATTGTGGACGTGGTCTATGCGCTGGGTGCGCAGTACCGCGTGAACGGCACCTTCGTGATGAATTCGAAAACCGCCGGTCTGATCCGCAAGCTGAAGGACAGCGACGGCCGCTTCTTGTGGTCCGATGGTCTGGCCGCAGGTGAGCCTGCGCGTCTGATGGGGTATCCGGTGCTGATTGCCGAGGACATGCCGGATGCGGCCTCGGACAGTTTCTCGATTGCCTTTGGTGACTTCCAGGCGGGCTACACCATTGCCGAGCGCCCCGATCTGCGCGTGCTGCGCGATCCGTTCAGCGCCAAGCCGCATGTCCTGTTCTATGCGACCAAGCGTGTGGGCGGTGATGTCAGCGACTTTGCTGCGATCAAGCTGGTGAAATTCGGCACCGCCTAAAGCGGGCTGAATCCGAGGGGCCTTTGGGCCCTTCGGGCGGCGGGCGCGGGCCGGGGTGAGATCCCCCGCGTTGTCTAGCTGCTCCCCTCCGTCCGAGCAACGTGGGGCGGCGCGTGCCCGTCATTTTCAAGGATACGGCCCCGGAGGGGTCCGAGATTGCGGAGTGAATGGATGATGTTGATCGAAGAAACCGCTATCGCGGATGCGGCGCTGCCGGTGGATCAGTTCAAGGCGCATCTGCGGCTGGGCATGGGGTTTGCCGAGGGTGATACGCAGGATGAGGTTCTGACCGGTTTTCTGCGTGCAGCGATTGCAGCGATCGAGGCACGCACCGGCAAGGTGCTGATCGAGCGCGAGTTTTCGTGGAGCCTGAACGGCTGGCGCGATCCGGAAAGCGAAGTTCTGCCGGTGGCGCCGGTGGTTTCAGTTGGTGCTGTGACGCTGACGGATGCGCTGGGCGCTGAGACCGTGGCAGACAGCGCGACGTACCGGTTGGAGAGGGATGCGCAGCGCCCTCGGGTGCGGGCGGCGGGGTCTTGTTTGCCGAGAATCCAGACCGGCGGATCGGTAAAGATCGCCTTTACAGCTGGCATGGCCGCAGATTGGGGCGGATTGCCCGCCGATCTGGGACAGGCGGTGCTGCTGTTGGCGGCGCATTACTACGAATATCGCGACGAAATGGCCTTGGGCGCAGGGTGTATGCCTTTCGGTGTGACCAGCCTGATCCAACGCTATCGCACGGTGCGCTTCGGCGCTGGGGTGATGCAATGAACGCGCCGCGATTGAACCGCAAGCTGGAGCTGGAGGCGCCGGTTCGCACAGCTGACGGCGCTGGGGGCTATACTGAAACCTGGGCCGCTTTGGGCTCGCTCTGGGCCGAGGTGACCGCGCGTAGCGGGGCGGAACGAGCGGTCGGTGGGGCTTCGGTCTCGCGCGTTGGCTACCGGATCGTTGTACGGGGCGCGCCCGAGGGTTCGAGCATGCGGCCCGCTCCGGACCAGCGGTTCCGCGAAGGTGCCCGTCGGTTCGTGATCCGCGCTGTAGCCGAGCGGGACCCGCGCGGCCAGTACCTGACCTGTTTTGCAGATGAAGAGGTGGCGGCATGAGCTATGGCGTTTCAGCCGCTTTGCAGGCGGCGGTGTTTCAACAGCTGTCAGGCGACGGGCAGGTCAGCACGCTGTCGGGCGGTGCGATCTATGACGCGGTTCCTGCGGGGACCATGCCGCAGACCTACGTGACTTTGGGCCCGGAAGAGGTGCGAGAGGCCTCGGACCGCGCGAACGCGGGGGCTGTGCATCGCTTCACGGTCTCGGTTGTGTCCGAGGCGGCAGGTTTTGGTGCCGCCAAGGCGCTGGCCGGCGCGGTTTGTGACGCGCTGGAAGGTGCCGCGCTGAGTTTGGACCGCGGCCATCTGGTGGGGCTGTGGTTCGAACGGGCCAGCGCCCGACGCACGGGAACTGGCGGCGCGATCCGCCAGATCGACCTGAGATTCCGCGCCCGCGTGGAAGACGACTAAGCAATCAACGGAGAGAGCATATGGCTGCCCAGAATGGAAAAGACCTGTTGGTCAAAGTGGATATGAACGGCACGGGCCTGTTCGAAACCATCGCGGGCCTGCGCGCCACGCGGATCAGTTTCAACGCGGAAAGCGTCGATGTCACCAGCCTGGAAAGCCAGGGCGGGTGGCGCGAGCTGCTGTCAGGGGCGGGGGTCAAGTCGGCCTCGATCTCGGGCTCGGGGGTGTTCAAGGACGAAGGCACGGATGAACGGGCGCGTCAGCTGTTCTTTGATGGCGAGACGCCCGGTTTTCAGGTGATCATCCCCGATTTCGGCATCGTCGAAGGGCCGTTTCAGGTCAGCAGCATCGAATATGCGGGCTCGCATAACGGTGAGGCGACCTATGAGATGAGCATGGCAAGCGCCGGTGCGCTGAGCTTCACGGCGCTCTGATGGCCAATCCGTGGACGGGCGAGGTGGCGTTGACCATCGACGGGGAGCAGCGGGTGCTCAAGCTGACATTGGGCGCCTTAGCGGAATTGGAACAGGAACTGGGGGCAGGATCTCTGGTTGAATTGGTGCAGCGCTTTGAGGGCGGTGCGTATTCCAGCGGCGATGTGCTGACGCTTTTGGTCGCGGGGTTGCGTGGTGGCGGTGCACAGGTCACCCGCGATGACCTTCTGCATGCCGAAATCGCAGGTGGTCCTATGGCAGGGGCCAAAGCGGCGGCTGAATTGCTGGCCCGCGCCTTCATGGTGCCGGAGCAGTGAGCGGGTTCGACTGGCCCGCGCTGATGCGGGCCGGGATCCTCGGCCTGCGACTGACGCCGGATCAATTCTGGCGTCTGACCCCGGCTGAGTTGCGGCTGCTGCTGGGGCAGGGCGCAGGGATGCCAGTGATGAACCGGAAGGGCCTCGACGCTTTGCTGGCGGCCTATCCGGACAAGGAACAAGGAGAGCGTGATGACGGATCGTGAAGGTTTTGACGACCTGCAGGAACGGGGCGAGTCGCTGGGCGACGCGCTGGGTGACGCGGCCAGCATGGCGGCGGCGTTTGATGGTCACCTGCAGCGGGTCAGGGCCTCCTTTGAAGAGACTGGCAAGGACGTTGCCACGCTGGAACGGGGTCTGTCCGGCGGTTTGCGCAAGGCGTTTGACGGCGTGGTGCTGGACGGGATGAACCTGTCGGATGCGCTGGATGTGTTGAAGAACTCGATGATCCGCACGGCCTATTCAGCGGCGATCAAGCCCGTGACGGATCATTTCGGGGGGATGCTGGCCAATGGGGTTGGCAGTCTGGTGCAGGGCATTCTGCCCTTTGCGGATGGTGGCAGCTTCAGCCAGGGCCGGGTGATGCCTTTTGCCAATGGCGGCGTGGTCAGCAGCCCGACGATGTTTCCGATGCGCGGTGGCACCGGCCTCATGGGTGAGGCTGGGCCTGAGGCGATCATGCCTCTGGCGCGCGGCGCGGACGGCAAGCTGGGCGTGCGGACGCAGGGCGGCGGGCGTGCCGTGAATGTGGTGATGAATATCTCCACGCCCGATGTGCAGGGGTTCCGCCGGTCGCAAGTCCAGATCGCGGCGCAGATGAGCCGCGCTTTGGGTCGCGGCAATCGCAACAGATAAGGGGAGCAGAAGATGAATTTCCACGAGGTGAGATTTCCCGCCAGTCTGAGTTTCGGCTCGGTCGGCGGTCCGGAACGGCGAACGGATATCGTGACGCTGGCCAACGGGTTCGAGGAACGCAACACGCCCTGGGCGCATTCGCGCAGGCGCTATGATGCCGGGCTGGGGATGCGGTCGTTGGATGACATCGAAACGATGATCTCCTTCTTCGAGGCGCGTCAGGGCCAGATGTTCGGGTTCCGCTGGAAGGACTGGTCGGACTACAAGTCCGGCTCGGCCACGGCTGACGTCGATCACGGCGATCAGGTCATCGCGCGCGGCGACGGAGAGCGTACCGAGTTTCAACTGGTGAAAACCTATAGCTCGGGCGGGGTCAGCTATGTGCGACCGATCACCAAACCCGTCCTCGGTACGGTGCGTTTGGGTCTGGATCAGGATGCCATGCGTGAAGGTGTCGACTATGAGGTTGATCTGGCCCGTGGGGTGGTCACATTCGTGGCCCCTCCGCCCGAACAGGTCGAGATCACGGCGGGGTTCGAGTTTGACGTGCCGGTGCGGTTCGACACCAACAAGATTCAGACCAGCGTGGCCAGCTTTCAGGCCGGGGATGTGCCGAATGTTCCCGTGGTCGAGGTGCGCGTCTGATGAGCGGGGATACTCAGGCACTTCAGGCCCATCTGCAAAGCGGTCTGACCACTGTGTGCCGTTGCTGGGCGATCACCCGCAAGGATGGTCAGGTCTTTGGCTTCACCGATCATGACATGGAGCTGCGGTTCGACGGGCTGACCTTTCGCGCCAGCACCGGCCTGACCGCAGCCGCCATCGAGCAGGCCACCGGGCTGTCAATTGACAATTCCGAGGCGATGGGCGCGCTGTCCAATGCCTCGGTCCGAGAGGATGATATCGAGGCCGGTCGTTTCGACGGGGCCGAGGTGCGCGCCTGGCTGGTCAATTGGGCCGCGCCAGAGCAGCGTGTGCCGCAGTTTCGCGGCTCGATTGGTGAGCTGCGGCGGGCGGGCGGAGCCTTTCATGCAGAGCTGCGCGGGCTGACTGACCTGCTGAACCGCCCGCTGGGACGGATCTACCAAAAGCCCTGCACGGCTGTATTAGGGGATTCCGCCTGCCGATTTGCCGTAAGCCAGCCCGGTTATCAGGTCGAGGCTGAGGTCTCCGGTTTTGACGGAGGCACGTCGCTTCGGCTGCTCGGCGGGACCTCCTCCGACGAAGCCTGGTTTGAACGGGGGCGGCTGGATGTGATCTCAGGCACGGCAAATGGGCTATGGGGGTCGATCAAGCAGGACCGTCGGACGGAAGACGGGCGCGAGATCACCCTGTGGGCCAGCATCGGTGGTGGATTGGCCGTTGGAGACCAGGTGCGCCTGACCGCTGGCTGCGACAAGCGGATGGAGTCCTGCCGGTTGAAATTCAACAATTTTCTGAACTTTCAGGGCTTTCCGGATCTTCCGGGCGAAGACTGGGTGATGGCCGTGCCAAAGAAAGGCAACGCGAATACAGGCGGAAGCAGACGATGACGAAAAGCAAGCAAGAGATCGTGGACACTGCAAGCGCATGGCTTGGCACGCCTTATGTGCATCAGGCCTCGGTTCGCGGGGCGGGAACGGATTGTCTGGGCCTGCTGCGCGGTGTCTGGCGCGAGGTGATCGGGCACGAACCCGAGGCAGTTCCCATCTACAGCATGGACTGGTCCGAACCGCAGGGTGAAGAACGCTTGTGGGCAGCTGCGCGCAGGCACCTGAGCGAAAAGCCCTCAGCTGAAATGGCCGCCGGAGATGTGCTGCTGTTCCGGTTGCGGGACAGCGGCGTTGCAAAACATCTGGGCATTGTCAGCAGCATCGGCGAGGTGCCGCGTTTCATCCATGCCTATTCCGGACATGGCGTAGTCGAAAACGCCCTGAGCGACCCCTGGAGCCGCCGGGTGGTCGCCTGTTTCGAATTCCCGTTGGAGGGTCGCTGATGGCTACTATTCTTCTTTCCGCAGCAGGGGCTGCGCTGGGCGGCTCGATCGGCGGCACGGTGGCCGGTCTGTCCACCGCCATCGTCGGCCGGGCAGTTGGGGCCACGCTGGGCCGCGTGATTGACCAACGCATGATGAGCCAATCGGTCATGGGCAGCGGCAGCGAAGTGGTCGAGACCGGCCGCATGGACCGATTCCGTCTGACCGAAACAGCCGAGGGCGCCCCCGTGGCCACGGTCTTTGGCCGTATGCGCGTGGGTGGTCAGGTGATCTGGGCCTCGGACTTTCTGGAGACCCGAACCACAAGTACGCAATCCTCAGGCGGAGGCGGCAAGGGCTCACCGAAACCGCCCAAAGTGACGACAACGACCTACAGCTATTCGATCTCTCTGGCGATTGCGGTCGGTGCGGGCGAGATCGCCGATGTCACGCGCGTCTGGGCCGACGGTGAGGAGCAAGAGCGCGCGAGCCTGAATATCCGTGTGTATTACGGGACGCAGGATCAACTCCCCGATCCCCTGATCGAGGCCGTCGAGGGCACCGGCAATGTCCCGGCCTATCGCGGTACGGCCTATGTGGTGATCGAGGATTTCCAGCTGGCGTCCTTTGGCAACCGGGTGCCTCAGTTCTCGTTCGAAGTGGTGCGCCCCACACAGCCCGAAATGCCGGATCACGTGTCCGCGCTGGGCCAGATCGTCAAGGGCGTGGCCCTGATGCCGGGCACTGGCGAATATGCACTGGCCAGCACTCAGGTGAACTATTCCCAAGGACGCGGACGCAGTTGGGCGGCCAATGTCAACTCGGCCTCGGGTGAGCCGGATCTGATCACCTCGACCAAAGCGCTGGCGCGTGAGTTGCCGGGCTGCGAAGCGGCCTCCCTGATTGTGTCGTGGTTCGGAAATGACCTGCGCTGCGGTGAGTGTCAGATCACACCCAAGGTGGTGCGCGATGACATAGATGGTGTGAACATGCCCTGGGTCGTGTCGGGCCTGCGGCGCAATACGGCCCAAGTGGTCCAGCATCAGGATGACCGACCCGTTTATGGTGGCACTCCGGCGGATGGCGCGGTTGTGCAGGCGATCCAGCATCTGAAAGAGACCGGCAAGGATGTGATGTTCTACCCGTTCATCCTGATGGATCAGTTGCAGCAAAACGGCTTGCCTGATCCATGGTCGGACGGAGAGCAGCCGCATCTGCCCTGGCGTGGACGGATCACGCTGGACGTGGCTCCGGGGCGCGACGGGTCGCCGGACCAGACAGCCGACGCCGATGCACAAGTGGCCACGTTTTTCGGGGCGGCTCAGGTCAGTGACTTTGGCATCAACGCAGGGCAGGTGACCTATTCCGGCCCGGAGGAATGGGGGCTGCGTCGCTTTATCCTGCACTACGCCACCCTCTGCCAGATTGCAGGCGGCGTAAGTTCCTTCTGCATCAGTTCCGAAATGCGGGGCTTGACCCAGATCCGCGGAGAAAACGGCTTTCCTGCCGTCGAGCAGCTGCGCCAGCTGGCTGCGGACGTGCGCCAAATTCTGGGGCCTGAGACCAAGATCGGCTATGCAGCAGATTGGAGCGAATACTTCGGCTATCAACCCTCGGGCACACGAGACAGGTTCTTTCACCTCGATCCCCTTTGGGCGGATGACAATATCGATTTCGTCGGGATCGACAACTATATGCCTCTGTCCGATTGGCGGGATGGCGAAGATCATCAGGATGCCGCCGCCGGGTCGATCTACAATTTGGATTACCTGCGCTCCAATGTCGAAGGTGGCGAGGGCTATGACTGGTACTACGCCTCGCCCGAGGAGGCCGAGGCGCAGATTCGCACTCCGATCGAAGACAGCACCCATGATGAGCCGTGGATCTGGCGCTACAAGGACCTGCGCAACTGGTGGTCGAACTGGCATCACGAACGGATTGGCGGCGTGCGCCAGAATGATCCGACCGATTGGGTTCCGGGGTCCAAGCCGATCTGGTTCACGGAGCTGGGCTGTGCGGCCGTGGATAAAGGTACCAACCAGCCGAACAAGTTCCTCGATCCCAAATCCTCGGAATCGAGCCTGCCGCCGCATTCCAACGGCCTCAGGGATGACTTCATTCAGTTTCAGTATCTGACGGCAACACTGGGCTACTGGTCCGAGCCGCAGAACAACCCGGTATCCGAGATCTATGACGGCCCGATGCTGGACCTTTCCAACGCCTATGTCTGGGCCTGGGACGCGCGGCCCTATCCCACCTTTCCAAACCTGCGAAGCCAATGGGACGATGGCGAAAACTACGCCCGAGGGCATTGGCTGAACGGTCGATCCGGCGCGCGCACGCTGGCCTCGGTAGTGACCGAGATCTGCCATGGGGCGGGGGTTACGGACATTGATGTCTCGCAGCTTTACGGCGTGGTCCGGGGCTATGCGGTCGAGGATGTCTCGGACGCACGTTCGGCGTTGCAGCCGTTGATGCTGCGTTATGGGTTTGACGCGATCGAACGGGACGGTGTTCTGCGGTTCCAGACACGTGATGGCTTTGGTGCTGTGGCGTTGGACCCGGATCATCTGGCTGTCAGCTCCGATCTCGACGGCACCGTGGAATACCGTCGCGAGGCCGAGGCGGAGATGACCGGACGTGTCCGCCTGCGCTTTGTTCAATCGGATGCCGATCACGATCTGGTCGCAGAAGAGGCCGTGCTGCCCGACGCGCAGACCCATGCGGTTGCGGTAAACGAGATGCCCTTGTCCATGACCCGTGCCGAGGGTCGCCAGACCGCCGAACGCTGGCTCAGCGAGGCCCGCGCCTCCCGCGATACCGCCCGTTTTGCTTTGCCCCCGTCCATGCTGCATCTGGGCGCAGGTGATGTGGTTCGCCTGTCTGAACAGGACGGCAGTGCGCTCTACCGTATCGACCGGTTGGAGAAAGCCAACCTACAACTAGCTGAGGCGGTGCGGATCGAGCGCGGCGTCTATACCGCCAATGGCTTGCAGGATGATCCGGTCGCGGTCCGGCCTTTTGTCGCCCCGGTGCCGGTGGTGCCCGTGTTCATGGACCTGCCGCTGTTGACGGGGGCAGAGGCTCCGCACGCGCCGTATCTGGCCGTATCGGCCGATCCTTGGCCCGGTAGCGTCGCCGTTCATGCCTCGGCTAGGGATGAGGATTACGCGTTGCGTGATGTCATTTCGGACCAGGCGGTGATGGGCTTTACCGAAACGCCGCTGCATCGCGCCTCAGCCGGGATCTGGGATGAGGGCGCGCCTCTGCGGGTCAAGCTGATCGACGGCATTCTGGAATCCCGTCCGCGGACATCCTTGCTGAACGGGGCCAATTTGGCGGCCATCGGTGACGGAACACCGGGCAATTGGGAGGTGTTCCAGTTCTCTGACGCCGCCCTGCAAGAGCCGGGCGTCTATGCCTTGTCCGGACGTCTACGCGGCCAGCTGGGAACGGACGCCCTGATGCCAGACGTCTGGCCCGAGGGGTCAACTTTTGTCCTGCTGGATGAACGCGTTGCGCAAACCAGCCTGTTGCCGAGCGAACGGCGTGTGGCCCGGCACTTTCGGATCGGTCCGGCCTTGCGCGGGTATGACGACCCATCCTACGAGTATCTGGTCGAGGCTTTCGACGGGAACGGCTTGCGCCCCTATGCGCCGGTGCATGTTTCTGTGCAGACCAAGTCGGATGAGGATGCGTTCGATTGGATCAGGCGAACGCGGATCGAAGGGGACGACTGGGCGGGGCTGGACGTCCCACTGGGTGAGGAAAGCGAATCCTACCTCATCCGTGTGCGGGCAAATGGGGCTTTGATCCGCGAAGAGATCGTGCCTGAACCGCGCTGGGCCTATACCGCAGCCGTGAAGTCCGCTGATGGCCTGACAGGTGGATATGCGGTCGAGATCGCGCAAATCTCGGCCACATATGGTGCTGGTCCGGCCGCGCGCATTCAGGTCGGGTAAGACCTTTGCGCCCCGTCCTCCACGGAGATGTCAGTGCTGCGGCACGCGCCTTGTTGGCCGTGCCGCAGCGCAGCCGCCGATCGCTTTGTATCAAGATGGTGGCCGAGGCCGAACTGGCCGACCGCCATGTCCAGCGCACCGGGCGGCTGCACCCGGCCTATGGCAACGGATCCCTAATGACAGCCGCCCGCACGCGGGTACTGGCGGATGAACCGAGCTTTGATGATCCGAACTATTGCCAGTGTTTTGAGATGGTTTTGCGCCAGCTGATACGATTTCAGACCCGGCGGGCGTTGGGCTGACTTCTTAAAGCACCGAGAGGCGCAAGCCCCCTCTTAGAACACATTCATTTTGGTTAAGTTACGGATCACGGGTTTGCGTTTGGCGTTTTTACCACTAAATGGCATGCTAGGCGCAGCAAAGGATCAAAGCCATGTTTGAAAAGCGCAGCCACGTGACCCCCGTCGACCCGGTCTGGAACCGGATCACGACCGAGGCCCATACCGCCGTTGAGCAAGAGCCGCTGATGGGCGGGCTGGTGCATGCCTGTATTCTGCATCACCGCAGCCTTGAGCGGGCATTGTCGTACCGAGTGGCGGCCAAGCTGTGTTCGAACGAGATGTCGATGATGGTCCTGCGTGAGATCGTGGACGAGGCCTATGCCGACGACCCTAGCTTGATTGAGGCTGCGCGCGCGGACCTGATGGCCGTGTACGAACGCGACCCGGCCTGCCACCGACTACTGCAGCCGATCCTCTATTTTAAAGGCTATCAGGCGATGCAGGCCTATCGTGTGGCCCACTGGTTGTGGCGCAAGGGACGGCATGATTTGGCCTATTTCTTCCAGATGCGGTCGTCTGAGATTTTCGGCATCGACATTCACCCCGCCGCCAGGATCGGCAAAGGGATCATGATCGACCACGCCCATTCCATCGTGATTGGTGAGACTGCTGTGGTTGGTGACAATGTCTCGATGCTGCATTCTGTGACTTTGGGCGGAACCGGCAAGGAAGAAGAGCAGCGCCACCCAAAGATCGGTGATGGAGTTCTGATTGGTGCCGGGGCCAAGGTTCTTGGCAACATTGAGGTCGGCCACTGCAGCCGGATCGCCGCCGGATCGGTGGTGCTACAAGAGGTTCCCGCTTGCAAGACAGTTGCCGGCATCCCGGCCAAAATCGTGGGCGAGGCGGGGTGCGATCAGCCCTCGATCTCGATGGACCACATGCTGGGCAAGGACCAGTAAAAATCAGTTTGAGCGGTTGTTCTTTCTGTTCAACCGCTCCTGCCGTCTTCGTTCCCTGCGTTCCTTACGCTTGTCGATGCGTTGCTGGCGCTCAGCCTTTTGCTGGGCGATGACGGCTGGATCACTGGATTTGAACCTGGAGTTTTCGCCCGGATAGCTGTTGGGTTTTGCGAATGCCATGTCTGCCGCAGTTGCGGACGCGGCAACGACAAGCAATATCTTGGTCAAATCAAAAAAGCGCATGGACCACCTTTGGCTTTCAAAACCGTCTGTTTTTAAGGTGGGAGAGCGCGATTGCTGAGGCAACCTTTGGAGTGATCACGCGTGCTCACATCGTGGCCGCGATCGTGAGAGCACCCGCCGAGGTCGGACCCCGGCGGGTAGAGTTTTATCAGGCCAGCATGACCATCGGATTCTCCAGGTTTTCGACGATGGCTTGCAGCAGCTGAGCCCCAAGCGCGCCGTCGATGACCCGGTGATCCACAGACATCGTGACGGACATCACGGTGGCGACCGTCAGCTCCCCGTCTTCGCCGACAACGGGCTTTTTCAGGCCTGTGCCGACCGCAAGAATGCCTGCATGCGGCGGGTTCACGATGGCGTCGAAATTGTCGATCCCGAACATGCCGAGGTTCGAGACTGCAAACGTGCCGCCCTGGTACTCATGCGGGGCCAGCTTGCGTTCGCGGGCGCGACCGGCAAGGTCCTTCATCTCGGTCGACAGGGCAGACAGAGACTTGGTGTCGGCATCCTGCAGGACCGGCGTGAACAGACCGCCTTCGATCGCAACCGCAACCGCCACGTCCGAAGGTTTCAGCTGCAGCACCCGGTCGCCCGCCCAAACGGCGTTGCATTCGGGGACCTGCTGCAGCGCGTTGGCGACGGCTTTGATGATGAAGTCATTGACGCTCAGCTTCACGCCACGAGCCTCTAGCTGCTTGTTCAACTGGCTGCGGAACTTGAGAAGCGCGTCCAGTTTGATATCGCGGCGCAGGTAGAAATGTGGGATGGTCTTTTTGGCCTCAGACAGACGCGCGGCGATGGTCTTGCGCATGCCATCGAGTTTGATCTCTTCGTATTCGCGAGTTTCGTACATCTTGGCCACGGCGTCCGCCGATGGACCTGCGGGAGCGGCGGCGGTTGGGGCGGCTGCAGCAGCAGGCGCAGGCGCCGCTGCAGGTGCGGCTGTGGCGCTTTCCACATCGGCTTTGACGATGCGACCATGCGGGCCGGAGCCGGTGATCTGTGCCAGATCAAGACCTTTTTGCGCTGCGATGCGTCGGGCCAGAGGTGAGGCGAAGATACGACCGCCATCGGCTTTGGCCGGTGCTGCCGGGGCAGGGGCGGGCGCCTCGGATGCCGCTGGCGCGGCAACCTCGTTGCCCGCGGCGGCTGCAGGCGCAGCCGCTGGGGCCGCGGCCGGTGCGGTGCCGATGTCATCTACGCTTTCGCCATCTTCCAGCAGGACTGCGATGGCAGTGTTGACCTTTACCCCTTCGGAGCCTTCCGGGATCAGAATCTTGCCGATGGTGCCTTCGTCAACAGCCTCGAACTCCATCGTGGCTTTGTCGGTTTCGATCTCGGCCAGCAGGTCGCCGGAGGAGACGGTGTCGCCCTCTTTGACCAGCCATTTGGCAAGGGTGCCTTCCTCCATGGTCGGAGACAGGGCGGGCATTAGGATTTCGGTGGGCATCTCAGCGCTCCTCAATCAGAGTAATTTGGTCAAAGGGCGCCTTGGGGCGCCCGGTGCCGCGTGCGAGCGTCGCAATCGCAGCCTCGATTTTTTCTTTGTTCTCTGCCATCCAGACATAGGCGGTCTGGTGCGAGGGGCGCGCGCCTATCAACCGCATATCCGCCGCCAGTCGCTCGGGCACAAGCGCCCGTACGATACGGTTGTCGATGTCAATCTCGACACGGTAGCATTCGGTTGCTGGATCGCGGCCCCTGATCTCCATTACCGGTAGGTCACCTGTTTGACGGCAGCGATCACCTCATCCGTGGTGATCAGGGCCAGTTTTTCGAGGTTCGCGGCATAGGGCATCGGAACATCCTTGCCCGTGCAGTTGATGACCGGCGCATCGAGATAGTCGAACGCTTCCTGCATCACGACCGAGCTGATGTAGCTACCGACCGATCCTTGCGGCCAACCTTCTTCCACAGTCACGAGACGGTTGGTCTTCATCACCGAGTTGATGATCGCGCCTGTGTCCATCGGTCGGATAGTGCGCAGGTCGATGACCTCGGCGCTGATGCCCTCTTCGGCCAGTTTGTCGGCGGCTTCGAGGGCATACTGCATGCCGATGCCGAAGCTGACGATGGTCACGTCCGAGCCTTCGCGCCAGATGCGGGCCTTGCCCAGAGGAATGGCTAGGTCATCCACTTGCGGCACGTCGAAAGTGCGTCCGTAGAGGATTTCGTTTTCCAGGAAGATCACCGGGTTGGGGTCGCGGATCGCCGATTTCAGCAGGCCTTTTGCGTCGGCGGCCGAGTATGGCATCACGACTTTCAAACCAGGGATCTGCATGTACCATGCGGCGTAGTCCTGAGAGTGCTGCGCGGCCACGCGTGCGGCGGCACCGTTGGGGCCACGGAACACGATGGGGCAGCCCATCTGACCGCCGGACATATAGAGCGTCTTGGCGGCGGAGTTGATGATCTGGTCGATCGCCTGCATGGCGAAATTGAAGGTCATGAACTCGACAATGGGTTTCAGTCCACCGAAGGCTGAACCAACCGCGATACCTGCAAAGCCATGCTCAGTGATTGGGGTGTCGATCACGCGTTTGGGGCCAAACTCGTCCAGCAGACCTTGGCTGATTTTATAGGCGCCCTGATATTCGGCGACTTCTTCGCCCATCAGGTAGACGTCTTCGTCGCCGCGCATTTCCTCGGCCATCGCGTCGCGAAGCGCTTCGCGGACGGTCTCGGTTTTCATTTCCGCGTCGGCTGGCCAATCGGGGGACAGGTCCACAACCGGAGCGGCCGGGGCGGCAGCTGCTGGAGCGGGGGCCTCAACCGCCGCAGGGGCGGCCTCGGTCACCGCTGCGGCTGCGGGGGCAGCCGCGGGCAGGGCGGAGGCATCTTCGCCTTCTTCAACAAGGATCGCGATGGGGGTGTTGACCTTGACCCCTTCGGTGCCCTCGCTGATCAGGATTTTGCCGACGATGCCTTCGTCAACGGCCTCGAACTCCATCGTGGCCTTGTCGGTTTCGATCTCGGCCATGATGTCGCCGGAAGATACGGTGTCGCCTTCCTTGACCAGCCATTTGGCCAGCGTGCCCTCTTCCATTGTGGGCGAAAGGGCGGGCATGAGAATTTCGGTTGCCATGTCTTATTCGTCCTCTCAGGCGTAAATATCTGTCCAGAGCTCGTCCAGCGACGGCTCGGGGCTTTCTTTCGAGAATTCGGCGGCCTGGTTGACGACCTCTTTGATCTCTTTGTCGATCGCCTTCAGGTCATCCTCGGTCGCGTGTTTGCCGGTCAGCAGCAGCTCGCGCACATGTTCGATCGGGTCGCTTTGTTCGCGGACCTTCTGAACTTCTTCGCGGGTGCGGTACTTGGCCGGGTCGGACATCGAGTGGCCACGGTAGCGGTAGGTCTTGACCTCAAGGATGTAGGGGCCTTTGCCTGCGCGGCAGTGGGCGACGGCCTTTTCGCCGGCGGCTTTGACGGCCAGCACATCCATACCGTTGACCATTTCGCCCGGAATCCCGAAAGCCTGACCGCGGTGGTAGATATCCGCCGAAGAAGTCGAGCGCGCTTGCGCCGTGCCCATCGCATATTGGTTGTTCTCGATCACGAAGACGACTGGCAGATCCCAGAGGGCGGCCATGTTGAATGTCTCGTAGACCTGACCCTGGTTGGCAGCACCGTCACCAAAATAGGTGAAGGTCACGCCGCCGTTTTCTTTATACTTGTCTGCAAAGGCCAGACCCGCGCCTAGCGGGACCTGAGCGCCAACGATGCCGTGGCCGCCGTAGAAATGCTTCTCTTTCGAGAACATGTGCATCGAGCCGCCTTTGCCTTTGGACAGGCCGCCCTCGCGCCCGGTCAGTTCGGCCATCACGCCGCCCGGATCCATGCCGCAGGCCAGCATGTGGCCGTGGTCACGATAGGATGTGATGCGTTTGTCGCCTTCTTTCGCAGCAGCCTCAAGGCCGACAACAACCGCTTCCTGTCCGATGTAGAGGTGGCAGAAACCACCAATCAGACCCATACCGTAAAGTTGCCCCGCCTTTTCTTCGAATCGACGGATCAACAGCATTTCGCGGTAGTAGGTTTTCAGCTCTTCCGCAGAAACGTTTGGTTTCTTTGTGGTTTTTCGCGCAGCCATTGTGGCGATCTCCCCCTTTCGGACAGATAGTTTAGCGTTAAACTATCTTTTAGAGCATTTCTTGCGATCTGGCGAGCGTAAATATGACGCAGCGTAGCTTTGCGCAATTCATACAAGGGAAGAAAGGGGTTAGCGGATGACGATTTCATCCGCGCGGATCATGCCCAGTACGGATCGAGCCTGTTGATCCAGCAAGTCGAGATCAAGGTAATTGTCTGAAAGACGACGGGTGAGGTTTTCCATCTCGGAAATCTCAGCTTTGAGCGCCGCGAGGTCGCGTGAAAGGGCGTCCCGTTCCGCCGAAATCTCGACCCGTCGGAACAGGCCATAGTCTCCTTGCACGGCGGCGAAGGTGAAATATACACCTAGCATAAAAGCCACTGAAAAGAAAAACACTGCGCCCAAACCGGGCCGATGGGAACGGGACACTCTGTTGACCGCCGTATGAAGTCTGCCTCAATAACGGGCCCTTTGTGGGCCTCTGATTTCACTATGTCACAGGTGATTCGGGATGTGAATCCCCTGCTTCGCAAAAATTTCTTGGATGAGTCAGATTGTCTCTCGGCACGGGTTGGAACGTGTCGTGACGATCACTGGTCCAACGCTGCGACGCCGGGCAGGGTTTTGCCCTCCATCCATTCCAGGAAAGCTCCGCCTGCGGTTGAGATATACGAGAAATCCTTGGCCGCGCCGGATGCATTCAGGGCGGCAACGGTATCCCCACCACCTGCGACTGAGATCAACTGACCCGCGCGTGTCAGCGCAGCGGCTTTGAGGGCGGCGGCGTTGGTGGCGGCGTCAAACGGCTCCAACTCGAACGCGCCGAGCGGGCCGTTCCAGATCAGGGTCTGGCTTTTGCCGAAGATCTCGGTGATGGCGGCGACGCTTTCAGGGCCTGCGTCAAGGATCATGCTGTCCGCGGGGCATTGATCGGCGGGCAGAACCTGATGCGGCGCGTTTGCTTCGAATTTCTCGGCGACGACCACATCAACGGGCAGTACGATGGTGCAGCCGGAAGTTTCGGCCTTGGCCAGAATCTCTGCGGCGGTGTCTTTCATCGCGGTTTCGGCCAGCGATTTTCCGACATCAAAGCCCTTGGCGACAAGGAACGTGTTCGCCATGCCGCCGCCGATGACCAGATAGTCGACCTTGTCGATCAGGTTGCCCAACAGCTCCAGCTTGGTGGACACTTTCGCGCCACCAACAACAGCGGTCACCGGGCGTTTAGGCGCGCCCAGAGCGCCCTCCAGCGCTTCAAGCTCGGCCTGCATCAGGCGACCAGCGCAGGCGGGCAGCAAACGGGCCAGCGCCTCGGTCGAGCTGTGGGCGCGGTGCGCGGCCGAGAACGCGTCATTGCAGTAGATATCGCCCAGACGCGCCATGCCAGCGGCCAGATCGGGATCGTTCTTGGTTTCTGCTGCGTGAAAGCGGGTGTTTTCCAGCAGCAGAACCTCACCGGGCTGCAGGGCGTCGGCGGCCAGTTCAGCCTCAGTTCCCACGCAATCGGCGGCGAACAGGACCTTCGCGCCAAAAGCAGTCTCCAGGGTCGGGACAAGTTGGTTCAGCGACAGGCTTTCACGTCGCTCACCGCCGGGACGGCCGAAATGGGCCAGCAGGATGGGTTTGCCGCCAGATGCAAGGATGTGCTGCACCGTGGGAACAATACGCTGAATACGGGTGGCGTCGGTCACAACATCGTCAACGACCGGCACGTTGATATCCACGCGCACCAGCACGCGTTTGCCGTTCAGGTCCATATCGTCCAGTGTTTTCCAGCCCATCGCGCAATCCTCGTGTTTTGATACCCTTTGGGCGGTTCTTTTCCTGCATTTTGCCCTCAGGTCAATGCGTCACTTGGCATTCAGGCGCTTGGCGCATAGGTATTTGCGCAAGACAAACGACAGGAGGGCCAGATGGCCGAGATCAAGGATCCCGAAAACACAATCATCATCGAGCTGAAAGACGGCAATGTCGTCATCGAGCTGCTGCCCGACGTGGCACCTCTGCACAGCGCTCGGATGAAGGAACTGGCCCGTGGAGGCGAGTATGACAACGTGGCCTTCCACCGTGTGATTGACGGCTTCATGGCCCAGACCGGCGACGTCCAGCACGGCGACATGGAAGACGGGTTCAACATCCGCATGGCGGGCACAGGCGGGTCGTCTCTTCCGAACGTTCCGGCGGAATTCTCGAAACTGCCGCATGACCGTGGAACTCTGGGCGCTGCGCGCTCGCAGAACCCGGATTCGGCAAACTCGCAGTTTTTCATCAACTTCAAAGATAACCACTTCCTGAACGGTCAGTATACGGTCTATGGCCGCGTGATCGACGGGATGGAGCATGTAGACGCTATTGTACGGGGCGAGCCGCCTGCGAGCCCGGACCGCATGATCAGCGTCAAGGTAGCGGCAGATGCATAAGCTCGCCGCCGCTTTTGTCCTGCTGGCCAGCCCCGCGCTGGCCACCGGGCTGCAGATCGAGGTTGAGGGTGAGGCCAATGGCACCATCACCGTTGACCTATTTGAAGATGTCGCACCCAAGCACGTGGAGCAGATCACCGCGCTCGCCAACGCAGGTGAGTATGACGGGGTCGTCTTCCACCGCGTGATCGAGGGGTTCATGGCCCAGACCGGAGATGTTCAGTTCGGCAACCAGACCAAGGGCAGCTTCAACGCTGCCAATGCAGGTCGTGGTGGCTCGGACCGTCCTGATCTGCCGGCCGAATTCTCGGACATCACCTTTGATCGCGGTGTAGTCGGCATGGCGCGGTCTCAGAACCCCAACAGCGCGAACTCGCAATTCTTCATCATGTTCGAGCCGGGACCGTTTCTGGATGGCCAGTACACCGTTGTCGGTCAGGTCACGGACGGGATGGACGTGGTCGACGCGATCAAACGCGGTGCAGGTCAGAACGGTGCCGTTGTCGGCCAGCCTGACGCGATGAAAAAGGTCACTGTGACCGAGTAGCGAAAAACCCCGGCGCAAGTCATGCGCCGGGGTTTTCTTGTGGGCTAGGGATTGAAATCAGTCGTCGCCCATTGCTTTCCAGATCAACGCACCGATAGCCCCCCCGATCAGTGGGGCGACCCAGAACAGCCAAAGCTGTGCAAGGGCGGGGCCATCCGCAAACAGGGCCACGCCTGTGGACCGAGCCGGGTTGACCGACGTGTTGGTGACAGGAATTGAGATCAGGTGGATAAGGGTAAGCGCTAGACCGATGGCAATCGGGGCAAAGCCCGCAGGCGCTCCGCTTGAGGTCGCGCCCAGAATGATGACGATGAAGAACGCGGTCAGTACGATCTCGATCACCAGCGCGGACATCATGGAGTACCCTTCGGGTGACGCCTCGCCATACCCGTTTGAGGCAAACCCGCCCACGCCTTCAAAACCGGGCGCGCCGCTGACGATCACGTACAGTACCACCGCTGCCGCAATTGCACCCAGCACCTGAGCGACCCAATAAGGCAGTAGGTCTTTGGCGGGGAAGCGCCCTCCGATCATCAGGCCGAGGCTGACCGCGGGGTTGAAATGCCCGCCCGAGATATGGCCCACCGTATAAGCCATGGTCAAAACGGTCAGGCCGAAGGCGAAGGATACACCAAGCCATCCTATGCCGACATCAGCGACCCCTGCAGCCAGAACTGCGCTGCCGCAGCCGCCCAGAACCAGCCAGAACGTGCCGAAGAATTCGGCCATGAGTTTTGATGACATGAATAGTCCTCCGTTAATCAATGAGGACCAGAGTAATTCAAAAACCGTGATTTGTGAAACTTGCGTTTGGGGGAATTTTCACGGCCTGCGCGTCAGTTAGGCCTTTCGCCCCATGTCGCAGGATCGAGATTGAACAACGCGGCAAGCTGTTCATAGACATGAGGTGCCGCCTTTTGCAGATCGTGAGGGCGCTCAAAAAACACCTCGACCGAGACGGCAAAGAACTCCTCATGGCCTTCGGCACCGTAAGGGTCGATGACGGTGCGATGACCGGCCTCTACTGCCGCGACATGGTCGGAATAGGCCGTTAGGAAAACCTTTTCCCACTCTGCATAGCTCTGTCCCTTTGCAAGGACCGGAATGCCGTTGGTGCCACCCGACAGGTCGTCTATCTGGTGCGCGAACTCATGGAACACCACGTTGTGCCCGTCATGGTCGTTCAGAGCACCTTGCTTGCTATGGGCCCATGACAGGATCACCGGGCCACGGTCCCAGCTTTCGCCGGTTCGGATGATCTCTTTCTCAGTGATCACATAACCGCTGCGCCTTTGTTGCCGAGACTTGAAGGCGTTGGGGTAGATCAGAACGGTTGTCAGATTGTCGTACCAGGTATCCGCGTTCACCACGAGCAGACAGGCTTGCGCGGCAATGGACAATTGCATCTCATCGGTGACTTCCAGCCCGTCGCAGCCATAAAACCTCACCTGTTCCAGAAACAGGTTGATCTTGCCATCCAGTTTCTCACGCAGGCTGGCGGGAACGCGCTGGAGGATGGGGACCTGTGCCGCGATGATGCGCCGGTCGTCTTCGCTGAGCGGCTCGGCCAGAAGTGCTGCGCGCGCCTTTTTCTTGGACCAGGACCAATACAGAAACGCGCCTGCGACGGCTGCGACAAGAGCAAAAAACATCCACATAGGCAGAGTTTAGCCGTATCAGTTCAAGCTTGGAACTGGATTCAGAGTAAGGCCCACAATTGAATCTAAAACGCCGCAGGATGACCTGCGGCGTTTCAAAAATCCGGGTTGGATTTGCTTTACTGTTTGACTTCCGCTGCCGGGTTGGCACCCGGTTTTGCGCCGCGGCCAGGGTTCAGGGGATCGTCCTGACGCTGAACCGAGCCCTCGAAATGCGCGCCGCTTTCGATGGCGATTGTCTTGTGGATGATGTCGCCTTCGACCCGTGCTGTCGAGGTCAGTCGGACTTTCAGGCCACGCACGCGACCCACGATGCGGCCGTTGACCACGACGTCGTCTGCAGTGACTTCGCCTTTGATGGTCGCGGTTTCGCCGATGGTCAGCAGATGCGCGCGGATATCGCCTTCGACAGTGCCTTCAACCTGAATGTCACCGGTTGTCTTGATGTTGCCGGTGATATGCAGGTCCGAAGACAGGACCGATGCGGGCGGCTTGGGCTTGGGCGCCGTGCTGGCCTTGGGTTCGGAAGGGGCAGGGGCCGCCGGAGTCGCCGGAGCAGCAGGTTTTGCCGCCTCAGAATCCTTGGATGCGGGCTCGTTGATTTTGCTCTTAGAAAACATTTCTCGCAGCCTTGATGTAAGTCATTGGGTTTACAGGTTTTCCGTTCACGCGCACCTCATAGTGCAAATGCGTGCCGGTGGACCGTCCGGTGCTACCCATATCAGCAATATGATCCCCGCGCGAGACCCTTTGGCCGACCTTGACGTTGATCTTGGTGTTATGAGCGTAAAGTGTCTCAATCCCGAAGGCGTGTTTGATCCTCACAAGGCGTCCAAAGCCGGATTGCCAACCGGCATGGGTGACCACGCCATCTGCGGTTGCAAAGATATCGGTGCCCTGGGGCCCTGCAAAATCGACGCCGTTATGCATCCGACGTCCGCCCGTTTTGGGGTCGCGGCGAGAGCCGTAGCCGCTGGTAAACCGCACAGCGGAATGAACCGGGTTCGCAAAGGGCGCTTTTTCGGCCGCCAGACGATACAGGTTCAACTGATCCATTTGTTGTAGAAGCTGGTTTGCGCGCACCTCGTCGGCGGAGATGTCACTCTCCTCGCCGCGGGTGCTCAGGGATAAAGGGGTCAGCGGACCGCCCATACCGCTATATCCGCGTCGCACCTCTTCGAGGATGCGGTCTGTGGGCATACCCGCCTGGCGGAACATCTTGTCCAGAGGCTCGACCGAGATCACCATTGCCTCTTCCAACTGGCGGAAAATCTCGTCACTGCGTTCCTGCATCAGCCGGATTTCCAGCTCCAGGTCATCGCGCTGGTCCAGAGCATCACGCGCGTCGGCTGCGATCTGATCCCGCTCTTCCGCGGTGCGAGCCAGCGCGTCGGTCATGAATTCCATCTGCACCGGGGCCGATGCTGCCACGACATAGGCGTCCGTTGTATCCGCATCCTGTTGCAGTTTCGCCAGTTCGCCACGGGCCTCTTCGCGTTGCTTCATCGTTGCGCGCAGCGTGGTCTGGATCACCTCAATCCCAGTTTCCAACTCGCGCCGACGGTTTTCCGAGGCCAAAAGCTCGGACTGCATCGCCGAGACCTGCGCCAGTGCAGCGTTGAACCGGTCCTGCGCGGCCAAGGCTTCCTGCGCGCGGGCGTCACGCTCAACGGACAGGATGTTGAGACGTTCTTGATAGGTGGCCTGATCGCGTTTGGCTTGTTCGCGGAAGTTGCCAGATCCGATGCTGTCCATCAGCAGAATCGCAGTGGCGACGGCGGTCCAGCCAACCATGACTGCAACACCGGCCACCGCAGCGATCTGCGTTTCCGAGCTGAGACGGATGTACCGCGTGTCTTTGTCAGATTTCAGAAAAACCCGGCGTTCCGGGAAGTGCCGTTCTAGCAGCGAGTGAAATTTAATTGCCAGACGTGTTCTCACGCGTCTTACCTCTCATCCCCAAGATCGGGACCGGTCGTGGTGCAATAGCCGTCCCTTGGACGGGATGCTTAATAGGGTCTCAGCATTCGGGCAAGTTTGTTGACCAATTTGTCGTCGAAGGTGCAGATTTCCCCCTACGGATCGGCGAAAACCTGCCGAAATTAACCTTTAACCTCAGTCTGAGACCTGACCCGGCGCGGGCATATCCTCGGTGAGTGGCCAGTAGAAGTCCGGCGGCAATCCTGCCTCGGCGCGCTTCTCTTCGTTAAAGGGCGGTTTCAAGGCACCGTGGAAATAGCGCCGAACCAATTGGTGGAAGACGTCCTTGGGGTCAGCGTTTTCGCGTCCGCACAAAAAATGGAACCACTTTGAACCATAGGCGACATGGCCGACCTCTTCCGCATAGATCACCTCGAGTGCAGCGATGGCCTGTTCGGCCTTTGCCTTGCGAAAGATATCGATCATGCCGGGTGTGACGTCCAGCCCGCGTGCTTCTAGCACCATGGGGACCACAGCAAGGCGGCCCATCAGATCCTCGGCGGTGTCTTCGGCGGCGCGCCACATGCCTGCATGGGCAGGCAGGGCACCGTAAAAGCTGCCCATCTGTTCAAGACAGTCGCAGACCATCTCAAAATGACGCGATTCTTCTTCTGCGCATTTGACCCAGTCATCATAAAAACCGATCGGCATGGGCACGTGACCGAAGCGGGCAATAATGTCCCAATGCAGATCCACCGCGTTCAGCTCTATATGCGCAACGGCGTGCAAAAGCGCGATCCGCCCGGCATCGGACCCCGGTTTGCGCTTTGGCACTTCGCGCGGTGAGAGCAGCTCGGGCTTTTCAGGGCGTGCAGGGGTCAAAGGCGGGGTGGCGGTGCCGATTTCAATCGCTTCAGCCTCGCCCTTGCGTGACGCGAACCAAGCGGCGGCATGGCGTTTGGACAGGGCGGTTTTCTCCCGCCCGTCCGCTGTTGTCAGAACCTCGGTTGCCATCTGGGTCAGTGTTTTGGGCACTGGTACGCTCCACCTTGTCGTATCGAGGCTGGGGATAGACCGGATGGCGCTCGAGGTCGAGGGGGGCTACATCGCCTTAACGGCTTCAAGCACTGCATCCACGTGGCCCGGCACTTTGACCTTGCGCCAGACCTGTGCGATGCGGCCCTCGGCGTCGATCAGGAAGGTCGAGCGTTCGATGCCCATGGATTTGCGGCCATACATGTTCTTTTCGACCCAGACGCCGTAATCCTCGCAGACGGTCGAGTTTTCATCCGACAGCAAAGGCGTGGTCAGGTCGTGTTTGGCGACGAACTTGTCATGTTTGGCAACGCTGTCGCGCGAGATGCCGAAGACCTGAGCGCCCGCATCGGCAAAGGCCTGAAGCTGCTCCGAAAAACCGATGGATTCCTTGGTGCAGCCCGGCGTATCATCGCGGGGATAAAAGAATAAAACGACGGCACTGCCGCGCAGATCCGCGAGGGATACCTCACCGCCGCCGTCTCGGGGAAGGGTGAAATCAGGGGCCATGTCTGAAACGTCGGGCATTGGAAACTCCGCTAAAGGTTTTTAAACGCTGCCCGATATCATAGGGCAACGCGGACGGGTTGAAAGGCGTGGAAAGCAAATTGGTGCAGCAGGATCAGGACAATAGCGAAGAGGCGGGTCAACCGAAACGCCGCCGCTCGCGCCGTCGGACGGCGGGCATCTGGACGTTGCGCGGCGTTGTTTTGCTGGTCGTTCTGGCTGTGGTCACGGGGTTCATGGTGCTGGGCCAACGTAT
The DNA here is from genome assembly GCF_056540865.1 of Ruegeria sp. AL11. Lineage (NCBI taxonomy): Bacteria > Pseudomonadati > Pseudomonadota > Alphaproteobacteria > Rhodobacterales > Roseobacteraceae > Ruegeria > Ruegeria sp. AL11. The sequence goes on from NZ_JBQFXO010000001.1 coordinate 231,526, forward strand.
GCACGCCCCGGCCTGGCTGCGCAGTCACGTTGAGGCGCGGCTGGAGGAAAATCTGGGCGGTCTCCAGATCCGCTTTGGCGATGTCAGCTTTATCATTCACGAAGGCTGGCGGCCCCGTTTGCGTCTGACGGATGTGTCAATCAGTGATCAGGCCGGACAACAGATCGCCCAAGTGTCGGATATGCGGGCCAGTCTGGCGATGCGGCCTTTGCTGCGCGGTCATGTGCGGCCCAAGCGGATCATACTCAGCGGAGCGCAGATCGCCCTGACCCGTGGCGAGGACGGCGCGCTGACCCTGACAGTGGGCACTGGCAGCGCGCCCGTGCAAAGCGCATCGAACCTGGCCGAATTGATCGAGGCCGGGGATGAGGTGTTCCTGTCTCCATTCCTGTCGGCGCTGACCTCGGTGCAGTTGGATGCGATCACGCTGGACTATCGCGATCTGCGGCTTGGGCGGTCCTGGATTCTGGACGGTGGCCATATTCAGCTGACCCGCAATGACGATGACATGCGGCTGGCCACCGGATTCTCGGTCCTGTCCGGGCGCGACTATGTCAGCCAGATTGAGGCCAATTACACCAGCATTCTGGGCACGCCGGAGGCGCGCTTTGGCGTGACGATCACCGACCTGCCGGCCGAAGACATCTACGGCCAAAGCCCGGCATTGGCGTGGTTACAGGTTTTGAAAACGCCGATCTCGGGCGCGGTGCGGGGCAGCGTGGATGGCTCAGGGGCGTTTGGCCCTGTTTTCGCAACTCTCAATCTGGGGGCCGGGGCGGTGCAGCCGAATCCGGAGACACGTGCCATCCCGTTCGACTCCGCGCGCACCTACTTCACCTATGATCCCAACCGGCAGGAGCTGGACTTCAACGAGGTCTCGATCGATTCCGCCTGGGGATCGGTGCAGGCCGCGGGCAAAGCCTATCTGCAAGGGGTGGAAAACGGGACGCTCGACAGTCTGGATGGGCAGTGGAGCCTGACGGGGATCAACGTCAACCCGGCCAACCTCTTCCCCGAGCCTCTGAACCTGAAGAGGGCCGATCTGGACGTTCAGATGAAATTCGCCCCCTTCCGGCTGCGCGTAGGTCAGATGACGATCGAGGATGGCGGCCACCGCGTGCGGGCCTCGGGTCTGCTGGTCGGGCTGGCCGATGGCTGGTCGGCCGATCTGGATGCGCATCTGAACCAGATGGACTCTGAAGATGTCCTAAACTATTGGCCTGAACGTCTGGCGCCGAAGCCGCGGGAGTGGGTGACCAAAAACCTTTCCAAAGGCGCCTTGTCGGATATGGATTTCGCGCTGCGTCTGCGACCCGACAACAAACCCGATATCTATCTGGATTTCGGATTCGAGGATGCCACCATCCGTTTTGCCAAGACCCTGCCTACGGTCGAAGGCGCGCAGGGGCAGGCCAGTCTGATTGACGACCGCTTTACCGCAACCGCGCAGCAGGGTGTGGTGATGGCCGATCAGGGCGGGGTTGTGGATGCTTCGGGGACGTCCTTCATCATTCCCGATACCGAAATCAAAAAAAACACGCCGGGTATTGCACGGATAAGTGCCACGGGGGGTGTCACTGCCGCGCTATCCCTACTGGATCGCCCACCTCTCAGCTTGCTCAGCAAGGCAGGACTGCCGGTCGATATTGCCGAGGGGAACGTTGCGCTAGCGGGTACGTTGTCCTTGCCGCTGATTAAGGGCCTCAAGTTTCAGGACACGCAGTTTCACTTTGAAGGCACCCTTGGAGATCTTCGCAGTGATCGTCTGGTGCCGGGATTTTCCGTCAGCGCACCGATGCTAGAGCTGTCCGGAGACCAGACCGGCGTGCAGATCGAAGGGCAGGGTCTGTTCGGCGATGTGCCTGTGCAGGCCAAATGGCAACAGCCGATTGATGGCGAGACGGCGCAGCGCAGCACCGTGACCGGGCAAATCGAACTGTCCCAACGTCTGATGGCCGAATTGAAGGCTGGGTTGCCGCAAAGCTTCCTCAGCGGATCTGGAACGGCTGATTTTACGCTGGGCATCGGTGCGGGCGCGCCGCCGCAACTATCAGCCTCATCCGATCTGGTGGGCGTCACGCTGGCCATACCCGAACTGGGATGGCGCAAATCCGCGTCGACCAGCGGCACGCTGACTGCTGATGCAACGCTGGGCGATGGGCTGAAGGTTGATGCATTGAACCTGCAGGCGGCGGGGTTGCGGACCGCGGCGTCGATCACCTTCCGGCAGGGAGAGTTTGACCGTGTTTCCTTCAGTTCCTTCGATCTGGGCAACTGGCTGGCTGTTCCGGCCGAGCTGATCGGGCGGGGCAACGCCGCACCCGACATTCGCGTTCTTGGCGGGGTGCTGAACCTGGGCCGCGCCACATTTGGCGGGTCCGAGGGTGGCGGCAGCGGGTCGGGCGCTGGCCCAAATCTCGACGTAACGCTTGACCGCCTCCAAGTCACTGAGGGCGTGGCGCTGACCGGCTTCAAGGGCACGTTTCAAACGACCGGAGGGGTCAACGGTACCTTCAACGCCCGTGTCAACGGTGGGGCTGCCATGCAAGGCCGCCTCACCCCGCGGGGCGCGCGGAGCGCGGTAGAGCTGACCTCGAACGATGCCGGCGCCGTCTTGCGCTCGGCGGGTTTGCTGACACAAGCAAGGGGCGGAACGTTGGACGTGCAGTTGGAACCGGTCGCAGCCGCAGGCAGCTATGATGTGATCCTTAGTATCGTCAGCACCCGTATTCAGGATGCGCCTGCGATGGCTGCGCTGCTGAACGCAATCAGTCTGGTCGGGTTGCTGGATGAGATGGCTGGCCAGGGCATTTTCTTCTCGTCCATCGACAGCCGGATGCGGATCACCCCGACCGAGGTAAAGATTCTCAGCGGCAGTGCGGTCGGCCCGTCCATGGGCCTGTCTTTTGATGGAACGGTGAATACGGTGGCCGGGACGCTGAACCTGCGGGGTGCCATTTCCCCGATCTACCTTCTAAATGCGGTCGGCAGCGTCTTTACCAAAAAGGGGGAGGGGGTCATCGGGTTCAACTATTCTCTTACGGGGCCATTGGCGGACCCGAAGGTCTCGGTGAACCCGCTATCGGGCCTTGCGCCGCTGTTCCTGCGCAACCTTCTGCGTCCCCCGGCCCCTACGGTTTCAGATGGGCCGAATGCCCAACCGCGCAAACCTGACGAACCCAAGCGTACTTACGGCGCCCCGAAAAGCGATCGCTAGGGGATATGGCCGAATCTCTTGCGGCCTTGTATGGCGCGGCCATGAGACTCAGCGATTTTGATTTCCACCTGCCCGAAGACCTGATTGCCACCCGGCCCGCCAACCCGCGCTCGTCCGCGCGTTTGCTGGTGGCCGAGCGAGAGGCGATCTCGGACAGCCATGTGTTCGATCTGCCCAACTGGCTGCGCCCCGGCGATCGGCTTGTGTTGAACGATACGCGCGTGATCCCGGCGAGGCTCAGCGGGCGGCGGCACCGCGACAGCGCGCAGGGGCTGGTTTCCGCTGCGATCGAGGCGACGTTGCTGGAGCCTCAGGCGAATGGATCCTGGACCGCGCTGATCAAGCCGTTGAAAAAGGTCAAGCCGGGCGAAGAGATCGTATTCTCGGACGATCTCAGTGCGACGCTGGACCGGGTAGAGGACGGGCAGGCCTATCTGCAGTTCAACCTCAGTGGTGAGGATTTTGACGCCGCCCTTGAACAGGCCGGTGCAATGCCCTTGCCACCCTACATCGCCGCCAAACGTCCAGCGGACGAGCAGGACAAGACGGATTACCAAACCATCTGGGCGCGCAACTCGGGCGCTGTGGCCGCACCAACCGCGTCGCTGCATTTCGATGATGCGTTGATGGCTGCGCTGGCAGAGCGTGGGGTGGAATTCAGCCACGTGACCCTGCATGTGGGCGCGGGAACCTTTCTGCCGGTCAAGGTGGAGGACGTGACAACCCACAAGATGCATGCCGAGTGGGGCCGGGTCAGCCAGCAGGCTGCTGATGAGATCCGCGCCACCAAGGCGGCAGGGGGCCGGGTGATCCCGGTCGGTACCACCGCACTGCGCCTGATCGAAAGCGCCGCGCGCAGTGGGCAGATCGCGCCTTGGGAAGGGGAAACCGACATCTTCATCTATCCGGGCTTTCAGTTCCACGTGACGGACGCACTGATGACCAATTTCCACCTGCCCAAGTCGACCCTGCTGATGCTGGTTTCGGCTCTGATGGGGCAGGAGCGTATGCGGTCCGTCTATGCCCATGCGATTGAACAGAAATATCGCTTCTTCTCATATGGGGATTCATCCCTTCTGATCCCCTAAAACCCTCAGCCGCGACACTGTCAGACAGGGAATGTCGTAGACAGGCGCGATCTGCATTTGTTTTGATCACATAACGACTCGCAATTCAGCTTGGCACATCCCGGAGGCCCAAATGATTCAGGTTCTGTCCACCGCTTGGGCGCTTCTTCTCGGCATGGGTCTGCTGATGGTCGGCAACGGCCTGCAAGGCACGATTCTGGGTGTTCGCGGTGAAATCGAAGGTTTCTCGACCCTCGAGATGTCCTTTGTGATGTCGGCCTATTTCATGGGGTTTCTAGGCGGATCGCGCCTCGCGCCCGAGATGATCCGTAGGGTCGGCCATGTGCGTGTCTTCGCAGCCCTGGCCTCGTTCATTTCCGCGGTCATGATCATGTATCCGATGCTGACCGACCCGATCGCGTGGTTCCTGGGGCGTGCCGTGATCGGCTTCTGTTTCTCGGGCGTGTACGTGACCGCTGAAAGCTGGCTCAACAACGCGGCCAGTAATGAGAACCGGGGGCAGGCACTGTCGCTCTATATGATTGTGCAGATGCTGGGGATCATTTCGGCTCAGGGATTGGTCTTGCTGGGCGATCCCGCAGGGTATGAGACGTTTGTGATCGCGTCGATCCTCGTTTCCGTTTCGTTCGCGCCGATCCTTTTGTCGATTTCTCCGACCCCTGCATTCGACACCACCAAACCCATGACCCTGCGCGAGCTGATGGGCAAATCCCCCTTGGGCTGTGTCGGTATGTTTCTGTTGGGCGGGGTGTTCTCGGCGCAGTTCGGCATGGCGGCAGTCTATGGCGCGCGTGCTGGGCTGAGCCTGATCGAGATTTCGACCTTCGTGGCCGCCTTCTACATCGGCGCTATCGTGCTGCAATACCCGCTGGGATGGTTCTCGGATCGGATGGATCGGCGTTTTCTGATCCTGCTGGCGGCAGCCATGGGGGGGGCCAGTGCCGTAGCTGGCATGCTATTCGGGGTGAATTTCCCGATCCTTCTGGTTACCGCTTTCTTTATTGGTGGTATGTCAAACCCGCTCTATTCCCTGCTAATCGCCCATACGAACGATTTTCTGGATCGTGAGGACATGGCCGCTGCATCTGGTGGTTTGCTTTTCATCAACGGTTTGGGCGCGATTGCTGGCCCGCTGATTACAGGTTGGTTGATGGGGGACGGGATCTTTGGACCTCCTGGCTTTTTCCTGTTCATCGCGGCGTTGCTGTTCGCGATGGCCGGCTACGCAATGTATCGCATGACGCAGCGCGCGGCGATCCCAGTCGACGAAACCGGCACCATGTCGCCTCTGTACCCGTCCGCATCCCCCGTTGCGCTTGAGGTGGCCCAGGAAGTGGCCATCGAAGCCGCCGAGGCCGAGGAGGACGCACAAGATGTTTCCGCTAACGCCTAAATATGTCCGAAATGTAGTAATATTTTACTGTTACAAATCTGTAAAACAGCCTTAAATGACCTTACGTCCCTGGGGAGGACAACACACGGAGTTAAGGGCAATGGTTGGTCCTGAAGACGTATTGAGTTTTTGGTTGGATGAGGTCGGCCCCAAGGGGTGGTACATGCAGGACGACGCGCTGGATCAGCAGATCCGCGACCGTTTCCTGACCACTTGGGAAGCCGCGGCAGAGGGCAAGTTTTCGCTCTGGCTGACATATCCTAGCGGGTCGCTGGCCTATATCATCCTAACAGACCAATTCCCGCGTAACATGTTCCGGGGTGAGGCACGGGCCTTTTCGTCGGATCGGGCGGCTCTGGCCGCAGCGAAATGTGCGGTGGACAAGGGCTGGGATATGAAAATCGACGAACCCGCGCGGCAGTTCTTTTATCTGCCGATGATGCATTCCGAGAACCTGTGTGATCAGGAACGCTGTGTGCGTCTGATTTGCCAGAACCTCAGCAGCGAAGATTCCAGCAACCTGCTGCACGCGCGCGCGCATCGTGAGGTAATCCGAAAATTCGGACGCTTCCCCTATCGGAATGAGGCCCTGTCACGTACCCCAACCGTGCATGAGACCGCCTATGTCGACATGGGCGGCTATGGCGCCACTGTGCGCGAGTTGCAAGCAGCCGGTTAACTTTCGGGCCCGCATCCGCGGATAGCAATGATCCGGTCGGCTACCACGTCGGCCGAGGTCTCAATTGCATGGTCAATTAATTGGTCAGGTGATTCCGCCAACTCTGCAAACCGGGTCTGAACGGTCTGCAGCTTGGTTTCTATCGTTTCCAGCTTGTCCAGCGTATTGGACATTCGCAGAGAAACGACGGTGTTGCTCACCAGACCGTCCTCTTGAATGCGGGCCAAATCACTGCGCAGTCCGGAAAGCTGCTCGCGAATACCCTGCGCCTCGTCCCGCAACGGGGTGACAACTTGCAGTTTTTCCGACAGGCCCGAGGTGACATCCTCGACGGTCGAGGCCAGTTTCCACCCTAAAAACAGGCAAAGCGCGACAAGGATCAGCGTTGCATTCAGAAGTGCAAGGAGAAGGTCTTTGAGGGTCTTGGCCATGATAAGTCTTTCGAATGCTTTGTGAATATAAGACGGGCGGAGGCCCTGGCTGTTCTTTTCTAGCCTTTGAAAAAGCTTGGGTATAGGCTGAAAACTGCACGTATCGACCATAACATACCGACGTCGCTTTTGTCGCGGTATGTCTATATTGATGCGCTGTGAAAAATAGTTTAATGCTAAACTAAATTTCAAACCGACCTGGGCCGAGAGGGACACATGGCTGAAAAATCTTTTGATCTGATCGTAATCGGTGCTGGTCCGGGCGGCTATGTGGCCGCAATCCGCGCGGCACAACTGGGCCTCAAGACCGTCGTGGTCGAGCGAGAGCATCTGGGCGGCATCTGCCTGAATTGGGGCTGCATTCCCACCAAGGCTATGCTGCGGTCTTCGGAGGTCTTCCACCTGATGGAGCGCGCAAAGGACTTTGGTCTGACGGCGGACAAGTTCGGTTACGATCTGGACGCGGTGGTCAAACGCTCACGTAGCGTTGCCGGCCAGTTGTCGGGTGGGATCGGCCACTTGCTCAAGAAGAACAAAGTCAGTGTCGTGATGGGCGAGGCGACGATTACCGCAAAAGGCAAAGTCTCAGTCAAAACCGAGAAGGGCACCGAAGAGCTGACCGCCAAGAACATCGTCCTCGCCACCGGCGCACGTGCGCGTGAGCTTCCAGGGTTGGAAGCAGATGGCGATCTGGTCTGGACCTACAAACACGCACTGCAGCCGCCGCGGATGCCGAAGAAACTGCTTGTCATCGGCTCGGGCGCCATCGGGATCGAATTCGCCAGCTTCTACAACACGCTGGGCGCGGATACGACCGTGGTTGAGGTGATGGACCGCGTGCTTCCGGTTGAAGACGCCGAAATCAGCGCCTTCGCGAAGAAAGCCTTCACCAAGCAAGGCATGACCATCATGGAAAAAGCGATGGTCAAGCAGCTTGATCGCGGCAAGGGTAAGGTTACCGCGCATATCGAGGTCAAAGGTAAGGTCGAGAAGCACGAGTTCGATACGGTAATCTCGGCCGTTGGCATTGTCGGCAATGTCGAGAATCTGGGACTGGAAGCACTCGGCGTGAAAATCGACCGTACTCATGTTGTGACGGATGAGTTCTGCCGCACCGGCGTTGATGGTCTCTATGCGATTGGCGATATCGCCGGCGCGCCTTGGTTGGCTCATAAAGCCAGCCACGAAGGCGTCATGGTAGCAGACCTGATCGCAGGCAAACACGCGCATCCGGTCAAACCCGAGAGCATCGCAGGTTGCACCTATTGTCACCCACAAGTGGCCTCGGTCGGCTATACCGAAGCCAAAGCTAAAGAGCTTGGCTACGACATCAAGGTCGGCCGCTTCCCCTTCATCGGGAACGGTAAGGCGATTGCGCTAGGAGAACCTGAGGGCATGATCAAAACGATCTTCGACGCCAAGACCGGCGAGCTGCTGGGCGCACATATGATTGGCGCAGAAGTGACCGAGATGATTCAGGGCTACGTGGTCGGTCGTCAATTGGAGACGACGGAAGAAGACCTGATGAACACCGTCTTCCCGCATCCGACACTGTCAGAAATGATGCATGAAAGTGTTCTGGATGCGTATGATCGCGTGATCCATATGTAAAGGGTTGGGGGGCTCTGCCCCCGCGGCGGCAAGCCGCGACTCCTCCGGGAAAATTACAGCCAGATGAAGCATGGGATCCGTTCTTCATCTGACCGAAAATACCTCGGAGCGCGAGGCAGAGCCTCGCAAAAAACTGCTACGAATTCAAAGCATCCAGAATGCGGGCCCAAGAGCGGATGCCCTTATGGAAGCTTTTGACATCGTATTTCTCATTCGGAGAGTGGATGGCATCGTCGTCATTGGCGTAGCCGACCAACATCGAATCCAGGCCCAGAACGGTGTCGAAGTAACCAACGACCGGGATTGAGCCGCCCATTCCGGTGAACACGGCTTCGCGGCCCCATTCGTCAGACAGCGCAGCACGTGCCGCTTCGAATTCAGGGCGATCGAGATTCATGACCGAGGCTGGGGACCCTTCGAGGTCATTGTCCCAGACAACTTTGGCGTCCGGCGACAGGCGTTCTTCTACGTGCTTGCGGATTTTCTCGCGCAATGCGTCGGGGTCCATGTCACCGACTAAGCGGCAGGTGATTTTGCAGTGGGCCTCTGATGGGATCACCGTTTTTGATCCGGCGCCGTTATAGCCTCCCCAAAGACCGTTGACCTCAAGCGTGGGGCGTGCCCATTGCTGTTCCAGCGTGGAATAGCCTTTTTCACCATGCGGTTGGCTGTAGCCGACCGAGTTCAGGTACTCTGCTTCGTCGAAACCGCAGTTTTCCCACTGGCGCAGCTGATCTGCAGGGACCTCGCGAACGCCCTCGTAGAAACCTTCAACAGCGACCCGTCCGGTCTTGTCGTCATAGAAGGAAGCCACGATCTTGGACAATTCGCGCAGCGGGTTCAGACCGGGGCCGCCGTAGTGGCCGGAATGCAGGTCGATGCGGGGGCCGATGATGGTGAACTCATCCTTCAGCATGCCGCGCAGTTGCGACGCGATGGAAGGCACTCCGCGTGACACCATTGAGGTGTCGCAAACAAGGGCCAGATCGGCCTGCAATTCGTCTTTGTTCGCTTCGAGGAACGGAACCAGCGAGGGCGAGCCTGATTCCTCTTCACCTTCGAAGAAAAAGGTGATGCGGCAGGGCAGGGTGCCGTGGACGGCTTTCCAGGCGCGGCAGGCTTCGACAAAGGTCATCAGCTGGCCCTTGTCGTCGGATGATCCGCGGCCTCGAATGACGGGCCCATTTTCAGTCTCCTCGATGGCGGGGTCGAACGGATCACGGTTCCATAGGTTCAGAGGGTCGACGGGCTGCACATCATAATGCCCATAGAACAGCACATGTGGGCCTTCGGAACCCTCACCCACATGGCCCACGACCATCGGGTGACCGGGTGTTTCGCGCTTTTCTGCTGCAATACCAATGCTCTGCAGGTCCGAGACCAGCCAGTCTGCGGCCTTGTCGACATCCGCTTTGTAGGCGGGATCGGTTGAGATCGATTGGATGCGCAACAGCTCCATCAGCCGGTCGATCGAGGTTTGCAGATCAGAATCGATCCGGCTCAGCACGGCGTCTAGCGACATAACAGGGCTCCTGCTTGGGAATGATTTGCGCGAACCCTATCAGTGTTGGCGCTGCCGTCCAGAGCAGAGTGCGCAGCGACGCCCCATAGTGAGTGGCCGAAGTTAAGCTTCTGTACCTGCGTCGTTTCCCCGCGTCTTTTAGACGTAAGTTTACTTGCTGCCCGGCTATGAAGCTTATATTTGATGCAAATCAAAGTTGGGTTCTAACGAGCGGCATTAGAAAGGTCGAACGTGCGAACACAAAGCTGTCCAAGGGCTTCGATCCAACAGATGGCGGAATACAGGCTTTGGGTGAGGGGTTTGCCCGAGGCGATCAAGGAGGGTCCGTTGGACTATACTGCTCAGCTCGATTCAGCGATTGCCAGGCTGCATGACGAAGGACGTTACCGGACCTTTATCGATATCGAACGCCGCAACGGGCACTTCCCGCATGCCGTTCGGACCCGTCCCGATGGAACACAACAGAACATTACCGTGTGGTGCGGCAACGACTATCTTGGCATGGGCCAGCACCCGGTTGTTCTGAACGCAATGCACGAAGCCGTCGATGCGGCGGGTGCAGGCTCGGGCGGAACACGCAACATCTCGGGCACGACTGTATATCACAAGCGCCTTGAGGCTGAGCTTGCCGATCTGCATGGCAAAGAGTCCGCTCTGCTGTTCACCAGCGCTTATATAGCCAATGACGCGACGCTTTCGACCTTGCCGAAACTGTTCCCCGGTCTGATCATCTATTCGGACGCGCTGAACCATGCCTCGATGATCGAGGGCGTGCGGCGCAATGGCGGCGCCAAGCGCATCTTCCGCCACAATGATGTCGCCCACCTGCGTGAGCTGCTTGAGGCCGACGACCCCAAAGCCCCCAAGCTGATCGCCTTTGAGTCGGTCTACTCAATGGATGGTGACTTTGGCCCGATCGAAGAGATTTGCGATCTGGCCGATGAATTCGGTGCTTTGACCTATATCGACGAGGTCCATGCGGTTGGCATGTACGGCCCGCGCGGTGGTGGTGTGACCGAGCGTGACCATCTGGCGCATCGCATCGACATCATCAATGGTACTCTGGCCAAAGCCTATGGCGTGATGGGGGGCTATATCGCAGCCAGCGAAAAGATGTGTGACGCCGTCCGCTCTTACGCGCCGGGGTTCATCTTTACCACGTCTCTACCGCCCGCTGTCGCGGCTGGTGCGGCGGCCTCGGTCGCGCATCTGAAAGTGACGCCGGAACTGCGCGAGCAGCATCAGACTCAGGCCAAAATCCTCAAGCTACGCCTGAAAGGCTTGGGCCTGCCGCTGATCGACCATGGCAGCCACATCGTGCCTGTTATCGTCGGTAACCCAGTCCATACCAAAATCCTGAGCGACCGGTTGCTGGACGATCACGGTATCTATGTGCAACCGATCAATTTCCCTACCGTTCCACGTGGTACAGAGCGCCTGCGCTTCACCCCATCTCCGGTCCATGGACCCGGTGAGATGAACCGTCTGGTTCAGGCGATGGACGAACTTTGGTCACATTGTGCGCTAAATCGCGCCGAACTTGCCGGTTAACCTCACGCTAAAGTGTGCAACGTGTTTGCCGCGTGTTAAGCTTACGCTAACAAAATAAATGGACGAATCGTTATGGGGACGATTCGCCATTAGCGTGAAACACGCGACAGGCAAAATGGGGCGGCAGGAATGATTGGGCGCAGATCACAGCGCGATTCCGAAGAAGGTGTGGAAGTCAGACCAAAGGGGTTTGACGACTACGAAGTACGGCTTGGTGATCAGATGCGCGGCGAGCGCGCCACCATGGGCAAATCCCTTCTGGATGTTCAGCGCGAGCTTCGGATCAAAGCCAACTACATCGCTGCCATTGAAAACGCCGATCCTGATGCGTTCGATACACCCGGCTTCATCGCCGGGTATGTGCGTTCTTACGCCCGTTATCTGGGCATGAACCCGGATGAAACCTTTGCCGCCTTCTGCAAGGAAAGCGGCTTTGAGGTCGCGCATGGCATGTCCGCCGAGGCATCGGTCGTGCGCAAACCGACCGGAGATCTTCCGGCCCGTGGCCCGATGGGGCGGGATCCTTTTGTGTCTCCGAACACGCCATATATCCCCGGCAAAGAATCCTTCGTCAGTCAGGTTGAACCGCGCGCTATTGGCTCGTCCCTAGTCTTGCTGGCCGTCATCGGCGGCATTGGCTATGGCGGCTGGGCCGTGCTGAACAAGATCCAGCAGGTGCAGGTCAGCCCGGTTGAGCAAGCCCCCGTGGTTCTGTCGGATCTCGACCCCCTTGATGCGGCGCGTAGCACTGAGACCGTCGAGACCGCTTCGACCGAAGCGCTGGATCGCCTCTATCGCCCGCAAGCGCTGGATGTTCCGGTGATGGTCGCGCGGGATGCTCCGATTTCCACGCTTGACCCACGGACCGTCGGCACGTTCCGTCCGCCGGAACTGCCCGAGGTTCAGGTGGCCGAATTGCACACAGTTGAACGCCCGGCCTTGCCGCAGGTGGTCGAGCAGCTGGATACGACGTTGAAAATTGTCGCCGTGAACCCAGCATGGATGCGCGTCACGGCCGCCGATGGCAGCGTGATCTTCGAAGGTACGCTGGGCACGGTTGAACAGGGCAGCGTGTTCGAAGTGCCGCTGACCGAAGAACCTCCGCTGTTGCGGGCAGGGGCGTCGGGTTCTGTGTTCTTTTCAATGAATGGCGAACATTTCGGACCGGTTGGTGCGCCGGGCACTGTCGCGAAGGGCGTCGTCCTGTCCAAGGACGCAGTGGCTGAGACTTATGCCGTCGCCGATCTCGAGGCCGAGCAAAACAGCGCCCTCAAGCAATTGGTGGCCGAGCTTCAGACGCAAGCAGCGGACGAGCCTGCCGAATAGTCTTGCCATTGCTCAACTGCGGTTGCCGAACTATCTATGAGGCAACCTAGGCAGATGCGGACCTCTCTTCATGTCGCTCAACCACGTACGTCCCTGGCGCGATATTTACCGCCGCAAATCCCGCCAGATCATGGTCGGCAACGTGCCGGTCGGAGGCGATGCTCCGATTGCTGTTCAAACCATGACCAACACCCTAACCACTGATGTGGCGGCAACAGTCGCGCAGGTTCAGGCGGCGGTTGAGGCTGGCGCCGATATCGTGCGGGTTTCCGTCCCGGATGAAGACTCAGCCAAGGCACTGAAAGAGATCGTGCGCGAAAGCCCGGTTCCCATCGTGGCTGACATTCACTTTCACTACCGCCGAGGCATCGAGGCGGCCGAGGCCGGCGCGGCTTGCCTGCGGATCAACCCGGGCAATATCGGCAACGAACAGCGCGTGAAAGAGGTCATCAAGGCCGCAAGAGACCACAATTGTTCGATCCGGATCGGGGTAAATGCGGGCTCGTTAGAGCGGCACCTACTTGAGAAATACGGCGAGCCCTGTCCCGAGGCGATGGTCGAGAGCGGGTTGGAACATATCCGCATTCTGCAGGACAATGATTTCCACGAATTCAAGATCAGCGTGAAGGCCAGCGACGTCTTCCTATCGGCGGCGGCCTACCAAGGCATTGCCGAGGCCACCGATGCCCCCATTCACCTTGGCATCACCGAGGCCGGAGGGCTGGTCAGCGGCACCATCAAATCGGCTATCGGGCTGGGCAACCTGCTGTGGATGGGGATCGGAGATACGATCCGCGTCAGCTTGTCCGCCGACCCGGTCGAAGAGGTCAAGGTTGGTTTTGAAATCCTGAAATCCCTGGGCCTACGCCATCGCGGCGTCAACATCATCTCATGCCCGTCCTGCGCGCGTCAGGGATTCGACGTGATCAAAACCGTCGAGGCGCTGGAGCACCGCCTGGAACACATCAAAACGCCGATGTCCCTGTCGATCATCGGTTGCGTCGTCAACGGACCGGGCGAGGCATTGATGACCGATGTCGGTTTCACCGGCGGCGGAGCAGGGTCGGGCATGGTCTATCTGGCGGGTAAAGCCAGCCATAAGATGTCGAACGATCAGATGATCGATCATATCGTGGAAGAGGTCGAGAAAAAGGCCTCTGAACTGGATGCGGCGGAGTAGCGTCAGCAGAATACAAACGTGACGCGCTGAGTTCGATTGGGCCGCTCTGCGGACAAAGCAAATGATACAGAGCTTTACCCCGGAAAACCTGACAATGCGGGCAAACGCCTTGAGCTAAGCGATTTACATTCTTGCAATTTCGCCTCTTGCCTGCTCCTCACCAACGATTGCGACGCTTGCGCGTCCAGCGGGCCAGCCCCAAAGGGTTTCACCCTTAATGAACACGGTTTGCCCTGCAGCCACGTTTGTGTTGATTTGAGAAGTGCCTGATACGGAAGGCGCCGTGGCCACGATTGTGTATTGCCCAGGGGATACGTTCTGCGTGATCATCGATCCGTTCGCTAGGTTTCCAACAGAATTCCCGTTCAATGTGAGTGGCAGCCTGAGCGCACTACCTGCCGCACTACTCGGTCGGAAAAAGACGATCAGACCTTGACCCGCTTGCGGTTGCGGAATGGTTCGTCCGGGCGCGCCTGCGGCAGTATTCGTGGACGGCGGTGTAGTTCCGCAAGCCGAGACTAGCAAAACCGAGGCAAGCGTCGTTAGTACGTTTCTGCGTAGCATTGTGTTCCCCTTCACACGCCCAATTTGACAAACTGTTCAGCATTACGAAGCTGTTGAGACTATTAATTCACAAGTCTGTTCGAAACGTCCAGCGAAATGCATCTTTAATTTTGAATGTATGAAGGCTTAGGTAAAAATGCTCCAGCTGCCGAAGCAGATGTACTGTCGGACACGAACGGGACACACCGTTCTGACGCCAAATGACGTTTTTTCTGCTTTGGGCTCAAAGCCGACTTTTGCGGCAGTAATGCTTTGAGATCTTTTGTGTTTCCCGAAATATCGCGCCCGTGCGTATGGGGCGGCAGGGCCGCCCCAAAGACTTACCCTTGTTCAGCTCGCACGCCGTCTGCGATCTGCTGCATCTGATCCGCTGGTAGGAAGCCGCGCAGCATTTCGGTGCCTAGAACGAAAGAGGGCGTGCCGGTGATCTGCATGCGTTGTGCCAGCTCTCGGGTGCGGGTGATCTCTTCGGTGACCTGGTTGCTGTCCATCGCTGCGATGATGGCGTCACTGTCCAGACCAAGCCCGTCCGAGATGCGGCGCAGGGTCACTTCGCTGGGTTCTCCGCTGAATTCCATCAGGGCGTCGTGGACCTGTTTATAGGCGTCATCCCCGGCGACATGTTTGGTTGCCACGGCGAAGCGCGAGGACAGAACCGAGGCATCGCCCAGGATCGGGAACTCTTTGATCACAAGACGGATATTGCCGTCCTCGGCCAAAAGGCTGGCCACCTCGGGCACGGCACGGCGGCAATAGCCGCAGCGGTAGTCCATGAACTCGACCAGGGTGATGTCGCCATCCGGATTGCCGCCCACCCAGCTATAGCCGTCATTGAACAGCTCATCCGCGTTCGAGGCGACCAGATCGCGATCTGCCTGTTCCTGAGTCGCAGCGTTGCGCTCCTCTAGGATTGTGATCGCTTCGATGATCACTTCGGGATTTTCCAGCAGATACTCGCGCACCTGCGCTCCGAACTCGGCCTTTTCGGCGTCGCTGAGCGCGTTGAGGTCTAGCGCCTGCGCCGAAGTCGATATCAGGGAAAGCCCCAAAAGGGCGGGGGCTGCATGTTTCAGGATCATTTGCGTTTCCTTTTCGCTTTCTCTGCGCGTTTCGAGGCAATCAACACATCTTGTGCCCTTTGCCAACCCGGTGAGCCTTCGGGAAGTTGCCCGATGGCCCGTCTTGCGTGTATGCCTGCATCGGCCAGTCGGCCCTGCAAGGCGTATCGTTCTGCGGTGACGGTCGAGGCCATCCCGTTATTGCCCACTTTGGAATAAGCCACTCCCAAATCTCGCATCAGCCGCGCGTTGCGGTAGTCGCGGGCGCGGGCTTTCTCAAGCGCTTCTAACGCCGTGTCGGTCTGGCCTTGTAGCAGCAGCGCTCGTCCGTATCCGGCAAGGATCAGCGCGTCGTGCGGCGCCATTTCAACCGCTTGGGCATATGAATTAACAGCCTCGGATAATTGCCTGTTTTCCAGAAGGATTTGCCCTTTCAGTTCATAGTAGAAGGGATCTTCGGGTCGAATTTTCAAGGCTTCATCTATCGCTGCGCGCGCACGGGCCAGATCGCGATTCTGGTGATGGGCCGACGCCTCGCGCATCATTCTGATGTCGTAAGCCGTTTCCTCTTTCGCGCGGCGCATTGTCCAACTCGGAGAGCGCAGAAAGGCCGAGAGCTTGCCCTTCACCCGTGCAAACCAATAGTCGGCGGTTTCATTGGGTTGGGTCTGATCGCCGAACTCGTCCAGAAACGCCTCAGCCGCGCGCAAGCGGTCCCGGCTGGTGGGGTGCGAGCGCATATAGGGGTCTTGATTGGCCGTGCTCAGCAACTCCTGACCTGCGAATTTGCGGTGGATCGCGACCATCCCCTTGGGTGAGATTCCGGCCCACCGCAGATAGCTGGCCGCGCTGCGATCGGCTGAGGCTTCCTCGGCCCGTGTGTGCCCCAAAAAGCCGCGAATGGCCGCGCCTTGCGTCCCGGCTGCAATCCCGGCAGCGGCTTCCCCTCCGCCCGCCGCGGCTGCGATCAGAGCAAGCGCCGTGCCAAGGCTCGCCTTACGCTGTGCGTCTTGTAGGTTTTGGTGACGGCGGGCCAGATGACCGTTGGCGATATGGGCGGCCTCGTGGGCGATGACGGCTTGCAGCATTTCGGGGCTGTCGACCGACAGGATCAGGCCGTAGTTCAGGTAGATCGCGTTGTAGTCGATCACGAAGGCGTTGAAGGTGTTGTCGTTGACTACAAGAATACGCACCTGATTGGTGCTTAGCCCGGCTGCGCGCAGCACCGGAAAGGCCAGTTCGCGCAGGCCGAACTCGATATCGGGGTCGCGGATCAGGCTTTGGGCGTGGCTCTGCGCTGCCGCCGTCAGCCAGAGGACAGCCGCAAGTATCAGGGCCGGGATTGACGCCAGCCGGGATACGCGTTCAAAAGCCATGGCTGCAACATGGGAGATGGGCATGAGAAACTCAACCCGGTCCGGGGTCGATCCGTTTATTGTGATGGACGTGATGGAGGCCGCGCGCAAAGCCGAAGAGGCCGGACGCCACATCATTCATATGGAGGTCGGCCAGCCCGGAACCGGCGCCCCGAAAGGAGCGACCGAAGCCCTCGCCAAGGCAATGGAGCAAGGCCCGTTAGGTTATACCGTCGCGCTTGGGCTGCCCGCTCTGCGCCAGCGGATCGCGCAGATGTATGGCGAGTGGTACAATGTCGATCTGAACCCCGAACGGGTGGTGGTGACACCGGGGTCTTCCGGCGGGTTTTTGCTGGCCTTTACCGCGCTGTTCGACAGCGGGGATCGCGTGGGGATCGGCGCGCCGGGCTATCCGTCCTACCGTCAGATCCTCAAGGCGCTTGGGCTGGTGCCCGTCGACCTGCCGACCTTGCCCGAGAATCGGCTGCAACCGGTGCCTTCGGATTTTGCCGGGCTTGATCTTCAGGGCCTGATGGTCGCGTCCCCCGCCAATCCGACCGGCACTATGTTGGATCACGCGTCGATGGGCGCGTTGATCGACGCCGCGCAGCGGCAGGGTGCCTCGTTCATCAGTGATGAGATCTACCACGGGCTGGAATATGAGGCCAAAGCCGTCACTGCGCTGGAGCTGACGGATGAGTGCTATGTGATCAACTCGTTCTCGAAGTATTTCTCGATGACCGGTTGGCGGGTCGGTTGGATGGTCGTGCCCGAGGATCAGGTTCGCGTGGTTGAACGGATTGCCCAGAACATGTTTATCTGCGCGCCCCATGCCAGCCAGGTGGCCGCCTTGGCCGCGATGGATTGCGACGAGGAGCTGCAGGCCAATCTCGACGTCTACCGCCGCAACCGCGAGCTGATGCTTGTAGGGCTGCCAAAAGCCGGTTTCACGAATATCGCGCCACCTGACGGGGCATTCTACGTCTATGCCGATGTCTCTGACCTGACAGATGACAGCCGCGCCTTTGCAGCCGAGATTCTGGAAAAGGCCGGTGTCGCCGTCACGCCAGGTTTGGACTTCGATCCTGAGCGCGGACATACGACCCTGCGATTCTCCTACGCAAGGGCCACTGCCGATATTCAGGACGGGTTAGAGCGTCTGCGCAGCTTCATGGCCGAACGCGGCGCGTTGCAGCCGGTGTAAAGCGTTCACAAGAGGGGGCGGATGCGCTAGGGTCACGCTCAAACGATCTCGGGAAAACTTGAGGCCATGAGCAGGATTTTCTATTGCATCGCGCTGATCTGGGCGCTGTCCGGTGCCGCATTGGCGCAGGACTTCACTGCGTTGGCGCGCGTGCAGCCGGACCAAAGCCGCATCATCGATTCCGGTCGCACGGCGGTTCAGGTCGACCTTGGCGTCAGTCAGGGTGTGCCTTACCGCATTTTCACGCTGCGCGATCCCTACCGCATGGTTCTCGACTTTCAGGAGGTCGACTGGACTGGCCTCAACGCCGAAGAATTTCTGCAAACCGACCGGATAAGCGGCGTGCAGTTCGGGGCCTATGTCCCCGGCTGGTCCCGTATGGTGCTGGAACTGGGCGCACCGATGGCGGTGGACACGGCCGAGTTGCGTTTGGATGAGGCCTCGGGCGCGGCGCTGTTGACCCTTCAATTGGTCGGTACCGATTTTGACACGTTCAACGCGTCCGCTGGCGTGCCGCAGAACCACGGCTGGGATCTTCCAGAACCCGCCGTCACCACGTCCGAGGTCCCGCGCAATGTGGCGCAGGTCATGCGGGTGATGCTGGACCCCGGCCATGGCGGTATCGACCCGGGCGCCGAATTCGGTGGCATTGACGAGAAAACCATGATGCTGACCTTCGCGCGTGAACTACGTGAATTACTATTAAGGTCAGGTGGTTACGAGGTGGTGCTGACGCGGGTAGAGGATCAGTTCGTCTCACTAGAGCGTCGTATCGCTCTGGCACACAGGGCGGGTGCAGATGTGTTTATCTCGCTGCATGCCGATTCCCTCTCCGACGGGCAGGCCCACGGCGCGGCGGTCTATACCTTGTCCGAGGATGCCTCGGACGTGGCCAGCGTCAAACTGGCCGAGCGCCATGATCGGGGCGATCTTTTGTCTGGGGTCGATCTGAACGGGGCAGATGATCAGGTCACCGATGTGCTGCTGGATATGGCGCGGCAGGAGACCAAACCCCGCACCACATCACTTGCTGGCGCGATTGCCAATGGCATGGCGCAACAGGGCGGGCCGATGAATCGTAAACCGCTGCGCACCGCATCGTTTTCGGTGCTGAAGGCGGCAGACATACCGTCCGTTCTGGTCGAACTTGGGTTTCTTTCCAGCCCCAGAGACTTGAAAAACATCAAAGATCCCGAATGGCGCGCCAAAATGGCGCTGGGGATTTATCAGGGGCTCGAGGACTGGCGGCAGCAAGATGTGATCAGGCGGTCCTTGATTGGACAGTGACCTGACGACGCAAAACGGCTAGAATGCGCTTGTGGTTTTGACCCTCGGGCTTGGCATCCCTATATAGGCGGCAGCGCGAAAAAAAGGCAGTGACGTGATCCGGTTCATTCTATCGATTTTCGGGGCAGTTTTCAGCCTCGTGACTTTGGGTATCTTCATGGTTGCGCTGGTGATCGGCGCGGTCTTTTGGATGTATGGCCGCGACCTGCCCAGCCACGAGTCGCTGGCTCAGTACAAGCCGCCCACGATCAGCCGGATCTATTCCGGTGAGGGTCAGTTGATCGACGAGTTCGCTCAGGAACGTCGTCTGTTCACCCCGTCCGAGGAAATCCCCGACCTGGTGAAACAGGCCTTCATTTCTGCGGAAGACAAGAATTTCTACACCCATCAGGGCTATGATCCACGCGGCATCATCGCTGCTGGTGTCGAAGCTGTACGCACCAAAGGTGAAACTGTTCGCGGTGCCTCGACCATCACGCAGCAGGTGATGAAGAACTTCCTTCTGTCAGGCGACCGCCGGGCTGAGCGCAAGATCAAGGAAATCATCCTCGCCACCCGGCTTGAGGATACGCTCGACAAGGAACAGATCCTCGAGCTTTATATGAACGAGATCTTTCTGGGTCAGAATTCCTATGGCGTGACCGCTGCGGCGCAGACCTATTTTAACAAAACCCTGCAGGAACTGGCTCCGCATGAGGCCGCGATGCTGGCCGCGATGCCCAAGGCGCCGTCGGACTACCACCCGGTCCGCCAAGAGGAACGCCTGCTGGCTCGCCGCAACTATGTGCTGCGGGAAATGAACCAGAACGGATACATCGATCAGGCGACCTATGAAACCGAGGTCGAGATGCCTCTGCGTTCGGTCCAGAACGGGGATTTCGAAAGCTTCCGCACTGCCTTGCCGCCGCGCGATTACTTCACCGATGAAATCCGCCGTCAGCTGAGCGAAGACTTTGGCGAGGGTGAGTTCTTTACCGGCGGCTTTACCGTTCGCGCCTCGGTCGACGAAGAAATGCAGGTCGAGGCCGCGCGTGCGCTGCGCGAGGCGTTGCAGAAATACGACCTGTCACGTGGCAGATGGCGTGGGACCGGCGAAGAGATCCCGGAGGAACAGCTGGCGGATGAGGCCCAATGGCGCGATGCACTGGCGCAGATGGAAATCCCCCGTGACGTTGTACTGCCGACCCAATGGTATCCCGCCGTTGTGCTGGACGTGGCCGAGCAACAATTGACCGTCGGTATTGAGGATGGCCCTGCCGATGGCACCATCCCACGCTCTGACATCAAATGGATGCAGGGCAACTTCTTTGATAATTTCAAACGCGGCGATGTGATTCTTGTCATGGCCGGGGAAGAGGGCCAATGGTCCGCCCGTCAGGTGCCCGAAGTGCAGGGCGGCTTTGTCGCGATGGACGTGAACTCGGGCCGCGTTCTGGCGATGCAAGGCGGGTTCTCGTATCAGGACACCGTGTTCAACCGCGCCACGCAGGCGCAGCGCCAGCCGGGGTCGAGCTTTAAACCCTTCGTATACGCCGCCGCGCTGGACAGCGGCTATAGCCCGGCGACCATCGTTGTGGACGCGCCGATTGAGGTGAACACGCCGCAAGGTTTGTGGCGCCCGAAGAACTCGTCGAACAAGTTCTACGGCCCGACGCCACTGCGCACCGGAATCGAACAGTCGCGGAACCTGATGACCATCCGTCTGGCGCAAGAGGTCACGATGCCCGTTGTTGCGGGCTATGCGGAACGTTTTGGTGTCTATGATCGGATGGGTTCGTTTCTGGCCAACTCGCTGGGGTCCGAGGAAACTACACTGTATAAAATGGTTGCGGCCTACGCGATGTTCGCCAATGGCGGTGAGCGGGTCGAACCTACTCTGGTCGACCGGATTCAGGACCGCTTTGGCAAGACGATCTATCGCCATGACGATCGCCAGTGTCTCGATTGTAACTCTACCTGGTTGGAGCCAAACGAGTCGCCGACCATTGAAACCAATCGCTCTCAGGTCATGGATGCGATTACCGCCTATCAGCTGACCTCAATGATGAAGGGCGTTGTGGATCGTGGGACAGCGTCGCGCTATGTCAACCTGCCGGTGCCGACGGCGGGCAAGACCGGAACGACCAACGAATCCAAGGATGCTTGGTTCATCGGCTTCACCTCGAACATCGTGGCCGGTTGCTATATCGGTTATGACCGTCCGCGCCCGATGGGCCGGGGGGCCTATGGCGGCACCATGTGTGGGCCGGTTTTCCAGAGCTTCATGGAAAAAGCCGTTGAGAAATACGGCGGTGGTCCGTTCGAAGTGCCCGAGGGTGGTCATTTCATCAAGATCGACCGTTTCAGTGGCGCGCGCCTGCCTGATGACGCATCCGGCGAATATGTCGTGGCCGAGTTCTTCCGGGATGGTGTGGATGGGTTTATCGACCGCGTTTATGACGGCGGCTTTGCCATCGGATCGGACCTTCCGCTGTTCGAAGAGGCGCAACGCGCAGGCGTTCAGGTCCAGACCTCGACAGGTAGCACCGTCACTGTTGGCCCCAAAGCCTCGCAAGGGGACTTGAGTACCGGCGGCCTTTACTGATCGCTTTGCAAAATCTCTGACGGCCAGACGTGCAATCCCGTCTGGCCCGTCTTGTGGTGGCCTTCTGCTCTTGCTATCACGCAGTCCTGTTTGACCAAGTTGGGGCAAGACCATGCGCGCCGAAACCCAGAATATCGTGGCGGAAATCGAAAAGTCGCTAGAGCTGCTGGCGCAGCGTATGGACTATGAAACCGCGCCCCATCGGCTTGAGGAATTCAATGCGCGGGTCGAGGATCCGAACCTGTGGGACAGCCCCGAGAACGCACAGAAACTCATGCGCGAACGGCAGATGCTGGTCGACGCGATCGAGACCTACGAGTCCATCAAAACTGATCTCAGCGACAATATCGAGCTGATCGAGCTGGGCGAGATGGAAGAGGATGAAGAGGTTGTTCAGGACGCCGAAGCCTCGATCAAGTCTCTGAAGGACAAAGCCGCCAAGAAAGAGCTGGAGGCTCTGCTCGATGGCGAGGCTGACAGCAACGATACCTTCCTCGAGATCAACTCGGGCGCGGGCGGGACCGAGAGCTGCGACTGGGCCTCGATGCTGGCGCGGATGTATGTGCGTTGGGCGGAAAAGAAGGGCTATACGGTCGAGCTGCAATCCGAAACAGCGGGTGAAGAAGCCGGGATCAAGTCGGCGGCCTACAAGATTTCCGGTCACAATGCCTATGGCTGGCTAAAGTCGGAAAGCGGCGTGCATCGTCTGGTGCGAATCTCGCCTTATGACTCGGCAGCCAAGCGGCATACCTCGTTCAGCTCGGTCTGGGTCTACCCCGTGGTCGATGACAATATCGAGATTGAGGTGAACCCAGCCGATATTCGTATTGATACCTATCGGTCCTCGGGCGCGGGTGGACAGCACGTGAACACCACGGACTCGGCTGTGCGGATCACTCACATCCCGACCGGGATCGTTGTGACGTCGTCCGAGAAGTCGCAGCACCAGAACCGCGATATCGCCATGAAGGCGCTGAAATCGCGCCTCTACCAACAAGAGCTGGACCGCCGGAACGCCGATATCAACGCGGCGCATGAGGCCAAGGGAGATGCGGGCTGGGGCAACCAGATCCGGTCTTACGTCTTGCAGCCTTATCAGATGGTGAAGGATCTGCGGACCAATCATGAGACTTCGGATACCAAAGGTGTTTTGGACGGAGATCTGGATGGGTTCATGGCGGCGACGCTGGCGTTGAACGTAGCGGGCAAAAGCCGGTCCGAGGCGCAGGGCGACTAAGTCTGCGCAGGGGGCGCTGCCCCCGCCGCGGCAAGCCGCGACTCCCCCGAGATATTTTTAGCCAGATGAAGGGGATCCGGGTGGTGCTTAGCCATTCGGGAAAAGATGTATTTAAACAATGGGTTTTATTGGTCGGGGTGCGCGGCTAGGCTGGATATGAATTCAACGGATCGAGGCGATTGCAACCCGGATGGATGTCACTCAGCTTTCCGCAAAGGCGCTGATCGGTCGGCTGTCATCTAGTGCTGTTTCGGCGGTCGAGGTGATGGCTGCGACTTTGGCGCGGATCGAGGCCGTGAATGGAGCGGTCAATGCGATTGTGGCGCTGCGCGATGCGGATGATCTGATGGCCGAGGCGGTGGCGCTGGATGCGGGTCCCAAGCGGGGGCCATTGCATGGGGTGCCGATTGCGGTGAAGGATCTGGTCAATGTCGCCGGGATAGTGTCATCGCAGGGATCGCCGCTGTTTCGCGATTTTGTGCCCGAACAGGACGATCTGATTGCGGCGCGGATGCGCGCGGCGGGGGCGATCTTGATTGGTAAGACCAACTCACCCGAGTTCGGGCTGGGGTCGCACACGTTCAACCCGGTCTATGGCGCGACTCGGAACCCCTATGACGGCGCGCGTACCTGTGGCGGGTCGTCTGGCGGCGCGGCGGTTGCGTTGGCGACTGGGATGGTCGCGTTGGCCGATGGCTCGGATATGATGGGAAGCCTGCGAAACCCGGCCGCGTGGAACAACATTTACGGATTTCGCCCCAGTTGGGGGCGGGTACCGGCGGAACCAGTTGGAGATGGGTTTCTGCATCAGTTATCGACTCTGGGTCCGATGGCGCGCAGCCCTGAGGATCTGGGGCTTTTGCTCGACGTGATCTCAGGCGCTGATCCCCGGTCATCTTTGGTCACAGATGCCGGGCACGTGAGTCCCGTTGAAGCCGCTGATCTGCGCGGGGCGCGGATTGGGTGGTTGGGAGATTGGGGCGGCGCGTTTCCGATTGAGGACGGGATTCTGGACCTTTGCCGCGATGCCCTAGGTGTTTTCGAAGACCAGGGCGCAGTGGTTGAAGATGTGTCTCCACCCTTCGGTGCCGAAATGATGTGGGACAGTTGGGTTACCCTGCGGTCCTGGGCGGTGGCAGCGGGACTGCAGCCGTTGCGGGGCAATTCAGAGGCCTTGAAGGACAGCGCACAGTGGGAGTTAGAGCGGGGCTTGGCGTTATCCGCGATGCAGGTGCATGAGGCCAGCGTTACCCGGTCGGAGTGGTTCCGGCGGGCGGCTGAGCTGTTTCAGAACTATGATGCTTTGGTTTTGCCGGCCGCACAGGTCTGGCCGTTCGATGTCGAGCCGCCGTATCCGCGTAAGATTATGGGGCAGGCGATGGATACCTATCATCGCTGGATGCAGGTGACGGTGCCGGTCAGCCTGATTGGTTTGCCCTGTCTGGCTGCGCCTGCCGGGTTCGGAGCGGAAGGCCTGCCAATGGGCTTTCAGCTATTTGGGCCCAAGGGGTCGGATGCGCGGCTACTGTCCATGGGTGCCGTGTATCACGACGCAACGACATGGCCGCAGAAAAGACCCGCGATGAGATAGGGCCAGACGGGGAGGAGAAACAGATGGAAAGACCTTTCGGAGCGCCTCAGATGCGCCCTGTTGACAGTGGGATGCTGAAACAGGCGATGCGGCGGGCGTGGGTTGACCTCCGCAGGGCGCCGCTGTTCGGCTTGATATTTGCGGGGTTTTATGTGCTGGCGGGCTGGGCGATCGCCTGGGTGACCCTTCGGACGGGAACAAGCTATTGGCTGGTCCTCGCCGCGATCGGGTTCCCTCTGATCGGACCGTTTGCGGCGGTCGGGCTTTATGAGGTCTCACGTCGCTTGGAGGCGGGGGAGGAGCTTGATTTCAAGGCGATATTCGGAGTCGTTTTACAACAGAGCCGCCGCCAGTTGCCCTCAATCTCCGCGATCATCGTGGTGATGTTTCTGTTCTGGTTCTTTCTGGGTCATATGATCTTTGCCCTGTTCATGGGGCTGTCGACGCTGACGAACGTGTCTTCGTCGCTCGAGGTATATCTGACGTCGAACGGGTTGATGATGCTGGCCGTAGGGTCGGCCGTCGGGGCGGTCTTTGCCACCATCCTCTACATGATCACCGTGCTGTCCATCCCGATGCTGCTGGACCGCGAGCTGGATTTCGTGACGGCAATGATCGAGAGCTTCTCTTACGTGAAGGCCAACTTTCCGGTCATGATCGGGTGGGGCATTTTCATCGCCGTGCTGACGTTTGTCGCGATGGTGCCGTGGTTCCTGGGATTGCTGCTGGTGCTGCCGCTTTTAGGTCACGCAAGCTGGCACCTGTATCGCCTGATCTGCGAGGATGACCCGAGCTAGCGCTAGTCGGGCCTGTGGGCCTTTATCAGCTTGCGCGCGGCGCCGAGCGCATCTGTTGCATCCTGCCCCAGCCGGGTCAGGGTCACGGGGCGCGCGTCGTCTTTGTCCGGGCGCGTGTAGCTTGTACCTTGCCAGAGGGTATCTTTCTTGCTGACCACATAGACCCGGCTGTTTTGGCCGTTACGACCGGAAATCAGCATGTAGACATAATCGCCGGAACAGCTCGCTATACCGCGCACCTCTCGTGCCATGGATGGGCTGCCGGGCATCACGCTGCGCGGTGTGAAGCCACGGATCAACGTGCATTGTGGCAGCCGTTTGGCGTGCAAAACAATGGACGTCCGGGTGTCCGTCGCCGCATAAAACCCCGGCGGAAAGGTGCAGTCGTGGGTGGCCTGAGCGCCCGAGCCGAGGAATTGCGTCAGAGTGGCGTTCACATGATGCGTATTGGCATCCGGGATGTCGTCAAGCGGGGTCAGAACGATACGGGCATCCACATCAAAGAAGCGGCATATCCGGTCCAGAACATCCGCGCGCGGAAAGCTCTCGCCCGCAAGATACCTGTTGAACTGCGTTCGGTTGATGCCTAGTTCGCGGCACAATGCAGAAATCGAAGGGTAGTTTCGCGCCAAGCGTCTGAGGTTCGCGCCGAACATGGCGCGAAGTTCGTCCGGGCTGCGCGTATCCTCTGGCATCGGTTCCCCCTGCATCGGCGGTTTCAGTCGTGAAAACAGCGGTGCAGATCGGCAGACCGGATGTGTGACCGAAATCGTAAAGATGACCCCAAAGCAACGTTTCCCCACGCCGCGTTGCACCAGAGATGCTAATCCGACGTTGGGTAAAGGCAATAGGTATTTGTCTACTGGGGGTGACCTTTACAGTTTATTTGCAGGCTTTTTTGCGCGAAGTATCAAATAGACATTTGCCGAAAAAAGCGAAGGGTCCCGGCGATGCCCTGCCGGGACCTTGCAGTTGTCAGTCGCCGCGCAACAGGGCAGCAACGCCAGTTCTGGCGATTTCGACGAGCCCCAACGGGCGCATGAGGTCAGCAAAAGCATCGATCTTGTCGGGAGCGCCCGTGATCTCAAATATGAACGAGTTCAACGTGCTGTCGACCACATTGGCGCGGAAGATATCGGCCAGACGCAGCGCCTCGACCCGCTTGTCGCCTTCGCCAACGACCTTGATGATCGCCAGTTCCCGCTCGACCGAGGGGCCTTCGACAGTCAGGTCATGGACCTCGTGAACCGGCACGATACGGCCCAGCTGTGTTTTGATCTGTTCGATCACCTGCGGGGTGCCGGTGGTCACGATGGTGATGCGGCTAAGGTGCCCAGTGTGGTCGACCTCGGCCACGGTCAGGCTTTCGATGTTGTAGCCACGGCCCGAGAACAGGCCGATCACGCGGGCTAGAACGCCCGGCTCGTTCTCAACCAGAACCGCAATCGTATGGCGCTCCTGCACGTCCGAAAAGGTCGGGCGTAGGTTATAGGCCGAATGGCGGGTAGAGCCTTTTTTGATATGTAGGGCAGACATTTACGTCCCTTTCATCATCTTGCGAAAATCGGGCGTCGGGCGCCCGGTCAATTCCGACGAATGTTGTTAAACCAGAACCGAACCTTTGGAGTCGATCACGCCCTGCGTTTCGGCCTCGCCCAGCAGCATCTCGTTATGGGCTTTGCCCGACGGGATCATGGGGAAGCAGTTCTCGTGCTTTTCAACAAGGCAATCAAAGATTACCGGACCGTCGTAGTTGATCATCTCCATGATCGCGTCGTCCAGATCGGCTGGGTCGGAGCACAGGATGCCCTTGGCCCCGAAGGCCTCGGCGAGCTTGACGAAATCGGGCAGGGCCTCGGACCACGAATGCGAGTACCGCTCACCATGCAGCAGCTCCTGCCATTGGCGGACCATGCCGAGGCGTTCGTTGTTCAGAATGAACTGTTTCACCGGCAGACGGTACTGAACGGCGGTGCCCATTTCCTGCATGTTCATCAGCCACGAGGCCTCGCCCGCCACGTTAATCACCAGCGCATCCGGATGGGCCATCTGCACACCGATTGAGGCCGGAGTGCCATAACCCATCGTGCCCAGACCGCCTGAGGTCATCCAGCGGTTGGGGTCCTCGAACCCAAGGTACTGCGCGGCCCACATCTGGTGTTGACCAACCTCGGTCGTGATATAGCGGTCGTGGTTTTTCGTCAGCTCTTCAAGGCGTTGCAGCGCGTATTGCGGTTTGATCGTCTTCTCGCTGTTGGTGTAGGCGAGGCAGTTGACCTTGCGCCAGTCGGCAATCTGCTCCTGCCACTTGGCGACGGAGGCCGCATCGGTCTTACGTCCGCGCGATTTCCAGACCTTCAGGATATCTTCCAGCACATGGGCGACGTCGCCGACGATCGGGATGTCGACGCGGATCACCTTATTGATCGACGAAGGATCGATGTCGATATGCGCCTTCTTTGAGTTCGGCGAGAACGCGTCGATCCGCCCGGTGATCCGGTCGTCGAACCGCGCGCCGATGTTGATCATCAGGTCGCAATCATGCATCGCCAGGTTGGCCTCGTAGAGACCATGCATACCCAGCATGCCCAACCAGTTCTCACCTGACGCCGGATAAGCGCCAAGGCCCATCAGGGTCGAAGTGATCGGGAAACCGGTCGCATCCACCAGTTCACGCAGCAATTGGCTGGCTGCGGGGCCCGAGTTGATAACGCCGCCGCCGGTGTAGAAAACGGGTTTCTTGGCGGTTTCCATCGCGGCGACCAGTTCGGTGATCTCTTCCAGATCGCCCTTCAGAACAGGCTGATAGCGAGAGGTCGAGGCCTTGGGGCCGGTATAGTCTCCGGACGCAAACTGTACGTCCTTGGGAATGTCGATCAGCACCGGACCCGGACGGCCCGAGGTGGCGACGTGGAACGCCTCGTGCATGGTCTCAGACAGAGAATCCGTGTCCTTCACAAGCCAGTTATGCTTGGTGCAGGGGCGGGTGATGCCAACGGTGTCGGCCTCTTGGAACGCGTCCGAGCCGATCATGAAGGTCGGAACCTGACCGGTCAGAACAACAATCGGGATCGAGTCCAGCAACGCATCCGTCAAACCGGTGACCGCGTTGGTCGCGCCGGGGCCGGATGTCACCAGCGCAACGCCGGGTTTGCCAGTCGACCGGGCATAGCCTTCGGCCGCGTGGACCGCGCCTTGCTCATGCCGCACCAGGACGTGGCGAATGTCGTTTTGCAGAAAGATCTCGTCATAGATCGGTAGGACGGCGCCACCGGGGTATCCGAATACTGTGTCCACGCCCTGATCCTTGAGGGCCTGAACCACCATCTTTGCGCCGGTCATCTCACGTGTCATCTGCTTTGCTCCGTTCGCGACATGTGTCTTGCGTTTGCCAAAAAAAAGCCCCCGAGTTTTTCGGAGGCGCATGGGTTCGATTGTGGTTTTCCGTTACCGGCCCATACGCGTGTTTCCTACGATTACGACTAGCGTGTTCATCGCCAGAGGCTCCTTATCAGCTTGCAGGGGACATTATGTTCGGCACGACGGAGCGTCAACAGTCAATCGTATGAATTTCATGACCGGATTGATGAATTTTGCGACATTTTGTTGCGCAAAATGACGCATGTCGGGAATTTCCGGTAAAGCAGAAGGGGTCACGTGGTGTTTTGACGGATTTCTGACTTGTCTAAATCCGCCAACGCGATGTCTGAAATGAACCAGAAGCGCGCCATGTGCTGCGGCAGGCTAATTGCTAAGAGGGGCAAATAAGGAGGTCGGCCTTGCTGCAGGAACTCGTGGATTTGGGGCGCTATCCGATTGATCGTCCGGACTCGACCGCGTACCGCCAATTGATCGGTGATCTGCGCCGAGAGCTAGAACATGACGGATGCGCGGTTCTGCCGGGCTTTGTGCATAAGGGCGGGTTGGAGCAGTTACTGGTAGAGGCAGATGCCGTCGCGCCCAAGGCTCATCGGTCTTTCAACCGTACGAATGTTTATTTCACCAAGGATGACACCAGCTATGGGATCGGGCATCCGGTACGTCGTTTCTATGACCGGTCGAATGCGTTTGTGCCCGCGGACAATTTCCCTAGGTCAGGTCCTCTGCGGCGCATCTACGAGTTCAACGGCTTTCTGCCCTTCATTCGCGATGCGCTGGATGAGCCTGAGGATCGGTTCTTTCGCTATGATGATCCGCTGGCGGATGTCATCATCAACGTCGTGGAAGAGGGGCAGGGGTTTCCCTGGCATTTCGACACCAACAACTACACTGTCACTTTGGCTATTCAGAATGCCGAAACAGGCGGTGCGTTTGAATATGCCCCGGATCTGCGCAGTTCAGACGACGAGAATTTTTCGGCGGTAAGGGCTGTTCTGGACGGCAATATGCAGGCCGTTCACCGGATCGACTTGCAGCCCGGTGATCTGCAAATTTTTAAGGGTCGCTATGCCCTGCACCGAGTTGCGCCGGTTGAAGGCGCGCGCAAGCGCTACGTTGGCATCTTCTCGTTTGTGGACACCGAAGGTATGTGTGGCGGGGTTGAGAGGACGCGGCAGCTCTATGGCCGGGTTCTGCCGCATCACTACGCACGTGAGGGCCGCCGGGCTGATGAATTGTTGGACTGAGTTGCCGACACAGGTAGGTTAGGGCCCATTCAGGGAGGGCTTTGGCATGGCGCGTATATTGCAACTCACTCCATTTGTTTTGTGTTCGTCGTTGCAGAACCAGATTGATTTCTATTGTGAGCGCTTGGGATTCAGCTGCGGGTTTCGACAGGACAATTATGCTTTTCTTTCGCGCGGACCGGTGGCTATTCGGCTGCTGGAATGCCCGCCGCGAGACGATGGCAAGCTGCTGGGTGAAGAGCAGTCCTTTTACATAGATGTCGAGGGGCTTGATGCGCTGTATGATAGCCTCAAACCGAGGTTGGAAGATCTGCCCGACGGACGTGTGCGCCCTCCGTTTGATCAGCCGTATCAGCAACGCGAATTTCACGTTATTGACGAGGATGGGACGTTGATCTTTTTCGGCGAGGATATCAGGCCGCGCGGGTAACCCTCCCGCCCATCGTCAACGCGCCTGCGGCGCGCCTCCTCTAGTTGGGCCGGGCAGCGTGTGCCGCGCTGCGGGAGGCTCAGAAGCCGACGCCGGTGCCCTGTAACACGCCATGTTCCAGCGCATAGCGGGTGAGGCCCGCTGTTGAGGAAATGCCCAGTTTACGTTTGATGTTCTTGCGGTGGGTCTCGACCGTCCGGACCGAGATATCGAGCGTTTGGGCGACTTCCTTGTTGGATTTGCCCTGCGCCAGTTCCAGAAGGATGGTCTGTTCGCGCCCGGTCAGGGCTTCGCGGGCGCTGTCGCCTTTGGGTTTCAAGGACCCACTGGCGCCGGTGCATAGATATTGCTCGCCCTTCATCACGGCATCAATCGCCTCTTTGATCTCGTCCGTGGGGACGTCTTTCAGCACGTATCCTTTGGCCCCATGGCTGAGAGCGGTCGAGATGTATTCGGGGCTGTCATGCATCGACAGGATCAAAATGCGGGTTTCGGGCAGGCGTTCGAGGATCAGTTCGGTCGCGCTCAGGCCGCCAAGGCCGGGCATGTTCAGGTCCATCAGGATCACGTCTGGTGCCAACTCGGCCGCGTGATCAACGGCGGCCTGACCGCTGCCCAGAGTGCCGACGACCTCAATCTCATCATAGCTTTCGAGGATCGACTGGATGCCCTCGGCCACCATGGGGTGATCGTCGACAATGAGGACTCGGATGGTCATGTCCCGGCCTTTCGGTTCGGTGTTGCGTCTTCCTGCGGCGGCAACAGGTGGCTGAGGGGCAGGCTGACTTCGATCACCGTGCCCCCGTGCGGGCCGCGTGATGACAGAATACGCAACGTGCCGTCAAGCTGTTCGATCCGTTCCTGCATGTTGCGTAGCCCGATGCCGGTGCCGCTCTGATCCGGTTCAGAGCGCAGCCCGCGCCCGTCATCGGTGATCCGCATGGTCGCGCCTTTCTTGTGCCCGCGCAGATCGATTGTAACATGCGAGGCGTCTGCGTGGCGCTCAATATTGGTCAAAGCTTCTTGAGCGATGCGGTAGAGGGCGATCTTGCTGTCCTGATCCAGCCGGTTGCGGAAAACGACGGTCGAAAACTCGGTTTCGATCCCTGTGCGTTCGCGGAAGTCATCTGTCAGCGCCTTGAGGGCCGGGCCGAGGCCCAGATCATCCAGCACGCCGGGGCGCAGGTCGCGGCTGATGCGGCGCACTTCGGTGATCGCCGTGCCAAGGTGATCTATGCCCTTGTCCAATGGGGCCTGCGCGCCCGCGTCGTCGCCTCGGGACAAGCGCCTTCGCGCATTGTCCAGCGCATAGCGGACTCCGACAAGGATCTGGCTGATCCCGTCATGCAGTTCGCGCGCGACGCGGCCGCGTTCTTCTTCCTGGGCGTCGAAGACCCGCTGGGTCAACTCTTTCAGCTTGGCATCCGCCAGCCGACGCTCGCGTATGTTCAGCAACATGCCCGAGGCAAACACGATCAGAACCGAGGCCACAACGATGGCACCGATATACATAAAGGTGCGCTGGACCCGGTCCTCGACCTCGGCGCGGGCATTGGCGACGGTCGCCAATATGTCGTCGATGAAAACACCGGTGCCCACGGCCCAACGCCAATCCTGCAGGCCCACAACATAGGCGATCATCTGCGCCTCTTCCCCGGTCGAGGGCTTTTCCCACATGAAACTGTGCCAGCCTGCACCTTGGCGTGCGAGACGGATGAACTCATCCACGACCGGAGTACCGTCGCTGTCGGTCAGACCGTCCCAATTGCGGTTGATGAACTGTGTCTGGCGGGGGCTTACCAGGTTCGTACCGTCATAGTCATAGACAAAGAAGAACCCGTCCTGTCCGTAGATCATCGCCGAAAGGATCTGCGTGACCAGCGTTTTGGCGACATCATCGTCAGGTTCAGCGCGCCCGTAGATATAGGCAAACCCGTTGCGCGCCTGTGTGACATAGTTCTTCAGTTCTTCCTTCTTGGCTTCGATCAGGCGTAGCTCCAGCGCCTGTATTTCGCGCTCGGATGTTGCGCGTGCCTGATAGGCGACCAGAAAGGCAATGGCCGCGACGGCAACGACCAAAGGGATGGCCGCAACCAAAGACAGTTTCTGCGCATAAGTCAGCGAAACCAGATGTCGGAGTCTTTGCATGGTCGAATCGATACGCAAGCGGCGGCGAAAATGCAAAAAGATTGAGCGTTTCTGGGTGTAAATGCCCTCGGGAACGTGGGATGGCTGGCTTTTTTGCCGGTTTTATCTGCGAAAAACGGGCAGAAATTCGGGTTTCTACGCAGTAGTAGGTATTCCCTTTCATATCCCTGCCTCTAGGCTCCGATCCATTGAAAGCGACAGGCCCGGACACCTCCGGGTGATGACTTATGAAGGGGAGGAACACTCATATGGATCGTCGTTCATTTCTGAAGAAATCTGCTCTTGGCGGCTCGGCTGCTGCGGCAACCGCACTGGCGGCACCGGCTTATGCGCAGGGTCAGCGGACCCTGACCATGGTGACCTCGTGGGGTCGTGGTCTTGCCGGCGTGTTCGACAGCGCGCAGCGCTGCGCCGACAGCATCAATGCGATGTCCGATGGCAGCCTGAACGTAGAAATCAAAGCTGCAGGCGAGCTGGTTGGCGCGTTCGAAGTGTTCGACGCCGTTTCGTCGGGTCAGGCCGACATGTACCACGCGGCGGACTACTACTTTGTGGGTCAGCACCCGGGCTATGCCTTCTTCACCGCTGTTCCGTTCGGCATGACCGCGCAGGAACTGGTGAACTGGTACTACCACGACGGCGGCATGGAGCTGCATGACGAGCTGGGCTCGATCTTCGGTCTGAAATCCTTCCTGGCAGGTAACACCGGTGCGCAGGCAGGCGGCTGGTACTCGAAAGAGATCAACGGCCCCGAGGATTTCCAGGGTCTGAAGTTCCGTATGCCGGGTCTGGGTGGCCAGGCGCTGGGCAAACTGGGCGCATCGGTTCAGAACATTCCGGGTTCGGAAGTGTATCAGGCGCTGTCCTCGGGTGCGATTGACGGCACCGAGTGGATCGGCCCCTGGGCGGACGAAAAAGCGGGCTTCCAGGAAATCACCAAGACCTACTACACCGCGGGCTTCCACGAGCCGGGCGCAGGTCTGTCGCTGGCAACCAACCGCGACGTGTTCGACGAACTGACACCGGCCCAGCAGAAGATCATCGAGATCGCAGCTGCCGAAGCGCACCAGTGGAACCTGGCGCAGTTCCTGGCCAACAACGGTGCAGCTCTGCAGCGTCTGCAGTCGGGTGGCGTGAAGGTCATGGAATTCCCAGACAGCGTTTGGGATGCGTTCGGTCAGGCTTCGCAAGAGGTTCTGGACGAGAACATGGGCGACGAGCTGTTCAAGAAGATCCACGACAGCGCAATGGCGTCGATGGCATCGTCCTCGGGCTGGCTGAACCTGTCGTCGGGTGCCTACACCGCTCAGCGCGACCGCGTTCGCGGCTAATCCCAAGTGAACTGACCAAACGGTTTCCCCGCAATCGCGGGGGAGCCTTTCTTGTTGCATATGCGCGGACCCATCATGCCGCTATAATTTGCAGTGCAACTGACGTGACCCGGGGACAACATGCAGGACGATAACGGTATCTCGTTTTTCGGCGCCCTGTGGAATGGACTGATCTGGTTCATTCAGAACATTGCCGAAGCCTTCTATAATTTTGGATATGCGATCACGCATCCGCAGCTGTGGCTGGATTGGTCCGACAAAGAATCCATCATGCGCTTTGTCTACTACGGAGGCTCGGTCGAGTTCTTCTTCGTGGTTTTCACGCTGTTTCTGGTGCTGACAGCCATCGGCCTCTACTACCGAAACGTGATGTGGGGCATGGTGCGCGGGCTCGAGGCATTCGCCAACACAACCGGGCGGTTCTTTGCCTGGGCGGGTTTGCTGATGGTGATCCAGCAGATCGTTATCGTGTTCATGCAGCGTGTCTTTGCCCGGCCTGATATGTCCTTTGGTCTGGGTATTCCCTTCAATCAGGACATCAGCTGGTTTGCCGAAGAACTGAAGCTTTATAACGCGATGGTCGTCTGCCTGTGCTGCACTTACACCTTCGTGCAGGGCGGGCATGTGCGGGTTGACCTGATCTATGCCGGTATTAGCCACCGTGCCAAGCGCGTCGTTGATATGTGTGGCGCCGTTCTGTTCATGATGCCAATGGCCGTGCTGACCTGGATGTATGGCTGGTATTTCATGTGGCGGCACCTGATCGTGCCGAAACCCTCGGCCAGTGACACGCTGGACAGGCTGGTGGCCAAGTCGCGCGCCCTGCGCTGGAACGTGGAAACCATCGGCTTCAGCCCGAACGGTTTCAACGCGTATTTCCTGTTCAAAATCCTGCTCGTGATCTTTGCGGGCATGGTGTTCCTGCACGCGGTTGCCTTCCTGTGGCGGTCGTATCTGGAATACGTGGAAGGGCCGGAAAGCGCCGGAAAATACCTCGACAAGGATAGCCTTGGTGAGGGTGAAGAAGCCTACGAAGGCGCACATTAAGGACGGAGACCAAGACAATGCTATTCGGACTTGATGGCGTCGAGATAGGCCTCATTATCGTATTCTTTTGCCTTTTCGGAGGCATTCTTTCAGGCTTCCCGGTGGCCTTCGCCATCGGTGGGGCAGG
Organism: Ruegeria sp. AL11; assembly: GCF_056540865.1. Taxonomy (NCBI): domain Bacteria; kingdom Pseudomonadati; phylum Pseudomonadota; class Alphaproteobacteria; order Rhodobacterales; family Roseobacteraceae; genus Ruegeria; species Ruegeria sp. AL11. The sequence goes on from NZ_JBQFXO010000001.1 coordinate 266,909, forward strand.
TGTGATCTCCTTCGGGATCATCGCCGCGCTGGACAGCGCCGGACTGCTGATCCACCAGGCGATTGACACTGGCTCACAAGCTTACCGAGACCTAGTGAATTCCGGGGTGAAACCCGATACGGTCTCGGTTTTCCGATACCCGGACTTACCAAGGATAGGCGAGCCGGTCTTCCCCTCAGGTTGGGAAACCGCGCTGGACCGGAACGTTTCCTTCATCGTCAACCGCATGAACGAACGGGTTCTGGCCGGTCAGTCGATTGAAACCCTTCTGGCCGTGTTGATGTTCGTTCTGATGGGAATCACGCTGGAGCGTTCCAAGATCGCCAATGACCTGCTGACAACGATGGCGCGTGTCTTTGGACCGCTGCCCGGTGGTCTGGCAGTGTCGATTGTTGTCGTGGGTGCGTTTCTGGCCGCCTCGACCGGGATTGTTGGTGCGACCGTGGTGACCATGGGCCTTTTGGCGCTGCCGACGATGTTGCGAAACAACTACTCGCCCGAGTTGGCGACAGGTGTGATCGCGGCCTCGGGGACACTTGGGCAAATCATCCCACCCTCGATCGTGATTGTTCTTCTGGGTACGCTGGCGGGTGACCTTTATTCGACGGCACAGGAAGAGCGTGCGGTCGAGGCGGGCTGTACCGATGCGCTGACCTTTTTGGGGGAACCTGCGGTGGTCTCGGTTGGAACCTTGTTCCAAGCGGCTTTGTTGCCGGGGATCATGCTGGCGTTGCTCTACGCGCTCTATGCCTTTGGCTATGCGCTGCTGAATCCGGACAAGGCTCCGGCCGTTGAGCTGTCGGGTGGCTCTGGTGAGACGATCACCCGCTCTGAGGGTCTGACCTGGCTGCTGGGTGCGCCGGTTGCGATCATCGTCGGTGCGGTGCTTCTGGGCAGCGCGGGTGTGATCGGCAGCCAGAACATCTCGGTCTCGGCCTTCTCGGATGTGGGGCAGGGTGCGTCTTTGCGCACGAATGTCTCGGCTGAGTGTCAGGCCTCGATGATCGAGCTGCATGGCCAATCCGCCTGGGATCAGGCCGTGGCCGAGCAAGAGGCAATCGACGCCGCCGGTGGTGTTGCCAGCGCCGAGCGCCTGAGCGAGGAGGAACTCGCTGCAGCCCGTGACGCCAAGATCGCCAATGCGGCTCCGATCGGAACGGGCGTTTCGATTGTGGTGGTGCTGCTGGCGCTGACCTTGGTTCTGGGTCGTGGCATCGCGCCTTCGCGCTCGCCGCAACCTCTGATAGTTGGGGCGATTGGCCTGTTGTTGATGCTGTTGGTGGATATTCTCTTCATCCAGCCGACGACCTCATCCGGGGCGACATTCGTTTTGCTGGCAATCCCCTTCGCCATCGCGATCTACGGCTGTAAAGAGGCCGCCGCCCGCTGTGCCACCAACGATCTGATCCGAGTAGTGTTCCCGCCGCTGGTTCTGATCATCGCGGTGCTGGGTTCGATCCTTGGCGGTGTTACCAATCCGACACCTGCTGCGGCACTGGGTGCCGGTGGTGCGATCATGTTGGCTGCTTACCGCAAGCTGCAGGATCAGGGCCGGTCCGGTAGTGTGATCATCTGGTCGACCTTTGCAGTCATCATCTGTCTGCTGATGGGCGTGAATTTCGATCTGCGGATCAATCAGGGCAATGTCCCGGTTGAGACCTGGATCGCCTTCATCCTGGCTTATGCGACGTATCTCTACGCGCTGTTCGGTCTGTTGTTCGGCTGCTGGGTCCTTTTCTCCAGCGGGGTTCTGACGCCCGTGGTGCGCGAGACGGCGAAGGTGACCTCGATGGTGTTTACCATCCTGATCGGGTCGCAGCTGCTGAACCTTGTGGTGATCTCCTTCGGGGGTGAGCATTACATCCAGCAGTTCCTGCGCAGCTTTGACAACGAGTTCACGGTCTTCCTTATCGTGATGCTGGTCTTGTTCATTCTGGGCTTTGTGCTGGACTTCCTCGAGATCATCTACATCGTGATCCCGATTGTTGGGCCGGTGATCTATGGCGGGTCGTTCGATCCGAAATGGGTGACCATCATGGTGGCGGTGAACCTGCAGACCTCGTTCCTAACGCCTCCGTTCGGGTTCGCCTTGTTCTACCTGCGAGGGGTTGCGCCGAAAGAGGTGACGACGGGCCATATCTATCGCGGCGTCGTACCGTTCGTGATCATTCAGGTCGTCGGTATTGCGATCCTATGGTTCTTCCCGACCATTGTGACCATCGTGCCGGATCTGATCCCGAATTGATCCGCTAAGTCTAATCCAAAAGAAATAGGGGGCCTGCGGCCCCCCTTTTTGCTTTCTTGTTTAGGGTTTAAGGCGAAGCGCTTTCGCGGACTTTAAAAGAGTTCTCTTCAGCCGGATGAACAGGATCAGGCGAACTGGATGAGGTCCCAACGATTGCCGAAAGGGTCCTGCCAAACCGCGACTGTGCCATAGGGTTCAACACGAAGCTCTTCTTCGAAATGGACACCCTTTGCCCGCATTGCTGCGTGATCGCGTTGGAAGTCATCGGTTTCCAGAAAGAACCCAACACGACCTCCGGTTTGGTTGCCGATAGCGGCCTCTTGTTCGGCCCCGTCGGCCTTGGCGAGCAATAGAGAGGCCTCGCCCGAACCCGGCGGCGTGACGAGGACCCAGCGTTTCCCGCCTCCCAAATCAATGTCTTTGGAAAGGGTGAAGTCCAGCGTTGCAGTGTAGAAATTGATCGCAGCATCGTAGTCAGGCACCACAAGGGTGACAGCGTGCAGGCTCTGTTTCATGAAAGGATCAGCCTTTGGTGGGGTGGCGGTCGGGCAGTTGGATGTTTGCCACTTGCTCAGCTATCGGGGCCGAGGCGAGAGGGTGGTGCGAGGCATCTGCGAAAGCCTCGGGGTTGGAGATTTTCTCCCAGCGCCCCTGAACATAGGCCTCCAGCCCCGAAAACTTGGCTTTGTAGCCCATTTTCGGACTGCCGGGGACCCAATAGCCCAAGTAGATATAGGGCAGGCCAGCCTCACGCGCGATCTCGATATGGTCGAGGATCATGTAGGTGCCTAAGGAGTTCTGCGGCTGGTTTGGATCGTAGAAGGAATAAACCATGCTGAGGCCGTCATCCAGAACATCGGTCAGACTGACGGCGATCAGGTTTCCGGTTTCAGGATCGGCATATTCCACAACGCGGCTGCGGATCGGGGTTTCCTCGATCATCGCGGCGAACTCGAAAACGTCCATATCGGCCATGCCGCCATCAGCGTGGCGGGTATCGAGGTAGCGACGGAACAGCTCGTACTGATCGTCGGTGGCCCAAGGCGAGGTTGCGCGGCGCTCTAGATATCCATTGCGTTTGGCCGCGCGTTTCTGGCTTTTGGTCGGGCGGAAGGCCGAGACGTCGATCCGGGCGGAAAGGCAGGCGGCGCAATCGGTGCAGGATGGTCGATAGAGAACGTTCTGCGACCGGCGAAACCCTTGTTGGGACAGCGAATTGTTCAACTGATCCGCGCCTGCGCCTTGCAGAGCGGTGAAGAGTTTGCGCTCCATCCTGCCCTCAAGGTAAGGGCAGGGCTGGGGGGCCGTCACATAGAATTGTGGCGCAATTGGCAGCGTGTGTCGCATGAAGGTCCCATGTAGCCTCGCACCGGATGATAGCAACGGATTTTCAAGCCGCCAAGTGATTCAAGTGTGTTGCGTTCAGGCCCGCTGGTTGATCATGACTGTGCCAAGGAAGGCATCCGTCAGGCCCTGGCACCGCGCGCTGGTCAGCATCATGATGACAGACACGATCTGAACCACGAAGAACGCCATGCTGAGGAAGTATCCGGCCGTGTGGGCCACCGCTTTGCCCATATCCATCCGTTCGCCGAATGCGTCGCGCAGCTCGATCCCCATGAACCGCATGCCAAGCGTGGCAGACCCGTTCGAGATCGTGATGACCCGGTAGACAAAGCTGATCACGGCATAGATCAGCGGCAGGAAGAACAGCCCGGTCCCAAGTGTCAGGAAGACGGGGACGATGCACAGAAGTGAGATAAAGGCGATGTCGAACAACCATGCGACAAAGCGCTTGGTTGCGACGGACTGGTAGAACTCGGGTTGAGTATCGGGATCGGGCAGGTGGTTCATGGTCAGGTTTCCGAAAGGGAGGGTCGTGCTACCCTGTCCCGAATGGTCGGGACAGGGCAAGTCAATTCAGGCCGGTTCGCCTTTGCCATCGTCTTCGTGGTTTTCACGGGCGCGTTCATCCATGAACTGGTCGAACTCGGCTTTGTCCTTGGCTTCGCGCAGGCGGCGCAGGAAGGCTTCGAAATCCTGCTGTTCACGCTCCAGACGGGCTAGGGTGTCGGCCTTGTAGGCGTCGAAGGCGCTGTTGCCTGATGGCTTCATTGCGCTCATGTGACTGTGCCAGGATTTGCGGCGGGTGCAGGACTTGCTGAACATGCGTTTGCTCCAGATCATATAGGCCAGAAGGGCGAGGCCCACGGGCCAGAAGAAGATGAACCCAAGAACCATGGCGGCGATCCAGGCGCCTTTGCCTTTGTCGTCCATCCAAGCCTCGGCACGATAGAGCCACCCCGGATTTGCGGGTGCGGCGGGTTCGGACAATGCGGTCATGTAGTCTCTCCTGGGGTTGATGTAAATTCCTTTCACATGATCTAGATGGGTAGCGCTTGCGGCGTTGCAAGGGGTATATGTGAAAAAGATTTACATTTTCAGATTTGGTTGACGACGCAGGCCTCGGGCAGCAGGGTGCGGGCATGATGACTGAGAACATAAATGCGCCAACGCTTGTAGAGATCTTGGAGCTGGAAAAGCAGGTATGGTCTGCTTTGGTGACAGGCGATGCCCATGCTGACAGGGCGCTTCTGAGTGCTGATTTCCTGGGTGTCTACCCCTCGGGTTTTGCAAATCGGGACGACCATGTCGGGCAGTTCGCTGAAGCTCCGACAATGGCGGAATTCAAGTTGAGCGAAGAACGCTTGCGGATTTTGACCCCGGATATCGTATTGCTGTCCTATCGGGCTGACTATGTGCGACCAGGCGCGGAGGAGTGGGAGGCGATGCTCATATCTTCCCTTTGGGAGCGTCGGGCAGGCGCTTGGATCAACAGTTTCAGTCAGGACACTCCGGTCGAACAGGAATAATGCGTCTGCCGCATTGACCTTGCCGCCCAGCGGTGCGCAGGGTCCGGGTATGACTGAGAGTTTGACCATCAACCGTCTGCCGCGCGCGTTCGACCAATCCTTGGGCGACGAAACCCGCGCTTTGCTTGCCGACCTGACGACTGAGCAAGGCGATCTGATCGCCGGAACCGCCGGGTCCAGCCCGTATCTGAAGGGGCTGATCGAGCAAGAGAAAGTGTGGCTGCCGCAGGCCATGCACCAGCCAGACAACGCCTTGGCAGAGGTGATGGAGGCCGCGCGTACCCTCGCGCCTGATCAGCTCAAGCCGGGGTTAAGGCTGGCCAAGCGGCGGATGGCTGTTCTGACCGCTTTGGCGGATATCGCGGGTGCTTGGCCATTGGAAAAGGTAACGGCAGCGCTGACTGATTTTGGCGCACTGGCGGCGGATGTGGCTGCAAAGGCCGAGATTGCTGCCTTGATCCGCCGCAAGAAGCTGCCTGGAAAGACCGAGGATGATGTCGAAACCGCTGCCGGGATGGTCATTCTCGCGATGGGCAAGATGGGCGCGCATGAGCTGAACTACAGCTCGGACATCGACCTGATCGTTCTGTTTGATGAAACGCGCTTTGACCCGGATGATTTCTACGAAGCCCGTCACGGAATGGTGCGAGCCACGCGCAATTTCTGCGCCACGCTCAGCGACAAAACCGCCGACGGGTATGTATTCCGTACCGATCTGCGCCTGCGACCGGACCCCGCAGTGACCCCGGTCTGCATGGCGACGGAGGCGGCAGAGCGCTACTATGAAAGCCTCGGCCGCACTTGGGAGCGGGCCGCCTATATCAAAGCGCGCGCCTGCGCGGGGGATCTTGCGGCCGGAGAGCGGTTTCTGGACACCCTGAAACCCTTTGTCTGGCGCAGGCATCTGGACTTTGCCGCCATTCAGGACGCCCATGACATGCGCCTGCGTATCCGCGAGAACAAAGGAACGGGCGGCAGCCTCTCGATCCCCGGTCATGACATGAAACTGGGGCAGGGCGGCATCCGAGAGATCGAGTTTTTCACCCAGACCCGGCAGTTGATTGCAGGGGGGCGCGACCCCGATCTGCGCGTGCGCGGCACGGTGCCTGGGCTGGCGGCTCTGGCGCAGAAGGGCTGGGTGCCGGAAGAGGTTGCGGAAAAGCTGACCGATCACTATCGCGCGCATCGCGAGGTCGAACATCGCATTCAGATGATCCATGACGCTCAGACCCACAAGGTCCCTCAATCTGAAGACGGGATCGAACGGGTCGCCTGTCTGATGGGTCTCAGTAGTAGCGATCTGACCAAGGACCTGATGCGCCGCCTGACCGAAGTGCATGAGCTGACCGAAGGCTTCTTTGCACCGGGCGCAGGGCCTACGCCGACGCCCGCGCCTGAGGTGACGTTCGACCAAAATATCCTCGCCCGCTGGGCCACATATCCGGCCCTGAGGTCTCAGCGCGGGCGACGTATCTTCGACCGGTTGAAGCCCGAGCTCCTCTCGCGCCTTGCCAAAACCGCGCAACCCGATGAGGCCCTGTTGGCTTTGGATGGCTTTCTCGCAGGCCTGCCAGCGGGTGTTCAGTTGTTCTCGCTCTTTGAGGCCAACCCACATCTGATCGACCTTTTGATCGACATTGTTGGCACCTCGCATGCGCTGGCGTCACATCTGTCGCGCAACGCCTCTGTGTTTGACGCGGTGATTGGGGGCAGTTTCTTCAGCGATTGGCCTGGTATGGAGGTTTTGCAAGCCGAGTTGGTGGAAGCACTGGCGCAGGAAGCCGACTATGAAACGCAACTGGATCTGGCGCGGCGCTGGTGCAAGGAATGGCATTTCCGCATTGGCGTTCACCACCTGCGCGGCCTGATCGACGGGGCGCAGGCGGGTCGGCAATATGCCGAGCTGGCGCAAGCCGTTATCGCCGCGATCCTTCCTTACGTGACCGACACCTTCGCCCACAAACACGGCCCGGCACCGGGGCGCGGAGCGGCCATTCTGGGCATGGGGTCACTGGGGGCAGGGCGGATCAACTCGCAATCCGATCTGGATATGATCGTAATCTACGATCCGCTTGATCAGGACATGTCCGACGGTCCCCGCCCACTGGCCACGCGCACCTACTACGCAAGGTTTACGCAGGCGCTGATCACGGCGCTTTCGGCGCCGATGTCTCAGGGGCGGTTGTATGAGGTCGACATGCGCCTGCGCCCCTCAGGCAATCAGGGGCCGGTGGCCACCAGTTGGGCCAGTTTCACGCATTACCAGCAGGAAGAGGCCTGGGTGTGGGAACATCTCGCCCTGTCTCGCGCGCATGTCGTCGCCGGAGACGCGGGCTTGGCTCAGGACATCGAAGCCTTCCGAACCGAGCTTTTGTCGCGGCCTCGGGAGGCAGACAAAGTTCTGCGCGAAGTGGCTGAAATGCGAACACGTCTGGCGGCTGCCAAGGCCCCGGCGGGCGTTTGGGATGCCAAGAACGGCCCGGGCCGGATGATGGATATCGAGTTGATGGCCGAGACCGGAGCGCTGATGGCAGGCCTCGCAAACCGGGATGTAGTGTCTGGCCTCGACGGGGCGGTCGCTGCCGGTTTGTTGGATGTCGCGCAGGCACAAACATTGAAGGACAGCTACGATCTATGCTGGTCGGTACAATGCGCGGCGCGGCTGCTTTCGGGCAAGGTGATTGAGGCGGACAAAATCGGCGAGGGCGGAGCGGCCTTCCTGTGCCGCGCTACCGGGTACGAACAGGTCGAATCGCTGCAATCCGCATTGCAGGACAGCTACTCCACCGCCGCCGAAATCATCGGCAGCGTAATCAAAGAGGATGAAGATGGCGCGCAGCACTGACCCAAACGACCCCAAGGGCCTGATCCGCGAGGCGTATAACATCGAAGGCATCGCCATGCCTGAATGCCGCAGCATCTTTCTGGACTGGGCGCTCAGCCTGCCCGATGGCGTAGATCAGAAACAGGCTCTGGCCCAACTGCACGCGGCCTATTCCGCGCGGGAGGCCGACCATCCCATGACGCAAGTGATGACCGAAGGGCTTCAGGCCGCCCAAGCGCCCAAGCGGCGCGGCGGCTGGCGCTCTCGGCCGCGCTAGGGGGTTTTCCTTCGGGCTATTCGCGACTATGAGGCGGTCATGACCCAAGCCGCTGACCGCCCCCGTATCCGCCTGAAACCCAAAGCCAATGCGCGCGGGCTGCGTCATGGTTTTCCTTGGGTCTATGCCAACGACATCGTCACCGACCGGCGCACGCGTAAAATCCCCGCTGGGGCGCTGGCCGTGCTTGAGGATGACAAACGCGCGCCGATCGCTCTGGTCGCGGTCAACCCGGAGTCGAAAATCATGTGTCGCGTTCTGGATCGCAATATTGAGGCCGATCTGAACGCGGACTGGTTCGAGACCCTCCTGCGCCGCGCGCTTGAGATGCGCGAATGCCTGTTTGACGCGCCATACTACCGTCTGATCCACGCCGAGGCCGATGGTTTTCCCGGTGTGATCATTGACCGTTTTGGCGATGCCTGCGCAATCCAGCCCAACGCCGCCTGGGCCGAGGCGCATCTGGAGGTGCTAACCGACGCGCTGGTCAAGGTGACCGGCGTGGCAACCGTTCTGAAAAACGCCTCGGGCCGGACCCGCGGGTTGGAGGGTTTGGACGACGTCAACCAAACTCTGCGCGGAACCGCGCCAGTCACGCCTCTGCCTGTGCCCATGAACGGAGCGACCTACATGGCCGATCTGACCGGCGGCCAGAAAACCGGCTTGTTCTACGACCAGCGCCCAAACCACGCTTTTGCCGCGCGTTTGATGCATCCCGATGCTCAGGTTTTGGACGTGTTCAGCCATGTGGGCGGCTTCGGCCTCGCCATGTTGGCAGGTGGGGCGGCACGGGCACTATCCGTCGATGGGTCTGCCGCTGCATTGGATCTTGCCACAAAAGGGGCCGAAGCAAGCGGATGTGCTGACCGGTTCCAGACCCGCCAAGGCGACGCTTTCGATGTGCTGACACAACTGGGTGAAGAGGGCGCACAGTTCGACGTCGTCATCTGCGACCCGCCCGCCTTTGCGCCTTCGAAACAAGCCCTCGACGCCGGCCTGCGCGCCTATGAACGCATCGCTCGCCTCGCCGCCCCACTTGTGAAACAAGGCGGCTATTTGGGCCTCTGCTCCTGCTCTCATGCCGCAGATCTGGGCCGCTTCCGCGATGCCTCCTCTCGCGGGATCGGACGGGCCGGACGGCAGGCGCAATTGATCCACACAGGCTTTGCCGGACCCGATCATCCACAATTGCCGCAATTGGCTGAAAGCGGTTACCTCAAAGCCGTATTCTACCGGCTGTGAAGGCGGTTCTGGATACCTGCGTCATCTACCCCACGGTGATGCGTGAGATGCTGCTGGGCGCGGCAAAACTGGGCCATTTCACCCCCATCTGGTCCGCGCGCATCCTCGAAGAATGGGCCCGCGCCGCCCGTAAACTCGGCCCCGAAGGCGAAGCACAGGCCCGCGCCGAGATCGCACTAGCCCAAGCGCACTGGCCCAAAGCCGAACGCAAGGTAGCAATGGGTATCGAACAACGTCTCTGGCTGCCCGACAAGGCCGATATCCACGTTCTGGCCACGGCCATCGAGGCCTCGGCGGATGTCATCGTCACCGTCAACGCCAAGGACTTCCCCAGAAACATCCTGTCCGAAGAGGGCCTTGAGCGCCGTGACCCAGACAATCTGCTCCACAGCTTCTGGCAAACCGACCCTACGGGCATGACGAACGCGGCCAAGGCGGTCCTGTCCGAAGCCAACCGCCTATCGGGCGATCAATGGACCCTACGCGCGCTCATGAAAAAAGCCCGCCTGCCGCGCCTGGGCAAAGCCCTGACCACCTAAACGGGATCCCCCTTCATCTGGCTAAAAATATCCCGGAGAGCGCGAGAGGCTGGCCTCTCGCTGTACACCCTCAGCCACGCGCCCAACGCTGCTCCAAAGCCTCCAACGCCGCAATCCGCTCATCCGTCTTTGGATGGCTCATCAGCCACGCAGGCACAATTCCGGCACGCTGCTGCGTCAGGTCTTCCAACTTGTGGAACAGAGATTTCTGCGGCGCGATCCCAATCCCGGCCTTGGTCAGCAAGGCGGCGGCATATTCGTCGGCCTCATACTCATCCTGCCGAGACAAACGCGACGCCAACAGGGAGGTCAGCGCATTCGCAATCATGGCCCCGATGAAGGGAATGAACCGGTTCAACACCATGATCAACGCGGTCCGCATTGCGTTCTGGCCTGAGAAATCAATCATCCTCCGCTTCGCATGCCCCAAGGCCACATGACCCAACTCATGGGCAATCACGCTCGCCATCTCCTCGGCCGAGACCTCACCGTTGCGAAACTTGCGATAAAACCCGCGTGTGATGAATATCCGCCCGTCCGGAGCCGCCAAGCCGTTCACCGGGTCAATCTCGTAGATATAGACCGGCACCCGCGCGATCTCTAACGCGGCGGCCAGCCGGTCCGTCATCCGTTTGAGGGCAGGGTCAGCCAGTTCGGTCGACTTCTGATCCAACTCGCGATGGGTGCGCCAGATGGAAATCCGGTACATCACAAGGCCATAGGCAATCGCCAGAAGGATCGGAGTTAAGCGAAGCATGACATAGATATGGGCGGCTCACCCAGTCTAGGCAAGCCGCAATTGCAATTAAGTCCTAGGTCAAAACATGCCCCGAATGCTGAACCTACCTACCCGGCAGAGGAAGCTGCAAGTTCGAATGGAATTCAGAGAGAGACTGTTTCGTTAACGTGGTACCTTTTGAAGCCTCGAAAAAGGCATGTTCTGCCTCTTTCTCAGCGACCAATGCATCAACTCTCAAATCCCTGACATCTGCGCGCAGGTCGTCACGTGCCTCTTCATAGGTTTCGGCGTCACGCAGTTCGTCTTCTAGCGCGTTCAGGTCGTCTTCGTAGTTGGGGTCCGAGGGATCAAGCGCGGCAATGTCGTCGGCAATGTCGTCGCTGCTACGACCGTCGTAGCTTTCATTCAGGTCCCGCAGCTCGCGCCGGGCGTCATAGAGATCCCCGCGCAGGTCATAGTAGGTTTCCGCAGCGGCCTGATAGGTCGCGATCTTGCCGACATTGCTGTTGGGAGACGCGTTGCGAAACGCCGGAGCCGCCGCTTTCGATGCGTTCAGATTGCGCAACTTGTCCGAGCCATACGGGTCGGTAATCGCAGCCACAAGCGGATCGCGGTAATAGCGATACCGATCCTTCTTTTGATGCGAATAGGTGTCATAAACATCCCGCTTTTCATCCCACAGTTCGTAGGTCGCATCGTCTTTGGTGTATCTGTAACGATCAGGATCGTAGGGCACGGGCTGGATTGTTACTCCATCCTTGTAGCGATGCCGCGGCTGCGGCAGATCCAGGTAACCGTGGAACTGAGACAAAGTGCCTTTGGTCACTGTCCGGCCTTTGGACGCGTCGAAGAAGGCGGTCTCTGCGTCCTGCAGGGCGTCGCGGGTTTCGTGGCGCAAATCCCTGACATCTGCGCGCAGGTCGTCACGTGCCTCTTCATAGGTTTCGGCGTCACGCAGTTCATCTTCTAGCGCGTTCAGGTCGTCCTCGTAATTGGGGTCCGAGGGATCAAGCGCGGCAATGTCGTCCGCAATGTCGTCGCTGCTACGGCCGTCATAGCTTTCGTTCAGATCACGTAGCTCGCGCCGTGCGTCATAGAGATCTCCGCGCAGGTTATAGTAGGTTTCCGCAGCGGCCTGATAGGTCGCGATCTTGCCGACATTGCTGTTGGGAGACGCGTTGCGAAACGCCGGAGCCGCCGCTTTCGATGCGTTCAGGTTGCGCAACTTGTCCGAGCCATACGGGTCGGTAATCGCAGCCACAAGCGGATCGCGGTATCTACGCTTGTCCGGGTTTTGTTCGTCGTAACGCTTGGTGCGATAGTCCGAACGGGCAACCGGTCGCGGGGAGTATTCGACCGGAGCAATGGACGCTTTGCGATAGGCTTTGTTTAAGCGTTTTCCGCTGGCCTTGGGTTTCACACGAGAGCGTTTGCCGAACAGTTCTTCCACATCGCGTTTGAACTCTCGCCCAACGTTCGCGAGGGTTGTTTTCTGAACTTTGCCGCTTCGCGACTTGTTGTTGGAAGGTTTTGGGGACTTCGCTTTCTGCTTGTTGCCAGTTCCGAATATGTTGCGAGCGCGTTGAGTTGTGGACTTGGCTTTTTGCTTTTCGCCATTTCCAAATAGGTTGCCAGAGCGTTGGGTTTTGGACTTCGCTTTCTGCTTGTTGCTATTTCCGAATAGGTTGCGAGAACTCAGGGTTTTGGATTTGGCTTTTCCATGATCCTTACCGGCATTTTTTGCGCCGTTGCTTTTGCCAGATTTTCCCTTTTCGCCGCTCTTGCCCCCGTCTTTTCCTCCCTTACCGGAATTCCCCTTGCCACCTCCGTTACCCCTTCCGTTCCCTTTGCCTTTGCCGTTGCCTTTATCGTTTTTTGCGTAAGCCGCATCCGGCGCAAAGGCAAAAGTTGCAACGGCACCGGACGCCAGCACCAATGCAGAAATGGTCAAAAAAGATGTCAGGTAATTGCGAAGTTTAGATTTGGTCATCTCAGCCCCCCAGCATCGATCCGCTTGGTTTATACCACGAATCTCAAAAATGCGGGGAATATTGCTTCGATTGTTTCCTCTGAAGCTATTTCGAGGGCAAAATCTAAGACTTTGTCTTGTTTTTGGCAGCGTTGATCTACTTCAACGCGCAGCGACGTCTAGCGAGTCAACTCTCGCATGCCTTGTTCCAACCCAGCCAGCGTCATTGGCACCATGCGGTCCTCGAAAATCTCTTGGATCATGCCGATGGAGTGGGTGTAGCCCCAGTATTTCTCGGGCACCGGGTTGATCCACAGGTTTGAGGTCCACTGCTCGCGCGCGCGCTGCAGCCAGACTTGGCCTGCTTCTTGGTTCCAGTGCTCGTTGGCGCCCCCGGGGTATGCGATTTCGTACGGGCTCATCGAGGCGTCGCCGACGAAGATGCATTTGTAGTCGCCGCCGTAGGTGCGCAGCACCTCGTGGGTTGGGATCTGTTGGTCCCAACGGCGGCGATTGTCGCGCCAGACGCCTTCATAAAGGCAATTGTGGAAGTAGTAATATTCCAGATGCTTGAACTCGGTCCGTGCGGCCGAGAACAGCTCTTCAACCACCTTGATATGCGGGTCCATTGATCCGCCGACGTCGAGAAACAGCAGGACCTTTACCGCGTTATGCCGCTCGGGGCGGGTTTTGACGTCGAGATAGCCGTGTTCGGCAGTGGCGCGGATGGTGCCGTCCAGGTCCAGCTCCTCCGCCGCGCCCTCACGCGCCCAGCGGCGCAGACGCTTCAAGGCGACCTTGATGTTGCGCGTTCCTAGTTCAACAGTGTCGTCTAAGTTCTTGAATTCGCGTTTGTCCCAGACTTTCACCGCACGCTGGTGGCGGCTTTCCTTCTGGCCGATCCGCACGCCTTCGGGGTTGTAGCCATAGGCCCCGAACGGAGAGGTCCCGGCCGTGCCAATCCACTTGTTCCCCCCCTGGTGACGGCCTTGCTGCTCTTTCAGGCGTTCGCGCAAAGTGTCCATCAGCTTGTCAAAGCCGCCAAGGGCTTCGATCTCGGCCTTTTCCTCGTCTGATAGGTGTTTTTCGGCCATATTGGCCAGCCAGTCCGCGGGGATGTCGACCGCCTCCAGCACCTGATCGAAACTGATCTCGCCCAGCCCCTCAAAACTGGCGGCAAAAGCGCGGTCGAACTTGTCGATATTGCGTTCATCCTTCACCATCGAGACGCGGGCGAGGTAGTAGAACGCCTCGACATCATACGTGGCCAAGCCCTTTTTCATCCCCTCCAGAAAGGTCAGATATTCCCGCAGTGAGACCGGGATGCCTGCTTTTCTGAGGTTTTCGAAAAAGGGCAGGAACATGGGCTACACCAAGAACCGCACAAGGATCAGAGACAGGATCAGGCCCAAAAGCGCAAAGGCGATGCCGTAACCGGCCGCGTATTGCGCCATGTCAGCCCGGTTGCCGTTGCGCTTGCGCGCGGCCATTACGCCCAGGATCGCACCCAAAACAGCCATTCCCACTACTACGAGCATTCGTCTGTTATCCGCCTGTATTGTTTCTCGACGTTCCAGCGTCGCCTTCGGCCAGAGACCGGGCCACCAGATCCGAGCCAAACCCGTATCGCGCCCATCCGATACTGTCCAGCCTGACGGCACGTGCCTGCTGCTCCTGTCCGGCTTGTTTCAGAGCCTCGGATTTCAACAGCAGCAACGTCGCCAGAAGTGACGCGTTCTCGGCCCGTGTTATCACGTCAATTGCAGAGTTCAGATCGGGCAGAATTTCGGGCCCTCTGTCCTGCGCCAGCGCAAAAGAAGCCGTTTGCGCCGTGACATGCGCGCGGTGAACCTCGGTTCCAGGTGTCGCGTTCAGGAATTGCAGCGCGATCTGGTAGTTCTGCAAGGCGGCTGCGGGGTCGCGAAACTGGATCATGCGGCCCATCAGGTAGTGTGGATAGGCGCGGCGGTGGTCGGTCCAGCCCTGTCGCCGTCCGATCTCGGCCGCGCGTTTTGCTGCGCGCAGTTGTCGGGGAGACCCGGGACCGGGACCGAGGGCTTTATTGATTGCGTCAACCCATTCGCGCGGGGTTTCAGTCAATGGCTGCACTGGTAGCCGGTCGCCGCGCGGGTTGAGGCGGCTGAGAAGGCCAGGGATCACGGCCTCGACCTGTTCGCGGGTCATCCCCGAGCGTAGTTCAGGAGAATAGGCCGCCCGCAGGATCAGCATGTCGAAACCGGTCAGAACGGTGTGGATATTGTCATCGTTAAATACGGAATCAGGCAGATGATAGAGGTCGTTGAGCGGCCCCAGCGCCTGCGCCAGTTCCTCATGCAGGCAATCGCGGATTTCCTGTGGGCTAACATCTGCAGGGATGAAAATGCCCAGACGCTCGCGCTGACTAAGCTCGGTCCAGCTGCTTTTCGCTTTGCGGCGGTCGCGGCGGTATTCCTCAAGGCTCGATGAATTGGGCACAACGAAGCAGGCAGCATTGGGCAGGATGCGTTGAATATCGCGCTGAGTGACGGCCTCAATGGTGATGTTGGCCTGACCTTCGGGAATTTGCCGAATGTCGATCCTGGCTTCGCGTCGAATGCGGTTCAACAGGCTGGTCAAGTCGCGCTGCATGCTGGCCGTGGGCGTGCCGGTCAGGCGCACAGTGACGGGCGTTTCGAACCGGGTGAAAACCGGTAGTTCCACACCGCTTTCCAGCGCAAAATGCAGGTCCAGGAAGTCGGCGGCAATGTTAGTATTGGACCGCGCAGGGGGCGTTGGCCGCGACGCCGAGAACGACTTGGTAGGGGGCAGGGATTGCTCAACGACCTTGACGTTGTCCGGCAATTCGATCCGTTCGACCGTTGTACAGGCTGACAGCGCCAACACTGCAACGAAGGCGACAAACCGCTTCATGCGCGATTGTACTTTATGAACGGCGTCAGGGTGCCAATCCGATCATAGAGCTGGCGCGCGGTGTGATTGAACTCCTGCGTGAGCCAATAGACTGACGGAGCGCCTTGGCGATCGGCCTCATCATAGACCGCCTGAATCAGGGCGCGCCCGACGCCGGTTCCGCGCGCCTCGGGGCGGGCGAACAGGTCCTGGAGATAGCAGACATTCTCCACCTTCCAGCCATGACGGTGAAATAGGAAATGCGTCAATCCGACAAGCTTGCCGTCTAGTTCGGCAACAAAGCCGGAGAAATCCTGCGGATCATCGCCCAGCAGACGTTCGAATGTCGTGTCGTAGATCGTGTCGGGCAGGGTGGTTTCATAGAACGCAAGATAATCACGCCACATTTCAGCCCATTGGGCCTTGTCCTCGGCGGTCAGTGGGCGGATTTTTAGGTCTTTGGCCAAGCGATACGTCCTGCTTATTTGGTTTCTGGGATGCTGACACCCGGACCGCCAAGAAGCAAGCCGCGCTCACATCCTGTTCAACGTCGACTGCGCGCCATGAAGGCCAATCGCTCAAACAAATGCACGTCCTGTTCATTTTTCAGCAGCGCGCCGTGCAGTTTGGGAAGCGCGTTGGCCCCGTCGCGCTTGAGGTCTTCGGCGCTCAGATCCTCGGCCAGCAGCAGCTTCAACCAGTCCAGAACCTCGGAGGTTGAGGGTTTCTTCTTCAAGCCTTGCGTGTCGCGGATTTCGTAGAATTGCGTCAGCGCGGTGGTCAACAGTGCGTCCTTGATGCCGGGATGATGGACTTCGACAATGCGGCGCATCGTGGCTTCATCCGGGAAGCGGATATAGTGAAAAAAGCAACGGCGAAGGAAGGCGTCGGGCAGCTCTTTTTCGTTGTTTGAAGTGATGATCACGATCGGGCGGTTCTTTGCCTTGATCGTCTCGCCGGTCTCGTAGACGTGGAACTCCATTTTGTCGAGTTCCTGCAGAAGGTCATTGGGAAACTCGATATCCGCCTTGTCGATCTCATCAATCAGCAGAACGACCTTTTCGTCGGCCTCAAACGCTTGCCAGAGCTTGCCCTTGCGGATGTAGTTCGAGACGTCATGCACACGCTCTTCGCCCAGCTGGCTGTCCCGCAACCGGCTGACGGCGTCGTATTCGTAAAGGCCCTGCTGCGCGCGCGTGGTGGATTTCACATTCCACTCGATCATGCGCAGACCCAACGCGCCGGCGACCTGTTTTGCCAATTCGGTCTTGCCAGTGCCGGGTTCCCCTTTGACCAGCAAGGGGCGCTCCAGCGTGACGGCGGCGTTCACGGCGATGGTCAGATCTTCGGTGGCGACATATTCGGCTGTGCCTTGAAAACGTGCGGTCATCGGGTCCTCTTGATGTTTCCGGCGAAACTGTGGTGTCCGGGTTACCGAGCGATGGGGAATTTGACAACCCGGGCCGCTGCGTCGGTGACTCAAATTTACCAGCGAGTCCAACCGCTTTTGCATGATTCGCAGGCAGGTGCCTTTCTTGAGGGTTGAACAATGCCCTGAAATTGCCTGTCGATTTTCACAGAAAAACAAGGATTTGTTGTTTTAAGTCTCATATTTAGATGAAGGCTTGCGACGGGGCGTCGGTTCTACGTTTGTGTAGTGACATTCCAGCGCCCGTCGGCTAAACGCTGCGCAGAAGGGAGAGCCAAATGTCTGGTGAAGCAACCGTGACCGACGTTACAGGCCATACCGAGGGAGCAAATATGAAGCAGGAAGTTTTTCTGCCGGAGGACTACCGTCCGGCCGAAGATGAGCCTTTCATGAATGATCTGCAGCTTGAGTATTTTCGCCGCAAGCTGCTGGACTGGAAGACAGAACTACTCGCAGGCAGCCGCGACACGATCGAAGGGCTGCAGGACAACACCCGCAACATTCCGGATGTCGCCGACCGCGCCAGTGAGGAAACCGACCGCGCGCTGGAACTGCGCACACGGGATCGTCAGCGCAAACTGGTGGCGAAGATCGACTCGGCCCTGCGCCGGATCGACGAAGGCGAATACGGGTATTGCGAAAAAACAGGCGACCCGATCTCGCTGAAGCGTTTGGATGCGCGCCCGATCGCGACCATGACGCTCGAGGCACAGGAACGGCACGAGCGTCGCGAAAAGGTCCATCGCGACGATTGATCGTCCTTAAATGTGAAGAATTCAAACGCCGGGGCCTGTCGCTCCGGCGTTTTTGCGTTAAGGCAAGGCCATGAAGATCAACGGTTTGAAGTTTTGCGTGGTTGGCGGCGGAATTGGCGGTCTTGCGGCGGCGTTGGCCCTGCGCCAGCGCGGGGCGCAGGTGACGGTGCTAGAGCGGGCCCCAGCGCTGACCGAGGTCGGAGCAGGCCTTCAAATCAGCGCTAACGGGATGTCCGTTCTGCGCGCCTTGGGGGTTGCGGGGGATCAGCCTAAAGCCGCGCAATTCTCGTGCGGAATTATTCTGCGCGACTATCGCAAGGGCCGGGTGATCAGTCGTATTCCAGCCCCGGCGGCGGGCCCGACATTCTACTATCACCGCGCTGACTTGCTTGAGTTGTTGCGACAGGCATCAGAGGAAGCAGGTGTCGACATACGCCTTGGTGCGCGCGTGCAGACGGTTCGAAAACATCCGTCCGAGGCCGAGATTGTGCTGGATGACGGTGAGCGCTTGGGGGCAGAATGTGTCATTGCGGCAGATGGAGGTCGCAGCACCCTTCGCCCGATCCTGAATGGCCCCGAGGCTCCTGCCTTTACCCACCAGATCGCCTGGCGTGCAACGGTGCCTTGGGAGGACCGGGTCGAGAGACCGCAAGCCTCACTGACTATGGGGCCGGGGCGCCATGTGGTCACCTATCCGCTGCGCGATCAGCACCTGATGAACGTCGTCGCAATTGAAGAACGCTCGGACTGGCAGCAGGAAGGCTGGCGCGTAGAGGGCGATCCCAATGAACTGCGCGCCCGGTTTGCCGATTTTGGAGGGCCTGTGCGGGACATTCTGACAAAGGTCGAAGAAACGAATCTGTGGGCGCTGTTCCTGCGTCCGGTGGCCGAGAGATGGCAGAACGGACGCTTGGTCCTGTTGGGCGATGCCGCCCATCCGACGTTGCCCTTCATGGCGCAAGGGGCCTGTCTGGCTCTTGAGGATGCCTGGGTTCTGGCACGCTCATTCGACAGCCAATCGGGTGTGAGACAGGCTCTCGCAGCCTACGAAGCCGCGCGCCAGCGTCGCGCGCAACATGTGGTCGCTGCGGCATCTGCTAACGCGCGCAACTTCCATCTGCGGGGTCCTATGCGTCTGGCCGCGCAAGCGGTTCTGGCAGCAATAGGTCCGCGCCTGACGCGGAAATATGACTGGATCTACAACTACGACCCGACCGTCTGATCTCAGATGTCCAGATCGACCCAAACCGGCACGTGGTCCGAGGGTTTTTCGTGCCCGCGCACCTCTTTGTCGATTTGACAGTCTTGCATCAGATCCGCGGCCTGAGGGGTCAGTAGAAAATGGTCGATGCGAATGCCGTCATCCTTGTTCCATGCTCCGGCCTGATAGTCCCAGAAGGAATAGTGGCCTGCACCTTGCACGCGGGCACGGAACGCTTCGGTGAACCCAAGGTTCAGGATTTTGCGGAAGGCAGCCCGGCTTTCGGGGCGGAACAAGGCGTCCTCCCGCCATGCATCGGGGCGTTTTGCATCTTCTGCTTGGGGAATGATGTTGTAGTCGCCCGCCATCAACGCAGGCTCTTCGCTCGCCAACAGGGCACGGGCTCGGTCGTAAAGCCGCTCCATCCACGCCAGTTTGTAGTCGTATTTTGGCCCGGGCGTTGGGTTTCCGTTCGGTAGATAAAGGCCACAGACCCGCAGCGCCTGCTTGCCGACAACAGTTGCTTCGATCCAACGCGCTTGTTCATCTTCATCGTCACCGGGCAAACCGCGCGTCACATCCTCCAAAGTTAGCTTCGAGAGGATTGCGACTCCGTTGAAGCTCTTCTGACCATGTGTTTCGACATTGTACCCGCGTTCTTCGAAGATTTCTCGGGGGAAGTTCTCGTCGACGGACTTGATTTCCTGCAATAGAACCACGTCCGGCTGGGCTTCATCCAACCAACGTGGCAAGGCTTCGGCCCGCGCTTTTATGCCATTGATGTTGAACGTGGCGATTTTCATGCGCGATCCTCCAAAGCTGTTGGCAACCTATCGCCCAGAATGATCCCATCGGCAAGGTGGTGGATGGGGTTGCGAGGCTCTGCCTCGCGCTCCGAGGTATTCTTGGCCAGATGAAGAAACGGATCCTTAACCAATTTTGTTGTAGCAATGAGATGCTGTACAGGCGGAGGCGCCGATGACCGCGCCAGGTGAAGCTCTCCGGCGTTCAGGTCGGAGAGTGGATCCCTGCTTCACCTGGCTGAAAATACCTTGGGGGTGTGGGGGCAAAGCCCCCACGTGGTTTACATGGAAAACGACGTGCCGCATCCGCAGGAGGACGTCGCGTTGGGGTTTTCGATCACGAACCGCGCGCCGATAAGTTCCTGGGTAAAATCAATGACTGCATTTTCCAGAAAGGGCAGGGAGATCGAGTCTACAATCACCTTTTGGCCTTTGCCTTCCAGCACAAGGTCGTCCTCTTTTGGTTCGTCCAACGCGATTTCGTATTGAAAACCGGAACATCCCCCGCCTTCAACGGCGACACGCAAGGCCTGACCCTGATTGGCGGCACCGATTTCAGCAAGGCGCTCAAACGCTCGTTCTGTGACTGTCGGAGGCAGATTCATGCCGGACTCCAAAGGTTTATTTCCCAACCAACGTACAATATATGAAACCTATCGACAGGCGACAAGGACCAGACTTTTGGATAGAGCGGGTTTTGCCTCGGATCCAGGCCGCGCACGGGGGCGGTTGGTGCCTGAGGAGGAAAGCAGTTTCCGGTCATGCTTTCAGCGTGATCGGGATCGCATCATTCATGCCAGCGCGTTCCGGCGGCTTAAGCACAAGACGCAGGTTTTTGTCGAACATGAAGGCGATAGCTACCGCACCCGCCTGACGCATTCAATCGAGGTGGCTCAGGTCGCGCGCACAATTGCGGGGGCTTTGGACCTGAATCCGGAGCTGACGGAGGCCATCGCGCTTGCGCATGATTTGGGTCACACGCCTTTTGGTCACACGGGTGAGGATGCGCTGCATGCGTTGATGGTGCCCTATGGTGGTTTTGACCACAACGCGCAGGCCATCCGTATCGTCACCAAGCTGGAGCGCCACTATGCCGAGTTCGACGGCTGCAATCTGACATGGGAATGTCTGGAAGGGATCGCAAAGCACAACGGACCGGTGACCGGAGAGCTTCCTTGGGCTCTGGCCGAGTGTAATGGTGGGTTCGATTTGGAACTGCACACTCATGCCAGCGCCGAAGCGCAGGTGGCGGCCTTGTCGGACGATATTGCCTATAACAACCACGATCTGCTGGATGGGCTTCGGGCCAGTCTGTTCTCTGACGATGAAATCCAGCAACTCCCGATTGTGGGAGAATGCTATGCGGCTGTTGATCGGGCCTATCCCGGGCTTGACCCGTATCGCCGCCGGCATGAGGCGTTGCGACGGGTTTTTGGTGTTATGGTCTCGGATGTGATTGATACGTCGCGGGAGCTTATTGCCGGATCGGGGGCGCAGTCGGTTGAGGATATTAGGCACTATGGCGCTCCGGTCATTCAGTTTTCCGACGGGCTTTGGGGGCAACTCAAGGAAATCCGCGCCTTCCTGTTCGCGCGGATGTATCGCGCGCCTAGTGTGATGGAGGTTCGGGAAAAAGTGGCTCGTGTGGTCGAAGACCTGTTCCCGATCTATCTGAATGATCCCAAACAGATGCCAACCCGTTGGCATGACGACATCGAAACAGCGCAGGATGAGACTGCGCTGGCGCGGATCGTTTCAGACTACATTGCGGGCATGACAGATCGGTTTGCGCTGCAGGAGCATAAACGCCTGACAGGCCAGTAACTATTCGATCCCGATATAGGCCAGCGCCCACACCTGCTGACTGGCCTGTTCCGCAGCAAGATCAGCGTTGTCGGTCGGCGGGAAGACGATCATGGTTGGGCCGTAGCCGCCGATGCCCATTGGGCTGCCATCCGCATGGGTCGCGACAATGGGGTTGTGGGCCTCGATACTGCTCCACGGAATTTCTGCCTGATAGCCGTCCAGCGCCATGGGTTTGGCGGTTTTCCCTTCGGCCCCGGCCATGGTCATGACCGCTGACAGAAGAGGGCCGGAGAACGTGATCTCGCGTTTGTTGCCTTCGGGGCCGTAGGGTATCGTGATTTCGGTCTGATCAAGCGCGTCCAGCATCGCGGTGTCGAAACCGGCTGCTCCGCTATGCGTGACCTCCAGATATCCAAGCAGACCGCCGTCATTCTCGCCGCGTGCGGGCAGGTTGGTCTCAGACACCGCGCCGCCCAATGTCAGCAGAACGTGCCCCTTGGGCGCGGGCATCTCGGCCCATACGGGCGTCGCTAGGGCAAGGACAAGGGGCAGGACTAGGCGCATGGGTCGTCTCCGGTTTTGCAATCCTGCTCAAATTAGCCGTGTTCGTGGACAATCCAAGCCCAAACAGATGCCCTCCATTGACCTTGACGCTTTGCGTGGTAAACCGCCGGGCAAGCAAAAGGACATCCGAAATGAACCTGTTTTCCGAGATCCGCGGTCTTGTACTGGACGCGTTGGCGCAGATGCAGTCCGAAGGCGCTCTGCCCGAGGGGTTGAGCTTTGACAACGTGGCGGTCGAACCGCCGCGCGATGCTGCGCATGGCGATATGGCGACCAATGCGGCGATGGTGCTGGCAAAGCCCGCCAAGATGAAGCCGCGCGACATTGCGGACGCTTTGGCAGTCAAGCTGGCCGCCGATGACCGGATCACCAGCGCCGAGGTTGCGGGGCCGGGGTTTCTAAATCTGCGTCTGGCCGCGACGGTCTGGCAGGGTGTTCTTGCGCGCGTGTTGGAGATGGGCGCGGATTATGGCCGCTCGACTATGGGGCAGGGGCAGAAGGTCAACGTGGAATATGTCTCGGCCAATCCGACCGGGCCGCTGCATGTGGGCCATACGCGGGGCGCGGTGTTCGGGGACGCTCTGGCGAGTTTGCTGGCCTATTCCGGCCATGACGTGACTCGTGAGTACTACATCAACGACGGTGGCGCGCAGGTGGATGTGTTGGCGCGCTCGGCTTACGAACGCTATCGCGAGGCCAATGGTCTGAGCCCCGAGATTGCTGAAGGTCTCTATCCTGGCGACTACCTGATCCCGATCGGCGAGGCGCTGAAAGAGAAATACGGCGACAGCCTGATCGACAAGCCCGAGAGCGAATGGCTGGAAGACCTGCGCAACTTCGCCACCGACGCGATGATGGACCTGATCCGCGCGGACCTGAAGGCACTGGGCGTCGAGATGGACGTGTTCTTCTCGGAGAAATCCCTCTATGGCACGGGCCGGATTGAAGCCGCGCTGCAGTCGCTGACGGACAAGGGCCTGATCTATGAGGGCGTGCTGGAGCCGCCCAAAGGCAAAAAGCCCGAGGATTGGGAGCCGCGCGAGCAGACTCTGTTCAAATCGACAGAACATGGCGATGACGTCGACCGCCCGGTTAAGAAATCGGATGGTGCCTGGACCTATTTCGCCCCGGATATTGCCTATCACTACGACAAGGTGAGCCGTGGTTTTGACGCTCTGATCGACGTGTTTGGCGCGGATCACGGTGGCTATGTCAAACGAATGAAGGCCGCTGTTTCGGCTCTGTCCGACGGCAAGGTGCCGCTGGATATTAAGCTGACCCAGCTAGTGAAGCTGTGGAAGAATGGCGAGCCGTTCAAGATGTCCAAGCGGGCCGGGAACTTTGTCACCCTGCGCGATGTGGTCGATCAGGTTGGGCCGGATGTGACCCGTTTCGTGATGCTAACCCGCAAGAACGACGCGCCTCTGGATTTTGATTTCGACAAGGTGCTGGAGCAGAGCCGTGAGAACCCCGTGTTCTACGTGCAATATGCCCATGCCCGCGTCATGAGCGTGCTGCGCCGCGCCGCTGAGGCCGAAATTGCCGCCGACGATGCGACCCTTGTGGGCGCGGATCTGGGCAAGATTGACCATACCTCAGAGCTGGCTGTGGCCAAGAAACTGGCTGAATGGCCACGACTTGTGGAAATTGCCGCGCGCACTAACGAACCGCACCGCGTTGCGTTCTATCTGTATGAATTGGCAGGGGATTTTCATGCTCTGTGGAACAAGGGCAATGAAGAAACTCAACTGCGCTTCATCCAGGATGGCGATGTTGCCACAAGCCAGTCGAAAATCGCATTGGCCCGTGCCGTTTCTGTTGTGATTTCAGCAGGCTTGGGTATTCTTGGCGTTACTCCGGCGCAGGAGATGCGGTAACCAATACCGCCCGAACCGCCGGTCTGAGGCAGACAAGAAATGACCCGCGCGCCTTAATTTCAGGTGCAATCGGGCGGTGAGGCGGACATGACGAGTTACGATTACTCGGGGCATCAAAGCCCCGGGCAGATGCATTACCCGAATCAATCCTATGCCGATGATGGGTATGACTACCCTGACGAGATGGCCGACCATGCCGCGCCGCGCAGCGGTTTTGGCGTTGGCAAGGCGATGAACGTGCTGGGGGCGGTTGCCTCTCTGGCGCTGGTCGCCGGGATCGGAATCTGGAGCTACAAGCTGGTGATGCGCGATGTCAGCGGTGTGCCTGTTGTCCGCGCCGCCGAAGGTCCGATGCGCATTCAACCCGAAAACCCGGGCGGACGCCCCGCAGATCATCAGGGTCTGGCCGTGAATGCCGTTGCTGCCGAAGGCTCGGCAGCCGCCCCTGCGGATCGTCTGATCCTAGCCCCGCGTCCGGTCTCGCTGACGGATGAGGACCTGCCCGCTGGGGAACTGAAGCCGACCAAAGCTGTTCATGTCGTCGAAGCGCCGATTTCGAACGAAGAGGCCGCGGCGCTGCGGCAGAACGCAGTGGACGCACTGGTCGCCGAGCTCGCGGGCGAGGCGGCTCGTGCCAATGATCAGCAAACCGAGGATGGCGTGCAGCTAGCGTCACTGGTGACGCCCGAGGAAGAGCCTGCGATTGACCCTGCGGATTTCGCCGCAGCTCTGCCAGACCCGACCATTGCCGAGCTTCCGGGTGTGCGCCGCTCGTTGCGCCCGCAAACCCGCCCGGCCCGCCGTGCGGTGGTCACCGATACGTCTGAGGCAGCGATCAACGCGGCCGTCAAATCCGCCGTTGGGTTGGATGTAGACCCTGACACACTGAGCAAAGGCACTCGTCTGGCGCAGCTTGGCGCTTTTGAGAGCGCGGATGTCGCCAAATCCGAATGGGCGCGTCTAAACGGTCAGTTCGGTGAGTATATGGACGGAAAACAGCGTGTTATCCAGAAAACCTCAAGCGGTGGCCGCACCTTCTACCGGTTGCGCGTGCTTGGTTTTGATGACCTGAGCGACTCGCGCCAGTTCTGTGCGGCGTTGGTAGCGCAAGGGGCGGACTGTATCCCGGTGGCCGTCAGGTGACGTTTGGGGCCGCGATTTCTGACGCAGAAGCGCTGCGGTTGACCGATGACGAAAGGGCCTTGTTCCGTGATATGAACCCGTTTGGGTTCATCCTGTTCGCGCGCAACATCGAAAGTGCCGATCAGGTCCGGGCCCTGTGCGATGACTTTCGCGAGGCCGTTGGGCGGAATTGTCCCATAACGATTGATCAGGAGGGAGGCCGTGTTCAACGTCTGCGCGCCCCTCTGGCGCGCGAATGGATGCCGCCGCTCGATCATGCTGAACGGGCCGGAGAGCATGCGGAACGCGCCATGTACCTGCGCTATCGCCTGATTGCGCATGAGCTATTTGAGCTGGGGATCGACAGCAACTGCGCCCCGATGGTGGATGTCGCGCGCCCGGAAACCCACGCCTTTCTACGCAACCGCTGCTACGGCAGTGATGCAAAAAGCATCGCTCAACTGGGGCGGGCCGTTGCGCAGGGGCATCTGGATGGGGGCGTTTTGCCCGTCGTCAAGCACATGCCCGGTCACGGTCGGGCCACGCTGGACACACATTTCGACCTGCCGCGCGTCGACCTGCCGCTCGAAGAGCTGACGCAGACCGATTTCGCCCCGTTCAAGGCTCTGAACGACCTGCCAATGGCGATGACCGCTCATCTGGTGTTCGAACAGATCGATCCGACACCGGCCACGATCTCGGCCCCGATGATGAAGGTCATCCGCGAGGTGATTGGCTTTGACGGGTTAGTCATGACCGATGACATCACCATGAAGGCGCTCAGCGGGTCGGTGCCCGAACGTGCGGCACGGGCCTTGCAGGCGGGCTGTGATGTTGTTTTGCACTGCAACGGCAGCTTTGACGAACGTCGTGATGTGCTTGAAGCCGCAGGCCAGATGACCGAGGCGGCGCAGGCCCGCGCAGATCGGGCCTTGGCCATGCGCAAAAAGCCCGCCGAACTTGACATCGAGGCCACTGAGGCTGAACTATCTGCCCTAATGGGCGGGCAGGTATATGAACGATAGTCTTTTCAGCGAAGATCCGGTTTCGGTCGCCGACCGGCTGGCAGCCGAAGCGCTGATCGTTGACGTTGACGGTTTTGAGGGCCCGTTAGATGTGCTCCTGACCCTGTCACGGACGCAAAAGGTCGACCTGCGCAAGATTTCGGTCCTGGCACTGGCGCAGCAATATCTGGCTTTTGTCGAAAAGGCGCGCGCGCTGCGGATCGAACTGGCCGCAGACTACCTGGTGATGGCCGCTTGGCTGGCCTTTCTCAAATCCCGCCTCCTGCTGCCGCCTGACCCGGATGATGAGGGGCCCTCGGGTGAGGAACTTGCAGCCCACTTGGCGTTTCAGCTCGAACGCCTGCAGGCCATGCGTGATGCCGCCGCCCGGCTCATGGCGCGGGACCAGCTGGGGCGCGATTTCTTCAAGCGCGGGCAGGCCGAAGACGTCACTCGCATTCGCACAGTGACCTATTCCGCCACGCTGTTGGACTTGATGCAGGGCTATGCGCGTATCCGCACCCGCGATGAATTCCGCCCCTTTGTGATGGACCGCGACTCGGTGTTCACGATGGAGCAGGCGCTGGAACGTATGCGCCCTCTGATCGGGTTTGCCGGTGCCTGGACCGATATGGAGACCTATTTGCCCGACGGATGGGACGGTGATCCGGTGCGGCGACGCTCGGCTACGGCGGCGACTTTCGCGGCCTCGCTGGAGCTGGTGAAAGAAGGACATATGGAGATCAAGCAAAGCGATACCTTTGCCCCGATCCATCTGCGCAAGAGGACCGAGACCCGTGACTGACGCCCCCGAAGAAACCGGCACCCTGTTCGAAGCGCCCCCTCTGGCCGAGCAGGAGCGGATGGTCGAAGCGGTGCTGTTCGCCAGCGCGGAACCGGTGACGATTGCGGATCTTGAGGCGCGGATGCCCCATGGAAGCAGTGCCGCGCAAGCCGTTGAGTTGCTTCAGAAACGTTACGAGGGCCGCGGTGTACGCGTGGTCAAGGTGGGTGAGGCATGGGCGATCCGGACCGCCCCTGACCTTGGCTTTCTGATGCAGAAAGAAACGGTTGAGACTCGCAAACTGAGCCGCGCGGCAATCGAAACACTTGCCATCGTGGCCTATCACCAGCCTTGCACGCGGGCTGAGATCGAAGAGATACGCGGTGTCTCTGTCTCGCGCGGGACAATCGACCAACTGCTCGAGATGGAGTGGATCCGTCTGGGCCGCCGCCGCATGACGCCGGGCCGCCCGGTGACCTTTGTCGTCACACCCGAGTTTCTGGATCATTTCGGGTTGGAAAACGCTCGCGATCTACCGGGCCTCAAGGAATTGCGCGCCGCTGGCTTGTTGGAAAATCGCCCGCCGCCGGGTGCTATCCCACTGGGCGAGGGGCGCGAAGACGAAGTTGACGAAGATCAGACCGAACTCTTCGAGGAACAGTGATCAGACAGCCCTTTTGTCGCCGCATAGATACCCTATGTTTAGGTGCAGGAAACGGAGTTGAGCAATGAATGCAAATCGGATCATTGACATGATCGTCCGCCAGGTCATGCGCCGACTTGTCAACAAAGGCATCGACAAGGGGTTTGATATGGCAAGCCGTATGGGCGGTTCGTCGGATTCAGGCGATACCCAACCGAAAGGGAAACCGGGGCCGGCCCAGTCGCAGAGTATCAAACAGGCCAAGCAGATGACCCGTCAGATGCGGCGGTTCATGCGGTTTTAGGTAGCCGCCTTGAAATGTTTGGACAGTTTCAGCCCCTGTCCCTGATAGTTCGAGGATATGTCCGCGCCATATAGCTGCGTGGGCATTTCGGACATCTTCTCATAGACCAAGCGCCCGACGACCTGACCGTGTTCCAGCACGAATGGGGCCTCGTGGCAGCGGACCTCAAGCACACCGCGCGATCCGGCACCACCTGCGGCGGCATGGCCAAAGCCGGGGTCGAAGAAGCCTGCATAATGCACCCGGAATTCGCCGACCATGGCCAGGTACGGGGCCATTTCCGCCGCGTACATGGGTGGGATATGCACCGCCTCGCGACTGACGAGGATGTAGAACGCGCCGGGGTCTAGGATGATACAGCCATCACTCGTGCGCACCTCTTCCCAATAGTCTCGTGGGTCGTATGCGCGGATCCGGTCCAGATCAATCACGCCGGTATGCGGCTTTGCACGATAGCCGACCAGATCGGTGTCGGGCAACTGCAGGTCAACGGAAAAGCCTAAACCGTCCTGAATGACGGCAGGTCCATCGACCAGCGGGGATTCGGTGTGTAGCGCGGTCAATTCGGCGTCGGTCAGAACGGCTTGACCCTGACGGAAGCGAATCTGGTTCAGCCGCATGCCCGGCCGAACGAGAACCGAGAAGGACCGTGGACAGATCTCAGCATAGAGTGGACCGGTATAGCCTGCGGGCACCCGGTCGAACTCGGTGCCGCCATCGGTGATTGTTCGCGTCAGCAGGTCCAGCCGCCCGGTTGAGCTTTTGGCATTCGCCACCGCGCTGGTCTCAGCGGGCAGGGCGAGCGATTCCATCAACGGCACGAGATAGACGCAGCCTTTCTCGAGCACGGCTCCGTCGGTGATATCGATCCGGTGCATCTCAAACTCGGCCAAACGGTCGGCGACCGATCGCCCTTCGCCCGCAAGAAATGAAGCGCGGACGCGGTAAGCCACTGTTCCCAAACGAAGATCAAGGCTGGCGGGTTGCACCTGTGCCGGGATCACGTCCGGGCTGGCACTGATCTCACCCCGTGTGATCATCGCTTCGATCTGCTGGTTTGGGCATACACCTGTCATTTCGATCCCCCCTGATGCCAGAGCGGGATCTGGCCTGTCTGCCATAAACGTCGGTGTGATTTGGTCGGGCTAGCAGGACTCGAACCTGCGACCTTCCGTCCCCCAGACGGACGCGCTACCAGGCTGCGCCATAGCCCGACGTTGGAGTGTTCATAACGGTTTTCCCGGCAGGGGCAAGAGGAAAACATTGCCTTTTTTCTATCCTGCCGCCCGTGTTTCCACCCGGTTCAACCATGCGCGCAAATCCTTGGCCAAGGGCGCGATACGGCTGAGTAGTTCATCGTCGAATTCGGACCGATTCCATGCCAGTGAAGCGATGCCTCCAACCAAAGGCGCGGCATCCAGATCGGCTGGTTCGGCGCTTTCCGCTGGTGCCTCAGCCTCTCGCGGTGCGTCGAGGTCCATCGGGATTTGTTGGGTCTGAGGTGCAGGTTTGGCGGAAAAGGGAACAACGGTGCTGTCCGTTTCCTCGACTGCAGGCTCATCCAGAGACGGCGAGAGCGCTGCGACATGGGCAACACCCTGTTCGCGCAAAATCCGCTGTACACCCTTGATGGTGATTCCATCCTCGTGCAGCAGCTTTTTGATACCGCCCAGCAGACGCATATCATTGGGGCGGTAGTACCGGCGTCCTCCGGCCCGTTTTACGGGTTTGACTTGGGTAAATCGGCTTTCCCAAAAGCGCAGGACATGGGCCTGTACTCCGAGCCAATCCGCAACTTCACTTATGGTGCGAAATGCGTCGGGAGATTTGCTCATGTCCGCGAGGTCCTAGGATTACTTGCGATTCCCGGCGGCGACGCGATCCTTCATCAGGTGCGACGGACGGAAAGTCAGCACGCGGCGGGGTTGAATGGGAACCTCTTCGCCGGTTTTGGGGTTGCGACCGATACGAGCGGTTTTGTCCCGAACGCTGAACGTGCCGAATGAGGAAATCTTAACCTGTTCACCGCGCACCAGCGCGTCGGACATGTGGTTCAGAACGCTTTCCACCAGCTGCGCGCTTTCGTTGCGTGACAGGCCAACTTCACGAAAGACGGCTTCGCTTAGATCCATCCGGGTCAGTGTTTTGTCGCTCATACCTTTTCCCCTGTTGCTGTCAAAGCATAGGGCGGGGGCAAATTCACTGTCAATATCAATGAATTGCAGGTGGGGACGTAAGCTGAATTGCGCCGGTTACCAGCGCAGAACAACCGCGCCCCAAGCCAGCCCGCCGCCAATGGCTTCGGTTACGATCAGATCGCCTTGCTTGATTTGCCCACGCTGTTTGCCAACCGACAGGGCCAGAGGGATCGACGCGGCCGAGGTGTTGCCGTGATCCTGTACGGTGACCACGACATTCTCCATCGGCAAGCCCATCTTCTTGGCCGTGCCCTGAATGATGCGGATATTGGCTTGATGCGGCACAATCCAATCCACGTCCGAGGCCGTCAGCCCGGCGCGATCGAGTGCGGTGCTAGCGGTTTTGGCAAGCTTTTCAACGGCATGACGGAAGACCTGGTTGCCTTGCATCCGCAAGTGACCGGTCGATTGCGTTGACACGCCACCATCCACATAGAGCAGGTCCTGATACCGCCCGTCCGAGTTTAGATCGGTTGCCAAAACGCCCCGGTCGTCCGACGTGCCGGTGCTTTCCTGTTCCTCAAGGATCAGGGCACCTGCGCCGTCGCCGAACAACACGCAGGTCGAGCGGTCGGTCCAATCCATGATTCGGGAGAACGTCTCGGCCCCGATGACCAGAACGCGTTTGGCCTGACCCGAGAGGATCAGCGCGTTTGCATTGCTCAGCGCGAAAACGAATCCGGCGCATACGGCCTGCACATCGAAGGCAAAACCGCGCGTCATGCCAAGGCGGGCCTGAACCATAGTTGCAGCTGACGGAAAGGTCAGATCAGCGGTCGAGGTCGCAAGAACGATGGCGTCAATGTCGTCCGCTTCCAGCCCCGCGTCTGCAAGGGCGGCTTTTGCGGCATTGGTCGCCAGATCCGAGGTGGTTTCGCCTTCGGCAGCAAAGTGGCGGCGTTCGATTCCCGACCGGGTTCGGATCCATTCATCCGTCGTATCCAAAGTCTGTTCAAACTCGGAATTCGGGACAACACGTTCGGGCAAATAATGTCCGACACCTACAACGACTGAACGGCCTGCCATGTTTGAGGTACTGCCTTTTTGTTATTTTTCCGCCTGCGGCGCGGCATGCGCGGCATCTTGTGCAAGCTGGGCCGTTGATGCAACCCGTGCTGCCAATTTTTCGGCAAAACCTGATTGAGCCAGCGTGAAGGCCAGCTTGACTGCGGCTGACACTCCGGTCGCGTCCGCGCCACCGTGGGATTTCACCACGGTTCCGTTCAGCCCCAGAAAAACGCCCCCGTTCACGCGGCGCGGATCGATACGTTTTTTCAGGCGGTTCAGCGAGGTGATCGCCAGCACCGATGCAAGTCGAGAGAGGGGGGTGTATTTGAAGGCTTCGCGCAGAAGATCGCCGATCAGGCTGGCTGTGCCTTCGCCGGTCTTGATCGCAACGTTGCCGGTAAACCCATCGGTGACAATGACATCTGCCTTGTCGCCGGGAATATCGCTGCCTTCGACGAAGCCCACGAAATCGAAATTCGCGGATTCGGCGAAGTCGGTGATCATGGCATGCGCTTCTTTGAGCTCTGCCCGACCTTTATGTTCCTCGGTGCCGACATTCAGAAGCCCGATCCGAGGGCGCTGCAGCGCCATGCCGTTGCGCGCGTAAGAGGCGCCCATCAACGCATATTGCAGTAGATCCTTGGCGTCGGCGCGCACATCGGCGCCTACATCCAACATAACGTTGAACCCCTGAGGGTTGCGCGAGGGCCACAGAATCGCAATCGCCGGGCGGCTGACACCAGGCAGTTTGCGCAGACGCATCATCGACAGCGCCATCAGCGCGCCTGTGTTGCCACAGGATACCGCGCCATGGGCATCACCCTGACGCACGGCCTCAAGCGTGGACCACATCGAGGTCTGTTTGCCGTTGCGCACAACCTGGCTAGGCTTGTCCTCCATCGTGACGACGTCGGGACAATCACGAAAATCGACGCGCCCGTTAAGGACGCGCCGTTTCGCTACGAGCTTGCGCAGCTTGTCTTCCGGACCGTGCAGCAGAAACCCAATATCGGGGTTCTTCTTGGCCGATTGCGCCAAACCTGCAACAACAGCTACGGGACCATCGTCCCCCCCCATAGCATCAACGGAAATGATGATCCGTCCGGCGTGCGTGGGTTGTTCCGTCATGCGAAGGCTTGCGCTCGATCAGGCTTAGGCTGCGTCTTCGTCCAGGTCGATTTCGTCGGCCTGAGCGACTACTTCACGGTCGTCATAGTGGCCGCAGGATGCGCAAACGTGGTGCGGGCGCTTCAGCTCGCCGCAGTTCGGGCATTCGTTCGGGTTTGCAGCAACCAGAGCGTCGTGTGCGCGGCGATTGTTGCGACGCGACTTGGAAACTTTGTTCTGTTGGACGGCCATGGTCTCAACCTTTGTCTACTGAGGGTCAGCAGAATCGCCGCCGACCGGGTTTCATATTTCGTTTATCGTGGTTTGACGCGCGTTTAGGGTACATGCCCCACGTTGTCCAACCCTAAATCCGATGAGCGCGCGAAAATACTGCGATTCTCGACATGTTCAAGCGATTTTTCTGACCGCCTGCTATGACAGGAAATCTCTGCCCTGTCACTCGTCTTTTTTCAGCGCATCGCGCAAACCTGCCAGTCCGGCGAAGGGTTTTGCATCTTCGTCCGTCATCGCCTGTTTACCCGGCTCTGTATAGTCGGCCTGCTCCAGTTCCGCACCCTCTTTGCGAGGATAAAGGGGGAGGGCCAGTGACAGCGCCTCGATCATCACCTGAGTGGGGTCAATTTCGGCGCCCAGAGCCTCGGTTTCGTCGCCTTCGGGGATTTCGAACTCTTCATCCTCGGGGTCTGCCCAGTCGGCCAGAAAGGTACGAGTGACGGGGACGTCGATACGTGTGGTCACCGGTTCCAGCGTCACGACGCAGGGTTGCACGACAGTTGCGCCCAGTTTGGCGGTGAGGACCCAGTCCTTCTTTCCTTCGGCCTCAACTTGGCCGACAAAGCTGAGCTTGCGAAGGCCCAGCAGGTCAAGCTCGGCTTTGATGTTGTCCAGTTCTGTCGCGTTTGGGCGCAATTCGAAGGATGTTGGCGTGTTTTGGGGCAGGTCGGCCACCCGCAGAGATGTCGTGTTGCTCATTCGTGACCCTTTCCTGTGTTGAACCGGGGCATCGGTTTCTGTAAGCGGATAGGGGCCGTTACGGATCAAGGCAAGAGGGTGTATATGGTGATGGGTGTGAACAAGGTGAAACGAGCAGCGAAATCGCTCGTCTTTATTACCTGTCTGGCTGCGATTGCGGCCTGTACGCCAACCTTCAAGAATCACGGCTATATTCCGCCGGCCGAAGATCTGGCCGAGATCAAAGTGGGCGTCGATACCCGCGACACCGTGGCCGAAGCCATCGGCGCGCCCGGTATTTCCGGCGTTGTGCGAGATTCGGGCTATTACTACGTTGCCTCTCGCGTGCGCTTTTACGGCCCCAAAAGGCCCGAGGTTGTCTCGCGCGAGTTGGTTGCCATCAGCTTTGACCAGCGCGGCGTCGTCCGCAATATCGAGAGGTTCGGTCTGGAGGACGGAGTCGTCGTGACCCTTGAACGGCGCGTGACCGAATCCAGTATCCAGAACAACGGCTTCCTGCGTCAGCTGCTGGGCAATATCGGCAACTTCAACCCAGCTAACATTCCGGGCGCGACCAACTAAGTCACAGGACTGTCGTGTCGTCTTCACAAGGCGGTCACATCTGCCGTGATAGCAGAGCCATAAGGTTGAAATCCGGTCGGCAAGGGCGGAGGATGCGGTCATGGCTGTGTTGTTGAGCAAAGGGCGCTTTCGGGCGCGTCTGGCGCAGAGTGACGAAGATCTGGCGGCGGCGCAGGCGCTGCGGACGTGGGCGTTTGGCACCGGCGCATTGGATGCTGACGCGTTCGATCTGGTTTGCGCCCATGTTCTGGTCGAAGACCTGCAGGACGAGGGCGCTCTGGTCTGTTGTTTCCGTATGTTGACCATGGAGAGCGGCGCTGAGATCGGACGCAGCTACTCGGCGCAGTTTTACGATCTGTCCAGCCTCGAGGGGTTCTCGGGCCGTATGGTTGAGATGGGGCGGTTTTGTATCCACCCCGACCGGACAGACCCGGATATCCTACGTGCCGCGTGGGGCGCGATGACGGCCTATGTGGACCAGAACAGGATCGAGATGCTGTTTGGGTGCTCCTCATTCGCAGGCACCGAAACGGCCGAGTATCTGGACGCGTTTGCGATGCTCAAGGACCGTCATTTGGCCCCGAAACGCTGGCTGCCGCGGGTGAAGGCTCCGGATGTGTTTCGGTTTGCGTCCAAGCTGCGGCGCAGGCCGGACGCCAAAAAAGCGATGCTGCGGATGCCGCCGTTGCTGCGTACCTATCTGATGATGGGCGGTTGGGTCAGCGATCACGCGGTGGTGGATCGGCATATGAACACGTTACACGTGTTCACCGGGTTAGAGATCGGTGCGATACCTCCAGCCCGCAAACGGTTGCTGCGGGCGGTGGCTCGGTAATTCCGTATTTTCGACGACAAGAAGGTGTGGGCGTTGACGCGCCAGCGCTGCCGGTTTAGCTGGCGGGCATGGCGAGAATTCCTTTGTTGCAGATGTCCGGCATTTCCCTGACCTTCGGGGGTGATCCGGTGTTTTCCGGTTTGGATCTGGTGGTCCAGCCGGGTGATCGCGTTGCGCTTGTAGGGCGCAACGGCTCGGGTAAGTCCACCTTGATGAAGGTGATGGCGGGGCTGGTTGAGGCGGATCAGGGTGAGATCGTTGTGCCTCCCGGCAAATCCGTTGGGTACATGGAGCAGGACCCGGGGATGGAGGAGTTCGCGACGCTGGGCGACTATGCCTCAAGCGGGTTGGAACCGGGCGAGCTCTACAAGGTCGAACGGGCCGGTGAGGGGTTGAAATTCGACCCATCGCGCCCCGTTGAGACTGCTTCGGGCGGGGAACGGCGGCGCGCGGCCTTGGCCAAACTGATGGCCGAAGCGCCGGACCTGATGTTGCTGGACGAGCCAACCAACCATCTGGACATCGAAGCCATCGCTTGGCTGGAGCGCGAATTGGGCGCGACGCGGGCTGCCTATGTGCTGATCTCGCACGATCGCGCGTTCCTGCGGGCGTTGACCCGCGCGACCCTGTGGATTGATCGCGGCATGGTGCGGCGGCAGGAGCAGGGCTTCGAGGCGTTCGAGACTTGGCGCGACAAGGTCTGGGAAGAGGAGGATCAGCAGCGTCACAAATTGAACCGCCTGATCAAGTCAGAGGCGAAATGGGCGGTCGAAGGGATCAGTGCGCGACGTAAACGCAACCAAGGGCGGGTGCGGGCATTGCAAGCCCTGAGGGCCGAGAAGGCGGCGCAGATCAAGCGCCAGGGCTCGGCGGCAATGTCGCTTGAGGCGGGGCCAAAGTCTGGGCGCAAGGTGATCGAGGCCAAAGCCTTGTCCAAAGCCTATGGCGACAAGCAGATCGTGCGCGGCTTTGATCTGTTGGCGCAGCGCGGCGATCGGGTTGCCTTTGTTGGGCCGAACGGGGTGGGCAAAACCACTCTGTTGAAGATGCTGCTGGGGCAAGAGGCTCCGGATGAGGGCTCTGTGACCCTGGGCACCAATCTGGAAATCGCGGTGTTTGACCAGACCCGCGCGCAGTTGGACCCTGAAATGAGCCTCTGGGACAGCCTGACCGGCGACCCAGAGATGCGCGTGTCGGGCAAGGCCGATCAGGTCATGGTTGGCGGGCAGCCCAAGCATGTTGTGGGTTACCTCAAAGAGTTCCTGTTCGATGAACGCCAGGCAAGAGCGGCTGTTAAGTCCCTTTCCGGCGGGGAAAAAGCGCGTTTGCTGCTGGCGAAGTTAATGGCGAAACCGTCGAATCTACTGGTGCTGGACGAACCGACCAACGATCTGGATGTGGAAACTCTGGACCTGCTGCAAGAGCTGTTGGACGACTATGACGGCACGGTTCTGCTGGTCAGCCACGACCGGGACTTTCTGGACCGTGTGGCCACCACAACCATCGCGATGGAGGGCAATGGCCGTGCTACCGTTTATGCGGGCGGGTGGTCGGACTATATCGCTCAGCGGGGTGATCTTGCCCCTAAGAAAGAAGAGAAAACAAAAGCTTCCAAGCCAAAGGTGAAGCAAGAGGCCAAGCCGAAACTAGGCCTGTCCTTCTCGGAAAAGCACCGGTTGGAGAAGCTCCCGGCCGAGATTGCGCGGCTGGAGGCCGAGATTGCCAAACTGGAAGAGCTGATGGCGGACCCGGATTTGTTCACGCGTGAGCCGGTCAAGTTCCAAAAAGCCACCGAGGCGTTGGTCGAACGGCAGGAAAAACTGTCGGCCTCCGAGGAAGAGTGGCTGATGCTTGAGGAAAAGGCCGAAGGCGGGTAGCAAAAGACCCGAAACTCAGTTTCCTCAGGTTTTCAAGGTCGTCTTATGCGCTTCCCCGGATCTGGCGTGCTGGGTTGCCAACGACCGTTTCATCGGGTGCGACAGATTTGGTCACGACACTGCCCGCGCCTACAATGGCCCGGTCGCCGATTGAGACACCAGGCAGGATTATAGCGCCGCCGCCAATCCAAACATTCTCTCCAATCGTGACCGGATGCGCGACTTCAAGACCGTCTGCGCGCAGGGCGGGGTCCTTGGCGTGTTCTGCGCAGTAGATCTGGACGTTAGGGCCCAGCATTGTGTCGCTGCCGATCCTGACAGACGCGGTATCCAATATGGTACAGCCCGCGTTAAAATAGACACGATCGCCCAGAGAGAGGTTGAATCCATAGGCGCAATGAAACGGGGCTTCGATGAAGCACATATGCCCGATTTCGGCGAAAAGCGCACGCAACTCAGGCGCGATCGGGCCGCGATCATCGGGCTGGCATGAGTTGTGGGCGTAAACGGCGCGACGGGCGGTCTGGCGCAAGTCTTCCAGTTCCGGATCGAGGCAGGTGTACCACGCACCCGCCGCCATTTTCTGCCGTTCGCTCATGTCCTTAGGGTTAGCGCATCCTTAGGGCGCCGTCGATGCGGATGACCTCTCCGTTCAGATATCCCATCTCGACGATGAAGGCGGCGAGGCGTCCGTATTCCTTCGGGTCCCCCAAGCGGGGTGGGTTCGGGACGTCGGCGGCCAATTGGGCTTGCACCTCTTCCGGCAGACCGGCCAGCATGGGCGTCATGAAGATTCCGGGCGCGATGGTCATCACCCGGATACCGGTTGAGGCCAGATCGCGTGCCATAGGTAGGGTCATACCAACCACGCCGCCTTTTGAAGCCGCGTAGGCTGCCTGACCTTTTTGCCCGTCGAATGCCGCGATTGAAGCGGTGTTGATGATGACTCCACGGGCCCCGTCTGCGTCCGGCTCATTCAGGGCCATTTGGGCTGCGGCAAGACGGGCGACATTGAAACTGCCCACCAGATTGATGTCGATTGTGCGCTGGAATGCGTCCAGAGGATGCGGGCCGTCGCGCCCAACGGTTTTGATACCATCCGCAATACCGGCGCAATTCACGGCAGCGGTGATCTTGCCCATTTTATCCGTGGCCAGCCCGACCGCTGCTGCGACCGAGGCTTCTTGGGTTACATCGGTCTCATTGAAATGCCCTCCGATCTCGGCGGCGACCTTCGCGCCTCGGTCGGCATCGCGATCCAGCAGCGTGACCTGAGCGCCTTGCGCGGCAAAGTACCGGGCGGTGGCTTCGCCCAAACCGGACGCGCCGCCGGTGATGATGGCTGCGGTGTCGGACAGGTTCATGATGGGCCTCCTCGCGGGTTAATGAACATATGTTCAATAAACAGTTTAGCCGCGTCCTGTCTATAGGTTTGGCTTTGGACCCCGCGTTGGGTTCTGAAGAAATCCTCAGAAACCTTTCAGATCGGCTTCACGGAAGATCGCCAACTCGTGAATGAACAACCTGACGCGGTCGGGTGTTTTTTCGTCAGGAGGTGCTGAAATGTTAAAGAGTACAAAGCAAAAACTTGGCGCGCTTGCGATTGCGCCGTTTGTCGGGGTGTTCATGGTCGGAAGCGCAGCAGCCGCGCCGGAAACCTGCAACTGGAAAACAGCGCGTGATCTCGCCAATGCCGGAGACTACGCAGGTTTGTGCGATTGCGCGCAGGTTACGCCCAGCTTTCTGGAGCGTCTGCAGAGGCGGGCCGATTTCGAAACCACTCTAAGCGTTACAGGTGCGCAATGCCCGGAATTGGCAACTTTGCTGACCGATTTGCCCACGGCAAGTGTGCAGGCCGCTTCGAACCAAGGCGAGGACAGGTCTTCTAGTGGTCCGGGCAACGGCGACGGAGTAGGTCCGGCAGGTGACGGTGGTCCAGGCGGCGATGACGGCCCCGGTGATGGGGGCGATGGACCCGGAGATGGCGGCGGCGATGGACCGGGTAACGGCGGCGATGGCCCCGGCAACGGTGGCGGCGGTGACGGCCCCGGTAACGGTGGCAATGGCGGCAACAACGGCGGTCCCGGCAACGGCAATGGAAATGGTGGAAACCCCGGAAACGGTGGCGGCAACAACGGTGGTTCAGGGCCGGGCACCGGTAACGGTGGTGGTAATAATGGTCAGGGCGGCGGCTCCGGAAACGGCGGCGGAGGCAGCGGAAATGGTGGAAACAGCGGAGGCGGCAAAGGCGGTGATGGCAAAGGCGGCGGTACAGGCGGCGACGGCAAAGGCGGCGGCAAGAACGGCGGAGGAAAGGGCAAGAAATAGCCCATGGCGACGCAGTCCCTGAACTTTTTGTAGGTCGCCACATCCGGCGACCTACACCAGCGTGTCAAACCCCGGATACAGCCAGCGCTAACTTGGCAATTTACAGCGCCAGCGGGTAGGTCATCGGTTGAGCGCCAGTCGCTTTGGGCATCTTCTTTGCCGCCGATGCCGGTAATTTCGACTTTGCGATCCGCTCGCCTGGTTTGCCGTCTTTGAAAAAACTGTCGACCCGCCAGCTTGCTTTCAGGGTTCTCGGCAGTTTGCTCAACATTCGCGAGGTTTCCTTTGACGCACTGCTCCACCAGGGTTTCATGCCGCCGCTGCACTTCGCATGAAACCGGACGCGGACCCGATAACCCGAGGCTTTCTCTTCTTTTTTGAAGTCCTGCAAGCTCTTGATCAGCTTGGATTCAAAGGCACTGTAGTAGGTCGAGTTCGAGCTGGCCGACATGGGCGTTAGATTGACATTAGTGCCGGGCCCGCCAAGTTTTTCGCTCAGGATGTGGCCTTTGATGTATGTCTGTGCCTGCAGTTCCGAGTAATCGGACAGCATCTGAATTTCTGTCAGCGCCAGAAGCTCCAAAATCTTGTCGACCGAATTTGCCTTGGCAAGCTTTTGGAGCGTCGACTTACTGGACAGAGCCTTTTGCACCGCAGCCAGATCAATCAGGTCCTTTACATCCCAGCGCGAGTTGAACCGCTCGACAATCGCGCAATGGCCGGTAGCCGGAGAGCTTCCCTTTTGCTTCAAGCTGTCGGTTGTCAGGATGCAGGTGACTTCATCCGCGCCGGTCGAGAATTTTTCGCCCTCAAAGACAACGTCGGCGCGGCGGGAAGATGTGAATTTGTTCGCAACTACCATGTTCAAATCATACTAAAACGCTTCAATAGTCAGCAGTTTAGCATAGATTTCGGCATCAACGAAATAAGGCGCTCCGGGCGCAGGTGTTTGCGCCCGGAAACGAGAAAGATCAGCCCAGCTGAACCAGAGCGTGGCGTTTCTTGCCTGCGCTCAGTTTGATCGGAGAGGAAAGCGCGCCTGCGTCAATCATCAGGCCTGCGTCCGTCAGCGGCGCGTCGTCCAGCTTGGCGCCGTTTTCCGAGATCAGGCGCTTGGCTTCTTTGCCGGACTTGGCCAGACCGGATTTCACAATCAACTGCACGATCGACATGCCATCGCCCAACTCATCCGCGCTGAGCGTGAGGGTCGGAAGGTCTCCGCCAACACCGCCTTTTTCGAACACTTCGCGCGCGGTGGCCTCGGCTGTGGCAGCGGCTTCGGCCCCATGCAGAAGGGTCGTGACCTCATTGGCGAGGCGAATTTTGGCCTCGTTGATCTCGGACCCCTGCAACGCGCCCATGCGGTCGCATTCATCGACCGGCAGCTCGGTGAAGATCTTCAGGAAGCGACCCACATCGGCGTCAGTCGTGTTGCGCCAGAACTGCCAGAACTCATAGGGCGATAGCATATCGCCGTTCAGCCAGATCGCACCGCCCTGCGATTTGCCCATCTTGCGGCCGTCGCTGGTTGTCAGCAGAGGCGTCGTCAGGCCGTAAATTTCCTGATCCAAGACGCGGCGGGTCAGGTCGATACCGTTGACGATATTACCCCACTGATCTGAGCCGCCCATTTGCAGAACGCAGCCATAGCGGCGGTTCAGCTCAAGGAAGTCGTAGGCCTGCAGGATCATGTAGTTGAATTCCAGGAAGCTCAGCGATTGTTCGCGGTCCAGCCGGGATTTCACCGACTCGAAGGACAGCATTCGGTTGACCGAGAAATGCCGCCCGATGTCGCGCAGGAAATCGAGGTAGTTCAGGCTGTCCAGCCATTCGGCATTGTTCAGCATCAGCGCGCCGGTCTCGCTGTCATCGTAGGACAGGTATTTCGAGAACACCTGCTTCATGCCCGCGATATTGGCGTCGATCTGTTCGGGCCCCAGCAGGGGACGTTCATCCGAGCGGAACGAGGGGTCGCCCACCTTGGTGGTGCCGCCGCCCATCAGGGTGATCGGCTTGTGGCCGGTCTTTTGCAACCAACGTAGCACCATGATGTTCATCAGGTGACCCACATGCAGCGACTGCGCGGTGGCGTCATAGCCGATATAAGCTGTCTGCACCCCGTCGATCAGCGCGTCGTCAAGGCCTTGATAATCGGTGCAGTCGGCCAGAAAGCCGCGCTCGATCATCGTGGCGATGAAATCCGATTTGGGGTGGTAGGTCACGGTACGTATTCCTCAGCCTTATTTCATTAGGCTCAACCGTCACAACCTAGAAGCTGGAGTAGGCTATGGTGAATCCGAGGTCAAGCAACAGGCTGAACCAATCTATCAACCACCGAGTAAGGTCAAGTCCTCAACGATAGATCCAAGCCTAAGTGTAGTTGTATGTCCAGTGATAGATGTTAGGTCATTCAATGTATCGGAAAGCCATATAACACAGGGCTTTGCTTATGGTCCGTTACTGCTGGTGTAAGTTTGAGGTCTGAACCCAACTCAGGATGGGAACGATAGAGTATTGCAGTGAGTAGTAATGATAACACCGAGCCTTACTTTCTTCGGTAACAACACTGCTCTTAAACTATGGGGCTACCCCTAAGCTGCACACAGCAGAGACAGCTAAGCGTTAATACTTATTAGATATATTATTGGTTTTTAGTATTAGAGAATTATTGGACGGCCATTTGTCTTATGGTTGTCGTCATCGCGCCTTGCGACATTCTGACTCAGCGAAACATGGCCCCCTACCGACCACGCCCCGCCCTTGGTTTGCAAGGGGTTGAAATGTGGCCTCAGGACACTTCAAACCCTTACATATATACTAACGAAATTCAGGCAGAATTTACAACCAACGAAGAGAAATAAAGTTGGGTGACATCCTAAGGGATGTCTCCGTTTCTGTAAAAAAAAGGTTTAGGGATGGTCTCGCCTTCGGATCAACCGTTAGTGCACTCCTCCGCACTATGGGGTGTCTATATTACTAAAAAGATTCAGGGAGTTTTGTTAACCGAATAAGGAAAATAAAGTTAGGTGTCACTCGTGTCCGCAGGGGTTCTGAGCTTGCTCAGGTTCCCGTGAGGTCTATCTTATATCCCGAGTAAAGAAAGTTGGAGAGTTAAAGGTTACGACGTGGGTTATCGCTACGCTCAGCCCCCACGCCTAAGGACATACTTCTTCGTCCAACCACCACCTGCCTTAAAAGTAGGTTAGAAGTTATAGTATATTTTAGTACTAGTACGCGCGTGAGTACGCGCACGTACACGTGAGGGGCCACGACAGGCCCGGTATCCTTCGTTTACAGGATGACTCGTACAGCCCTGTTAACTGCCTGACTGGGGCGAGGGTGGCCAAGACACCTGTTACGGCCCTGTAGGGTGCCTCCCAGAGTCTCTTAGGTGTGTTCCAGTGATGATAGGTCGGTCAATATCAGCCGGGATGATCACCCAACTTGATCATTAGAAAAGGGTGAAAATACTTTCCCACAAAAATACGAGCGATTGGCATCGCATTAGCCGTTAGGCTCATACTCACATTTGATTTTGTCAGGTGGGTTAGGTGGGCGAGGACTCGGACAACCGGAACCCCGCCACTGGATAAGACGCCTAGCCCTGATAACTATTGAGAGCTTTCTTACACAAGTTGAACCCAGCCTGAACTGGTGGTGATTGGTTGAGCAGGATTTGAGCGAACACCATTGAGTCACCTTCGGTTGGTTTTCCAGCACCAACGAGAGCGTGATAGTATTCACGGTTCTTTGATATGTCTTCGGTGACACCAATGGTTAGTTGAGATAGCTCATATGTGATGGTGCATCGCTTGATCGTTGTCCCACTATCAACGTAACC
Source organism: Ruegeria sp. AL11 (assembly GCF_056540865.1). NCBI lineage: Bacteria > Pseudomonadati > Pseudomonadota > Alphaproteobacteria > Rhodobacterales > Roseobacteraceae > Ruegeria > Ruegeria sp. AL11. Next base: position 309,546 of record NZ_JBQFXO010000001.1, read on the forward strand.
AGCAGCCAGCCCTGATATTAAGATCGACTCTCCACCACCACCGTCCAACTCAAGCTCGTAGAACTTGTGGTTAAATGTGCTCCCAAATATCTGCTTCTCGAAGGGTGCCTCAGCTTGTGCCGATGCGGTGAACCCTAGCACCACCGCCAATGCTGCAATCTGTGTGTATAGAACCTTGGTCATGTCGGATGATACCTGAGATTACTTATTGTCTCGGATAGCTTTGAACTTCTTCATCAGTTGTTCGTGAGCTTCGTAGTAGTCTTCAGTCAGCGCCCGAATTTGAGCTTCGATATGCTCAAGCCTCTGGATGGGGGTGTCCTTCTTACCGTCGAATACGGTGTGATCCTTGGCGTTGTTCATTACGATGAATTCAGCCTCAAGGGTGCCAGCGACATTCTGTGGGAATTGAAACAGACTGCCGAGTTCGTCGATAGCCGCATCCATCTTCGCATTGTCCCACATGCTTCTGTGATCGTGGTCTAGTTTCTTTCTTTTGAACATGTTTGCTCGTCCTCGTCTTAGTGGTATTGCCAGCCTTCGTAGCTGGTTGAACGTCGTATAACAACATTCCGTTAAGACTGGTTAAAACAGGTTTCACCAACCCAGATTCATGGGCGATAAACCGCCGCAACTATTGGTGGATTGGTTGACTGAGCTATGAAAATAAGGAGGTTCACACAGCCCTGTTAACCTGTCTTATGGTGTGTGCGGACCTGACGAGGCATTACACCCCGTCAGTGACTCTCTCTGTGGCTCTAAGACCTATTTGAAGCTCACACTTTGGGCAGCACCTTTGGCTTGCTCTTCGGTGGAGATAGCATAGTGCTTCATCAAGATAGATGTATCCTTGTGGCCCGAGATTTGCTGGACGATGTGAACAGGCACACCCTCACTGAGCAGGTTACTAATCACTGCCTTGCGTAGCTGGTGGACACCGAACCCTTTGACCTTGGCTTGTCGTCCAACCACCTCACCGAAGTAACTGATCCAATCCCTATGCCAACCGGGGAACATCGGACCAACACGTTCTTCATTAGGATCGTTCGCTTCGCTCCTTGGATGGGTAGCCAATGCTTCACGAGCTAGGTCATTGAGCCAGACTGTATGTTCTTCACCTTGCTTCCGTATCTCAGCAGGGAACACGATGCGATCCTCGTACACATCAGACCAATCTAACTTCATAACCTCACCACCTCGTTGACCTGTTGCAGCAGTCAGTGGCAGTGCACAGACCTTCTCCTTGTCAGGGTGCTGTCGAGCCGTATCCAATACCTTCGCTATATCCTCATTCGATACGAGTAATCTCTTCGGTTTCAGTGTGACGGGTTCGATAGTTAAAGTTCGATCCTTCAAGCACCAGTCATTGATAAGGGCCAGTCGATACACAGCCTTGAGCATCCTTCGAACATGGAAGGCAGTACCTTTACGCTCAGCAGCAACACTGGATACCAAGTCAGCTAGGTCATTGGGAACTATCTCGTCCAATAGCTCATGATGGAGCCGAGAAGGGACACATCGCCAAGCCTGAACTATCTGTTGTTGGAATGATGTGATCTTACCATCCTTGGCTTTCTTATCTTTGTAGTGCTGGTATGCCTGAGCCAATGTCAGGGCCTTGAGTTTGTCGTTCCACCGAGATTCTTCAAACTCTCTACGGGTTCGCTCAACAGCCTTAATAGCCACGCTACACGACATGTGGGGCCATACACCTAGCTTCTTACGCACTAGCCTTTGGGACTTAGCGTTCCACAGACGAGCATACCAAGTCTTCGATCCACCAGAACGTACTCTTAATGTCAATCCTGTTGGTGAAAGTATGGTGTAAGTTACTTCCCTAGATTCAGGTAATGGCAGTCTTTTAACGATGGACTCGGTAGCTTTCTCAATCTTCAACGACATGGTCGGTTCACTCCTGTTTCGGTTACAGGCAGTGATGGCCGAAGGCGTCATGAAACTAAGGTGTTTCAGTGCCCCGCAACATTAACCCGAGGGCACGTATCTGAGGAGGAGCTTGCTCCGAAAGATGGCCTACCACCGGCATATCTAACACCAGAAAGCCGCGCTCGGTCATCCGTGGCGAGGACAATCCATGACGGGGTGGTAGGTCATATCGTGCCCTCGGGTTAATGTTGCAGGGCACTGTATAGGCGGCAGCGTGGGGAAGGGGAAGGTGCCTTTTGTGCTGAAAAACACCTCGGGTCAGCGTCGCATACATGGCGCTCGGGGCAGAATTCTTTGCAGCTTGGGCGCAAGGCGCTTGCCTTGTCTGCCATAGGCGGGGCAGGTTGGCGCCGTTGCACGCTCTGATTGTTCAGAAGGCAGGTGCAACGACTGATACAGGCAGGAGGCAGCCGTGCGGCAGTCCAACAACAAACAAGGGCCGATCCGGGCGCTTGGGGCGATGTCAGGGACGTCAATGGATGGCGTGGATGCCGCTGTGGTCGAAACCGATGGTCACCGGATCTTCAGCTTTGGTGAAACCGGCTATCGCGCCTATTCTGAGGCCGAACGTGCGGTGATCCGCGCCGCTTTGGGGCAATGGCAAGGCCCCGATGTGGAGGTCGCGGGCGAGTTGGTGACCGTGGCCCATGCCGAGGCCCTGTCGGAATTCGAAGAGGTGGATTTGATCGGCTTTCACGGCCAGACCCTTGCGCATGAGCCGCGTGGGCGCGGCACCTTGCAAGTGGGCGATGGCGTCGGGCTGGCGCAGGCGCTGGGTTTGCCGGTTGTCTGGGACTTCCGCAGTGACGATGTGGCTTTAGGCGGCGAGGGCGCGCCTCTGGCCCCGTTCTTCCATTTCGCTTGTGCCAAATGGATCGATGCGCGGGAGCCGCTGTGTTTCCTGAACCTCGGCGGTGTCGGCAACCTGACCTATGTAGACCCGTCCTTTGATGGCCCTGAGGCACCGGGGGCGTTGCTGGCGTTTGACACCGGTCCGGCAAATGCGCCTGTGGATGATCTGATCCAAGCTCGCCTGGGCCTACCGATGGATCGCGATGGCGCAGTAGCCCGCGGCGGCTCCGTGGAAACCGGTGCGCTGGAGCTGTTTTTGGCCGAGCCATTCTTTGCGCGCATGCCGCCCAAATCCTTGGACCGAAACGACTTTGCCGAGATGGTGCGTCTGGTGCAGGAGTTGTGCGACGCAGATGCGGTTGCCACTCTGACCGCGATGTGCGCGGCGGGTGTGGCGCAGGGTATGCAGCATTGCCCGAAACCTCCGGCGCGCGTGTTGGTGACCGGCGGCGGGCGGCACAACCCCGTTCTGATGGAGATGCTGCGCGTCTCGTTGGATTGCCCGATTGAGCCGGTCGAGGCCGTGGGGCTGGACGGCGATATGCTGGAAGCGCAGGCCTTCGCCTATCTGGCGGTCCGCGTGGCGCGAGGTTTGCCGACCTCATGCCCTGGAACGACGGGGGTGCAGGCCCTGGTGGGCGGTGGCATTGTCAGCCGTGTCTCGGTGGACCAGGCCAGCTAAGCTGGAAACTCGGACCAAGTGGTTCAAAAGCGGACACAAATGTGCAACGCTTGTGTAAACTTGTTTCAACAAAGGTCTTGTTTCATGGCGACGAAAGCGGAACTGGAAGCCGAACTTGAGGCGTTGCGGGCTCGTAACGCGAAGTTGGAGGAGAGCGCTGAGGCGGGCGCCGAAGAAAAGACCTCGACCAAAACGAGCGATGAGATTCGGCGATTACTGAAAGAGCATGGCGTTGATCTATCCGGGGCCGAGGCCATGGGTGAGGAGGTCGTTGCCGAGTTTGGTCGATTGCAGAAGGATTATCCGATTACAGTTCTGCTGATTGCGTTCTCGCTTGGGTATGTGGTCGGTCGGGCCAGCAGATAGAGGGGGTGAGATGAGCAGACTTAGCAGAAATCTTGTAACGATCTATCGCACGGAGCGCCTGATCGCGCGTCGTCGTCTTGCGGTCATGCAGCAACAGACGATCCTGATGGTGCTGGCAGGTATCGCGGCACTGGCCGGTTTGGTTGCCCTGAATGTTGCCATCTTTTTTGCGTTGGACGCGTTGATGTCTTCCGCCGGTGCAGCAGCGGTGCTGGCGGCGGGGAACCTAGTTTTGGCGGCGCTACTGGTTCTGTTTGCGCGGCGGACCAGTGTCGAGGATGAAATCGCCCCGGCGGTGGAAGTGCGCGACATGGCAATCGCGGACGTTGAAGGCGAGATGGAGGAGATGGCCACTGAGGCGCGTGAGGTGGTTCAGGCGGTCAAGAGCATTGGCGCAAATCCGCTGGGATCTTTGCCGGCGTTGCTGGTGCCCTTGTTGACCGCGCTTTTGAAGAACCGGGCCGAGAAATAGGTGGGTGCGGGGTTGGGGGCTCTCCCACGCCGCGCTTTGCGCGACTCCCCCCGAGGTATTTTTAGCCAGATGAAGTTTGGATCCGCAATTGCTATCGGTTGCGAGGGATGTCGAAACCGGGGACGGCGAGGTCGAAACCTTCGAATTCGAAACCGGGAGAGACGGTGCAGCTGACCAGAGTATAGTCTCCGGTCGTTCGGGCGGCTTGCCAGTGGTTTTCAGGAACAATCAGTTGCGGTGCGCCTTGGGACAGGTTGGGGGTGAGAAGGTGATCGGTGGCGGGGCCTTGGTCGGTTTCACTGATCGATAGCACCAGAGGCGCGCCTGCATGGTAAAGCCAGATCTCGGTCGCATCGACGCGGTGCCAGTGGCTGGATTCCTCGGCCTCTAGCAGGAAATAGATGCAAGTGCCCGTGGCACGGCCTTCGTTTTGCGCGCGCCATGTCTCGCGGTACCAGCCGCCTTCGGGGTGTTTTTGCAGGTTCAGGTGGTCGATGATCTCTTGCGCGGTCATGTTTGGCCTTTTGGGTTTTTGCGCGATTATGCATGGGTCCGCACGATCCGCTATGGCAATCATCGCCTAAGGTCATATGTTTGCGCCATGACCCTTACGATCCCCTTTGATAACTCCTACGCCCGTTTGCCGGATGCCTTTTACACGCGGCAGTCTCCGGTTCCTGTGAAAGAGCCTCAGTTGATTGCGTTCAACGAGGGGTTGGCGCGGATATTGCGCATCTCACCCGGAGATGTCACGGAGATGGCACAGGCCTTTGCGGGCAATACGGTACCCGACGGGGCAGAGCCTTTGGCGCAGCTGTATTCTGGTCACCAGTTCGGGACTTATAATCCTCAGCTTGGCGACGGCCGTGCGGTTTTGCTGGGTGAGACTGTGGGCGAAGACGGGATACGCCGTGACATTCAACTAAAGGGCTCGGGCCGGACGCCTTATTCGCGGCAAGGCGATGGGCGAGCATGGCTGGGGCCGGTGTTGCGGGAATATGTGGTCTCAGAAGCGATGCATGCTCTGGGCATTCCGACCACGCGGGCTTTGGCCGCTGTTGAAACAGGTGAAGCCGTTTACCGCGAAGGGCCGATGCCCGGGGCGGTTTTGACCCGAGTGGCGCAGAGCCATTTGCGCGTTGGAACATTTCAGGTCTTTGCCGGGCGCAGGCAGGTCGAAAGTCTGAAGCAATTGACCGACTATGCCATCCAGCGCCACTACCCCGAGGCTGAAGGGCCAATGGGTCTTTTGCGGGCCGTTCGCGATGCGCAGGCAAAGCTGATCGCGGCGTGGATGAGCGTTGGGTTCATTCACGGGGTGATGAATACGGACAATTCCTCGATCGCGGGGGAGACCATCGACTATGGTCCTTGCGCCTTCATGGACAGCTACCATCCGAATACGGTCTACAGCTCAATCGACCGGATGGGGCGCTATGCCTATTCCAACCAGCCCGAAATTGCAGTGTGGAATCTGGCGCAACTGGCGACGGCCTTGATCCAGCAATACGATGATCCTCAGGACAGTGTCGAAGAGGCGACCGAGATCGTACACGCCATGCCCGATTTGCTCCAGCAGGAGTGGTTGCGCCGCTTCCGTGCCAAGCTGGGTTTGACGCGCGCAGAGGAGGGGGATCTTGGGCTGATCACCGACCTGTTGAAGCGTATGGCGGAGGAGCATGCGGATTTCACCAATACGTTCAGGGCGCTGGGCGGTGAGCGCGCGCGGGACCAATTCACGAACCCTGAGGCGTTTGATAGCTGGGCTGAGGGTTGGCAGGCCCGCATGTCACGCGAGGCGGACCCGCACGGGGTGATGTCAGCGACAAACCCGGCCTTCATCCCGCGCAACCACCGTGTTGAGCAGATGATCGAAGCTGCGGTGACGGGGGACTATGCCCCGTTCCATCGTTTGAACGATGTGTTGTCACGCCCCTTTGTGGATCAGCCCGAGAATCCCGACCTAACACGGCCCCCCAGTGAAAATGAGGTAGTTCACGCCACGTTTTGCGGAACCTGATTGCGGCCCAGCAGCTCGAATTGCAGGCAGGTCTCGGACATGTCGATGGGCAGGGTCGGTGAGATCAGGCCACTATCGGCCAGCATGACCGATTCCCGTTTCAGTTGGATTTCGCGTCCGGATTCTGATTTCACGTAGGTCCCCGAGGTGCTGCGGTCTGTCAGGATCAGCTTACCCGCTTTCATGGCAAGGACCGCATGCAGGCGCGAGATCCAGGGCTGCGGTAGCACCACATCGCAGTCAGGCGCGCGGCCAATCTTGAACTCTCCGTTTCCGAGACAGCGCCAGACGCGGTCCTCGTGGCGCAGGATCAGGGTCAGGCCTTCGCGGGGCTGCCAGTTCTCCTCGGTGCGGCCGAAATTCTGCGGCAGCCTGGTCTGCATGATCGAGTCAGACTCGGGGTGGATTAGCGAATAGGCTGTCTGAGCCTCGGTAAGCCCCTTGAGGCTAAGCTGGCCCAGCGGTGTAAGCGTGGTTCGTAGTTCGGCGGGCAGCAAGACAGCGATCCCTTGGCTGAAACAAGCCTCGCCCGGATTGGCTGCGGTTGCAAAACGGGCGGTCACGTTGACGGCCTCGCCATAGATGCCGCGCTTGCCGATCACGATGGGGCCGCAATGTACGCCGACGTGGACGGATAGCGGCGTATGGGTTGAAGGCTCGATCAGCTTCAGGGCTGCATTGTAGGCCGAGCTTGGGTTCTCGAAATAGCTGAGAACATCGTCGCCCTTTTGCCCGACCGGAATGCCGCCAAACTCCTGCAGGACCGAGCGTAGCCGGTCGATCTCAAGTTGGATCAGGCGCTGGGCTTCGTCATCGCCCACCGCCTTGTAGAGCGGCGTACTGCCCACGATATCGGCAATGATCATCGTGGCGAATGTGGATTCAACGTCCAAGGGCGAGTTTCCTTTTTGCGGCAGTTTAACCCCGCTTGATTTCGTGTAAACTTATTTAATGTAATACTCATAAACCTTTGAGGGAACGCGCTGAGAATTGCAACACCGCGCCCATTTCTAAGGTTCCAAATCGGTGCCGTTGACTCTGAAAAGCGATATGAAAATACCCTCGGTTCTGCGGCTTGCCAGCTACAATATTCAGAAATGCGTCGGCCTTGATCTCCGGCGTCAGCCACAGCGCATCCTTCAGGTTATTGAGGGGATGCGCGCCGATATCGTTGTGTTGCAAGAAGCTGATAAACGGCTGCCACCACGGCCTGCCGCGCTGCCTCAGTTCATGTTGGATGAGGCCGGATGGCAGATCGTCGATCTCGGCGGGGCAGGCAGTTTGGGATGGCATGGAAATGCGGTGATCTGGCGGGGCGATGCGATCTCGGTCCGTCAGACCGGCCATCACGAATTGCCGGGGTTCGAGCCGCGCGGCGCGGTGCGGGTTGAGTTCGATACCCCCATCGGGCCGCTAAGGGTGATGGGCATGCACCTGGGGCTGCTGTCTGCCTCGCGTCGCCGGCAGATCACCCATATACGCCAGTTCGGCGCGGATCTGGAGGATATGCCGACGGTCTGGGCCGGAGATTTCAACGAATGGTCGCGCTCACCTGTGCTCGATAACCTCGTGCCTGAGATGCGGTTTCTGCCTCCGCTCCCCAGCTTTCCTGCAGCCCAGCCCTTAGGCGCCTTGGACCGGATTGCCCTTGGGCAGGGGGTCGAGGTGCATGCGCATGGCGTGCACGAGGATCGCCCGGCCCATATCGCCTCGGACCATTTGCCGATCTGGGCCGATCTGCGCCTTGAAGGATGATCTGCAGGGGGATGTCGAATTCTTGTGGCGCGGCGCGTACGGACATACTAAGACAGACACCCGAGTAGTTTCTGAGGGGCAACATGCCGGATACGATCATTTCGCGTTGTGAAGCCAAAGGCCTTCGCATGACCGGCCAGCGGCGCACTATTGCGCAGGTTCTCGAGGAGAGCGCGGACCACCCAGATGTCGAAGAACTCTATGCCCGCGCGTCAGCTTTGGATTCGGGTATCTCGATCGCAACGGTCTACCGCACGGTGAAACTATTCGAAGAGGCTGGCATTCTGGAGCGTCTGGAATTCGGCGATGGCCGCGCCCGTTATGAAGATGCCGAGAGGGATCACCATGATCACCTGATCGACATGCAATCGGGGGAAGTGATCGAATTCGTCGACCCCGAGATCGAAGCGCTGCAGGAAAAGATCGCGGAAAAGTTGGGTTACCGTCTCAAAGGACATCGGCTGGAGCTGTATGGCGTTCCCATCAAGCCCGAGTGATCCATCACCAAACGCGATGGGTGGCAACAAGACAATTCATCGCTCGCGATGTGATAGGTCTTGATTTAACGCAATACATACGGTTTTGCTGAAGTGAGAAGGCGGCAATTGGTGCCGCCCGTTTCTTTACGGACAGACCCATGAACAACGTCAACGGCATTTTGCTGGTCATTGCGTCTATGGCGGCATTCACGCTTGAAGATGTGTTCATCAAGCAGCTGACGTCTTCCATCTCGCCGGGCCAGATTCTGGTCATGCTGGGGCTGGTCTGTTCTTTAGTATTTCTGGTCATGGCCATCGCGACCCGCAAACGGATTTTTGTACCCGAGGCGTGGCAGCTTTTACCAATGATCCGCGCTATGTCCGAAGCCGTCGCTGCGGTAGCCTTTGTGACGGCGCTGGCCCTTGTGGACCTTTCGACCGTGGCGGCCGTGTTTCAGGCAATGCCTCTAGCGGTCACCATGGGGGCGGCGCTGTTTTTGGGTGAACAAGTCGGTTGGCGACGCTGGAGCGCGATTGGCGTTGGTTTCATAGGGGTGCTGATGATCATCCGGCCCGGGCTTGAAGGTTTCCGCCCGGAATCCCTCTATGTGGTGGCTGCGGTTATTGGCGTGGCGGCCCGCGATCTGATTACACGGCGATTGGACAGCAAGGTCTCGTCGGCTGTGGTGTCCCTACAGGCCTATCTAGCCTTGGCTGTGGGCGGCGCGACCTTGATGATCATGAGCGGCCATCCACTGGAAACCATGCAAAGCGCTGAGGTTTGGCCTTTTGCCGGAGCGGCCTTTTTCGGTGTTCTGGGCTACTATGCGATCGTGATCGCAATGCGCGTCGGCGAAGCCTCGGCCGTCACGCCGTTTCGCTACACGCGGCTTCTGTTTTCGATCCTTGCGGGTGTCCTGGTCTTTGGGGAACGTCCGGACCTGATGACGCTGGCCGGGGCGTCCCTGATCATCGGCTCGGGCCTGTATACCTTTCTACGCGAACGCAAACTGGCGCGCGAAATGGCGTTGGCCGCAGCGTAACCCTGTTGGCGCAAACATGACGCTGTTAGCCCTAAAGGGTCGGGAATATACGTGTTAGCGATAACGGTAATGGTTTACTTTTAGTTCCGTGCTGCTATGACGCGTGCAACGGAATGCAGCCACAGGGACCGCCCTCATGAGTACCATCATCGACATTCACGCACGCGAAATCCTGGACAGTCGGGGCAACCCGACGGTCGAGGTCGACGTGATTCTGGAAGACGGCACAATGGGCCGCGCGGCCGTGCCCTCAGGTGCCTCCACCGGCGCCTATGAGGCGGTTGAAAAGCGCGACGGAGACAAGTCGCGCTACATGGGTAAGGGCGTTCTCGAGGCCGTCGCCGCCGTCAACGGCGAGATCGCTGAGGAATTGGTGGGTTTTGACGCGACCGAGCAGGTCGCTATCGACCAGGCGATGATCGAGCTGGACGGGACCGAGAACAAGGGTCGATTGGGCGCAAACGCTATTCTGGGTGTTTCGCTTGCGACGGCCAAGGCGGCTGCGGATTTCACCACGCAACCCTTGTATCGCTATGTCGGTGGTACCTCGGCCCGCGTCCTGCCGGTTCCGATGATGAACATCATCAACGGGGGCGAGCACGCCGACAACCCGATCGACATTCAGGAATTCATGATCATGCCGACCTCGGCCGCGAATATCCGCGAGGCGGTCCGCATGGGCTCCGAGGTGTTCCACACGCTTAAGCGCGAGCTGTCGGCTGCCGGTCTGGCCACCGGAGTGGGGGACGAAGGAGGCTTTGCCCCCAACATCGCGTCGACGCGCGAGGCATTGGATTTCATCCTGCAGGCGGTCGAAAAAGCGGGCTACAAGCCGGGTGAGGAAATTCACCTCGCGCTGGATTGCGCCGCGACCGAATACTTCAAGGACGGCAAATATGTGCTGGCGGGTGAGAATATCTCGCTGACCTCAGAGGAAAACGCCGAGTATCTGGCGACCTTGGTCAAAGACTATCCGATCATCTCGATCGAAGACGGCATGTCCGAAGACGACTGGGACGGCTGGAAAGCTCTGACCGACGCGATCGGTGACAAGGTTCAACTGGTCGGCGATGACCTGTTTGTGACCAACCCCGCACGTCTGGCTGAAGGGATCGAACGTGGCTGCGCCAACTCGATGCTGGTCAAGGTGAACCAAATCGGATCGCTGACAGAGACACTGCGTGCCGTCGATATGGCTCACCGCGCGCGTTACACCAACGTGATGTCACACCGCTCGGGTGAAACCGAAGATGCCACAATCGCCGACCTGGCCGTGGCGACCAATTGCGGACAGATCAAAACCGGCTCGCTGGCGCGTTCGGACCGGTTGGCCAAGTATAACCAACTGATCCGTATTGAAGAATCTCTGGGTGAAATTGCGGAATACGCGGGAGCATCGATCCTGAAACGGTGATTTCAAACCCTGTTCTGAGCACTGCTGGAGGCCCTCTTTCCCCGGAAAGAGGGCCTTTTTGATAGCAAAAGGACGGCTGCGACTGTTAATTCCTCTCGCTAGGAGAATTCGCCTTATTTGCAAGTATTTAGCGGGTTAACGGATGTTATGTGTGAACTTAATCACACAGCGCTCACGGTTTCGTGTTCTATACTGAAGTCATTACCGAAAGGAGCACACCATGACTGGTTCGAAATTCCTTCTCGTAGCGACAGTTCTCAGCACTGTATTTCTGGCGGCCTGTGCAGGGCCCGGGACCTATCCGATCACAGGGCAAAAGGTCTCCTCCGACGATCCGGTGCAGGAGATGTACTATAACCCGAATGTGGTTTTCCGGGGCGAGTCGCGCTAGAGCGCTTTGCTCATCAGCATATAGCGCTCGCGTGGTTTGAAGCCGGTGCGCAGATAAAGCTTCTGCGTCGCCTCATGCGTGCGGTCGACTTCAAGGTGCAGGGCGGTCAATCCGGCCTCAGCCAGGGCCTTGGGCAGTTCCAGCAAAACTTCGGTCGCGATGCCCCGTCCACGAACGGCGGGGCGGATGTAGATTTCGTCCACGAACCCATCCATGCCGCCGAATTCAACCGACCAGCCGAAGGTCAGGATGATATAGCCCAAAGGCGCGCGACCCGGGCCAATCAGGTAGATGCAGCCATGGGGGATGCCCTCAAGCAGAGGCATCAGCGCCTCGCGCCGTTGATCGGCGTCCTGTGCGATCCCCTGTTCGGCGTGGAACGCAGAGACAAGCCCCATCAGGCGATCCAGATCTTCAGGGTGAGCCAGTCTTAAAGCGGCGGTCATAGGCGGGCCAGCCTTTCCGTGAGAAGGGTGAAGAAACCTTGGGCGTCTACGTCGCCCATGAACATAGCATTCGGTTTTCGGTCTGTTACACTCCACCAGTCAGCGACTGTCATTCCCAGCGTCAATTCTGACTTGGTTTCGATCTCAACATTAATGTGGCGACCCGAGAACAGTTCTGGCTGAATCAAATAGGCGGTAACGCAGGGATCGTGCAATGGTGCGCCTTCCGAGCCGTACTTTTCCTTGTCAAAGCGCTCGAAGAAATCGGTCATTTCAGCAACTGCATGACCGACCTTACTATCCAGCGATCTGAATGCGTCATTGCGATGCGGTGTAACTAAAGCGTCATGGGTCACATCAAGAGGCATGACGACAATATTAGCGCCAGATTTAAACACGATTTCAGCAGCTTCCGGGTCGACATAAATGTTGAACTCCGCGGCTGGCGTGATGTTCCCGACCTCGAAATAGGCACCGCCCATCAGCACGATTTCCTGCACCCGGTCGACGATATCCGGGGCCTTCTGGAAGGCGGTCGCGATGTTCGTCAGCGGCCCCAGCGGGCAGAGCGTGACTGTCCCGGGTTCCTGCGTGCGCAGGGTTTCGATGATGAAATCAACCGCGTGGCCCTCGGTCAAAGGCATCTGTGGATCCGGTAGAACGGGACCGTCCAGCCCGGTTTTGCCGTGCACATGTTCAGCCGTGATAAGAGGGCGTTTAAGCGGCCGGTCGCATCCGGCATAGACCGGCACCTCGGTATGGCCCGCCAACTCACAGACAATACGCGCGTTCTTGGCGGTCAGTTCAAGCGGCACATTCCCGGCGACGGCAGTAATGCCCAGCACCTCGATCTCTTCGGGGCTGGCGAGCGCTAAAAGAATGGCGACGGCGTCGTCCTGGCCGGGGTCGGTGTCGATGATGATCTTGCGGGGCATTGGGGTCTCCGGGGGGCGTGAAGGTCGGACAGTCGCAAGTGTCTCGCGACTTGTCCACCTGATTCAGGCTCCAACTGGCGGGAGTTTGCCATTGGCGCGATGTTCCTCGGTCTTCACCTCATCCCATAGCGCGTCCATTTCGGCCAGATCGCTTTGCGCAGGGGTTTTGCCCCGCGCGGCCAGACGAGCCTCGACCTGCTCAAAGCGACGCGTAAACTTGGCGTTAGTGCGGCGCAGGGCAGCCTCGGGCTCGATCCCCAGATGGCGCCCGAGATTGACCATCACGAACAGCAGATCGCCGAATTCATCTTCGAGCGCGTCGGCGTCCTTGGCGTTGCGGGCCTCTTCCAACTCGGCGGCTTCCTCGGTGATCTTGGCGAGGACATGGCTGGCATCAGGCCAGTCAAAGCCCACACGCGCGGCTCGTTTCTGCAGCTTGTGCGCCCGCAGCAGGGCGGGCAGGTTGGCGGCCACACCGTCCAGCGCACCTTTCTGTTCTTTGCCCGCGCGTTCGGCAGCCTTGATGGCTTCCCAATCCTTGGTTTGCTGGTCGGCGGACTTTTCACGAGATTCGTCGCCGAACACATGCGGGTGACGGCTGACCATCTTGTCCGACATGGTGCGGACCACGTCCTGAAAGGTGAAATGCCCCGCTTCCTCAGCCATTTGCGCGTGGAAGACGGATTGGAAGAGAAGGTCGCCCAGCTCTCCCTTCAGCTCATCATAGGCCTGCCGTTCGATGGCGTCGGCGACCTCATAGGCTTCCTCGATTGTGTAGGGGGCGATGGTGGCGAAATCCTGTTCGATGTCCCACGGACACCCGCTTTGCGGGTCGCGCAAACGGCGCATGATTTCCAGCAGGCGCTCGATACCCGCATCGCTGTCATGGATCAGAGGATTTTCAGCCATTGCGAACCCTTTCGTTCCGGTGTCAGATGCATCCATTCCGCAGTCCCGATCAGGAGTCCACCCCAGATGCCCGTCGTCAACCGAATTGCCGATTTTGCCGCCGATATGGCCAAGTGGCGCCAGCACTTGCACACGATCCCTGAACTGGAGTTCGAATGCTACGAGACAGCCGCTTTCGTGGCCGAGCGTCTGCGGGAATTCGGTGTGGATGAGCTGCACGAAGGCATCGCCAAAACCGGGATGGTGGCGATCATCAATGGGCAGGGCGACGGCCCGACCATCGGGTTGCGGGCCGATATGGACGCGCTACCCATCCCCGAGGAGACGGGCGTTGAATATGCCTCGAAGAACCCCGGCAAGATGCATGCCTGCGGGCATGACGGGCACACAACGATGCTGTTGGGGGCTGCGCGCTATCTGGCCGAGACGCGGAATTTCGCGGGCCGCGTGGCGCTGATCTTTCAACCGGCCGAAGAAGAAGGCGGTGGCGCGGATGTGATGGTGCAGGAAGGCATCATGGACCGGTTCGACATCTCTCAGGTCTATGGCATTCACAATGATCCAGGAAACCCCGAGGGGGCTTTCTACACGACCGCTGGGCCTCTGATGGCTGCTGTGGATACGTTCGAGATCCACGTGCAAGGGCAGGGCGGTCACGGAGCATTGCCGCACCAGACCAAAGATCCGGTGATGGCGGCTTGCGGGATCGCACAGGCGATCCAGACAATTGTCAGCCGGAACCACTATGCGGTGCAGGATCTGGTGATTTCCGTCACGCAAATTCACGCCGGAACGGTGAACAATGTGATCCCGGACACGGCTTACCTGAACGGCACCGTTCGCACGTTTGATCCAACCGTTCAGAAGATGGTGATCGAGCGGATGGAGCAGATCGTGGCGGGGCAGGCGGCCTCATATGGGGTTGAGGCGAGGTTGAACTATCAGATTGGCTATCCGGCGACGATCAATGACGCCGAGAAAACGGCCTTTGCCGCGGATGTGGCGCGCGAGGTGTCAGGCGAGGACCGCGTTGTCGACAATATGGGCCGTGACATGGGGGCCGAGGATTTCTCATACATGCTGCAGGCACGTCCGGGGGCGTATCTGTTTCTGGGTCAGGGTGAGGGCGCCGGGCTGCACCACCCGAAATACAACTTCAACGATGAAGTCGCACCGGTCGGGGCCTCGTTCTTTGCCCGGATCGTGGAAAAGGCGCAGCCGCTGGGCTGAGGGGACAAGACATGGCACTGGAAGACGCAAAGCATCAGGTCGATGAGGCCTTTACCAACCCCGATCTCAAGGGCCTGTCCTATGAGAACACGTTCGGCGGCGCGACCTCGTTCCTACGGCGGCTTTACACCAAGGATCTGAAGGGCGTCGATATCGCTGTCACCGGCGTACCCTTTGACCAAGCGGTAACGAACCGCCCCGGCACAAGGCTGGGCCCCCGCGCGATCCGCGAAGCAAGCGCCCTGCAATCGCCCGACGCCCCCTATGGTTGGCCCTTTGACGCGCTGAGCGAGCTGGCGATCGTCGACTATGGCGATATGGCCTATGACTACGCCAATATCCCGGCCTTTCCGGACACGCTGACCGATCATATCCGCACGATTCTGGCGGCTGACGTGGCCTCGGTCACCTTGGGCGGAGATCACTATATCAGCTTTCCGATCCTGAAAGCTTATGCCGAGAAATACGGCCCGATATCCTTGCTGCAGTTCGATGCGCATACGGATACCTGGGCGGACGATGACATGTCCCGCGTCGATCACGGGACCATGTTTTACAAGGCCGTGAAATCGGGGATCGTGGACCCGAAACGCTCGGTTCAGGTTGGTATCCGTACCAGCAACGAGGACACGCTGGGCGTCAACATTATCGACGCGCGTGAAGTTTACGAATCCGGCCCCGCTGCCGTGGCGCAGAAGATCAAATCCATACTCGGCGACCGCCCCGTCTATCTGAGCTTCGATATCGACGGCCTGGATCCCGCCTTTGCGCCAGGGACCGGGACGCCAGTTTGGGGCGGTTTGTCCTCGATTCAGGCGCAAATCATTCTGCGCGACATCGCCGGGATCAACATCAAAGGCGGGGATGTGGTCGAGGTCTCTCCGCCCTATGACACCTCCGGGGCGACTGCAATTGCGGGCGCTCATGTGGCCACGCAGATCATCTGTCTGCTGGGGTGGAACCTGCTGATGGCCGAGAGAAAGTAAACAGGGATCAAAGCGCGTTAACCAATGCTTAGCCAAGTTTCCGGTATGTGCTGAGAAACGTGATCTGATGGGATGGGAACCAACCGCACATGACTGAATTTAATCAACCGATCAGCGGCAATGATCTGGCGCGGTTCTCCGGGCCGAACACGTTCATGCGGCTGCCGCAGGCGACCTCGCTGGCGGCGCTGGATGTGGCGCTGTTGGGGATACCGATGGATATCGGCACCTCGTGGCGGTCGGGAACGCGGTTTGGGCCCAAGCAAATCCGCAGCGAAAGCGCGATGATCCGGCCCTACAACATGGCTACATCGGCAGCCCCGTTCGATACGTTGCAGATTGCCGATATCGGCGATCTGGCGATCAATACGTTTTCGCTGTCGGAAAGCCTCAAGATCATCAAAGACAGCTATGACGGTATCCTTTCGCAGAATGTGATCCCGGTGGCGATGGGCGGTGATCACTCCATCACCCTGCCAATCCTGCGTGCGATTGCGGCGAAACACGGGCCGGTCGCCCTGGTGCATGTGGATGCCCATGCGGACGTAAACGACGAGATGTTTGGCGAACGTGAGACCCATGGCACCGTCTTCCGCCGCGCCTATGAGGAAAAGCTTATCGTCCCCGACAAGACCTTTCAGATCGGCATTCGGGGTTCGGGCTATGCCTCGACCGACTTTACCGAGGCGCAGGGCTGGGGCTTCCAGCAATTCCCCGCGTGGGAGTTGTGGCAGCAGAACCTCACGCAGATCGGCTCGCAAATCCGCAAGACGGTCGGCGATCACCCGGTCTATATCACCTATGACATCGACAGTCTGGATCCGGCCTACGCCCCCGGCACCGGCACGCCCGAGATCGGAGGGCTGACAACCCCACAAGCGCTGCAATTGATCCACGCGCTGCAAGGGGTGAATGTGGTGGGCTGCGATCTGGTCGAGGTCTCTCCGCCCTACGACCCGTCGGGGAACACGGCCCTTACGGCCGCCAATCTTCTGTTCGAAATTCTTTGCATCCTGCCCGGTGTGACGTCACGGTAGCTGACCGGGTTCGCCTTGAAACGGCACCTGTTCCGCATAGGGTTCAGGAAAAGGACAGAGACGGAATGAAACGCATGCTGATTTTGGGTGTTGTTGGTGTGGTGATCGCATTTGGAGCCTACATCCGGCTTGCGCCCTCCGATCCGGCGGACTGGCACATTGCCCCTCGGGCCGAGACCAACCAGGATCTGCAAGGTGGTGTACTGCGCGTGGTCGAAACAGGGCCAGAGGGGCTTGCGAGGCTGGATGCCATTGCTCGCAACGCGCCGCGCACAATCGTTTTGGCTGGATCGGTGAGTGAGGGGCAGATCACCTATATCACCCGCACCAAGATCATCGGCTTTCCCGACTACACCACGGTCCAGCAGGACGGAGACGTGCTGCGTATCCATGGCCGCTTGCGTTTTGGCCGCAAGGATTTCGGGGTTAACAAGGCCCGTGTTGATGGGTGGCTGGCGCAGATGTAGGCAGCGTTTAGGACGCGGATGTCTTGAGGGTCTGATCCAGATCGGGCCAGTCCAAATCTGACGACAAACACCCTTCCTGCACCTCACGCCACATTGGCACGTTCAACGACATCTGGCATTGCGCGGTGAAAATCCGGCCATCAACTTGCAGGCAGATCATTTGCCCTAACTCGATCCGCGAGCCTGACTTGTCGGTGCAATAGCAATCGCGAACCTTGCCATCTGGCCCAACATAGTCGGCCATGGCAGGCAGTGCGAACAGCGATAAAATGAAAACCAACCCCTTCATGCCGGGAACCTTAGCACAAGGCTGGCCCTTGACCAAAGCCCCAGATTAAGAGACACCCGCCGGATGATCCCCGAAGAACGCCTTGAGCAGATAACCCAGCGATTCCAATACCTCGAAGCCGCCATGGCCGATGGCGCCTCGGGCGGGGATATTGCGACCCTGGCAAAAGAGTATTCCGACCTCAAACCGGTGGTCGATCAAATCCTGTCCTGGCGTCAGCTGGTCTCGGATTTGGCTGAGGCCGAGGCGATGCTGGCGGACCCGGATATGAAGGAACTTGCTGAAGAGGAAATCCCCCAGCTTCAGTCCCGTATCCCCGAGGCCGAACATGCGCTGCAACTGGCGCTGCTGCCCAAGGACGCAGCGGATGCGCGACCGGCCATGCTGGAAATCCGTCCCGGCACCGGCGGGGATGAAGCGGCGTTGTTCGCTGGGGACCTGCTGCGCATGTACCAACGCTATGCCGAAGCACGGGGATGGCGGTTCGATATCATCGAAGAACAGGCCTCGGACCTTGGCGGCATCAAAGAGGTCGTCGCCCATATCAAAGGCGACAACGTGTTTGCGCGGATGAAATACGAATCCGGCGTGCATCGGGTGCAACGCGTGCCCGAAACCGAAAGCGGCGGACGGATTCACACCTCGGCTGCAACGGTCGCGGTTCTGCCCGAGGCTGAGGATGTTGACATCCAAATCGACGCCAATGACATTCGCATTGATACGATGCGGTCGTCCGGCGCCGGAGGGCAGCATGTGAACACTACCGACTCGGCCGTGCGGATTACCCACTTGCCGACCGGTCTTGTGGTGACCAGCTCCGAGAAGTCGCAACACCGCAACCGCGAGATCGCGATGCAGGTGCTGAAAACACGCCTCTATGATCTGGAACGTCAGCGGATCGACAGCGAACGCTCGGCGGATCGGGCCAGTCAGGTGGGCTCGGGCGATCGGTCTGAGCGGATACGGACCTACAACTTCCCGCAAGGCCGGATGACTGATCACCGCATCAACCTGACGCTCTACAAACTGGATCAGGTTATGCAGGGCGATCTGGATGAGGTGATCGATGCCCTGACTGCGGATGATCAGGCCCGGTTACTGGCCGAGATGGCGCAATGATAGCGGCCCTGACCGCCGCCAAGGCGATGGCTGCCGCAACAGCCCGCCTGCGCGCTGCTGGTGTCGATGACCCGGCCCGCGACGCGCGTGTCCTGTTGGCGCATGCGGCCCGAATTGAGGCTAGCCGCGTCACTCTGATCGCGCCCGAGGAATTGTCGCCTGACATCGCCGAACGCTATGAGCAACTGGTGTCGCTTCGCGCGATCCGGGTGCCTGTGTCGCATCTGCTGGGAGAACGGGAGTTCTACGGTCGCAATTTCCGCGTCAGCCGCGATGTGCTGGACCCGCGCCCGGAAACCGAAACGCTGATCGAAGCCGCGCTGAGCGAACCGTTTGACCATGTTCTGGACCTTGGGGTTGGCTCGGGCTGCATCCTGGTGACGCTGCTGGCCGAACGCGCCAGTGCTACGGGCCTGGGTGCAGATCTGAGCGAAGCGGCCTGTTTACAGGCCAGCGCCAACGCGGTTCAGCATAACGTACAGGACCGGGCCGAGATTTTGCGCTCGGATTGGTTCGAGCGGATTGAAGGGCAGTTTGATCTCATCGTCTCGAACCCGCCCTATATCGCGCTGTCAGAAATGCAGGACCTGTCGCCCGAAGTGCGCGAGCATGAACCTCGCATGGCTTTGACCGATGAAGGGGACGGGCTGGACGCCTATCGCAGGATCGCGGCGGGTGCACCTGATTTCTTGATGGCAGGCGGGCGCTTGCTGGTAGAAATCGGGCCGACACAGGCCAAGGACGTGTCGGCTTTGTTCGATGCCGCTGGCTTGTCGGATATCCGCGTCATCCCCGATCTGGACGGGCGAGACCGTGTTGTTTTGGGCAGAATCCCGGGTTGAACGCAGCGTTAGAGGCCGAAAAGCGCCGGTCTTTGTAAAAAAGCTGCGAAATATCCCAGAAACCTCTTGTCTGAGGCGGCAGGACATGTTTACTCAGGAATGGTCGGAGAGGTTGACGCTGCTTCAGCGCGCCCCTGACGCCAAGCCCAAAAAAGCCGATGACACGTTACGGGACAGGCCTCTGAGCAGCGTAAGGTACGGGTTGATCGGCAGCGAATTGATAAGGCTGACGTAAAGTAAGATGAGATCTTCCAAATCCCGCTCGCGGGCCAAAAATAACCGCAATCGTCCTTCTGGCGGCAACGTCGTCAACCGGGTGTTCGACAGCTCGGGCCCCGAGGGCAAGGTGCGTGGCACGCCGCAGCAGATCATTGACAAATACAACCAGCTTGCGCGCGACGCACAGCTGTCCAACGACCGTGTCGCGGCTGAGAACTTTCAGCAACACGCCGAACACTATCTGCGGATGCTGAGCGAAGCACAGCGCGAGATTGAAGCGCGCCGCGAAGAGCAGGAGCGCCAGAACCGCGAACGTCAGGCCGAACGCGATCGTGAACGCGCCGAGCGTCAGGAGCGTGAAGCCGCCCGTCAGGCCGACCCGGCCGAGGCGCCGCAGCCTGATGTGATGGATTTCAGCGCGCCCGAGCCTGCGCCGGAAAGCGGGTTGGTCGAAACCCCTGAGAGCAAAGACAAAGGTACTCAGGCCCCTGAGAAGAAGGAAAAGCCCGCGCGCAAACCGCGTGCGCCGCGCAAGCCCAAAGCTGCACCCGCGGCTGAGGACGCGCCAAAAACCGACGGGGACGCGCCCGAAGCGGCCGAGTAAGCCCTGCACGGATAAAAAGAAAGCCCCGGTTTTATCCGGGGCTTTTTTGTTGCGCCTAGATCGCTTTGCGTTTGATTGGAATCGAAATACGCTGCCTCTCCCTGCGGTCGTACGCGCATTTCGGTGGCTTTGCCTCAGCTAAAACGCAAAACGCTTTAGGTTTTTTTGACTTCGCGCGCGAGGGCACAAAAGGCCTCAAGCGGGACCTGTTCGGCCCGCTCGGTAGGCTTTATGCCGGCTGCGATCAGGCGGTCCTCGATATCAGGCGCCACACCTTTCAATGAGGCACGCAGCATTTTGCGGCGTTGATTGAATGCCGCGGCAACGACGCGGGAAAGGGTGCTGGCATCGGCTGGATAGCGCGGCTCCGGCAGGGCGGTCAGGTGAACCACCGCGCTGGAGACTTTGGGCGGCGGGGTGAACGCTCCGGGGGGCAGGGACATGGCGATGCGCGCCTCGGCCCGCCATTGGGCCAGAATCGCAAGTCGACCATAGGCTTTGCTTCCGGGTTGGGCGACGATGCGTTCGGCCACTTCGCGCTGGAACATGAGCGTCAGGCTTTGCCAGAAGGGCGGCCATTCCGGCGGGGTCAGCCAACGCACCAGCAGCTCGGTACCGACGTTATAGGGCAGGTTGGCCGCGACGCGGATGGGCGGGGTCAGGTGCTCCAGCGGGTTAATTTCTAGCGCATCGCCGTTGATCACCTCCAACTGGCCGGGATAGGCGGCGGCGATGTCGTTCAGGGCGGCGATGCAGCGGGTGTCTTTTTCCACCGCCACAATCTTGCGCGCGCCCTCAGAGAGCAGCCCTCGGGTCAGCCCTCCGGGACCGGGGCCGATTTCCAGAACGTCGCAGGTGCTGAGGTCTCCGGCCTGGCGCGCGATCTTGGCGGTCAGGTTCAGGTCCAGCAGAAAGTTCTGGCCCAGCGATTTGCGGGCGGATAGCTGGTGGGTCGCGATGACCTCACGCAGGGGGGGGAGGGTGTCGATAGCGCTCATGATCCGGTTACCGTGACGCGTTTGGGGTGGTCAGCGCCAGTGATTTTTTGCCTCCGGCGGGGATATTTCCAGCCAGGTGAAGGATCAAGCGCTTTGTGCCATCTTCTGCGCGAGTTTCAGCGCTTCGATCAGGCTGGTTGGGTTGGCTATGCTTTGCCCTGCGATATCCAATGCGGTGCCGTGATCTGGTGAGGTGCGGATGAAGGGCAGGCCGAGGGTAACATTCACGCCCCGGTCGAAATCCAGCGTTTTGATCGGGATCAGGGCCTGATCGTGATACATCGCGATGGCCGCGTCATAACGGCTGCGCGCGGCTGCGTGGAACATCGTGTCGGCGGGGTGAGGGCCGGTCACGCTGTAGCCCTCGGGCTGTAGGTTCGCCAGCATCGGGTCGATCCAGTCCAGTTCTTCGGTTCCCATTTTGCCGCCTTCGCCCGCATGGGGGTTCAAGCCTGCTACGGCGATGCGCGGGGCCTCAATGCCGAACTGGGAGCGCAGGCCGGTGGCGGTGATCTCGATCGTGTCGTGCAGCAGGGCCGGGGTCAGTTCTTGCGGGACACGGGAGAGGGGGATGTGAATGGTCGCGGGCACGACCCGAAGCTGATCGCTGGCCAGCATCATCACCACCCGTTCTCGGCCCGCCAGAGCCGCCAGAAATTCGGTGTGGCCAGGGTAGGAGAAACCGGCCCCGTCGATGAGCGCCTTTTTGTGGATCGGGGCCGTACACAGGGCCGAGGCCGCGCCGGATTGCACAAGGGAAACGCCCTGTTCGATGGCATCAATGACCGACGGTGCATTGGCTGGCGTGGGTTGGCCGGGCGTGTTGGGGGCTGGGAAGTTCAGCTGCAAAACTGGTAGCGCGGTTTGGGAAACCGAGATGGCCTCGGCCGGGTCGCTGATCAGCTTTGCTTGTGTGTCTGATGGCAGATGCGCGACGTCGCCTATGTAGAAAAAGGGACAGGCGTCGCGCAATTCCACCCATGCTTTGGCGGCGATCTCGGGTCCTATTCCCGCCGGATCGCCGCAGCTGAGCGCGATGGGCGCGCTCATTGCTCGATGATGCTGGCGTCGGCGCGCAATTGTTCCAGCAGGCTGTCCGCAAAGGCTTGAAGGCGCTGTTGCGTCAGCGCATTCGCGACATCCGCGCGAGAGGTATTTTCGCCCAGATTGCGGGTGCGGTTGCACAGCATCAGGAACATCAGCGTTTGGCCGTTGTTGCGTGTCAGCGTGGTCGAGACGTCGTTCGGGTCCAGCTTGGCCAGCTCGACCGCAATGTCGCGCGGGATCTCTGAGGGAGCAGCGTCGACACGCTCCAGCAATTCGGCCGGTTGCTCCTGCGCGATGCCGTATAGGTCATCACAGGTGTCGATCTCTTCGCGAAGTTTCGCGGCGGCGGCCAGTGTTTCGGCGCTACGCCCGCCGGCCATGTAATAGATGGCGTAGTTGATTTTGGAGTAAGAGGGTGTGCCAGTTGAAACTTCACGCAGGCCGCGCATCTGGAACAGAGCGATGGCGTTGGGCAGGGCAATCGGGCTGGTGATCTCACCATTCTTCAAGCCCAGAACCACGGGCTGTAGCGCTGGGGGCAGACCGGACAGGTTCAGCCAGTCGAGGCGGCCGCCATTGCTGCGGGTTTCTGCAGCCGAGTACTGCGCCGCCGCTGCCGAAAACGCGTCAAACCCTTCGAGATTGGCGATTTCTTCAGCGAGAAGCTCGGTCTGGGCGAGGGTCTGCTGGTTTACAGGAATGATGATTTCAGACAACAAGACCTGAAGTCCGCCACCGCCGCCCTGACCCAGAGCGCGGTTGATCTCTTCTTCGGAGGGGTTGGCCTGAGACAGAAAACGCGCGCTGATATAGTTGCGCCATGTTAGCTGATCGGCGACGAAATCGCGGACTGTTTCCGGATCGACGCCTTCGTTCGCCAGCAGTTGCAGGAACTGTTCGGTGCTGAGGCGCCCTCGGGCCGCAAATTCATCGACGCCAGCCTGAATCGCCTCGGGCGGGACCTCGATCCCGGCTTCGCGCACGGCTTGTTTGCGCAAGCGGTCATCAATCAGTGCTTGCCGGACTTCGGCCTCGGATCCGCCAGAGATACCGAGTGCGTTTATGAATTGCTGACGTTGCTCCAACTCATACCAAGTTACCACGTCCTGATTGACCCGGATCGCTGGCGAAAACAGGCTTTGCGCAAATGTCTGGGGCGCGGTGAAAGTCAGAATCGTAGCGGCCAGGGCCGGAAGCACCAGCCGGATCGAAGCGGAACGAAGAAACCGTGAGAAAGTTGATATCAACTGCATGTTCTCTTGTAAGTGTTACCAGCGCCTTCGAGGGCGTATCCTGTCAACGATACGGTAAAGCCGAATTCGGTCGAAGGCTCAATAGTTGATGTTGAAGTAAAGCGCCGCCTTACGGACATGTTAACCCGAACGCATTCGTTCTGGTAGGTCACGCCGAGGCCCAGGCGAATGGGTTCGGATTCGTTGAGATCATAGCGGGCCTCGGCCCGGGTCAGCCAGTTCTGGTCGACCTGATAGCGCCCGCGCAGCCAGATCTCAGAGACCTCCTCTTCGATGTTTTCAGCCGGGTCGGGTTCCAGCCAGATATAGCTGCCGGTGAAGGCTGAACCTTCTTGCGCCCATTCTCCACGCAGCTCGGCCTTGGCAAAGCTCAGGTCACCGTTGAGAATTCCGCGACCGGCCAAAGACCAGCCATTGGCGGTTTTGAGCTGACCGGCCAGCAGGATATCGGACGATGTGCCCTGCAGTCCCGAAGTCAGAGTGAAATCCGGATCGGCATCCGCACGAAAGACTTGGCCCACCGTGGCAAGCGCCTGCCAGCCTCCGCGACCATAGCGAGCCCAGTTGACGCCGACAGCGGCGGTTGCGCCATCCTCGCGGCGATCCTCGGCCGGAAAGCGAGACAGTGATAGTAGGTTGCCCTCGTCGAATTCCTGAAACGTGCTTTCGTCGATCGGTACGTCATTGTCGGATACATTCGTCCAGCCGAACTGAACGATGGGTTCCAGAAACTGCGTCGCTCCGGATTTTTCGCGGCGTGTCATCGGATAGCGCAAGGTCAGAGCGGCGCGAGGGGTTGTCCGGGTAGCCTGCGTGGGGAAATTGCTGTCGTGGCGGATGTTGAACGCGTCAATGGAGGCGCCGAACAAAGCATCAGCGCGCAATCCGGTGGCAAAGGTCCAACTTCGAAGCCATTCGGCATCAAATGTTGTGCGGGCAACGTCGCGTCCGACCACGTCCTCATCGCTGGTGCGTTCATGCGCGTGGGCGATGACGTTCACCCGGACCTCTCCGCCGATGGAGGTTGGGAAATAGCGCTTTTGGAAGTTCAGATCGAAAATGCGCGAGGGGATTTCATCCTGATCTTCGCTGTCACGCAGGGTCTTGTAGTGGATGAAGCTGGTCCGGAACGCCGTGTCGCGTTTGATCCGTTCCAGCGCAACTTCGCTGCGGAGGCGGTCCAAATCGGGCAGACCGTAATCGGCCAGATAGGAATCATCCGATGTCGTCTGCAGATCGAAAGTAAAGCGATAGTCGTTTTTAAAGTCGAACCAGCCTTCGGCGAACAGATAACCGCGATCCTGATCCGGTTGTATGTCGTCCCGGGTCTGCGCGCCGTTGATCTCGATCCGACCATTCACGAAAGCCTGTCGATAGCGATAGCCAAGCGTCGTGGTTTTGGACGAGAGATAGGGCGTCAGGGTCAGGTCCTTGTGGTCGCCAATTTTGAAGAAATACGGCACCTGCACTCCGGTTCCGAGCTGCGAGGTGGTGCGAATGGACGGCACCAGGAAACCGGTCGCACGCTCCAGCGTCGGGTCGGGCAGGCGGAGGTAAGGGAAGTAGAAAACAGGGACGTCTAATACCCGCAACTGTGCGCCTTCAAAGTAAAGCTGGCGTTCCAGCGAGTCATGCGTGACCTTTCGCGCCCGGATCTGCCACAGAGGCGGACGGCCATCGGTGCAGACATGGCACGAGGTTGCGGCGATCTTGCTGAATTGCGTATAGCGCCCTCCGGCGCGGCGGGCTTGAACGGATGCAATTTGTACCTGCTGCTCGAACACCATCCGCGCGCCCACCAGCAGGCCATTCTGAAGCCCGTTGTCCAGCTGCGCCGAATCCGCCAGTACAGTGGTTTGCCCACCCTGATCAATGCGGACGGGGCCATCCAGCGTTAGCTCTCCGGTTTCGCGGTCGTAAACGATGCGATTGGCGCTGAGTTTGACGTTGCCCTGAAACGCCTCCACATTGCCTTCGGCCACAAGTTTGCGTTCGGGCGTGATAAAGATCTTGTCGGCAACAAGCAGCGCCGGTTCTTCCTCTTGGGCCGGGCTTTGGGTGACGGTCGCATCGGACAGATTCTGCGCGGCTAGTCCAAGGGGCAGGGTCAGGGCCAGCAGGCTGGTCGCTGCAAACGGCAGAAAACGTTGCATCAGCCGTCCTCCGCGTGCAGCAACAGACCAAGCGAGAGCAGGATCGCTGCAAATGGCGGTGCCCAGGCGGCGACATAGATGGGAAGCTGGCCGTTTTCGCCAAGAATCTGCGCGAAGTTGCGCACGAAATAGATCGCGAAGCCCAACAGAACAGCCGTCAACACCGCTACACCGGTTCCACCAAAGCGCACATGGCGCATGGTGAATGCGGCTCCGATCAGGACCATGGCGACGAGAAACAGCGGCCGGGCAAGTTGGACATGCAGCCAGACCTCATATTGCTTGGTCGAAAACCCGGCCTCACCCAGATCGCGGATTAGCTTGGGCAGATCATAGACCGAGACCGAGTCTTGTTTACCCAGCGTGTCCAGAATGCGTTCCCGCGTCAGTGTGGTCGGCAGTTCGAGACGTTCATGCGAAACCGCGTTTGTTTCGGGGTTGAGGTCGTCTCGCAGCGGCCAGAGTTTGGCGTTGGTCAAAACCCAGGTTCCGTTGGTTAGTTCGGCTCGTTCGGCCACGATCTGCTGGTTTGGCTTGCCGCCGCCTGAGAAGGTAATGATGGTCACATCATCGAGACCCAAAGTATCCCCGTTCGATGTACCCCTGGCGTGGATTACGGATTGGCCATTGTCCGAGCTTTGACGCAACCACAGCCCCTCCCGGCTGATCGACAGGGCAGAATTGCCATCGTCGCGATAGGCATCCGATAGACGCTCGAACTCTTCCGAGGTCGCGGCGGCGATCGGGTTCAGCAAAGCAACGGCCAGAATGCCGATCATCAGGGCCAAGGTCACAGGCGCAACCAGCGCCCGCAGGCCCGAACGTCCGGTGGCGCGGGTCACCACAAGTTCTGAAGTGCGCGCCAGCCCAACAAACAGCGCGATGGTGGACAGGATAATCAGCAGGGGCAGCATCTCGCTGATCGCGGCGGGGGTGTTCAGCAGTGTCAGACCCAGCAATTGGCCGACCGACAGGTCATAGTCGTCAAAGCGGCGCAGCTGTTCGATCAGGTCGATCAGAATCATCAGGGTCAAAAAGATGCCGCCGATGACCACAAAGCTTTGAAGAAAGCGGCGCGCGAAGTAGCGGTCGAGGATCACGGAAAGACCCTCTCAGGGCTTGAAACGCAGGGGTTCACGCCCGGATCGCCAATGCATGTCATTATGCGCGACAGCGAATGCCTGCCGTTTGGTGCCACTTAGATCTCCCCCGAGCCTGCCGTTTATTTTTGCAGAACCTTAATGCAAATGGCGGGCGGGGAAAACTGCTATCTGGTCAAGCCGCGCAGCGCGGGCTAGGTCTTGGGGAACAGATTTTGAGGAGTTTGCTATGAGCAGTCTGGTACCAATCCGTTTTAAGGCTTTTGACGTGGATGCCATGGCACAGGCGGAAGGGCGCGTGGCAATCATCATTCCCGCCGATGGTAAGATGAACCCCGCCGTGCGTCGCGCCAACAAACTGACGCGTGGAGCAGTTGCTCGATTGGTGGAAAGCGATCGGTTCGAAAAGGTGAAAACCGGGGATGTTATCTCGCTGGCGTGGCCGGTTGGAATGGCTGCTCAAGCGTTGGATATTGTGGTCCTGCCGCGCCGCCCCGAAGCGGATGAGGCGCGCAAGGCGGGGGCGTCATTGGCTAAACTGGCTGGTGGCAAAGACCTGTTGGTGATGGCGGGCAATCAGGTGCGCGTGGAACATCTGTCGATGGGCATCGCTTTGCGCAGCTATGATTTCGAAGTCCACAAAACCAAGGAGAGCGATGCGGCAGGTTCGGTCACGATCAGCCACAGCAAGCATGACGAAGCCGAGGCGGCCTTTGCACCGATGTATGCGGTTGCCGATGGGGTGCGGATGACCCGCGACTTGACGAATGAGCCTGCAAACATCCTGACCACCACCGAATTCGCCGACCGTCTGGACGAGATGAAATCGCTGGGCCTCGAGGTCGAGGTGCTGGAAGAAGACAAGCTGGCCGAACTGGGCATGCGCACGCTGTTGAGTGTGGGTCAGGGCTCGGTCAGCCCGTCGAAAGTTGTGGTGATGCAGTGGAACGGGGGCGACAAAGACGATGCGCCGCTGGCGCTTGTCGGGAAGGGCGTTGTGTTCGACACCGGAGGGATCTCGCTGAAACCGGCGGGTGGCATGGAAGACATGACCATGGACATGGGCGGCGCAGGGGTTGTGGCCGGCACCATGCGGGCGCTGGCCAAGCGCAAGGCCAAGGCCAATGTGGTTGGTCTTGTGGGGCTGGTCGAGAACATGCCCTCAGGCAATGCGACCCGTCCGGGCGACGTGGTGAAATCAATGAAGGGCGATACGGTCGAGATCATTAACACAGATGCTGAGGGCCGTTTGGTTCTGTGCGACGTGATGTGGTACGCGCAGGAAAGGTTCTCTCCGGTTGGTATGATCGATCTGGCAACCCTGACCGGGGCGGTCATCATCGGACTTGGCCATGAGAATGCAGGTGTCTTCTCGAACAATGACACCTTCTGCGATGCCTTCCTGAAATCGGCCAAGGCCGAGGACGAAGGCGCATGGCGGCTGCCGTTGGGCGCGGCCTACGACAAGCAGTTGAAGTCACGTATCGCGGATATGAAGAATGTCGGCGGGCGGCCTGCGGGTTCGATTACGGCGGCGCAGTTTCTCCAGCGGTTCGTCAAGGAAGAGACACCATGGATTCACCTCGACATCGCCGGTGTTGCCTCGGTCGCGGCTGAGACATCCTATGCCCCCAAAGGCGCCACAGGCTGGGGCGTGCGTGCGCTGAGCCGCTTTGTGCAGGACAATTTCGAGTAAACCCATGGGGGCCGTCTATTTCTATCACCTGACCCGTCAGCCGCTGGAGCATACTTTGCCGGTCCTGCTGGACAAGGCGCGTCAGGCCGGGTGGAAGATCGCCGTGCGGGGGACTGATCCTGCGCGGCTGGACTGGCTGGATGAAAAACTGTGGTTGGGACCCGAGGACGGGTTCCTGCCGCATGGACGAGCCGGTGGGCTGCACGATGCGATGCAACCGATCCTGCTGACGTCGGACATGCAGGCCGCAAACGATGCCAGCTGCGTGATGGCGGTGGACGGGGCCACGGTTGACCCGGATGAGGTCGCCGCTTTGGACCGGGTTTGCATTCTGTTCGACGGCAATGACATGGAGGCCGTTCAACATGCGCGTGGCCAATGGAAAGCGCTGACCGGCGCGGGATGTTCAGCGCAATACTGGTCCGAGGAATCGGGCCGTTGGGAAAAGAAAGCCGAAGCCTAGCGCGCGGCTGTTGCGGAAATCAGGAGAGCGACAAATGGAAATGAAGCCTTTGGGCCGCACCGGGATCATGGTGTCTGATCTGTGTCTCGGGACGATGACATTCGGATCGCAAACCTCGGAAGCGGACGCGCATACGCAGATGGACGTGGCGCTGGCGGCCGGGATCAATTTTGTCGATGCCGCCGAGATGTACCCGGTCAATCCGGTCGCCAAAGAGACGATTGGCCGGACCGAGGAAATCCTTGGCAACTGGAATGCTGCCAATACCGCGCGTAGGGGGGATTATGTTCTGGCCACCAAGCATTCCGGTGAGGGGCTTCGCTTTGTCCGCGATGGCGCGCCGATCACCGCTCAGACAATCCCCGAGGCCATCGAGGGCTCACTGAAGCGTTTGAAGACCGACTATATCGACCTCTATCAGTTTCACTGGCCCAATCGCGGCAGCTATATGTTCCGGCAGAACTGGACGTTCTCCCCGAAGGGGCACAACACCGATGAAGTGCTGGAGAATATGCAGGAGTGTCTGGAGGCGCTTCAGGTTCAGGTCGACAAGGGCAACATCCGGGCCTTTGGATTATCCAATGAAAGTGCCTGGGGGACAGCGCAATGGCTGCGTTTGTCCGAGCAGATGGGTGCACCGAGGGTGGCGTCGGTTCAAAACGAATACTCGCTGCTGTGCCGGCTGTTTGATACGGACATGGCCGAGTTGAGCGTTCATGAAGATGTAGGCCTGATGGCGTTCTCGCCTTTGGGGACGGGTTTGCTGACCGGCAAATATCAGGGCGGCGCCATTCCCGAAGCCTCGCGCATGTCACTGACGCCTGAACTGGGGGGGCGCAAGTCCGAGCGGGTTTTTGATGCCGTTGACGTCTATTTGCAGATCGCTGCGCGGCATGGGCTGGACCCGACGCACATGGCGCTGGCTTGGTGCCGGACCCGGCCGTTCATGATGTCAGCCATCTTTGGCGCAACGACAGTGGCGCAGTTGGAGCATATCCTGTCTGGCGTTGATCTGCGCTTGTCGGATGAAGTTCTGTCCGAGATCGAGGCGGCGCACAAAGCGCATCCGATGCCGTATTGAGACGTTTCGGGTTTTACCTAGATCGCCAAGTGACAAGAATTTCCCGAGAACGCGGAAAGCGTGGCGGGTATTCGTGTCGCAGGCTTAACCCGAAGCGATCTAGGGGGCGCTGCCCCCGCCGCGCGTGCCGCGCGCCTCCCCCGAGGTATTTCTGGCCAGATGGAGTGGATCCGGTCAGTGATGGGTGGGGTAGGCACTATCCTGTCTGAGGTCACGGGCCGACAAACCGTGGGCTGTGCGGAAGGCGCGGGCAAAGCTGGATTGCGAGGTGAACCCGGTGGCCTGAGCCACGTCCATCAGCGACATGTCGGTATCGGTCACCAGTCGGCGGGCCTCGGCCATGCGCAGTTGCAAGTAGTGGTCCTGCGGCGTGGTGTTGAGGCGCAGGCGAAACTGCTGTTGCAGAGTGCGGGGGCTGGTGCCCAGCCGGTCGGCGATATGGGCCAGTGGCAGCGGATCGTCGAGGGCGGCCTCCATCAGGCTATTGGCCTTGGACGTCAGCGCGGAGTGGTGGTTCGCCTTGGGGGCGTCTGTTTTGGTTTGGGCCGGAGCGCCTTCGCATAGGAATTGGTTTGAGACACGTGCAGCAAAGCTTGCGCCATGACGTGCCGCGATGATGTGAAGTATCATCTCGACCGCGGGGATCGCGCCGCCCGAGGTCAGACGGTTTTCGGAGATTGCGAAGCGGTTTGCTTGAACATCGACCTTGGGAAAGCGGCTCGCGAAACTGTCAAGATCGTCCCAATGGGTGGTCGCGGTGTGACCATCGAGCAGACCAGCCTCGGCCAGCAGCCAGGGCCCTCCGTCTATGCCGGCCATGGTGGCACCCGTGGCCGCGATACGCCGCAATCCCGCGAGAAGGCTGGGTGTTGCTTGGCGGGCCATTTGAAATCCGGCAACCACAATCATCAGGTCGCAGCTTTGCAGACGGGCCAGCGGGATACCGGTAACGGCGAGCGCACTGGTCAGCATGACCGGCGCGTCCGTCGGGATCACATAGTCCCAATCAAAGGCCGGGCGATCGGCCAAACGATTGGCCGCGCGCATCGGGTCCACGGCCGAGGCGAAGCTGAGCGTGCTGCATTCATTCAGAACCAACAGCGCCGTTTTCAGGGCACGATGTTCCGGTTGCAGTATGTTTTTTGCGGATTTCATCAAGTTCGATTCGCATTCTGGCAAGTGTTTCCACAAGGCTGCGCCAGAGGCGGCGGTTGCGCAAATCGGAATCCGGGGAGAAGCCTGGGGAAAACATTGGTCAAAACTGGGTATAACTTGGGGAAAACGTTTTCGCCCGGAAAACGGCAGGTATTCCATTGTTAGGAGCCCGCCCATCAGACAGGGCCGGGCACCGTGTTTCGATCTGCTGGCCAGCCGAATTGGCCCGCGAACCGGATGGGCGGAGCGTGTTGTTTTTGAGGGCGCGACAAGCGCGTGGAGCTAGGTGTCAGCCTTGATTCGGACCTCGGATCTGGCGGATTGTGCGGCGGACGGCCTGCCAGTCTTTGGCCTCTTGTGTGTTTCCGGCGGCCTCACATTCGCGCATCTTCTGAGCGGCTTCTGCCTCGGCCCGGTCGCCGTGCGCGGAATATAGGGCGCGTGCATATTGAGCTGTTTGTAGTGCGTCCATTCTGATCATCCTCCGTAGAGTGTCTGCGCGTTCGCGGTGTCACTATACTACAGGAACCGGAAAACCGCACGTTTGAGGCGTCAGCCCTTTGCAATCTCGTCCCGCAATCCGCGCAGATATTCCGGGAATCGGCGGGCGGTCATCTCAGCCTCGCGGATCAGAGTATCGAAATGCCGGCTGAACACCTCGATCCGGTCGCGGTCGCGGAAGGCCATATAGTGGCTGCCCGCATAGAAGACGCAAAGAAGGGGCCCGAAGATCGTGACAGGTGCGGAGTACAGGCGTTTGGCATCGAACAGATAGATGCGCAGGCGGGGATAGTGCTGCTCGCTGAGGTCTAGAAGGTGGTCGATCTGTTCCAGACGCACGGGCAAAGGCAGCCCTTCGTAATAGCCGGTGCCGAGGGCGAAGCTGCGGATCTCGTACAGAGGCATGGCGATCTCATAGTCCGACTGGGCGCTGCGCATCCAGGACAGGCGATCCTCGGACGCGCCAATCGCTTGATCTGCAGTGCGGCCCAAATGCGGGGCGTATTCCCATTCGAGGATCGCCCGCGTCTTGAGCATATCGGGCAGGGTGGCGGGCACGTAACGGATTTTGTAGCCTGCAGCCTCTTGATGCCATTGGAAAATACGCTCATCGACAAGGGCGCGGGGGGCCTCGGTCATGGTCAGAGAGCTCGCCAGCAATTCCGCGGCGCTTTCGGGACGGTCCGACAGGCTTAACAGCCAATCCGCGGAAACGCCCAGAGCAGAAGCGCAACTGCCGACTACATGGGCGTTGGGCAAGCGGGCGCCTTCATCGGTCAGCAGCTGTGATACGGTCGAGCGGTCGACACCGATATGTCGGGCAAGACCGCTTTGGCTGACACCGGTGTCCTCTATCGCACGGGAAAGTCGCTGGCGAAACTGAGCAGCGCGGACTCGTTTGTCGATTTTCTCTATCATAAGGAGATAAATATCATTTCTGATGATTTTTGTTAATCATATTCAGAATTCCCAACACACCACCCGTTGAGTAACGCTTTCGTGATAACAACAAGAAACGGGGTCCGGAATGGAAACGCGACGAAGATCTGTCGTGAAAGCACTCATTTGGAATGTGATGGGTTTTGTGATGATGACGCTGGTGGGCCTGATCGCCACCGGGTCGGTTGCCTTGGGTGGCGTGGTGGCGCTGGTCAACACCGCCATCGGCCTGACGCTCTACATTGTCTATGAGCGGGTCTGGGCCGGGATCTCATGGGGGCGTCATGGGGAAAGCTGAAACGCCCGAATGGGGCACATTGGCCCTGATCGCCGCATGCTACTCCGCCTGGTTGATTGCCACTTTCTACGTGGCGGGTTGGAGTCTGTGGCTTGCCATCCCGACGATGGGTGCGATTGCCGCCCTTCATTCCTCGCTAACGCATGAGGCGTTACACGGACATCCGTTTCGCACGAAATGGTTGAATGAGGCGTTGATGGCCCTGCCATTGACCCTGTTTATTCCATTCAACCGGTTTCGCGACTTGCATCTTGCGCACCATCAGGATTCGAACCTGACAGACCCTTATGACGACCCTGAAAGCAACTACCATGACCCAAAGGTCTGGGCGCAGCTGTCCGCATGGCAAAAGAGGCTGCTTGCCGCCAACAACACTCTGCTCGGGCGCATGGTGTTGGGGCCTGCGATCGGGCAGTTTATGTTTCTGCGGGGTGAATGGAATAGCCTGATCCGTGGAGACCGTTCGGTCGCCCTTGCATGGGCACTGCATATCCCCGGAGTTGCGGTGGTTCTGTGGATCGTCGCGCATTCCTCCATGCCGATTTGGGCCTATGTCATGTCGGCCTATATCGGGTTGGGTCTTCTGAAGATCCGGACCTTCCTTGAACACCGAGCGCATGAGAAATCGCGCGCCCGCACGGTGATCGTTGAAGACCGCGGAATTTTGGCTTTCTTGTTTCTGAACAACAACCTGCACGTGGTTCATCACATGAACCCATCGGCCGCTTGGTACGAACTACCCGCGCTCTATCAATCGGGCAAAGAGCGGTATCAGGATTGCAACGAAGCCTATGTCTACGCTTCCTATGCCGAGATCTTCAGGGCGTATTTCTGGCGGGCGAAGGACCCGGTGCCGCATCCGCTCTGGCCAAAACCCTGATTTAACTACAGAACGGAGTTCATGAGTTTGTGGATTCCAATCACTATCGCCGCCGCCGGTTTTCAGACGGTCCGGTTCATGCTGCAGAAATCGCTCAGCAGCGTGAAACTGTCTGCGGCGGGGGCGACCTTTGCGCGCTTCGCCTATTCCTTGCCGTTGGCCCTGCTGGGGTTGGTCATCGCGATTCAGGTCACCGGCTTGAGCCTGCCAGATTTGTCCGCGCGGTTCTGGGTGTTTGCAGTGATGGGCGGCACCTCCCAGATTTTGGCGACGATTTGTGTCGTCGCGCTGTTCAAGCAGCGCAACTTTGCCGTCGGTATCACGTTCAAGAAAACCGAAGTCATCCAAACAGCGATCGTTGGATTTGTCGTGCTGGGCGATCAGGTCTCGACCGGAGCAATGGGGGCGATTGTCGTGGGACTGTTGGCGGTGCTGCTTTTGTCCAAAACCCCCGGAGGGGACGGGGCGTGGTGGCAGCATCTGACCAATCGCGCCTCGCGATTGGGGCTGGGCTCGGGGGTCTTGTTTGCTTTTTCCTCAGTTAGTTATCGCGGAGCCTCGCTTGAGCTGGGCGATATCGACGCGTGGTTTCGCGCGTTGGTCACGCTGGCCGCAGTGGTCACGTTTCAGTTCGTCAGCATGGGGATCTGGCTGCTGTGGCGCGACCGGGCCGAGTTGCGCGCGGTGTGGAATACGCGCCGAACCGGTGTGTTTGTTGGCCTGACCAGCCTGTGCGGATCGTTCTGCTGGTTCTTCGCCTTCACCTTGCAGAATGCGGCCTATGTCAAAGCACTGGGACAGGTTGAGCTATTGCTCAGCCTGTTGGCCTCGACCCTGTTTTTCCGTGAGACCATCACCCGGCGCGAGATCGCCGGGATGATGTTGTTGGGCGCGTCGATTCTGGCGCTGGTGCTGTCGATCTAAGCGTCTGGGTGGTTAGCCCGCGCGGCGTTCATCAAAGCTGAGCGCGATGAAACTGGGCAGGTGATCGCCCATGCCGACAACGGCCGGGCCATGATCGTCCTTGCGGCCACGCCCGCGACCCTTTGACTCGCGAGGCTCGCGCTCTTTCTTGCCTTCGTTACGCTTGCCTTCCGCCGCTTTGACGGGTTTCTCGGGCTTGGGTTCTTCCTTGACCGGATTGTCGAGGCGCGGAATTTCCTTCTGGATCAGCTTTTCAATCGCATCCAGAGCCTTTTCGTCACGACCCGAGCAGATCGTCACGGCTTTGCCTTCACGTCCGGCACGGCCTGTACGGCCGATGCGGTGAACATAGTCCTCGGCATGGCCGGGCACGTCGAAGTTGAACACATGGCTAACCGACGGGATATCGAGACCGCGCGCCGCCACGTCCGAGGCAACCAGTAGGCGCAGTGAGCCATCGCGGAACCCGTCCAGCGTTTTCATCCGCTGCGACTGGTCCAGATCGCCATGGATCGCGGCGGCGTTATAGCCGTATTTCTTCAGCGATTTCGCGCAGATATCTACATCTGTCTTGCGGTTGCAGAAGATGATCGCGTTGGTGCATTTGTCGCCTTCGGCGTCGATCAGCGCGCGCAGAACCTTGCGTTTTCCGCTGGCCTCGCGATCCCGGCGACCGCCTTTGAACATCACCAC
Organism: Ruegeria sp. AL11; assembly: GCF_056540865.1. Lineage (NCBI taxonomy): Bacteria > Pseudomonadati > Pseudomonadota > Alphaproteobacteria > Rhodobacterales > Roseobacteraceae > Ruegeria > Ruegeria sp. AL11. The sequence continues at coordinate 345,228 of NZ_JBQFXO010000001.1, forward strand.
GCCCTGCTCAATCGTCTCCGACGCGGTGGCCTGACGGGCGACCTCGATCCGGGCGGGGGCGGACAGGAAGGTGTCGGTGATCCGCTCAATCTCCGAGGCCATGGTGGCCGAGAAGAACAGCGTCTGGCGGGTGAAGGGCGTCAGCGAGAAGATGCGCTCGATATCGGGGATGAAGCCCATATCCAGCATCCGGTCGGCCTCATCCACAACCATGATCTGCACGCCGGTTAGCAGTAGCTTGCCGCGTTCGAAATGGTCCAGAAGACGGCCCGGCGTGGCGATCAGAACGTCTACGCCCCGGTCGATCAGGGCCTCTTGCTCTTTGAAGCTGACACCGCCGATCAGTAGCGCTTTGGTCAGTTTCAGGTGTTTGGAATAGGTGTCGAAGTTCTCGGCGACCTGAGCAGCGAGTTCCCGCGTCGGGCACAGCACCAGCGAACGCGGCATTCGCGCTCGCGCGCGGCCACGGGCCAGCAGGGTGATCATCGGCAGCGTGAAGCTTGCGGTTTTCCCGGTGCCGGTCTGGGCAATGCCCAATACGTCTCGCCCTTCAAGCGCGGGTGGAATCGCGCCTTCCTGTATCGGTGTAGGGGTTTCGTATCCGGCTTCCTCAATGGCTTTGAGGACCTTCGGGTTCAGGTTCAGTTCGGTAAACTTTGTCATGTATGTCCGATTGTTGCGGACACTTGACCTGGCCCGCGCGTCTGCGTCATGCCGGGTCAATCTGACCATGCGCACCATGCGCGTTTCGGCTTGAGGCGGGACATAACAAAAACGTGGGGCGGGGTCAAATGAACAGAAATCCCGACTGGGTCAACCGGTTGGAAATGGCATTTTTTGCAACAATTCAGAAGCTTCCGGGAAAGTGTTTCGCCACTTTTTCATCCAGATGCAACGGGCGGTGACGGATCTGATCATGTGCCTCAAGACGAGCACGGACGTCTGGGTCAGCGGCGCTGAGTTCATCGTAAAATGCACGCAGCCCATCAACACCACTGGCAGACTCGATCTGGCTGAACAGCTCGTTCTTGTTCACGCCGCCTTGGTCGCGGGGAAGGTTCGGGGACATGCCGGGTTTGTAGGAGCCGCGCTCCATCCGGAAACGGTAGTGCTTGAACCAATGCTCCCAACTCGGCGCGTGATGGTGGCACAACTCCAGCCCCGGTAGTTCGAATTTGCAGGGCAGGAGGGCCTTGTCCTGAAACAGGTTGTGGATGCGAAAACTTAGCTTTTTCAGACCCGTGCGCACGATCAATTTACCCTGCATATGGCTGAGGAACCCTCCCAGCACATGGGCGCCATAGGTGGGATAAAGCGCCTGCACCAAAGCCTCGCGGTCCGGGCTTTTGGGGATATGCGCTTTGTACAGGTCCTCGGCCCCCGCAATGGCCTCGATCGGGCGGACCCGAACGGCGGGGGTATCTGCGGGCACGGTTTCAAGCAGCTCCGGGATGGGAGCGTCCGCCCACAGGAACTCATCCACATCGATATGGGCCAGCCAATCCAGATCGGTTTTGCGATAGGTATAGCTGGCATGGGTGGATTGGCGCACCTGATGCTTGCGCGGCCGCGTCCGGTTCCGGCTTAGCCAGAATGCAGCATCGCAGAGTGTCACCTGTACCTTCGGGTGCTGCTCCAACTGGTGCTGCGCCTCGGTGTTGGGCTCATCCAGATAGAGGTACAGCCGGTCGGCCCCCAGATCCAGGTGGTGGGCCGCAAAACGCAGGATATCCTGCGCCGGCCCCCGCACCATGGAGACAACACCCCATGTGGTCATTGGCGCTGCATCCGGGCGAGACGGCGTTCGCGCATCTTTTTCAAGCGACGAAAGACAGTTCCGGGGTCTTTGTTCAGTTCGGTCATCAGGTGATCCGTCAGCGGCGCGATGGTCGGATCGGTCAGCGCCTTGGTCCAGATCGGCGCGATTAGCGACACGGCCAACCCTCCGCGCTCCAGTGAGAAAGACTGCATCTGCAACGGCAGCGGGGCGGTGCTTTTGCCGCGAAACCAATGGGTTTCCTCTGGGCCGCGTTTGGAGAACAACCGCTCGAACTCATAGAGCTTCATCAGCCCGAACAGCATCCGCAGCGCCTGACCAACCTCGCGTTGGGTCGGGGTGTCGCCGTGATCGGCAAAGGTCTGCACCGAGGAGACGAGCCAGCGCAGATCAAGCGCTCCAAGCAGATGCGGCGATTGCTCGGCCCAGAGCCGCCGGAACAAAGCGGGCGTGTGACGCGGGTAGGAGCGTTTGCGCAGATTGGCGATCAACTGGGCGTTCAGGAAAGCCAATTCCGAATTGCCCACGAACTCGGTCGCGATCTTGGCGCGCTTCTGGTCCCACGCGGTGGCATCGTCGCTTTTGGGGGCGAGGGACGCGCGTTCCGGCACGATCTGCTGCGCCAGTGCATCCAGATCGACGTCCAGATCGGGCAGGGGGCGGGTGCCGAACACAAAAGGCGCGCGCCTGTTTTCCAGGATCTCCAGCATGTCGGGCAGGCCGCCGGGAAAGGTCAGGTCGTCATCGCTCATGCGGGCAGAATTGCACAGCCGGGATTGGCTGTGCAATCAGGCAGTTGGATCACACCATCATCTCTTTGGTGGCCGTCAAGTTCAGTGCCGGATAGTCACGCACGACCCGGTCGATATCCCATTGCAGGCGGGTCAGATAAACGATGTCGCCATCGTGGTCGTGAGCGATGTGCTGTTTGTTGGCGTTGACGAATTTCTCGACCTCGGCCTTTTCACCGCTGACCCAACGGGCCGAGGTGAACTGAGACGCCTCGAACCGAACCGGCAGGCCGTATTCCATCTCGATCCGGCTGGCCAGTACTTCGAATTGCAACGCGCCGACGACGCCCACGATAAAGCCCGAGCCGATCGAGGGTTTGAACACCTTGGCCGCGCCTTCTTCGGCAAACTGCATGAGCGCCTTTTCCAGGTGCTTGGCCTTCATCGGATCGCCCGGACGGACCGTTTGCAGCAGTTCCGGTGCAAAGGACGGGATGCCGGTCACGCGGATCGCTTCGCCTTCGGTCAGCGTATCGCCAATGCGCAGCTGGCCGTGGTTCGGGATGCCGATGATGTCCCCGGCCCAGGCTTCCTCAGCAAGTTCCCGGTCAGAGGCAAGGAACAGGACGGGGTTCGAGATCGCCATCGGCTTTTTCGACCGCACATGGGTCAGCTTCATGCCACGTTTGAAATGCCCCGAGGCCATACGCACAAAGGCCACACGGTCGCGGTGCTTGGGGTCCATGTTGGCCTGCACCTTGAAGACAAACCCGGCGACCTTCTTTTCATCCGGGGAAATCTGACGGGGTTCGGCCGATTGGATCTGCGGCTGAGGACCATAGGCGCCTATACCCTCCATCAGCTCTTTCACGCCGAACGAGTTGATCGCCGAGCCGAACCAGATCGGGGTCATGTGCCCCTCTAACACGGCCTGAGGGTCGAGCGCGGGCAGCAATTCACGCGCCATCTCGACTTCTTCCAGCAGTTTATCCAACAGGTGCTCGGGCACGTGTTCGGCCAGTTTCGGGTCATCTAAGCCGTTAATCTCGATGCTCTTGGCCACCTTGTTGCGGTCGGCGCGGTCCATCAGCTCCAGCCGGTCGCGCAGCATGTCGTAGCAGCCGATGAAATCGCGACCCACGCCGATGGGCCACGCGGCAGGCGTGACGTCGATGGCCAGCATTTCCTGAATTTCGTCGATGATCTCGAACGTATCGCGGCTTTCGCGGTCCATCTTGTTACAGAAGGTCAGGATCGGCAGATCGCGCAGGCGGCAGACCTCGAACAGCTTCTGCGTCTGACTTTCGACACCTTTCGCACCGTCGATCACCATCACAGCGGCATCTACAGCGGTCAGTGTGCGATAAGTATCTTCCGAGAAATCGCTGTGGCCGGGAGTGTCGACAAGGTTGAACCGGAAATCCCCATAGTCGAACGACATCGCCGAGGCGGATACCGAAATCCCTCGGTCCTTCTCCATCTGCATGAAGTCCGACCGCGTGCGCCGCGCCTCACCCTTGGCGCGCACCTGACCAGCCATCTGGATCGCGCCCCCATAGAGAAGGAACTTCTCGGTCAGCGTCGTTTTGCCCGCATCCGGGTGCGAGATGATGGCGAATGTCCGACGACGAGCGATCTCGGGCGGCAATACGGGTTGGTTCGAGGCGGTATCAAGCATGAGCGCGCGTATAGGCGGGGAAACCCGCCGAAGCAAGACAAACGGACTGGTTCGAATCGGCGAGCTGTGGCAAAGAGAACATATAGTGAACAAATTATGGGAGTGAACCAATGGAATTGAAAGAGATTGCAAATGAGCTTGTGGCCGGTTGCCGCGAAAATCGAACCGCTGAAAATCTGGGTAAACTCTATGCCGCGGATGCTGTCTCGGCCGAGGCGGTGGATGACGTTGGCATGGGGCGTGAGGTCCAAGGTCTGGATGCCATTCGCGGCAAACACGAATGGTGGGACAGCGCGACAGAGGTCAGCCATGTATCGGTCAGTGATCCGATGTTGCATGGCGACGACCGCTTTGCCGTGATTTTCGAGATCAAGGGCAAGTTCATAGAAAGCGGCGAGAATTTCGATATGAGCGAAGTGGGTGTCTACCACGTGGCCGATGGCAAAATTGTGAGGGAAGAGTTCTTCTACTAAGGCCTGTTGAATTCTGGTCTTCTCTGTCTGGCTGGTGCTAGACATGCGGGCAACAACAGACAGAGGGGATCAGAATGGATCTTGGAATTCGCGGCAAGCGTGCGTTGGTTTGTGCCAGCAGCAAAGGGCTTGGGCTGGGCTGTGCCGAGGCGATGGCTGAAGCAGGTGTCGATCTGGTTATGAATGCGCGTGGTGCTGAGGCACTTGAAGCTGAAGCGGCACGGTTGCGTTCGGACCATGGCGTCGCGGTTGAGACAGTGGCCTGTGATGTGACCTCAACCGAAGGTCAGGCACAGGTAATTGAGGCCGCGCAAAGTGTTGATATTCTAGTCACAAATGCGGGCGGGCCGCCTCCGGGGTTGTGGTCGGACTGGGATCGTGAGGATTTCATCAAGGCACTGGATTCCAACATGCTTACGCCGATCGCTTTCATGAAGGCCCTGTTGCCGGGGATGATGGACAAAGGCTGGGGGCGGGTGGTGAATATCACCTCGCAATCCGTGCGCGCTCCGATCCCGGCTCTGGGTCTGTCGAATGCTGCGCGCACCGGGCTGACCGGTTACGTGGCCGGAACGGCGCGTCAGGTCGCTCCGCACGGCGTGACGATCAACAACCTGCTTCCGGGGATTCATGACACCGACCGCGCTTTGTCGCTGGATACCGGTGTGTCCAATCAACAGGGCATTTCGCTGGACGAGGCCCGCGCGGCCCGGTCCGCCACGATCCCGGCGCGCCGCTATGGCACACGTCAAGAGTTCGGCGCGGCCTGCGCTTTCTTATGTTCGCAGCATGCGGGTTTTATCGTTGGGCAGAACATACTGCTGGATGGCGGCGCAACCAATTTGACGATGTAGGAATGGCTCAGAATTTCTCTCTGAAGGATCAATTGTTCAACATGGAAAAGACCCGCTATCTGGCGGGTTTGTTCCAGTCGGCGGACCCGGAATTCGACGCCGAGTCGTTCGAAGCGCAGGTCATGTCGCGCCTGTTGGATCTGGAGCTGAAAGAGAGAATGGCCTGGATCGCCTACTGCCTGCAGCAGTCCTTTCCGGGCAATTTGCCAGCGGTCGCGCCGGTGATCCTGCGCGCCTTGCCGCCGCCACTAGACCCCAGCAAGACGGATGATGATTTCGGCGATTTCATCTTTGCGCCGCTTGGGGAGTGGGTTGTCGCCGTTGGAGCCGAGCATCCAGAGCTGGCTCTGGACGTGTTGGAGGAATTGACTCAGCGCTTTTCGATGGAATGGGTGATCCGTCCGTTCCTGAACAGCCATCCCGATTTGGTCTTGGCGCGGATGCAACGCTGGAGCAAGCACGACAGCTATCATGTGCGCCGTCTGGTCAGCGAGGGCACGCGGCCCCGTTTGCCATGGGGGCAGGCGGTGGGTCTTGCTCTGACAGACCCCTTGCCGTTGTTGGATGATCTGCATCGGGACAAAACACGTTATGTGACGCGCTCGGTTGCAAACCATCTGAACGATATCACGAAAAAGGACCCCGATCTGGTTCTGGACTGCCTGCAGCGCTGGCGCGAGGCAGGTGAGCAGGACGAGGCGGAGTTGGAGTGGATGATCTCTCATACCCTACGCGGTCTTGTGAAGGCCGGGCATCCGGGGGCGATGAAGATGCTGGGCTATGACCCGGACGCGGACGTCACTGCAGACATTTCAGTTGACGGCGAGGCCCGGATCAATGGCGCGTTGGCGTTCTCGGTCGAGTTGAATGGGTCTGCTGATCAACTGGTTCTGGTGGATTATATCATTCACTTTCAACGCCCTAACGGAAAAACCTCGGCCAAGGTTCACAAGCTGAAACAGGCCGCGCTGAAGAACGGCGCGTTGCGTCTGGACAAACGCCACAAGCTCAAAGGCAATGCGACCACGTTCAAACTGGTGCCGGGAGCGCATCGGCTTGAGGTTCAGGTGAACGGAAAAATCCGCGCCGGTGTCGATTTCGAGCTGCTTGCGGAATAGCTGATCCCTTGCGCCGGACGGGCGGGGTTGCTATCCCCGCTCAAGCCCGATGGAATTGATCGGGAAAGGCAACAGGACCCATCTGTGACAGGCAACACGACTCCTCCTCGCTTGGAAATTCGCAATATGATCCGCCGGTTCGAAGGCCGGGTTGTGGTGGATGACGTCTCGCTGACGGTCGAGGCTGGGCGGGTGACCTGCCTGCTTGGGCCGTCCGGGTGCGGCAAATCCACGACCTTGCGTATGATCGCCGGGGTCGAGATGCAGGATACAGGTGAGATCTATGTCGACGGCAAACTGATCTGCGATACGGTGTTCCGTGTCCCACCAGAACGCCGCGAGATTGGCTTGATGTTTCAGGACTTTGCCCTCTTCCCGCATCTCAGTGTGGCCGACAACGTGAGTTTCGGCCTGAAGGGTAGCAAGGATCAGAAACGTGCCCGGGTCGAGGAGCTGCTGACCAAAGTCGATCTGATGCGCTTCATCGACGGGTTCCCGCATCAGCTTTCCGGCGGCGAACAGCAACGGGTGGCTTTGGCGCGCGCTCTGGCACCGCGCCCCCGGATCATGTTGATGGACGAACCGTTCTCGGGCCTCGACAACCGCTTGCGCGACGGTATTCGGGATGAAACGCTGGCGATCCTGAAAGAGGAAGACGCCGCCGTTCTGTTGGTCACCCATGAGCCGGAAGAGGCCATGCGCATGGCCGACGAGATCGCCCTCATGCGGGGCGGCAAGATCGTGCAGCAAGGTGCGCCCTACAACGTCTACACGCGGCCAGCGGACAAGGCAGCCGTCGCATTCTTCAGTGATGTCAACGTGTTGCAGGCGCAAGTGAATGGTGCCTTGGCCGAGACCCCGTTCGGACAATTCCTGGCGCCGGGCTTTCCGGACGGTACCGATGTCGAGATCGTTTTCCGCCCCCAACACCTCCGGCTGGATTTCGACCGAAACGGCAAAGGGCCTTTGCCCACGGCCACAGACGGCGTCGCCGCGCGCGGCGTGGTTGAGCGGGCCCGGTTCCTGGGCAATGAAAGCCTGGTCGAGTTTCGGATGGACTACGACGGCTCGATCCTCAAGGCGACCGTTCCGAACGTGTTTGTCCCCGCGCCCGGGCGGGCGATGTGGCTGACCATCCGACGCGACCGCTGTTTCGTTTTCCCTAGGTAGAGCGCAATTTCCCCGCAAGTGGTGCGCGAAAGCCGCAGATTGCGGGCCTGCATTGCTTGCCGCAACGCGGGGTCGGGTCTATCAAGGGCGAAACGCGGGGGTGGGACGGTCATGCGTATTCTGATTACCAATGATGACGGCATCAATGCGCCGGGGCTGATCACGCTTCAGGCGATTGCAAAGGATCTGTCCGGACCTGACGGTGAGGTCTGGGTCGTGGCCCCAGCATTCGAGCAATCCGGTGTCGGCCACTGCATAAGCTACACCCATCCGATGATGGTCGCCAAACTGGATGAGCGGCGATTTGCGGCCGAGGGCTCTCCGGCGGATTGTGTTTTGGCGGGGCTGCATGACGTGATGAAGGATTGCCCGCCCGATCTGGTGTTGTCTGGCGTGAACCGGGGAAACAACTCGGCGGAAAATACGCTCTATTCCGGGACCATTGGCGGCGCGATGGAGGCCGCTCTGCAGGGCGTGCCGGCCATTGCCTTGTCGCAGTATTTCGGCCCACGAAATCTGGGGCTCGAGGATCCGTTCGAGGCCGCCAGTCGCTTTGGCGCCGATTTGGTGCGCCGCATTCTGGACGCGACCCCTGCAGGGCAAGGCGATTACCGCCTGTTCTACAATGTGAATTTCCCGCCCGTTCCCGCCGACGAGGTTCTAGGCACCCGCGTTGCCCCGCAAGGGTTCCGCCGCGATACGCATTTTTCGGTCGAGCCACACAGCTCGCCGTCGGGGCGGCGGTTTCTGTGGATCAAGGGCGGGTACCAGCACAACCCGACCGCGCCCGGCACGGACGCGGCGGTCAATCTGGAAGGCTATATCTCGGTCACGCCAATGCGCGCGGATCTGACCGCGCATGACACGCTAGAGGCATTGAAGTCGATCGAATGAGTGGACTGGACCCAGAAACCGTCATGCAGTTCCTGTTCGCCCTGCGAAAGCGAGGCGTGACCGATGCGCGTGTTCTGGCCGCGATGGAGGCGGTCGACCGGGGGCGCTTCGTCACCGGCCTGTTCGCCGACCGGGCTTATGAGGATATGCCGCTGCCCATCGCCTGCGGTCAGACGATCAGCCAGCCTTCGGTGGTGGGGTTGATGACACAGGCGCTGGATGTGCGTCCGCGAGACACTGTGCTCGAGATCGGGACCGGGTCTGGGTATCAGGCTGCGATCCTCGCGAAACTGGCCCGGCGGGTTTACACGGTTGAGCGGCACAGGCGGCTGGTCAGTGAGACCGGTAAACTGTTTGCCGAACTGGGGCTGACCAATGTCACGTCGATGCTGTCGGATGGTTCGTTCGGTTTGCCGGAGCAGGCGCCCTTTGATCGGATCATCGTGACCGCCGCGGCCGAGGACCCGCCAGGGCCGCTCTTGGCGCAGCTGAAAATCGGGGGTATCATGGTGCTACCCGTCGGGCAGTCGGATGCGGTGCAGCAGTTGATTAAGGTGACGCGCACCGAGACCGGGCTGGACTATGATGAATTGACGTCGGTTCGGTTCGTGCCGCTGCTTGAAGGGCTTGGTAAGGACGAGACGTAACAGGTTTTTTGGAATGGATCGCCGGAACCCCGGACAACAGGGGCAGGTGTTGAGGGCAAAAGTCATGAGAGCAGTTACCAAATCAACGATGCGCCGTTGTGCGACCGGAGTTGCGGCTCTGGCCATTCTGGCCGGGTGCGAGGGGCCGTTGGACTACGACCTGCGCGGACAACTCGGAGGGTTTTCCACCACGGATGCTGCGCAATCCGCGACCACCAGCCGCCCTACGCCCGACGCGCGCGGGGTGATCACCTATCCGAACTATCAAGTCGCCGTGGCGCGCCGGGGCGATACAGTGCGCGATGTGGCGGCTCGGGTCGGCCTGCCGGAAGGTGAACTGTCACGGTTTAACGGTTTGCAGACAACCGATGTCTTGCGCGAGGGTGAGGTTCTGGCCCTGCCGCGATCAGTTGGTGCGTCAAGCGGTGTGGATATCGCGTCGATCGCTGGAACCGCGATTGATCAAGCCCCGGATACGGGCGGGGTGCAGACGACGCTGCTGAAGCCGGTTGAACCGGCGCCAACGCCTGCGCCGGTCGCCTCTGGACCGGAGCCGGTGCGCCACAAGGTGAAACGGGGCGAGACGGCCTTTACCATTTCGCGTCTCTATCAGGTGCCGGTTGAGGCTTTGGGAGAGTGGAACGGGTTGGGCCCGGATTTCGCCATTCGTGAGGGGCAGTATTTGCTGATTCCGGTGAAGAACCAGGCCGCTCCGCGTCAGGCGGCGGCAGCGGCTCCGGTCGCTGCGACCGAGGTGACGCAGCCGGGGCAGGGTTCTCCGACACCGACACCGCCGAGTGCGACCCAGCCGCTACCGGATGAACAGGTCGCGCCGCTGGCCGAGGCGCCCGAGGCGCCGGATGTCACAGCCGAAGCGCCCACCAGAAGTTCCGGCAATTCCGCGCTATCCTTGCCGGTCGCGGGCAACATTATCAGAACCTATGATAAGGGTAAGAACGAAGGCATCGACATCGCAGCCGCACCGGGTACGTCGGTCACTGCAGCCGAGGCAGGTACCGTAGCTGCGATTACCGCAGATGCCGATCAGGTGCCGATCATTGTTGTTAAGCATAACAATGACTTGCTGACGGTATATGCCAATGTTGAGGATATCACCGTCAAGAAAGGTGATCGCGTGCGGCGGGGGCAGAAACTGGCGGAACTGCGCGGCGGCGACAATGCTTACGTGCATTTCGAAGTTCGCAAAGGCTTTGAGTCGGTTGATCCTGAACCTTATCTGCGGTGACCAGAATGACTCGTTCCGGGCCATGCCTCCGGCGGGGATATTTGTGGCCAGATGAAGGGTGGATCACCCGTGTGGATCGAAGTCGCTCAGGCGTTTTCCCGGCTCGTCTGTGAAAAGCTCGGGCAGGGGGGTGACGGTTTCGATCAGGTCGATGCGAAAGACGCGAAAGCCGTTGCGCAGTTCGCACCATGCAGTGAGGGTCCAGACACGGCCCCAATACTCCATATGGAGGGGGCGGATGGTGCGTTCAGTCAGGGCGCCGTCGATGCGGCGGTAGGACAGGTGCAGTTTCTGGCGGGTTTTGATGGCGGCGCGGAGCGGGGCCATATGTGCCAATCCGCGCGCGGCATCGGCGAAGGGGTAGACCGCAAATTTCCAAGTATCGGCCTCGGCCACGACCTGCGTGGGCAGGACAGCGTCAATCTTTTCAGCAAGTGACTCGGCTGCGGCTTTCAGGTCCGGGTCAGCTGCTTCGGCGACGATGGCCATCCCGAGGTTCAGCGCCTCAAGCTCGGCCGTGGTTAGGTTGAGTGGGGGAAGAGTGATCTGCTCGCGCACCATGTAACCCACGCCGCGTTCGCCTTCGACGGGAACGCCCGAGGCGACCAGCGTGTCCATGTCGCGATAGATCGTGCGGACCGACACCTCGAGCCGGTCCGCGATGTCCTGCGCGCGGTGTAGTTTACCGTCGCGCAGGATTTGAATGATGTCGAACAGTCGATCAGTGCGGCGCATGATACGCCGTTCTGACCTGTGTCAGGTCATGTTCCATAGGACTGCCTCATGCCGCATCTGCAGGCTTTCGGGGTTGATGGCTGCCATCAGGGCCGGTGCAAACTCCTGTTGCGGGAATTCTGCAGCCGCCGTCTGAGCAGCGTTCATATCTTGCCAAACGACATAGTCCGTCCAGCGACCGTCTTCCCCTTGGCTGAGGTGGCGGTGGGCAAAGCCGGGTGCTGCGCGCACGAAGCTCTCGGTCGATTGGCTGAGTTTGACGAAGGCCTCGGGTGAGGTGCCCTCGGCCAGGGTGAAGGTGACGATTTCGGCGACATGGGTCATGTGTTTCTCCGTTGACCAGGTTGCAATACCGCTGTCCTAGCCTGTTACAACTGACATAAACCTGTCAGTTGAGAAAAGCGAGAGCCATGAATCCGCAAGATCACATCAAATTTGCCGCCCGAATTGGCTCGGCCACCTTTTGAGAACGCGGCTTGCCGCGTAAACACGGGGTCAGACAAGGGTTCAGGCGCAGTGCGCCTTTGAGAAGGAGAATAAACATGCTCAACAATATCGGACTTCCCGGCCTGCTGCTGATCGCTGTTGTGGTGCTGGTGCTGTTTGGCCGCGGCAAGATTAGCTCGCTTATGGGTGAAGTGGGCAAGGGCATCACCTCGTTCAAGAAAGGCGTCAAGGAAGGCGCGGACGAGCTGGAGCAGGACGCAGCGGAAGTGGCCAAGGACGTCACGCCCGAAACCGAGAAAGACAAGGTCTAAACCCGGATGTTTGATCTGGGCTGGACCGAGCTTCTGGTCATCGGCATCGTTGCCCTGATTGTGGTGGGGCCAAAAGACCTGCCCGTGCTGTTTCGCAATGTCGGGCGGTTTGTCGGCAAGGCTCGCGGGATGGCGCGTGAATTTACCAGCGCTATGAACGAGGCCGCGGATCAGGCCGGTGTGAACGAGATCAAGAAGGGTCTGAACGCGGCCACGAATCCCGTAAACAGCGCGATGGACGGTGTGAAAAAGGCCGCTCAGGATCTGAGCAGCAGCATCGACCCCACCAAGTTCGATCCTGAAAGCGAAACGGGCAAGCTGGCGGCTGAGCGGGCTGAACAGGCCAAGAAGATTCAAGCCACCTCCGCCCGCGCCACAGCCGAGCGCAAGGCCAAAGAAGCCGCTGATGCGCTGGCCAAAGCCGAAGAGGCCGAAGCCGCGCTGAACACTGAGAACAAGACATGAGCAAGACCGACGAAATCGAAGACAGCTCGGCCCCGCTGATCGAGCATCTGGCCGAATTGCGGACACGGCTCATTCACTGCGTCGTGGCGTTTCTGATCGGTATGATCATCTGTTTCACGGTTGCGACGCCTCTTTTCAACTTCCTGACGCATCCTTTGTGTGAGGTGTTGAATGAGCGTGGGCAGGATTGCGGGCTGATCTTCATCTCGCCGCAGGAAGGCTTCTTTGTTGCGATCAAGGTGTCGCTGCTAGGGGGCTTCATTCTAGCGTTCCCCTACATCGGGATGCAGATGTGGCGCTTCGTTGCTCCGGGGCTATATAGGTCCGAGAAGAACGCTTTCTTGCCGTTCATGTTGGCCTCGCCCTTCATGTTTCTTTTAGGGGCAAGCTTCGCCTTCTACGTTGTCACACCTTTGGCCTATGACTTTTTCCTCGGGTTCCAGCAGTTCGGCGCTGAAGGTGAGGCCGTCGTGGATGGCGCCACGGCCGCACCGCTTAGTGTGGTGTTCCAAGGCTCCGCTCAGGAATACCTGAACCTGACAATCAAGTTCATCGTGGCCTTCGGGTTGTGTTTCCAACTGCCCGTGTTGCTTACGCTGATGGGCAAGGCGGGGCTGGTCACGGCTGAGGGGCTGGGTAGTGTCCGTAAATACGCGGTAGTCGCCATTCTGGTGCTTGCTGCGCTCGTGACGCCTCCCGACGTGATCACACAGATCATTCTGTTCGTAGTGGTCTACGGCCTTTATGAGGTGTCGATCTTCCTTGTGGCGCGTGTCGAAAAGAAACGCGAAGAACAACTCCGCGCGGATGGCTACTATGATGACGAGGCCGAAGCGGATGAGGACCTGATGCAGGAAGAAGACGGGAAGTAATCTCTTGCTGTTCCCAAGATAGGCGCGCCATGACTGGCGCGCCTTTTTCGTTGGAACCCCTTGTTGCCAAAAGCCGAACGTGGTTTGACACCGTTGGAATATGACCCCGGAGGCCACCATGGATACCCAAGCCCTGAACCGTATCGCAGACGCGTTAGAGCGGATGGCTCCGGCCCCTTTGGCGGCTCCGGACTTCAATGCCGCGCCGGCTTTCGTCTGGCAGGTTGAGCCAGACCGGCTTGAGCCTGTCCCTCAGGTCAACCGCGTTGATCTGGAACTGCTGGTCGGCATAAACCGTTCACGCGATACGCTGTTGGACAACACAAGGCGCTTTGCGGCGGGGTACAAGGCCAACAACGCGCTGCTGTGGGGCGCGCGAGGGATGGGGAAGTCCAGCCTCGTCAAGGCCGTCCATGGCACGCTGCAAACCGAGCACGCAAACCTGAAACTGGTCGAGCTTCAGCGCGAAGACATGAGTTCGGTCGCGCGGCTGTTGAACCACCTGCGCGCAGCGCCGCACCGGTTCATCCTGTTCTGCGATGACCTGTCGTTCAGCCACGATGACCAGCACTATAAGTCGCTCAAGGCTGTATTGGATGGCGGCATCGAAGGCCGGCCTGAAAACGTAGTCTTCTACGCCACCTCGAACCGTCGCCACCTGATGCCACGGGACATGATCGAGAACGAACGCTCCAGCGCTATCAACCCGTCGGAAGCAGTCGAAGAAAAGGTCTCACTGTCCGACCGGTTCGGGCTTTGGCTCGGCTTCCATCCCTGTGACCAGGACGAATACCTGGCCATGATCGACCGTTACTGCGCCGCCTACAATGTGTCGGTCGACCCGGAAACCCTGCGCGCAGAAGCCATTGAATGGCAAGCGACACGCGGGTCACGCTCGGGCCGTGTTGCGTGGCAATTCTTCGTCGATCTCGCAGGGCGCAACGGCGTCCATATCGCGTGATCCCAGCTTCATCTGGCTAAAAATACCTCCGCCGGAGGCATGGCCCAACCGGCCACTCCCTACAACAACGCCAGAATCCGAGCCGCCTCATCCGCTGTGCTGGTCAGCACATCGCGATCCTCACCGGGGTGAAACCGCGCGCGCACGGCTGTCGGCATCGGGGCAGGTTCCACAATCGTCACCTTAGGTCCAGTCCGTTCAGTCTCAACCTGCCAACTGCGTGCCAGTGCCATCTGGGCCGCCTTGGTGGCGCCGTAGATGCCATAGAACTTCTCGCCTGCCTTGGGGTCATCAAAGAAAACGGCATGCCCGGCCTCGCCCAGCAAAGGTGTCACATAAGGGATCAGAACTGAGGTGGCATTGGCGTTGGTGTTCATTGCCTTTGTCCACTCTTTGGGATCAACGAAATGCGCCGGTGTGAGGGCCGAAGTATGGACGGCCGTATGCAGCCACAAATCCACTTTGCCCCAGCGGTCATGAATACCCCGGCATAGGGTGGCCATCGCGTTGGGATCGGTGATGTCCATCGGCGCAAGGGTGGCCGAACCGCCCTTGGCTTTGATCCGGTCGTCCAACTCTTCCAGCCCGCCGGTGGTGCGGGCGACGGCGACGATGTGATATTCGGGGGCCAGCGCTTCGGCCAGGGCTGCGCCCAACCCGCGAGAGGCCCCAGTGACGAGGGCAATTTTGTTGGCAATTTTGGTCTGATCGGTCATAGCAGCGGTTTGAACGCCCGCGCGCGGGTCGTCAAGAGGGCGCTAGCCTCCCGGAATTCCAATCCGGCGGGTCTGGCCGCTTTGTCGCAGCATGATCCCTTGTTCATCAATGGCGACAACGGTGCCCGACGCCACGCGGCTTCCTGGCTTGACCTCTTTTACACGCCCCGATGACAAGCGCATCAACGCGCGCAGGTCGGCTTTCGGGCCAAAGACACCCAGAACCGAGACCGAATTTCTTTTCAACGCGCCCCGCTGCGTGGCCGCGCTTTTTACATTGGCATTTGGCATTTTCTGCGGCTCGAACCCGGTTCGAACCCCTTGTGTGAGTGGTGGTGAAGCGCTGCCTACCAAACCGCAAAGTAAATCAAAAGATCACCCCGCTCGCATCAGATCACGGCGAGGTGAGGGGGCCGGAAGCCTTTGCAATCAGGCCATTCCCATCGGCAAAATCCAGCCAAAGCCGTGGCGATGCCCACGGCCTGCGTTGTTTTCTGATTCGCGTTGTCTCTTTAGCCCGACGCCAGTTTCGCCGCGTTCCACGACCCGCCAACAACCTGCATGTCTTCGCGCTTTTTGCTGACGCGGGTGCTGTTTTCGAGGCTGTCGAGATAGTCACCGCTTACACTGCCGGTGATGTAGTTGCCGTCAAAGCAGGAACAGTCGAACGCCTCGATCTCGGGGTTGCCTTCTTTTGCGGCCCAGATCAGATCGTCGAGGTTCTGATAGAACAGAGCATCCGCACCCAGTTCTTCGCGAATTTCTTCGATCTCTTTGCCATTGGCGATCAACTCGTGCTTGGTGGGCATGTCGATGCCATAGACATTGGGATATTTCACCGGGGGCGAGGCGCTGGCGATATAAACTTTCTTGGCGCCGGCCTCACGACACATCTGAACAATCTTCTTGATCGTATTTCCGCGCACGATCGAGTCGTCGATCAGCAGGACATTGTGATCCTTGAACTCCAGCGGAATGGCGTTCAGCTTGCGGCGAACGGATTTCTGGCGCTCTTCCTGACCGGGCATGATGAATGTCCGACCGACATAGCGGTTCTTCACCAGACCTTCGCGATAGGGAATGCCGGTGATCTTGGCGGCCTCAAGCGCCACGGGGCGGGCGCTATCAGGAACCGGGATGATCCGGTCGATCTGAAGACCAGAGTCCTGGATCTGTTTGGCCAGCGTTTGCCCCATACGCATCTGGGTTTTGTAGACCGAGACGCCGTCCAGAAGGGAATCCGGACGGGCCAGGTAGACATATTCAAAGATACAGGGCGTCAACTTGCCTTCGACGGCCTGAAACTCGTGCATATTGCCGTCCAGATCAATCAGGATAGCCTCGCCCGGGTTCAGGTCACGGATCTTGGTAAAGCCGTTGATACCAAAGGCCACATCCTCAGAGGCGAAGGCGTAGTCATTACCATCGCCCTCGGTCTCGCGGATTGCGACCGAAAGCGGACGAATGCCGTGCGGGTCGCGGAAGGCCAGCATGCCCACACCTGCAACAAGGCAGATGACCGAGTAGGCACCCTGTACACGCTCCATTGTCATCTTCACGCCGGCAAAGATGTTGCGAATGGGTTCGGCATTGCCATTCACCTTGATCGCGTCGGCCACCTTGTCGGCCAGAACGTTCAGCAGGATCTCGGAATCTGACGTGGTGCGCAGGTGACGGCTGTACTTTCCGGTGACTTTTTCGCGCTGCTCAGCCGTGTTAGTGATGTTGCCGTTATGGACCAGATAAATCCCGTAAGGCGCGTTGACGAAAAAGGGCTGTGCCTCGGACGCGCTGAGCGACCCTGCGGTGGGATAGCGCACATGGCCCATGCCGACCTTGCCCAGAAGAGTTTCGGCGTCCGTCGCATTGAACACGTCTTTGACCAGACCGTTGGCTTTTTTCTCGCGAAAGAACTCACCGTTGTATGTGACGATCCCAGAGGCATCCTGACCCCGGTGCTGCAGCATCAGCAGCCCGTCATAGATTTCCGCAAACACATCATGTGTCCGGCTTGCGATCCCCAAAATCCCACACATTTACGGGCTCCAATTACTATGACGTTTTGACGAGAGGGTTGAGTGACGGCCGGATAGGGAGGGGTCGTACCGTTCGTATCTTGCAGGCCAGACGGTGCATTGTCACCGCATTGCAGGCAGATGAACATTGAAAGGACAAACCCGACAGCTCCGATTCCGTGGCAGTTTGGCCTCCACATACTGCCTTAGAACGCGGCTGTCATCAAAGGATCACATTTCTATAGGCCGCAGTTCCGATTTCTTCAGTTGCGGCGTGGTGACATATGAATTCATTTGTGCTGACATATGCATAATTTCATCGCGGATCTTATCGGGGAGGGGGCCAGAATGTGGCAGGAACGCTCACCAAACAAGAAAGATGAGCCGCCCAAAAGGCGCTGCCATCGGTGCCGCGGCATGGGGCGTGCGCCGTGCCCGATCTGCAATGGGGCAGGTGAAGTGGTCAAAAGCCGCGATATTCTAGGTAAACCGATTTCCAGCCGCTGTGATGGCTGTTTCGGGTTGAAAACCACCCGCTGTACGGTCTGCGGGGGTGAGGGGTTCGTTCAATGAAAAAGCCCGGCGCGAGGCCGGGCTTTTCGATGAACATTCTGTATGAATTAGCTGTCGGTGGTTTCCGCAGCAGGGGCCGCGTCGCCTGCGGTGCAGCTGGCCACCAGCTCTTCGTATTGTGCCGTGACCCAACCCAGCGCGGCCTCGGGGTTTTGTTCTTCGATCTGGGTGCTGAACTGTTCGAACACCTTGGCCGAGCGGCTTTCGTCTACCAGAGTGTAGGACTGGCCGGTCATCACGGTGTCGTAGACAAAGAACGCGATAGCGACCAGTAGGATGCCACGTGCGATGCCGAAGAAGAAGCCAAGCGCCTGGTCAAGACCGCCCAGTGCCGACCGCTGCACCAGCGATGAAAATAGCGGCGTGAAGATGCTGACGATGATCAGGGCAATTGCAAACACGGCTGCGAAGCCGGTGATGACCGATAATTCGCAGCTGTCGCGCAGGAAGTCTCCGACCACCGGGATTTCTTTGACCAGCGGCACGGCCTGCGGTGCGAAGATGAATGCGAGGACAGCTGCTGCCACCCAACCCGCGATGGCAAGAACCTCGCGCATGAAACCGCGCGAATAGGCCAGAATGCCTGACAGCACGATGATCAGGGCCACAACCCCGTCAATAATTGTAAAACCTTCCATGGCCCTCGCCTGTTCTTTTTCTGCCCCTCAGGGCCGGACTTTAACCTGCTCCGAAGGTTTCGCCAACAAACCCAACCAAATCAGAGGGTCGGGTGAGTGTCAGACCTGCCACAGTGCCGGTTTTGCCGCCCGCCGGAGCGATTGCCGATGTGAAACCAAGTTTTTGTGCTTCTTTCAACCTGTTTTCGGTCTGAGGGGCCGGTCTAAGTGCCCCGGACAGCGAGATTTCTCCGAAAACGACCGTATCAGCGGGCAGGGCGCTGTCTTCGCGTGCACTTAGTAACGCTGCGGCAACAGCCAGATCGGCGGCGGGTTCACTGACCTTCAGCCCTCCGGCCACGTTCAGATAGACGTCGAGACCCGCGAAGGGGATGCCGCAGCGGGCTTCGAGCACGGCGAGGATCATCGCCAGCCGCCCGCTGTCCCAGCCGACGACGGTACGACGGGGTTGCGAATGCGGTGACGGGGCGACGAGTGCCTGCAATTCCACCAAAACAGGGCGAGTACCCTCGATCCCGGCAAAGACGGCCGAGCCGGGGCTCGGCGTGCCGCGTTCGGACAGGAACAGGGCCGAGGGGTTGGTGACCTGCGCCAACCCTTTGCCCGTCATCTCGAACACGCCGATCTCGTCTGCGGGGCCAAAACGGTTCTTGACCGCGCGCAGGATGCGGAACTGGTGGCCGCGTTCGCCCTCGAAGTAGAGAACGGTGTCGACCATATGTTCGACAACGCGCGGGCCTGCGATCTGGCCTTCTTTGGTGACATGGCCGACCATCACGATCGACACACCGTGTCGTTTCGCAAACGTGGTCAATTCATGCGCTGCAGCCCGGACTTGTGACACCGAGCCGGGCGCGCTGTCCACATTGTCGGCCCACATGGTCTGAATCGAGTCGATGATGGCGAGGCCGGGTCTTTCGGCCTCCAGCGTTGTCAGGATGTTGCGCAGATTGGTTTCCGCCGCCAGTTGCACCGGCGCGTCCTCGAGCCCCAGACGGCGGGCACGCATACGGACCTGCGCGCTGGCTTCTTCGCCCGAGACATAGATCGTTTTCACACCAGCGCGCGCGAACCGAGCGGCGGCTTGCAGCAGAAGGGTGGATTTGCCTATGCCGGGGTCTCCGCCCACTAGCAGGGCTGAGGCGGGGACAAGGCCGCCGCCCAGAACGCGGTCAAGCTCATCCACCCCGCTGAGTGTACGGGGTGGCGGGGTCTCCTCGGTCGACAAGTCCGTGAGTGCAATAGACTGGCCCCGCTTGCCGCCGAGGGATTTCTTGGCCGGACCCGCCGACAGGGGCACGTCCTGGGTGATCGTGTTCCATTCGCCGCAGGCGTCGCACCGCCCGGACCATCTTGTATGTGTCGCACCGCAGGCCGAACAGGAGAAAGAAGTCGTCTTTGCCATGAGGCCTTTGGTGCCCGAGGATGGGCGGTTCTTCAAGCCCTTGCGGGCTTTCATCTCCGCCGGTGGCGCGCCGCGTCCTCAGGCCCTGCGGGCCATCGGGTGCGGCGGGCGCTGACGCGCTTATTCCGCGGCGCGAGGGTGCGACATTGCGACCACGCTGGAGGCGCTTGGGTCGCTGCCGTCAGGAGGTGTCTGCAATTGCGCCGAAAGCTCAGGTAGAAGTTCGAATAGTTCATCCCGCAATCGCGACAGCTGAGATTTGGCGATGGATTCCTCGATCTCGATATCTCGCGTCCATTGGCTGAGTTCGTGCAGGATGGTCTGGGCGTCCTCGATCCGTTGCTGGAACAGTTCAACTTCTTCCTGCCGCTGTTTCAGGAACATGCGGGCGCGTTCGACCCGGTCGTTGCCATAGGTTTCGGCCAGTTCGTGGCTGATCTGGCTCATCTGAGCAGCGGTTTCCAGGATCTCAGGTTCGAGCGCCTGAAGGTCGGGGTGGTCGCGCAGAAAGGCCATACGCTCTTTTACCGCATCGAATTCCGACGCCAGAGCGAAAACGCCGCTGCGATCTGCAGCATGGGCGACTTGGTACGCTTCGACGATGTCCTGCATTTTCAGCGAGAACTTCCTGTGCGCGTTCTCAAGCGCCATCATCCGGGCGCTAGAGGGCAGGTAAAAGCCGAGCATCAGAATCAGGCAGGTCAGGCCGATCTGAACAAAAATGCCAGCGTCGATCACGCCGGTCTGGCCGAATCCGGCCTGAAGGGACAGCCAGGGCAAAACCCCCAGCGCCGAAAGTGCGGTTGCAACCACCGCGCCGAGGGCTGCGACGCAGATCATGAAAAAAGTCAGTCTTAAAAAGGCATTCTGAAATTGCAATGTAATGTTGTTGAGGGCGGGCATGGTCGTCCATCTCCTTCTCAAACCGATACAAATCGGGCCGAAGCGGAGGACATATCAAACACGCAATGTGATCCTCTGCGGACCCGTACACACTAGAACTTTGCTGCTCGAAATATAGAGATGATACTTAGAAATGTGTTTTCAATCAACACGGTCTAAGCTTTTCGTGAAGTGGATGTCATCTCGGTAATATATCCCAGCGCGATCGAGGCCAGAATGCAACCGGTAAACAGGTAAAGGCCCCAGGCCGTCTCGATGGTCGCGTAAGAGATCCCCTTGGCGAGCGTGATATAGAGCG
The DNA here is from genome assembly GCF_056540865.1 of Ruegeria sp. AL11. Taxonomy (NCBI): domain Bacteria; kingdom Pseudomonadati; phylum Pseudomonadota; class Alphaproteobacteria; order Rhodobacterales; family Roseobacteraceae; genus Ruegeria; species Ruegeria sp. AL11. Next base: position 366,155 of record NZ_JBQFXO010000001.1, read on the forward strand.
CGATGAGGAAGATATCGGCCATGGCGAGCTTGCCCAGGATGTTCAGCGCGGGTTGGACGCGGGCGTCCAGCAGGTCCCATTGGATCAGAGCGGTGCCGATGGTTTTGATGTAGGGCGCGAAGAGTGCGAAGACGGTGACGACCAGCGCGAGGAAGATGTCGGATTTCCATAGAGATTGGAGGCCGGTGATGACGCTGATTTCGGATAAGCCGAAGATCGGCAGCAGGCCCGCGCGCATCAAAGGCGCGAACCACGCGATCGGGTAGAGGATCAGGAGGGAGAGGGTAGCGAGGCGGAGGGTCATAGTCTCGAACAAGAACGCGGATACACGAAAACGTACAATGTACTGAGTCCTTACTAGTCATGTACAAACTGATCTGGCTGACACTATGAGAATCCTTTCCACGTTGCAGGGATGGAGTAGTTTCGAATTTGGTAGACTTTTTGGCTTTTTTTGAAACCACGAAGCTCACGCTCCATCGCAACCGTTTCGACGTCCTCAAGAAGATCTTGAAAAGCAGCAGAGCATATCATCTTGATACCTTGTTTGGTTGCCTCTTCGAGCATCCGCGCAGTTAAATTCACTGCTGGCCCTATCGCAGTAAAGTCCAATCTCGATTCTGTTCCAATGTTTCCTAGGAACACTTCGCCCACATGGAGGGACGATTTGAACGAAAGTTGCTTCTCTGGAAATTGAGCTTTCATTTCTTTTTTTATATCTTCAACAGTTGCTAAGGCACATTGCGCAGCTGCTTTTTGCGCGTCTCTAGAAAATGAAGAGCTGTAAATTACTAAGACTCCATCTCCAATGAATTTTAAAATCTCAACTTGGTACTTTTCGACGTTCTGCCCGACGATTCCAAAAAAGGAATTAAGAGTTCCCAACACGCTCTCATAATTTGATGCATCAGCAATCTGAGTGAAACCCGAAAGGTCCGCAAACAAGACAACCGCGGTAACCACTTCGCCTTCACCTCGACTTACTTTGCCGCTAAGGATTTTTTTGCATGGTTCGCGTCCGACATAGGATTCCAGAACAAATTTTTTGTCAAAATGCTCGGTGTGATATTCCTTCAGCCTTGCAATTGGGTTCCGGAGCGCATTGAGAGCCTCAACTTGCTGGCCATTGAAGCCTCCTGCATTTTTAGTCGAAAACTCTATGTTTCCCGTGGCGCTTCCGTCAGTGTTCACTAGAGGTAAAATCAAGACGTCGCTATATCCCAAGTCCTTGTAGGCTCTTTGAAACCTTGACGTAACTCGCGTCTTTCCGCTCGAAAAGCGAAAACGAATCTCTTCGGGATTTTCAATCATCTTGGAAAGCGGCGTTTCGAGGAACTCTGGCGATTTCATAAAGGAATGATCAAAAGTTCTTCTTCTGACACCTTTTTCTCGTGTCCAGCTGTACCGTATACCTCTGATTTGAGGATGTACGAAAATACCGTTAACCACACATGCAGAAAGCGGCACCCCAGCGTCGATAAGACGAGAAGAGCACTCTAACAAAAGTTCTTCAATTGACTTGGGCGGGGGTGCTCCCGCGACTAGCCAGTCTACAATGGAGCCAACTTTTATACTGTCGACCATATGGATGCTCAAAATTGCTTGAGAGCAAACTTTACTCGAAATCAGCGAATTGATCGACTGGTTTTATCACCGCACCGCCTCAATCGGCCCTTCCGCACTCCCGCTGATGAACTGCTCCAGGTACGGATCGCCCGAAGCATCCATCTGCCCAACAGGCCCGGTCCACTGGATCACCCCGTCATGCAGCATCGCCACGTTGTCGGCGATTGCGCGGACGGATGTCATGTCGTGGGTGATGGTCATGGCGGTTGCGCCCATCTCGGTCACGATCTCGCGGATCAGATCGTTGATGACGCCGGACATGATTGGGTCCAGCCCCGTCGTGGGCTCGTCGAAAAAGATGATCTCGGGCTCGGCGGCGATGGCGCGGGCAAGGCCCACACGTTTCTGCATCCCGCCCGACAGCTCGGACGGAAAGCGGTCGGCGACGTTGGATTTCAGGCCCACACGACGGAGTTTCTCGATGGCGATCTCGCGCGCCTCATCCGTGGGGCGTTTCAGCGAGCCTCGTAGCAGGCGGAAGGCAACGTTCTGCCAGACGGGCAGCGAGTCGAACAGCGCCGCACCCTGGAACAACATGCCAAAGCGCGCCAGAAACGCGTCGCGGTCGCCCTTGCTGGCGTCCTTGCCATCGACATAGATCACACCGCTGTCGGGCTTGATCAGGCCGAGGATACATTTCAGCGCGACCGATTTGCCCGTGCCGGACCCACCGATGATGACCATTGAGGTGCCCTTGGTGATCTCAAGGTTCATGCCCTGCAGCACGTGGTTGTCATCAAAGGACTTTTTGACGTTCTCCATCCGGATCATAGCGAGAAGAACACTCCTGTCAGAACGAAGTTGGCAGCGAGGATCAGCACGGCTGCTGCCTCGACCGAGCCTTTGGTGGCGCGGCCCACGCCTTGTGCGCCTCGGCCCGAGTTCATACCGTAATAACAGCCCATGATGGCCGCGATCAGGCCGAAGGCAGCACCCTTGACAAGGGATGAGACGATGTCGCGGGTTTCAAGGAAGTTGACCGTGTTTTGCAGATAGGCAGCCGGGTTGAACCCGAGGTTCTGTGTCGCCACAGTGTAGCCGCCCATGATGCCTATGATGTCGCCGATACCGACAAGAATCGGCACCGTGATCAGCGCCGCCAGCACGCGCGGGGCGGTCAAGTACTTCATCGGATGGGTAGACAGGGTGACCAGCGCGTCAATCTGCTCAGTCACTTTCATCGTAGCAATTTCGGCCGCGATAGAGGAGGTCACGCGCGCCGCGATCATCAGACCGACCAGCACCGGTCCAAGCTCTCGTACCATGCCGATGGCAACGATCTGAGGGACCACGGCCTCGGCATTGAACCGTGCGCCGCCTGCGTAGATCTGCAGGGCCAATGCGCCGCCGGTAAAGATGGCGGTCAGGCCGACCACGGGCAGCGACAGCCAGCCGATATTCAGCAGCGCCATCGCGATCTCGCGCGGGTAGTAGGGCGGGCGCAGGATATGCGACAGTGAATCCAGCGCAAACAGGGTCACGCGCCCAAACGCGGCCAGCAGAGTCAGAACTGTGCGGCCCAGCCCACCCAGCAGAGACAGCGGGTTCATTCCACGTACCCTCGTGAATAACGGCGGCCCATTGATGTTAGGATTTCATAGCCGATTGTACCTGCAGCCTCGGCCAAATCGTCAACGGTCTGATGTCCGTTAAGGATGCGCAGTTTCTCGGGCTCAAAGCCCAGATCGGTGACATCGATGGTGATCAGATCCATCGAGATGCGACCGACAACCGGGCAGGGTTGGTTGCCTGCGAAGGCGTCAATACCGCCGCCGATGGCACGGTGCAGGCCGTCGGCATATCCGGCGGTGACGGTGGCAATCTTTGACGGGCGGCGTGCCGTCCAGCTGTTGCCGTAGCCCACGGTCTCTCCAACCGCGACGTCGCGCACCTGCACGACCGGCAGATCGACGGTGACGACGGGCTTGGCCTCGGCAAAGGGCATCCCGCCGTAAAGGCCAATGCCAGGACGGCAGAAGTCAAAGTGGAATTCAGGCCCCAGCAAAGTACCTCCGGTGGCAGCCAGAGACCGGGGGGCCGTCATCCCGTCGGTCATCCCTCGAAACGCGGTCAGTTGCTGCTGGTTCATTGGATGGTCCGACTCGTCCGCGCAGGCCAGATGAGACATCACAACCGCCGGGTTCAACGCCTCGGCCTGAGGGCGCAGCTCGGCCCAGTCGGCGGGCTCCAGTCCAAGACGGTTCATGCCGGTGTCAAGCTGGATGCCGAACCCATGTTCAGGCAGAGCCTGTTGGTGGCGTTGGAATTGCTCGCCCGAGTTGATCAGGGGTATCAGGTCGTTATCGCGCAGCAGCTCGGTATCCCCGTCCATATGACCTGAGAATACAGCGATCATCGGGCCAGGCCCGACCGCCTCGCGAATTTCTGCGCCTTCTTCGGCGACGGCGACAAAAAACTTGCGGACACCTTCCTCGGCCAATGACCAGGCGACAGGTTCAGCCCCAAGACCATAGGCGTCGGCCTTTACTACGGCGCCGGTTTCGACATCCGTTTTTGCATCGAGCGCCCGCCAGTTGCTGGCGAGCGCCTGAAGATTGATCGTCAAACGTGCGGTACTCATGGAGTTGTTCATGACACTGGAACACGGCAGGTCAAGAGGGGATCGCACACAACCTGTCAGGAAAATCCGCAAGATAGGCGGCATACGGCCATCTGACGCAGGAATTTGGGTAGGTTTAAGGGGCTTTTGACTGGCAGTGATGCGCGTATCGGGATTGTGCAGCGATACAAGTCAAAGGTCTTTTGAGCGGCGGATCGTTCAGAGCGACCCACGCAGGAGGCCCGTCTTATCGCCGCTCGTCAAGCAGCGGCTTGTTGTTGTTAAGATGCCGGGTCACCAATTTGCGCTGACGCTTTTTGCTTGGAATGTAGCGCGCGGGCTGCGGGGCGGCAAAGAGTGCAAGCTGCGGGAACAGCAGCAGCAACTCCTCGCGTGAGGCGTCATCCATGGATTGCAGCGCCTGCGGGCCGGTAAATAGACTTTCACTGGGCGCGTCTTCGGCAAACAGCACCACGTGGCGGTCGAACACAAGGTGGTGATAGGTCACCTGCGAGACACTGGTGTCGACGAATACACCGGGCATTCGGGTCAATTGAATTGCCGAGACCAAAACGGATTCGGTCCCGAACATGCGCTGCGCAATCGGAGATCGGATCAGCATCCGATGCTGGCGCGAGACCATAAGATCACGTTTCGGCAGCGACTGCCCAAGCGCGCCAGCGACGATGCGAACCGGAAACAGTTGCGGGGTCTTTATCAACTCGGCCCGGTTGAGGCTGCGGGACAGGGTCATACGCAGGGTCTCCGGCGGGCCATCTTCGAGTAGAACCTGATCTCCGGCGCGGAGTGCCTCAACAGGAACCTTGCCACGCGGCGTGCCGATCAGAGTGCCGGCTGTGAAGCATGGCGCGCCGGGGCTTGGGTTGGGGTTCTCGACGAAATTCAACCCGTCGGTCGAGGTCAGGGACGAGGTGTCATCTGTTCCGTTGCTGCCGATCTGGGTAGAGGTCTGCCCGCTGGCGGCGCCTTGTGTTGCGGTGACCTCATTGTCGAAGGACACAAAGCTCAGCACCGTGCCATTGTCGTCAAGCGACACAGCGCCCAGCCGGTTGATACGTGCCGAGACCACATAATAGTCGAAACCGTTGACCGTGTTCACCGGCGCTGTATCGACATCTGTGGAGCTACGTACTGTTCCGTTGGCATTGTAAACTTGAACCCTCAGGTCCGAGACATCCGTACCGGTCGGAACGCGGATTTCGATGAAATCGCCGTCTGGCGCAAAATTTGGCCCGTTTCTGTATCGTATTTCCGAAATGATCGCGGGCAATGACGTAGGCCTTGCTAAAATCCGGCAGTACGTGCCGTCATTCAGTACACACTAACACACCACGATTGGCATTCAAAATCGGCTGTTTGAATGTTTGAGGGGGCTTTTAGTACCCTTCGATCTCGCCGCCCTGTTGCCAGGGCTTGACCAGATTGCCAAAGCGGGTGAACTGCGCCTCGAACGACAACTCGACCGTGCCGATGGGGCCGTGGCGCTGCTTGCCGACAATCACCTCGGCCTTGCCATGCAGGCGCTCCATGGCCTGTTTCCACTCTTCCATCTTTTCCAGCTCATGATCGCCTGGCTTTTCGCGTTCCTTGTAATATTCCTCACGGAATACAAACATCACCACGTCCGCATCCTGTTCGATCGAGCCCGATTCCCGCAGATCGCTTAGCTGCGGGCGTTTGTCGTCGCGGCTTTCTACCTGACGGCTCAGCTGGGACAAGGCGATGACGGGGATGTTCAGTTCCTTGGCAATCGCTTTCATGCCCATCGAAATCTCGGCGATTTCGTTGACGCGGTTGTCGGACATGCCCCGGCACAGCTGCAGATAGTCGATGACCAGCAGGTCCAGTCCATGCGTCCGCTTCAACCGCCGCGCGCGGGCGGCAAGCTGCGAGATCGGCAGGGCAGGTGTGTCGTCAATGAACAGAGGGCAGGCTTCCAGTTCCTTAGCGGCATCGACGAAACGGCGGAACTCGGCCTCGGTCATGTCACCTTGACGGATCTTGTGGCTGGAGATTTCAGAGGCTTCGGCCAGAACACGACCGGCCAGCTGTTCGGCGCTCATCTCGAGCGAGAAGAATCCCACGACGCCGCCATCAATCGCGCCTTCGCTGCCATCAGGTTTCAGCCCGCGCTTGTAAGCCTTGGCTACGTTGAACGCCACGTTGGTCGCCAACGAGGTTTTACCCATCGACGGACGACCCGCAAGGATGATCAGGTCAGACGGGTGTAGACCTCCAAGCTGTTTGTCCAAGTCGGCCAGACCTGTGGAAATCCCTGCCATGCCACCACCGCGCTGATACGCTTCGTTGGTGACGTTGACGGCTTCTGTGACCGCCTTGAGGAAGGATTGAAATCCCTGTTCGGTCTGGCCCTGCTCGGATAATTGATAAAGCTGTTGCTCGGCCTCGACGATCTGTTCTTTGGGCTCGCTGCTGACATCCACCCGCGCCGCCTTGTCCGAGATATCGCGGCCCAGCCGGATCAACTCTCGCCGGATGGCGAGGTCATAGATCATCTGCGCATAGTCATGCACCGCAAAGGCACTGATCGACGCGCCTGCCAGTTTGACCAGATAAGCGGGGCCGCCCAGTTCCTTCAGGCCCTCATCCTCGGCCATGAAGGATTTCAGCGTCACGGGCGAGGCCAGCGCATTCTTGGCGATGCGATTGGCCGCGACCTCATAGATGCGGGCATGAACCGGGTCGTAGAAATGTTCCGCCCCGATGATCGAAGCCACCCGGTCATAAAGATCGTTGTTGGTCAGGATCGCACCCAGAAGCTGCTGCTCAGCCTCAATGGAATGCGGCATGGTCTCGGCGTTTTGAATCTGTGCCGCTGCCTGCTCGATACTGCTGATCTCGTTCATCTTGTCCCCGCTGCCCGTTCCGAGGTTCTACACGCCAAGCCCCGGTTCAAGCTATCTGCAAATGAATGGGGGTAAGTTGGGATAACCGCCCCCGGCTTCGGGATAACTGCCCATCTGAATGGGGATAACTTCCGCCCAGTTTTGCACGTGACGAAAGCTATCGCAACATTTGGTGCAATGGGCGCGAATTTCGACTAGATAGGCGCGCTTTGGATCGATTCGAAAATCAAATATCCCCAGCTTACCCACAGGCCGAATTTTACGATTTATTCGCGTCCTGCCACCCGCGCGGGTCGTTCAGGAAGGCTTCGACACCGCTAAGGGTCTCTTCGTCAAAGGCCTTTTGTGCCTTGGCCTCGGCCAGAACGTCCCACCACGTACACAGCGAATGCAGCTTCACGCCGTGTTCGCCGAGGGTCTTCTCGGTCTCGGGGAAGATGCCGTAGTAGAAGATCACCGCGGTATGGCCGCAGGTCGCGCCCGTTTCACGGATCGCATCGACGAAGGACAGCTTGGAGCCGCCATCGGTGGTCAGATCCTCGACCAGCAGCACGCGTTCCCCTTCGGTCATCGCGCCTTCGATGCGGGCGTTACGGCCGTAGCCTTTGGGCTTTTTGCGCACATAGGTCATGGGCAGGGCCATCCGCTCGGCGACCATGGCGGCAAAGGGGATGCCCGCCGTTTCACCGCCCGCGATATTGTCAAACGCCTCGAACCCCGCCTCGCGCATCACGGTGATGGTCAGGAAATCCATCAGGGTTGAGCGGATGCGTGGGTATGAGATCAGCTTGCGGCAATCGATATAGGTGGGGCTGGGCAGACCGCTGGCCAGTGTGAACGGCTCGCGCGAGTTAAAGTGAACGGCCTTGATCTCCAGCAGCATCCGCGCGGTCAGGCGGGCGATTTCAGAGCTGTCGGGAAATGAACTGGGGATCATGGCGCAAACCTCGGGGCTGAAAGAGTGTTGCGGGCTGATAGCCTGTCCATCGGCCCGGAGTCGAGAGGGCCGAACAAAGAAAAAGCGGACCCGCGACAGGTCCGCTTTTGCCCTTGCGGGCAATGGGCAACTAAGGTGGGCTTAGCTGCTCATGTCATAGGCGCGCTCGCCGTGTACAGACAGGTCGAGGCCGTTTGTCTCGGTCTCGGCGTCTACGCGAAGCGGGGTGATGGCTGCAACCACCTTGATCAACACAAAGGTGACAACTGCCGTAAAGGCACCCACAATCACGAGGCCTCCCAGTTGTGCTGTCCATGTGCCTAGGCCAAACAGCGCAATCATCAGGGTGCCAAAGATGCCCCCGACACCGTGCACGGCAAAGACGTCCAGCGTATCGTCGATGTTCAGCTTGTAGCGGATGATAAAGACGGCTTCCTGACACAGAACACCGGCCACTGCCCCGATGATCAGCGCCTGCACAGGCTCCACAAAGCCCGAAGCCGGAGTGATTGAGGCCAAACCCGCAATGGTGCCGGTGACCAGACCCACCATCGAGGCTTTGCCAAAGCGGATCTTCTCCCACAGTGCCCAGGTCAGGGATGCAGTTGCAGCGGACAGATGTGTAACGGTCATGGCCATTGCGGCGCCTCCGTCAGCGGCCAGTTGCGAGCCGCCGTTGAAGCCGAACCATCCGACCCACAGCATCGCGGCACCGATCATGACAAAGCCCGGATTGTGCGGAGGCGTCGTGCGGTTGCGGCGCGGGCCGAGGATTACGGCGATGATCAGCGCGGCCAGACCGGCGGTCTCGTGAACAACAATGCCGCCAGCAAAGTCGCGCACGCCGATCTCACCCAGAATGCCACCATCAGACAGCATCCCGCCGCCCCAGATCCAGTGGACCACCGGCGCGTAGCACAGCAGCATCCACAGGCCCGAGAAGGTGAGGACAAAGCCAAAGCCGACCCGCTCGACATAGGCGCCGACGATTAGGGCGGGGGTGATGATCGCGAAGGTCATCTGGAAGGCAAAGAATAGGATTTCGGGTAGGGTGCCCGCGAGGCTTTCGGCATCGACACCGTTCAGGAACGCTTTGCCCAATCCACCCCAGAACCCGCTTTCACCGGGCCCGAAGGCGATGGAATAACCCGCGACCAGCCAAAGGATGCTCATTAAACAGGCAATCGAGAAGCAGTGCATAAACACGCTGAGGACATTTCGGGCACGCACAAGCCCGCCATAGAACAGGGCAAGGCCCGGCAATGTCATGAACAGGACCAGTGCGGTTGCCACAATGATCCAGGCTGTATCGGCTCCGTTCATGGGCCGGTCTCCTTTTTTGCCGTTTGGGCGTCGGCCGGGCAAACCGCCACGGCCGACACCTCGTGAGTGGTGTGCGGCGGGTTGAAGCTGAGCTGGATCGGGGAAAAAAGAGGCAAAGGTGCAAAAAGACGCCTATTTAGACGGCTTTTTTTCAACTGACGCTTAATTTTGCGTCAATGCAGTATAGTTGCTGTAAATTTAAGCGGTTTGCGAAAGACCGGAATAAAGCATTTCCAGCGCATGATCCCGCGCGGCCTGACGGACCCTTTCGCGCCCCAGAGCGCCGAACTCGACAGTTTTGGTGCGCGTAGGTTGCCCTTCGGCGGCAAGGCCAAAGCACACGCGGCCTTCGGGTTTGAATTCCGATCCTCCGGGGCCTGCGATGCCGGTGATCGACACGGCCAGCTGCGCGCGCGACTGGCGCAGAGCGCCTTCGGCCATTTCTTGTGCGACCTGCTCTGAGACCGCGCCATAGGCGTCCAGCGTCTCGCCGCGCACGCCAAGCATCTGCTGCTTGGCGTCGTTGGTGTAGGTGACGAAACCCCGCTCCACCACGGCCGAGCTGCCGGGGATGTCGGTCAAGGCAGCGGCCACCATGCCGCCCGTGCAGCTTTCTGCCGTCGCGATCATGATGCCTTGCTCTATGGCACGGTCCAACAGCTCAGATACGGTCATAGGCCCAACACTCCATGTGCGATCCCGGCCAGAACCATCACACAGATGGCGGCAAAGATCCCGGCGATCACATCATCCAGCATCACGCCCATCGCGTCTCCTTTGCGATCGGCCCAGCCGACCGGGCCGGGCTTGGTGATGTCGAACAGCCGGAACAGCAGGAACCCCGCGACCCAACCGGGCCAGAGCGCGGTGATCTCGATACCGTGTGCCCAGCTTGGGTAAGAAATGGCCCAGAGCGCGACGAACTGGCCTGCGACTTCATCGACGACGATCTCGGACGGGTCGTGATCCTCTTGCCCGGCGGTCATCACTTTTGTGGCCCACAGCCCTGCGATGAACACAACGAGCGTCGCGAAGACGAGCAGGGGGAAGCCGCCTAGAACGTGCAGGACCCATACCAGAGGCAGGGCGACAAGCGATCCCCATGTGCCGGGGGCAGGGCGCAGATATCCGACGCCGCCGACAGTTCCGATCAGACGCGCGATGTTCATGCTTTCACCAGACAGGCAGTGGCGAGCGATGCAATGCCTTCGCTGCGGCCGGTAAAGCCCAGACGCTCGGACGTAGTTGCCTTGACCGAGACTTGATCAGTGCGCAATCCCATGATGTTCGACATTTCTTCTTTCATTTTCGGGGCATGAGGGCCGATCTTGGGGTATTCGCAGACCAGCGTACAATCGACGTTCGAGATGCGGTAGCCCATCGCCTCGGCCAACTCGACCGCATGGCGCAGGAAGATCTCGCTGGCTGCGCCTTTCCATTGCGGGTCCGAAGGGGGGAAGTGCTGGCCGATATCCCCTTGTGCTAGCGCGCCGTAAATCGCGTCGGTGACCGCGTGCATCCCGACATCCGCGTCGGAATGCCCTTGCAGCCCGCGTTCATGCGGGACCTTCACGCCGCAGAGGATCACGTGATCGCCATCGCTAAAACGATGCACGTCATAGCCGTTGCCCAGCCTCACATCCATAGTCGTTCCCATTATGCTTTCCGCCCGTTCGAAATCCTCGGGGCGGGTGATTTTCAGATTGTCCGCATCGCCTGGCACAATGCAAACCTCAAGACCTGCGGCCCGCGCGACCTCAACATCATCGGCGGCGCCTCCGGGGTGCGCGGCATGCGCTTTGACGATGGAATCGTAGTCAAACCCCTGAGGGGTCTGCGCAGCGAACAGGTTGCTACGGTCCTGCGTCCCAGACACCGAGCCACCATGCCCGATCCAAAGCGCATCCGTAACGGGTAAGCCGGGGGCCGCGGCCTGGTGGGTATCCAGCGCGCTCAGGACGTTTTGAATGAGATGTGCCGAGACACAGGGCCGTGCCACGTCATGGATCAGCACGCGGGTCACTTGGTGATTTTCCAATGCTTGCAACCCGTTACGAACCGATCCTGCCCGGTCCGCACCACCTGCGGCCAGTATTAAGTCGGTCTCGCGAAACTCTTCCCAGGCCGAGGCGTCTTCGTCCGACAGGACCAAAACAGTGTAGTCGACGAGGCCGCGAAACCGGTCGATTGTCCAATCCGCTACGCGTCGACCGGCCAGCGCGCGCCATTGCTTAGGCGTGCCGCCTCCGGCGCGCAATCCACGCCCTGCGGCAACGATTATGGCGGCTGTGGTCATGGTCGGGTTTCTCCGGAATGCTGCGCTTTGTTTAGGGGGCGGTGAATGCAGAGGCAATCACCCATGGTAGTGTGATTAAAAAATAGGCAAGTGATGATTTTGCAGGCTTGATGACCGTCGTTTTGTTGTTCATATGCTTCGAATTCGATATCAAACCCGCAATTGCCCAAGGATTAAGCACGTTGACGCTGCACCTCGCCGACAAAACCGTATATCCGCCTGTCTTGCTGGCCCCGATGGCTGGAATCACGGATCGCCCGTTCCGCGATCTGGTGATGCGTTTTGGCGCGGGCTTGGTGGTCAGCGAAATGGTCGCCAGTCAGGAAATGGTGCAGGCCAAACCCGGCGTGCGCGAGCGGGCCGAGCTGTCGGCAGATGTGGAGAACACAGCGGTTCAGCTGGCCGGGCGTGAGGCGCATTGGATGGCTGAAGCTGCCCGTCAGGTGGCAGATCGTGGCGCGCGCGTGATCGACATCAACATGGGCTGTCCTGCCAAAAAGGTGACCAACGGTTATTCCGGCTCGGCCTTGCTCAAGACACCGGATCACGCCCTGAGTTTGATCGAGGCCGTGGTTGAGGCTGTCGATGTCCCCGTGACGCTTAAAACGCGGCTTGGATGGGATGACGCGCTGCTGAACGCGCCCGACGTGGCGTGTCGGGCCGAGGAGGCGGGGATCCGGATGGTCACGATCCATGGACGGACGCGCTGTCAGTTTTACAAAGGCCGTGCCGATTGGCAGGCAATCCGAGCAGTGAAAGAGGCTGTCTCGATCCCCGTAATCGCCAATGGGGACATCGTGGATACGCACGCGGCCCGCACAGCGCTGAAGCAATCAGGCGCGGATGGTGTCATGGTTGGCCGAGGGGCGCAGGGCAAGCCATGGCTGCTGGCGCAGATCTGCCATGAGGTCTATGGCACCGACGCGCCGGAGATCCCCGAAAGCGCGGATCTGATCGACATGGTGCGCGCGCATTATCAGGCGATGTTGGGCTTTTATGGTACCGACCTTGGCCTCCGCGTCGCTCGAAAACATCTGGGCTGGTACATGGATGAGGCCAGAACGCCCGCGCCTCTGCGTCGGGCGGTTCTGACCTCTCGCGATACGGATGATGTGCTGCGCCTGTTGGGCGATGCGCTGGAGTGTCAGCAGGGAGTGGCAGCATGACTTCGGATCAGAGCATCTGGAACTCGCTGCCGGTTCCGGCTTTCATTATCGACCAGGACGACCGGATTGCGGATGTGAATTCCTCGGGCGAGGGGTTCCTGAATGCCTCGCGTAAGTCGGTAATTGGCCACCCCGTCTGGGATCAGATCGCCGTTGATGCGCCGCTAGAGGAAGCCTTTGACCGCGCACGTGCTCAGGGAACGCCCTTGTTTGTCAACGATGTGGATGCGGGGTCGGGCAATCGCGCACCGCTACAATGCGCCTTGCAAATTGCGCCACTGGTTGGTCACCCCGGGTCGATGATCATGATCATATCCCCGCGCGAATTGGCGGGGCGCATGACTCGGGGAAATACGGTCAAATCCGCCGCGCAGTCCGCCATCGGAATGGCAGAAATGCTGGCGCATGAGATCAAGAACCCACTGGCGGGAATCACCGGCGCCGCGCAATTGCTAAGCATGAATATCGCGCCGCAAGATCTTGAACTCACAGATCTAATCGTTGCTGAAAGCCGTCGGATCGTAAAGCTGTTGGAGCAGGTCGAGCAGTTTGGAAACCTGCAACAACCTGACTTCAAGCCGGTCAACATCCACGATGTCCTGGACCGCGCCCGCCGCTCGGCCCTGTTGGGTTTCGGCGCGGATATGGCCATTGTCGAGGATTACGACCCTTCGCTGCCGTTGGCCTTTGGCGACCCGGATCAACTTCTGCAAGTCGTTCTGAACCTGTTGAAGAACGCCTCTGAGGCGGCGGGTCCGCAGGGCGGTACAATCCGCCTGCGCACTTATTTCGAACATTCCTTCCGCCTTCGTCGCAGCGATGGATCGGGGCACTCGCTGCCGCTGCAGATCGAGATCATTGATGACGGGCCGGGCCTGCCGGAAAAAATCCGCAGTGACATCTTTGACCCCTTTGTCTCGGGTAAGGAAAACGGGACAGGGCTGGGGCTGGCCTTGGTCAGCAAGATCATCTCGGACCATGACGGCTGGATTTCCGTTGATTCCGTGCCGGGGCGGACCGTTTTCAAACTGTCGCTGCGCCGTGCGCCGACTGAAAATAAAAAACCGAAAGAGGAGAGTATCTGATGGATGGCACCGTTCTGGTCGCGGATGACGACCGCACGATCCGCACCGTTCTGACACAGGCTCTGACGCGCGCTGGATGTAAGGTGCATGCCACGTCCTCGCTGACCACGCTGATGCGTTGGGTTGGCGAAGGCAAAGGGGACGTGGTGATCTCGGACGTGGTCATGCCGGACGGCAACGGTTTGGAAATGCTGCCAAAGATCGCCGAGGACCGTCCTGGCTTGCCGGTGATCGTGATCTCGGCTCAGAACACGATTATGACCGCGATCCAAGCGGCCGAGGCGGATGCTTACGATTACCTGCCCAAGCCGTTTGACCTGCCAGACCTGATGAAGCGGACTGCGCGTGCCTTGGAGCAGAAACAGCGTCTACAGTCCGACCCCGAACCCCAGGAGAATGAACGCCCGGATGAGTTGCCTCTGGTCGGGCGCACGCCGGTGATGCAGTCGCTTTATCGTCTGGTGGCGCGGGTGATGAACACCGATCTCTCGGTCATGATTTCTGGTGAAAGTGGGACCGGTAAGTCTCTGATTGCGCGGGCTATTCACGACTTCTCGGATCGTCGGACCTTGCCGTTTGTGACGGCGACTGCGGCTGATCTGCGTGACCTCGAAGGCCCCGCACGCGTTATGGCGCGGGTGCGTGGCGGAACGCTGTTGATTGATGAGATCGCCGATATCGATGACGAGATTCAGGCGCGGATCGTGCGGATGATGGACACGCCGGGCGACCACGTGCCGCGCTTCATGGCCACCAGCCAATCGGATCTGACCGCCGGGATGGAGGGCGGGCGTATCCGTCAGGACCTCTACTACCGCCTCTGCGGCGCAACCATCCATGTCCCGGCCCTGCGCGAGCGGGTGGATGATATCACCCTTTTGGCCGAGCATTTTCTGGCCCGTGAGGAAAAGGACCTTGGGTCCAAACGCTGGCTCAGCGCCGACGCGGTTGAGCTGGTCCGGCGCTATTCCTGGCCGGGCAATGTGCGGCAGTTGGAGAACGCGATCCGCAGGCTCAGCTTGACCAGCAGATCCGACGAGATCTCTAAGGCCGAGGTAGAGATGGTTCTGGGCAGCCAGCCCGAAGCCGAGCCCGTTCTGGGCGGAGGAGAGCGTGAGAAGCTGGCAACCTCGGTTGAACGCCATCTGCGCCGCTATTTCGATCTGCACGGCAATATGCTGCCACCTCCGGGCCTGTATCAGCGCATTTTGCGGGAAGTTGAGGCGCCGTTGATCGAAATCGCACTGGAGGCCACCGGCGGAAACCAGGCAAAATGCGCGGATTTACTTGGGATTAACCGAAATACGCTGCGGAAAAAGATCACGGACCTCGATATTCAGGTGACACGCCGTCGCAAACTGATGTAATATCGCCACACAAAGCGTGGCATTCGGGTATCGCCCGGGAACAGACCACGAGATATGGCGGTTCGCTGCGAAAGCAGCACATCAGGATGAGGGCAGACGGTGGCAACCCGGGCACAGAGCGGGATTCTCCCATCGGTTAACCGGTGGCGCAGATCCCGGAAACTGCGCAATTACAGCACCTTCGGGCTGGTTCTTCTGGGACCGGTCTTGGCGCTTGCGACTTACCTTGTCATTGGCCCGTTCGATCTGGGCGCAACTGCCCCAACGTTGCGCCTGATTCTACTGGCCGACCTCGTCTATGTGTTGGTCGTTGCGGCTCTGGTGATGAGCCAGTTGGGCAGTCTGATCGCAGCGCGGCGGGCCAAATCGGCGGGGTCGCGCCTGCATTTGCGTTTGATTGGCGCGTTTACACTGCTGGCGCTGGTGCCGACAGTGACGGTCGCGATCTTCGCCGGGCTGACTGTGAATATTGGCCTTGAGGGCTGGTTCTCGGACCGGGTTCGGCAAGTTGTGGGGTCGTCGCTGACGGCAGCCGAGGCTTATGAGCTTGAGCACCGGCAGGGCCTGACACAAGACGCCGCCGTTCTGGCGCTTTTCCTCGACAATGCGCGCGCGCGCGATTTCTACATTTCGGATGCGGAATTGCGCGAGGTTCTAGCGCAGGGGCAGGCTCAGATCCAGCGTGGCCTGCGTGAAGCCTATGTGATTGACGGCGACGGTGAGATCCGGTCGCGTGGCGATCGCTCTTACCTGTTTAACTACGAAGCGCCGACCCCCGAGCAGATGGCGGAAGCCACCGAAAGCGGACTTTTGATCATCGCGGATTGGCAAAACAACGAATTCCGCGCGCTGGTGCCCTTGAAGGCGTATCTGGACCGGTACCTATACGTCAGTCGTGAGGTCGATGGGCAGCTACTGACGCTGCTGGATGACACCAAGGAAACCGCGCAGTTTTATCAACAGCTTGAAAGCGAACGCGGGCGGGTGCTGTTCGAGTTCGGTCTTCTTTATCTAGGCTTTGCGCTAATCCTGATCCTTGCCGCGATGTCGCTGGGGATGTGGTTCGCGGAACGCCTCTCGCGGCCCGTTGGGCGCCTGACCACAGCGGCTCAAAGGGTCGGTGCGGGCGATCTGAGCGTGCAGGTGATCGAAGAGGCCAGCGATGATGAAATCGCCATGCTGGGTCGCTACTTCAACCAGATGACACGGCAATTGAAGGGTCAGCGGGACACGCTGCTCGAAAACACTCGCCAGATTGAAAGCCGTCGTCGCCTGTTCGACTCGGTGCTGAGTTCGGTGACCTCGGGCGTTGTGGGGGTCGACCCTGAAGGGTGTGTGACCTTCGTCAACCGCTCAGCCGAGCGGCTGTTGGATTGGTCCCGGAGCGAGGAGCATCTTGCCATCGGCATCGCGGTGCCCGAATTCTTGCCTCTTTTCGAAAGTCTGAAAGACAGCGGGCAAGAGGCCGTGCAAGGTGAGATCAAGGTCACCCGCAAAGGCCAGTTGGAAAACCTGCTGGTGCGGATGGCCACGCGGCGGGGCGAAGACGGCGGGCTTGAGGGCTATGTTGTGGCCTTTGATGACGTCACAGATCTGGTCAGCGCGCAGCGTATGGCCGCGTGGGGCGATGTGGCCCGGCGGATTGCACACGAGATCAAGAACCCTCTGACCCCGATCCAGCTGAGTGCTGAGCGGATCAAGCGGAAATTCTCGCGTAAGCTGGATGATGAGGATTGCGATATCCTCGTCTCCATGACCGACGTGATCGTGCGTCAAACCAATGACTTGCGGCGGATCGTGGATGAGTTCTCGAAATTCGCGCGCATGCCCGAGCCTGAACGGCGCGAGGAAGATGTTGTTGCGCTGGTGCGCGAGGCGGTGCTGCTGCAACAGGCTGGTCAACCCGAGGTGCAGATTGATGCGGATCTTCCAGACCAACCGATCCCGGTGGATGTGGACGCGACCATGCTGAATCAGGCCTTCACCAACCTAATCAAGAATGCCGGGGAAGCCATTGAAACCCTGAAGGAAAAGGGCGCTCCTAACAACCTGAAACCGCAGATCAAGGTGGCGGTCTCCAGCGACGATGCCGGGACGATCATCACCATTGCGGATAACGGGATCGGGCTGCCGGAAGACCGTGCGCGGTTGTTTGAGCCCTATGTTACCACACGCGACGAAGGGACCGGGCTGGGCCTGCCCATCGTCAAGAAGATCATCGAAGAACACGGCGGAGCGCTGACGCTAGAAGACGCGCCCACCTTTGACGGACAGGACCATTTCGGCGCGATGGCTGTGATCCGTTTACCGGGGGCGAACCTCCCACCCAATTCAGCGCCACAGAAGCAGGCGATTAAAACCAACATAATGAAAGCAGGCCAAAGATGAGCGACATTCTGATCGTAGATGACGAACGCGATATTCGCGAACTGGTGTCCGACATTCTGGAGGACGAAGGCTATTCAACCCGGCTGGCGGCGAACTCGGACGAGTGCATGTCGTCGATTAATTCTGAGCCGCCAGGGCTGTTGATCCTGGATATCTGGCTGAAAGACAGCCGTATGGACGGGATTGATATTCTGAAGGCGGTAAAGCGCGACAATCCGGATGTGCCGGTGGTGATCATTTCGGGTCACGGCAATATCGAGATCGCCGTCGCCGCCATCAAACAGGGCGCGTACGACTTTATCGAAAAGCCTTTCAACATCGACCAGTTGATGGTCGTGATCCGCCGCGCGATGGAGACCTCGCGCTTGCGTCGCGAGAATGCATCGCTGAAACGCAAAGAGGTCAGCTGTTCGGACATGATCGGCAAATCAGCATCGTTCCGGGCGATGCAGGGCCAGTTGGACAAGGTCACCAAGTCGAACGGTCGCGTAATGCTGAGCGGTCCGGCCGGGTCGGGCAAGGAAATCGCAGCGCGCTATATCCACGCGCATTCCAACCGGGCCAATGCGCCCTTCGTGACAGTCAATTGCGCCGGGATCGAGCCAGAGCGGGTCGAAGAGGTTTTGTTCGGGCGCGAAAGCAGCGAACGCGGTGTGGAGCCGGGCCTGCTGGAAGAAGCGCACGGCGGCGTGATCTATTTCGACGAAGTGGCCGATATGCCCTTGGGCACCCAGTCCAAGATCTTGCGGGTTTTGGTCGATCAGCAATTCCAACGCGTTGGCGGCTCGGACAAGGTGCGGGTTGATCTGCGCGTGATTTCCTCGACCAATAAAAACCTCGATGATGAGATCGTGGCCGAGCGTTTCCGCGAAGAGTTGTATCACCGCCTGAACGTTGTCCCGATTGACGTCCCCTCGCTAGAGGACCGTCGTGAGGATATTCCGGTTCTGGCACAGCATTTCATCGAAATGTGCAATGAAACGCAGGGCTTGCCGGTTCGGGAACTGTCCGAGGAAGCGGTTGCTCTGCTGCAGACCATGACCTGGCCCGGCAACGTCCGGCAGCTGAAAAACCTGATCGAGCGTGTTCTGATACTCGGCGATGGTACAGGGCCGATCGAAGCGCGCGAACTGCCGAGCGATGAGGACAAGGCCGAGGATTCGGGTCGTGTCGTCCTGTCCGGTGCGCTGGCCACTCTGCCACTGCGCGAGGCGCGTGAAGCGTTTGAACGGGAATACCTGCTGACCCAGATCAACCGGTTCGGTGGCAATATCAGCCGCACGGCCAGTTTTGTCGGGATGGAGCGCAGCGCGCTGCACCGCAAGCTGAAATCGCTGGGCGTTGTGACCTCGAACAAATCGGGCGCGCGCGTTGCACAAATTGATGAGCCGGAACCGGCAGAGTAATCTGCCGGGAGGGTCACCATGGGTATTGGCGCGCCATCCACGGGCAAGCGGCTTGAGACCCGGGGCTATCCGGGCTTCGGCAAGCGCCTGAAACGGTTGCGCCGGTCCGTCGGGTACAAACAGGCGTATCTGGCCGAGCTGCTGGAGGTGGATCAGGCCACGATATCCCGTTGGGAAAGGGGCGGTCAGACGCCGCTTCCGGATACTCAGCAAGCGGTATTTGCCGCGCTTGGTCCAAGGCGATCCGATGACAATGCGTTGCGGCGCTTGGTACTGAATTCCTCCGATTGCCTTCATTTGGTGGAAGAGGCGAGCCACAAATGCCTTGCCTATTCTGCCAGTCGGGCAAGGGACTGGAAAACCAGCCAGAACGCGCTTTTGGGCGTGTCGCTCTGGCAGTTTGCGACCGAAGAAATCCAGGAGGCCGAGGCCGAGTTGGAGGCCGAAGGGTGGTGGGATATGCACACCCCCGCGCCTAAGGCATTCCAAACCTCCGAGGCGATTCACGACCGTATTCGGATCAGTGCCGGAGAAATCTTATGGGAACGTCTCTACCTGTCTGACGGCACGCCGGTTCGTCTGGTCAGCGGGACGAAAGCAGGCGCATAATTTATGCGTTCCGTGGGCTGAGCAGGCGCTGTAGAAGCGCTCCATGATACAAGCATTTCAGGTTCTTCTCCTCTGGCTGGCCGGTCTGGGTGCGGCCACGCAATTTGCCAAGATTGCCGTGCCGTTTCCCGAGCTTGTGCTGCTTTACCCCGATCATGCCGAGAGTATGGGGTGGCTGTTGTCGATCATCAGTCTTCTGGGCGCGGTTCTGGGTGCGGTGTCCGGTGCCGTCGTGGGGGGCGTCGGGGCGTTGAAACTGCTCATTGGCGGGTTGTGTCTGGGCGGCGCGCTGTCGATCTTTCAGGCGAGCCTTCCCGGGTTTTACACAATGCTGGCCACCCGGTTTGTCGAGGGGGTCTCGCACCTCGCCATCGTCGTCGCTGCGCCCACGCTGATCGCTCAGATTACGAGCGGCAAGGCGCGCAATATCTCGATGGTGTTGTGGAGCACATTCTTCGGCGTGGCCTTCGCGTTGAACGCCTGGATCGGCCTGCCGGTCGTCGAGCATTTCGGGCTGCCCTTTTTCTTCGCTCTGCACGGTGGTCTGATGACTGCCATCGCGGGTTTGATCCTGCTTTGTGGTCTAAACGTTCAACCATCCCAGGACGTTGCCCCTTGGCGTTGGAGCGAACTCTTTGACGTGCATCTGCGCACCTACCGATCACCATTTGTGTCGGCCCCGGCCATAGGGTGGTTCTTCTACACCTTAACCTTCGTCTCGTTGCTGGCCATCCTGCCGGGTCGGCTGCCCGAGGGGCATGCCGCGACGGTCGCAGGCTTCATGCCTTTGGCAGGCATCGTACTAAGCTGGGTCGCGGTCCCGATCCTCTTGTCCCGCATGTCCTGCGTTGCGGTCGTCAATCTGGGATTTGCGCTTGGAATGTTTGCTATCGCCGGGGTGTTTCTTGGCGTACCGCTCGAACTTGTTTGTGTATGTCTGTTTGCGGTGCTGGGGCTGGTGCAAGGGGGCAGTTTTGCCGCCGTACCGATCCTGAACCATACGCCCGAGACGCAGGCCCTCAGCTACGGCGCCATGGCGCAGATGGGCAATGCGGGGAACCTGTTGGGAACGCCCGTCCTATTGGCCGTACTTGGGCGGATGGGGGAGACCGGTATGTTGATCACAGTGATCGGAATCTACGCGGCCGCGATCCTTGCGCATGTCTCATTGGCGCGAAAACGAGCGCTCCGTCAGCCGGCCTGACCGGGCGTGATGATCTGAAACGACCCGTCATCGAATTTGACGAAGCAGGATTCCGTATTCAGCGGAGGGAGGGTCGTTGTGCGGGTTGCGGGGACGCGGGATTTCACCCCGGACTTGCAGGGCGGCAGGCTGACAGGGCGAAACCCTTTCTGCGCCATGCACTGTGCCTCAACCGTGTTGCGCAGCGGTTGGTTGACGTCGACCGTGTATATGCGCCCCGGCTCCCACCAACCGCCCGACCGATAGCACCGTCCGCTTCCGTCGCAATAGGTGCGGCCCGGCCAATAGGTCGGCGGACCCTGACGGACCTGGTTGGCAACCGGTGCCTGTTCAAGCGCCTGCACCTTACACTGAGTGGTTTGTTCCTGCATCTTCGACACGCTTTCCCCCTCGCGATAGTATATGGAAAGCGGGCCGCAGGCAGTCAGCAGCATCACTGGAACAAGCAGGGGAACGAGTGTTTTCATATGCTTATTCTGCCCGAAAAGGTCGGGTATGACAATTCAATTGACCCTCTCAGGACCATCTGTCATTCAAAGATTTCAGGCAGAAGGGCCAGAAACATGAAGGTCATCATTTGCGGTGCGGGTCAGGTTGGCTGGCAGATCGCACGGCATCTATCGGGCGAGCTGAACGACGTCACGGTGGTGGACAACAACCCTGATCTTGTGCGCCGCGCGACGGAAACGCTGGACGTGCAGGGGATCGCGGGCTTCGCCAGCTATCCGGATGTGCTGGAACGGGCAGGGGCGCGCGATGCCGACATGATCATCGCCGCAACCCATTCGGACGAGGTGAATATGGTCACCTGCCAGATGGCCCATTCGGTTTTCGCCATCCAGCGAAAGATCGCGCGTTTGCGATCGCAATCCTACCTTCAGGCGATCCACTCAGACCTCTATCGCCGCGATCACCTGCCGATTGACGTGGTGATCAGTCCCGAGCGTGAGGTCGCGGCCGCCGCTATGCGTCGCCTGTCGGCCCCGTCCGCCTTTGACACCGAGATGTTCATGAATGGCAAGGCCCAGCTGCTGGGCATTCGGATCGACGAGGATTGCCCGATCGTGAACACGCCTCTGCGGCAATTGACCGATTTGTTCTCGACCCTCAGCTCCATCGTGGTCGGGGTCCGGCGCGAGGGCAGCCTTTTCGCACCTGAATCCGAAGATCAGTTGTTCGTGGGCGATGAGTGTTACGTCTTCACCAGCGTGAAGGATGTCGACCGCACGATGGAGGTGTTCGGCAAAGCGCAAAAGCGGCAGGACCGTGTCGTGATCGTTGGCGGCGGCAATGTCGGCCTTGAGGTCGCGCGAACGCTGGAAGAACGCGAAAGCCGTGTGCGGGCCAAGATCATCGAACGGGATCGCCATTGCGCCGAAAAAGCCGCCGAAGCGCTTGAGCGGACCATTGTCCTGCATGGCGACGGGCTAGACTCGGCGTTGCTGAACGAGGCGGGCATTGACCGCGCTGATGCGATGCTGGCCGTCACAGATGATGACCGCACCAACATGCTGGCCGCCGTGCGCGCAAAGGCCGAAGGCTGTGCGCTAGCGATTGCCCTGATCAATGACCCCAGTATGGTCGCGTTGATGGGGCCTCTGGGCATTGACGCCTATATCAACCCACGAGCGACCACCGTCAGCTCGATCCTGCGCCATATCCGGCATGGGCGGGTGCGGCAGGTTTACTCCATCGGCGACGCCGAAGCCGAAGTGATTGAGGCAGAGGTGCTTTCGACTTCGCCCATGGCCGGGCAGAAACTGCGCGATATCGACTTCCCTGAGGGTGTTCTTGTCGGCGCTGTTCTCAAAGGCGACGAACTGTTGCGCCCAACGGGCAGTCTGCGGATTGACGAAAAGGACGTGCTGTCGATCTTTGCTATGGCCAAGGACGTCCCCGAGGTCGAACGGCTGCTGCAGGTTTCGATTGATTTCTTCTGATGGCGCGTGTGGTCACAGCTCGGATCGGGGTCTTGCGGCGCTTGCCGCTGTTTCTGCTGATCTGGGGGATTTCGGCGCTGTCTATGTGGGTGCCGGCGGGTTATGCGCTGGCGCTGGATGATCACGATACTTCGCGGTCTTTCCTCTATTCCGGGTTGCTTGGGTTGTTTCTGGTATCCGCAATTGCGCTGGCGGCCTCGAACCGGGTGCCGCGGCGGGGAACGCTGGGGCAGTTGGCGGTGCTGCTTGGCTGTTTCACCATTCTGCCGATCTTTCTAGCCATCCCGTTCCACGACGCGCTTGGCAATACCACCTTTCTGAACGCCTATTTCGACATGGTCAGCGCCCTGACCACGACAGGCGCCGACTTGTTTCCCGACCCTGGTCGCCTCACCGCGCCGTTGCATCTGTGGCGCGCGCTGGTGGGTTGGATGGGCGGTTTGCTGATGTGGATTGCCGCCGCCGCGATCTTGGCACCGCTGTCCTTGGGCGGGTTCGAGGTCACGGCGCGGGGCCAGCCTGGTCGGCCAGTCTCGGGCGTGGCACAGAGCGAGCAGGTCGATCCGCGTGGCCGCCTGCTGCGCGTTACCCGCACCCTGACTCCGATCTATGCGGGCCTGACCGCCGTGGTTTGCATCCTGCTGCTGATCGCCGGAGAGCAGGGCCTGACAGCAATTTGCCATGCGATGTCAGTTATGGCGACCTCGGGCATCTCTCCTGTTGGTGGGCTGGAGGGCGCGCAGGCAGGCATCACTGGTGAAATGATCCTGTTTCTCTTCCTACTTTTTGCCCTGTCGCGCCTGACTTTTTCAACCGACACGGCCGCCAGCGGCTTTGCCCGGCTGGACAAGGACCCCGAGTTCCGGATCGGGCTGTTCATCGTGCTGGCCGTCGCGGTGCTGCTGTTCTTCCGCGTTTGGGCAGGGGTCAACGAAATTGGCGGCCAACTGCAGCCCTTGCAAGCCCTGCATGTCATTTGGGGTATGCTGTTCACGGGCCTTGCGTTCCTGACCACAGCTGGGTTCGAGAGTGCGAACTGGAACGATGCCCAGCAGCTTTCAGGTCTGGGGACTCCAGGGTTGGTTCTGATGGGGCTGGCGCTGGTGGGTGGCGGTGTCGCGACGACGGCAGGTGGGGTCAAATTGCTGCGGGTCTTTGCGCTCTACCTCAATGGCGCGCGTGAGATTGACCGGCTGATCCACCCGTCCTCGGTCAGCGGCACCGGCGGCGGTAACCGCCGCATTCAAAGCGACGGAGCATTCATCGCGTGGATATTCCTTATGATGTTCGCGCTGACCCTTGCCCTGTTTAACCTGCTACTGGCCCTGATGGGGTCGGGATTCGAACAGGCAATGGTGCTGAGCGTTGCCGCCCTCAGCACAACCGGGCCGTTGATCGAGCTGGCGACGGATGTTCCGATCCGCCTGGTTGACCTGTCGGGCGGGGCGAAATTGACGCTCTGCGCGGCGATGGTTATCGGTCGGCTTGAGACACTGGCGATCATCGCGCTGATCACGCCGACCCTGTGGCGGGATTGAACCACTGCGCGTGCCCGGCGTTACTGCCTGATTTTTCGTCTGGAATATCTGAGCGCGTCACTCCATACTCCGCCAGAGGGAGCGCGTTGGTCCGCAGCGCGTAGCAAGAACAATGGCGAGTTAATAAAATATGGCTTCGGACAGACAGAATCTGCAGGACGCGTTCCTGAACAATGTACGGAAAGCAAAAGTCCCGGTCACGATTTTCCTGATCAATGGCGTGAAATTGCAGGGTGTGATCACTTGGTTCGACAATTTCTGCGTATTGTTGCGCCGCGACGGACAGTCGCAGTTGGTCTACAAACACGCGATTTCAACCATCATGCCATCGCAGCCGATCAACCTGTATGAGGGCGAAGACGCCTCTTGATGGAACATGAAAGGAAGCGCACCCGGGCTTGGGTGCTGCATCCTGAAATCAAATCAGATGAACAGCGCCGCGTCCCCAGACCCGCGCTGGAAGAAGCGGTTGCACTGGCAGCCGCGTTGCCCGATCTGGATGTGATTGGGTCCGAGATCGTGCGCCTGCCGCGCGCCCAGCCGGGTCTTCTTTTCGGCAGCGGCAAGATCGACGAACTGGCCGAACGGTTGCACGATAGCGAGGTCGAACTGGTTCTGATTGACGGCCCCGTGACGCCGGTTCAGCAACGCAATCTAGAGAAAGCGTGGAAGGTCAAGATTCTCGACCGGACGGGTTTGATCCTTGAAATTTTCAGCGACCGCGCGCGTACCCGCGAAGGTGTGTTGCAGGTCGAGATGGCCGCGCTCAGCTATCAGCGCACGCGGCTTGTCCGGGCCTGGACCCACTTGGAACGCCAGCGGGGCGGTTTGGGCTTTGTTGGCGGCCCTGGTGAAACTCAAATCGAGGCTGACCGCCGCGCCATCGACGAGCAACTGGTGCGTTTGCGTAGGCAGCTGCAAAAGGTGGTCAAGACCCGCACGCTGCATCGGGCTGCACGGGCCAAGGTGCCGTATCCGATTGTTGCCCTGGTGGGCTATACCAACGCGGGCAAATCAACCCTGTTCAACCGTTTGACCGGGGCTGAGGTGATGGCCAAGGACATGCTGTTCGCCACGCTAGACCCGACCATGCGCCGCGTAGTTCTCCCAGACGGTCCCGAGGTGATCCTTTCAGACACGGTGGGTTTCATCTCGAACCTGCCGACCGAACTTGTCGCGGCATTCCGGGCAACGCTTGAGGAAGTTCTGGGCGCGGACTTGATCGTGCATGTGCGCGACATCAGCCATGACGAGTCACAAGCACAGGCCGATGACGTTCAGGCCATTCTCACCTCACTGGGTGTGGATGATGAGCGACCCATGCTCGAGGTTTGGAACAAGACCGATCTGCTGGACGCCGATGAGCGCGAGGCGGTTTTGGCACGCGCTGACCGCGATCCGTCGATCTTTGCAATCTCGGCCGTGACCGGGGATGGGATCGCGCCTCTGCTGGCTGATATCGAGACAAAACTGCAGGGGGTCCGGCGCGAAACCACTCTCTCGCTGAGCTTTGCCGAAGGGAACAAGCGCGCGTGGCTGTTCCGGCAGGATGTCGTTCGATCCGAGGAACAGACGGAAGACGGGTTTGAGATCACGGTACTTTGGACCGACAAACAGGCGGCGCAGTTTGCGGGGCTTTGAAGGCTATTTGCCGTCGATTTGTCTTTGATAGTCCTCGGCGTCAAACCACCCCAATGAGGACTGTACTTTGTGGTCTTCGGTCAACTCCCATTCTTCCCAACCTCGCGTGACCACGTGATTGCCGGTTTCCGCATGGTGCCCTTCGAGGGTCCAGACAAAGATCGCATGTGACCCGGCCCATCGGAGCATGTCGCAACGGACCTCGAGGTCGGGGAACTCGGCATAGAACCCTCGGGCCATTTCGGCGATGGCGTCCCGGCCTTTGAGAGGGTCGCCTCGGTTGATGATAATCTGCCCGTCAGGTGCATAAAAGCTTGCGACCGAGTCTGGGTCGCCCGAACTCCAAGCGATGGCATAGTCGCGCGCAAGCGTGTTCAGAGTATCCCGTATGCTGGCCATGATCCCCCCATTAGATGCGGTTTCGCTCCATTATGGTAGGACGAAACCGTACATCATGTCATGGCACCCAGAAGAAGCAGGGGCGAGGAGTCGCCGAATGGGCGGATTATTGCGGGGCGAGGGTGGTGACACCCACCGCGGCGGCTCGGGCCAGATCAATGTCGAGGGACATCGGGATATATTCTCCGCGCCGCCACAGCTGTGCCTGATCGTCATAGTAACGTGACAGGAAATGCCCGGACTGGCCGGTTGCGGTGATAAAGACCGAACTGTCGGGATCGGCGAAATCGTAGACTCCGCGATAGCCAGCACCATGCACGTTCAGGAATGGGTCAGGTCCTTCACCCGAGGTCCGTCCGCGCAGCAGGGTGTTGTCGCCTCCGCTGGTCGATTGGCGAATGTTGACGAAATAGCGCAGGACCGGAACATTCCCGAGGACAGGATGATCATGGGTGGCCTGATGGGCATCGCCCCAGCGCAGGGATTCCAGAGTGGTGCCGTAGGTCTCGGCGATCCAGATCAGGGCGTCGTCCAACGCCAGCTCTGCCATGTCCGAGCAGGTCTCGACCGGGGCGCTTTGGCGCACGTCACACCAGACCGACGCGCCATCAATGTCGCGGTAAACCCGTTCGATGAACAGAGGTTCGACATGTTTGAACTCACTGGCCAACGGGCCGAGTTCATCCCCGATCAGGCGGATCTGCAAGGCGCGTAGCCACGCGGCATAGATCAATGGCTCGGGCAGATGTTCGTTCATCTCGCCATTCCAGTCGGCCAGCAGGGACAGGGCGATCTGGCGCTGGCGCTCGGGCGTGCCTTCGGGGGCCGAGGCACCGGTGAACCACAAATCAGCTCCGATCAGCGGCAGCAGCGAGCGCGCGGTGAAACTGACCGTGTCCAGTTGCGCCTCGATAAAGCTGTCGCGGGTATGGACCTCGCGCGATTGCATCAGCCGTTCCCAGCGGTGAACGCGCTGTGTGTCGCCCCATTCGAACGAGACGTGGTTGGGAAAAGGACGGTCGATAATCTTATTGTTGGTGTTGCCCAGCAGACCACCGGCGGGTGAGGTGAACTCGGGGTTGGTGGCGTAGGGCATGCGGCCTTGCCACCGGTTTTCCGCAATCCAGCCGGGCGTTGGAATGCGCCCTTTGCTTTGGTTCAGGCGGTCGCGCTGAGGGATTGCTCCGATCAGTTTCAGGCCAATCGTATCGGTGTCGACCAGGGACAGGTTCTGCGACGGAGCGATGAATTTCTCTGCGACGTCAATGGCTTCGCGTACGGTATTGGCGTTCATCAGGGCCATAGAAGCGCTCATGGACGTGTCATTCGGGCTGAGAGCGGTCCAGGACAATGACGCGACATGCCCCGGTGGCGTGATCGTATCCAGATCATAGTGGCTGCCGGGCAGAACAGGGCCATTTTCCGTCCAGCGCAGGGTCAGGGTGATGGGGGCTTCGTCCTTGATTTCGATGATCGAAGGGCGACTCTGGAATTCCTTGAACCCGCCCGGGGTCAGGTATTCCTCGGGATTGTCAGGGTTGAGCTGCTCGATATGCAGGTCCTGATCATCCAAATAGGAGGAGGTTAGGCCCCAGCCCAAACGGTCGCTGCGGCCGCTCATCACGGCGGGAATGCCAGGAATTGTCGCGCCGATCACTCCGCCCTTGGCAAGGTCCAGATGGGCCAGATACCACACGCCGGGCGCGGTGAAACCCAGATGCGGGTCGTTAGCCAACAGGGTTCCACCACTGGCGGAGCGGGACGGCGCGGCAACCCATGCGTTTGACGCTCCGGCTAAACCACGTTTGGGGAACGGCGACAGCGGCGTATCCGGCATCGGCGTCCCAGTGGCATAGCGCGGCAGGCCGGGAAACAGCTGGGCATATTCGGGCAGGGCGGCGATACCGGCTCCGGGCACATCCGGCAGAATGTCGACCAGCCGCGCGGGATCGTCCAACATCAGCGAGGTCCGGGCGCGCAGAACCTCATCCTTCAGGTGGCCTGACAGCTGTAAACCCATAAGCTTGATCACGGCGAGGCTGTCACCGGGTTGCCAGGGTGAGACCGGGGCGTTGAACAGAAACATCTCGGGCGCGCCGCGGCCCAAAGCTTCTTCGTTGATCTGTGTGAGGCGGGCGTTGACGCCTGCGGAGTAGGCGCGCAACGCGGCTTTTGTGTAGTCGTCCTGCGCCTCGACCGAGCGATGGGCCAAGCCGTAGAGATCAAGCCGACGCAGCAGCTTGTCTACGGCAACGGTGCGCGAGCCAAATACTTCGGACAGACGGCCCTGGGCGGTGCGGCGCATAACGGTCATCTGCCACAAACGATCCTGCGCATGTGCGTAGCCCAAGCCAAAGAACACATCCGGATCTGTTTCGCCAAGGATATGGGGCACATTCGCTGTATCGCGAATGACCTCAACCGGGGCAGTGACTCCCTGTACCTCAAGGGTTTTATTGTATTCGGGCAGCGACTGGCTGGCCAGAAAATAGACCAGTCCGATGGCGGCAAGAACCAGCAGGACAAGACCCGTGGTGATGCGTATCAACCAGCGAAAGACAAGAGCCATGGACGTCCCACTTGTATTCGTTCTTCACGTGGCGAGAGGTTACTTCAAGGCCGCCCCGACCGAAAGAGGAACACTGCGGAAACCTGCCTTGACGTGGCAATGAAAAAGACCTCGCCCCAAGAAGGGGCGAGGTCCTTCAGTGAGGGGCGTGGTAGTGCAAAATCAAGGGATGATGCGGGTGTATTTGATGCCTTCGACGGTTGCGCCGATCTGCAAGCCCGCCTGGCCGAAGATGGCTGCCAGGACCGGGCTAAGCAGGGTGGTCGTGTCGGTCGACAACTGGTCGCCTTGATCGCTGACCACATAGCCGATATCGGCACCGGCCGTCCATCCGCTGGAGCGACGGAAGTCGTTAAGCGCGTCCTCGGTCATGAAGAACAGAACGTGCGCATATTGCTGCGCGCCGATCTGCAGACCCGCGGTGCCTTTGACGGCCGAGTAATAGTCAACCGTGGCTCCATTGATGCGCAGTGCGCCCTGACCATAGCCGCCGCCGAATACGAACCCGGCCTCGGTGATCAGGGGCATGACCAGCATGCCATTGGCTTTTTCTGCGATCTCGACCGTGTTGGGGTAGCGGGCAAACATCTCGGTCAGGGTCGCGTCGACACGGGCATCAAGGGTGGCCGCGTTCGAGTTTCCGACGCCGTTGCCGCAGGCTGCGGTCAGGGTCAGACCTGCCATGCCCAAGGCAAAGCCGCGACGGTTCAGTCGGGGAAGGGTGGAACTGCTCATGGTTTTTTTCTCTGTAACTGTGCCTGATACGTCGGGTGTTCCCGATCTTGTGTGCAAGAATACGCCGATTGGCCCTGCATGTCACGACAAAGCTGCCACGGCCCGCGAAACAGTCGGCGAAATATCGCGAGGTGCCGGGGTTTTAGCCTTGAAGAACCCGTGCGACCTGCGGCGCGAAATAGGTCAGGATTCCGTCGCAGCCTGCGCGTTTGAAAGCCAGCAGACTCTCCAGCATCACCTTGTCGCCGTCGATCCACCCGTTCTGCGCGGCCGCCTGGATCATCGCGTATTCGCCCGAGACCTGATAGGCGTAGGTGGGCGCACCAAACGTGTCTTTCACGCGACGGCAGATATCCAGATAGGGCATGCCCGGCTTGATCATCACCATATCGGCCCCTTCGGTCAGGTCGCGCTCGATCAGGCGCAGGGCCTCGTTCGAATTTCCAGGGTCCATCTGATAGGTTTTCTTGTCGCCGGTCAGGGCGCCAGAGGCACCAACCGCATCGCGGAACGGGCCGTAGAAGGCGCTGGCATATTTCGCGGCATAGCTTAGGATCATCACGTTGTGATGTCCCGCCGCCTCAAGCGCCGAGCGCATCGCGCCGATCCGGCCATCCATCATGTCTGACGGACCAATGATATCGGCCCCGGCCTCGGCCTGCGCGAGGGTCATCTTGACCAGCGCCTCAACGGTCTGGTCATTCACGATCTCGCCATCCACTACATATCCGTCATGACCATTTATGTTGTACGGATCCAACGCAACATCAGTCATGACCGCGATATCCGGCGCCGCGGCCTTGATCGCGCGGATCGCGCGGTTCGAGAGGTTGTCAGGACTCCAGGCCTCGGCGCAATCCTCGGTCTTGAGTGAAGAATCGGTGTAGGGAAAGATACAGATCGCGGGGATTCCAAGGGCTTGCGCCTCGACCGCTGCCTTGGCAATTAGGTCGACCGACCGCCGCATCACGCCGGGCATCGAGGGCACCGGCTCTTCAATGCCTTCTCCATCACGCACGAAAACCGGCCAGATCAGATCATCGGTGGTCAGCGTATGCTCGCGAACAAGCCCGCGGATCGCATCGGACTGACGCGCCCGGCGAAAACGGGTCTGAGGGTAAGGGGCGATGGTCGGTTTCATGGCGCGTCCTCCTTGAACATTGCCGCATTGGGTGGCATGAATCCGCCAAGGGCTCAAGGGCATCAATGGACGCGCCATAGCGACAGAACCCCCTGAGGATTGTGAATAAAGGGCTGCGTTTGGACTGGTACTCTACGATTTTCGAACTAATCGACATGCGCAGCTTTTCGAATCTGTGGTTCTGGATTGTTCTGGCGGTCACTTGGTCTTCGGCCAGTCACTGGTCGATGGGGGTGCCCTACGACATGGTGGTCCGCGCCCGCCGCGTTGGCGGCCAGCTTGAGGTCGACCTGCTGGACATCGTGCGCATCAACACCAACCGCATAATCTACTATGTAGAGGTGTCGGGCATGGTGATGCTGGCAATGGCCTGTTTCGTCTTTACTGCATTGGCGACGCTGGGTTTTTACTATTGGGTCGAATTTGCGCAGGCCGTGTTTCTGCTGTTGTTCCCCCTGGTGATCGTGACCTTCATCAACATCTTCCACGCACGCCGTTTGCGGCGGCACGAACTGACTTTGGAGCGCGTTGCCAAGACGTTGTCACGATGCCGCCTGTATACGCAGATCATCGGCATGATCTCGATACTGGCCACTTCGATGTGGGGCATGTATCAGAACTTTTCGATCAGCGTTCTGGGATAGCGAAATCTGAAAGGGTCATGGATGAAGGCTCCGAACCACGTGACAGTAGGCGGCGCCCCCGAAGGGTATGACGCGCAGCTTGTGCTGAACGAGATCGCGCGTTCGGGAAGGCCGGTATGCCATGTGGCGCGCGATGACAAGCGGTTGGAGGGGATGCGGGCAGCACTTGCGTTCTTTGCCCCCGACATGCCGGTTTTCGTTTTCCCCGGTTGGGATTGTCTGCCCTATGACCGGGTCTCGCCCAACGCGGATATTGCCGCAGCGCGGGTGGCGACGCTATCAGCGCTTGCCCATCAGATGCCCGAGCGTTTCGTGCTGCTGACCACACTGAATGCCGCGACCCAACGCGTGCCGGCGCGCGAGGTTCTGCGCGAGGCCGCCTTTACCGCTCGCGTCAACCAACGCGTGGACGAAGACGCCCTGCGCAAGTTCCTGGTGCGGATGGGGTTTACCCAAAGCCCCACCGTGATGGAGCCCGGAGACTACGCGATCCGGGGCGGGATTATAGACATCTTCCCTCCGGGCGAATCCGGCCCCGTCCGGTTGGACCTGTTCGGAGACGTTCTGGACGGCGCGCGCCGCTTTGATCCGGTCTCGCAACGGACCACCGAAAAGCTTGACGTGGTCGAGCTTGCCCCCGTCTCTGAAGTCATTTTGGACGAGGCTGCCATCACCCGGTTCCGCCAGAACTATCGCATCGAATTCGGTGCGGCGGGTACGGATGATCCGCTCTATGAGGCCGTGAGCGCGGGCCGCAAACATCAGGGCATTGAACATTGGCTGCCCTTTTTCCACGAAAAGCTGGAAACTCTTTTCGACTATCTGCCGGAGGCGACGATTTCTCTGGATGATCAGGTCTCACCCGCGCGTCTGGCGCGGTGGGACACGATCGCCGATCAGTATGAGACACGGCGGCTGGCGCTGGAAAACCGCTCGCGCATGGATACGGTTTATAAGCCGACACCGCCCGGATTGCTCTATCTCGATGATGCGGCGTGGGATCAGGCGGTTGGCGATCGGCGCGTGCTGCAATTCTGCCCTCTGCCACAGGCCAGCGGACCCGGTGTGATCGACGCGGGCGGGCGGATCGGGCGGAACTTTGCGCCCGAACGCCAACAGGAAAGCATCAGCCTGTTCGGTGCGTTGGCGGATCACATCAAGGGCAAGCTGGACAAAGGACCGGTGCTGATCGCGTCTTATTCCGAAGGCGCGCGAGAGCGTCTGACCGGCTTGATCGAAGACGAAGGTCTGGCCGAGGCGATCCCGGTCACCGACGGCACGCGTATCGGCAAAAGGGGCCTCCATCTGGCGGTTTGGGCCTTGGAACATGGGTTCGAGACGGCGGATCTGACCGTGATTGCGGAACAGGACGTGCTGGGAGATCGCCTGATCCGCCAGCCCAAGAAACGCCGCAAGGCCGAGAACTTTCTGACCGAGACCCAATCCCTCAGCCCCGGCGATCTGGTGGTGCATGTGGACCACGGCATCGGTCGCTATATGGGGATGGAGGTCGTCACAGCCGCCGGTGCGGCACATGAATGCCTGCTGCTGGAATATGCCGAAGCGGCCAAGCTGTACCTGCCGGTCGAGAATATTGAGCTGCTGTCGAAATACGGCCATGACGAAGGGCTGCTGGACCGTCTGGGCGGTGGCGCATGGCAGGCCAAAAAGGCCAAGCTGAAAGAGCGCATCCGCGAGATGGCGGACAAGTTGATCCGCATCGCCGCTGAACGCGCCCTGCGCAAAGCCCCCGTGATGGACCCACCGCCCCACGCGTGGGAGGAGTTCAGCGCGCGCTTCCCCTATCAGGAAACGGACGATCAGTTGCGGGCCATCTCGGAAGTCATGGAGGACATGCATTCCGGCGCGCCAATGGATCGTCTGATCTGTGGGGATGTCGGCTTTGGCAAGACCGAGGTCGCCATGCGCGCGGCCTTTGTCGCCGCCATGTCAGGCGTTCAGGTAGCCGTCGTTGCACCGACCACTCTGCTTGCTCGTCAGCACGCGGCCTCGTTCAAGGAACGATTCCGAGGTTTCCCTCTGGAGGTTCGGCAGCTATCGCGTTTTGTTTCGGCGAAAGAGGCGCAACAGACTCGAGACGGGCTGGCGCGCGGGACAGTCGATATTGTGATCGGCACTCATGCTCTGCTGGCAAAAGGTATCCGTTTCAACAACCTCGGCTTGCTGATCATCGACGAGGAACAACATTTCGGCGTTGGCCACAAAGAGCGCCTGAAACAGCTGCGCTCGGATATCCACGTCCTGACTCTGACCGCAACGCCGATCCCCAGGACGCTGCAACTGTCACTAACTGGCGTGCGCGACCTATCAATCATCGGCACGCCGCCCATCGACCGTCTGGCCATCCGCACCTATGTCAGCGAGTTCGACGCGGTAACGATCCGCGAGGCCCTGCTGCGCGAACACTATCGCGGCGGGCAGAGCTTCTACGTGGTGCCGCGCATCTCGGATCTGCCTGAGATCGAAGAGTTCCTGAAGGAGCAATTACCAGAGCTGACTTACGTCGTCGCTCATGGGCAGATGGCAGCGGGTGAACTCGACGACCGAATGAACGCGTTCTATGACGGCAAATATGACGTGCTTCTGGCGACGACGATTGTCGAGAGCGGTCTGGATATCCCAACTGCGAATACGATGGTCGTGCATCGGGCGGATATGTTCGGCCTCGCGCAGCTCTATCAGATCCGAGGCCGGGTCGGGCGGTCGAAAACCCGCGCCTATGCCTATCTGACCACGAAACCCCGCCAGAAGCTGACCGCCACCGCCGAAAAGCGTCTGCGCGTTCTGGGCTCGCTTGATACGCTGGGAGCCGGATTCACGCTTGCCAGTCAGGACCTCGACATTCGTGGGGCCGGTAATTTGTTGGGCGAAGAACAATCCGGCCAGATGCGCGATGTGGGTTATGAACTCTACCAGTCGATGCTGGAAGAGGCGATTGCCAAGATCAAAGCCGGTGAGATGGAGGGGCTCTCGGACGCCGATGACCAATGGGCGCCGCAGATCAATCTGGGCGTACCGGTTCTGATCCCCGAGGATTATGTGCCCGACCTTGATGTCCGCCTAGGCCTTTATCGCCGTTTGTCCTCGCTCTCGACCAAGGTTGAACTTGAGGGCTTTGCCGCGGAACTGATTGACCGCTTCGGGGCGCTGCCAAAAGAGGTGAACACCCTGATGCTGGTCGTCCGTATCAAGGCCATGTGTAAGCGTGCAGGTATTGCGAAATTGGATGGAGGGCCGAAAGGCGCGACGATTCAGTTTCACAATGACAAATTCGCCTCGCCCCAAGGGTTGGTCGAGTTCATCCAGAACCAGCGCGGCATGGCGAAGGTCAAAGACAACAAAATCGTTGTGCGGCGCGACTGGAAGAAAGATAGCGACAAGATCAAAGGCGCGTTTGCGATTGCCCGCGACCTCGCTGAAAAAGTAGTGGCCGAAAGAAAAAAGGCTAAAACAAGCGGATAGCGGGGAAGGGGGCGCTGCCCCCGCCGCGGTAAGCCGCGACTCCCCCGGGATATTTCCGGCCAGATGAAGCAGGCGATCCAGACTTCATCTGGCTAAAAATACCTCCGCCGGAGGCATCGCGCGCAGCGCGACTCAGGTCTGCATGGCGGACTGGGCGCAGAAACAAGATGCAGCGACTGCGCGGTCGGCCCTTGCCAGGGCCAAATCCAGCCTCTGTTTGATCTGAGGTAGCTCAATCGTATCGCCGCGTGCTTTCAAGCAATCGTGCAGGCCCTTCAAGCTCCAGATATTGTCCGGATGGATCGAGGCGCGGCTGAGGGTTCCGCCAAGGCCCAGATCTTCTCGGTATACGGCTTCCGCCTCGGTCAAATGGCCCTGTTCGAAGAGCAGCGCGCCCAACGCGTGGCGGGTGGGTTGCATCCATCCCCAAGGCTCGTCGTAGGGCAACGTGTCGTCCAATTCGACAGATCGGCGCAGGTGGGCGAAGGCGAGACCGAAGTTTTCCTTTCGGTATTCGATCTCACCGCGCAGCATTTCGGTTGCGATCTCCAGCAGGTCGATGACGCGGTTGTTGTGCAATCGCCGAGCCTCGGGCACAAGGGTTTTGGCTTTGAGGAACAGCTGTTCCTCGGCCTCGGCGCGGGGCACATCGCCGGTCGCGGCGAAAGCAAGCGCGCGGGCGTAGTGGGTGGTTGCCGTCAGCGTGCGGTACAGGTCGGGGTCTTCCGGTGGCACCAGCGCTTTTGCCTCCTCCCATCGGCCAAAGCGGATCAGGATGTGAGGCCCCATGGACATGTAGCTTTCAAAGAAATCCGCCATGGGCGGGCTCTCAATGCGTAACATCTCTTCGGGGGTCGTGTCCCAGATACCTTGGTTGGCCCGCAGGGCCGGTTCGATCTGACCCAGAAACATCGCGCCATAGATGGTGAAATGATAGTCGTGCTGGCGGTAGCCGGTGTATATGTTGAACGCCCCTTCACGCTCATAGTACTTCAGGTCCGCTTCCGAGGCTTTCTGGTTCCAATGCACCACGTTCTGATAGTGGCCGCAGAGGATATCTATATGCGTCGGCATATGAACAAGGTGGCCTGCATCGGGGACGAGAGTGCGTAGGACATCGCCCGCTTTGAGGGCCTTTTCGGGGGTTGGGGACATCTCCATCAGGTGGACATAGAGGTGCAGAAGGCCGGGATGAGACATGGCGTCGGGGTCGTTCTGCATGGCCCATTCCAGCGCCTCTTGCGCCTCAAGCGTGGCGGCACCTTCGGCGGGTTGACCAGTTGACAGGTCCCACATTTGCCACGGCGTCAGGTTGAGCAGCGCCTCAACATAGATTGTACGCAAGTCTAGGTGATCTGGCTGAGCCTTGAAGGCCGCGCGCATCGCGTCGGCAAAATCATAGTCCCACTCATGCATGCCCTCGGTCGTGTCGCGCTGCGGATAGCGGGACGGCAGGGCGAGGATCAGAGCCTTTTCAACCTCGGTACAGCTATCGGTTAGGCTCAGCGCCTTTTGCGTGGCTTCAAAGGCCTTTGTCAGTGCTTTCTGCCGTCCCCGGTCGTCTTGCAAGTCCCACGGCAGGTTGTAGTTCGGGCCGGCTGCGTAGGCGATGCCCCAATGCGCCATGGCGCAGTTCGGGTCATGTTCGGCGGCTTTTTCAAAGCAGGCGACGGCCTCATCATGGTTGTAGCCATAGGTCCAGACCAGCCCTCGGTCAAACCAGAGCTGGGCTTCAGCGGACGATGTTGAAACAGGGCAGGAATAGGTGCCCAGATCGTAATACTCACTCATAACTGACCCTCCGCCATGTTGGTCGGGACAGCGTAGCGCGTTTGATCCGGGCTGAAAATCCTCAGGCGAGCAGTCTGTTTTCGATACGGCCCATGTGGATCATCAGGCCAAAGGCCAGGATACACATGGTTAGAATGCCCGTGGTCAATGGCAGGATCGAGCCGTCGAACAGCAGTCCGACCGGGGCTGCAATGGCCGCGGCGAGCACAGTCGAGACCGATCCGATGACCGAGGCCGCCATTCCGGCGATATGCCCCATCGGCTCCATCGCGATGGCGTTGAGATTGCCCATGGTGACGCCGGCCATGAAGAATACGGTGGTTTGCCAGGCCACGAACAGGCCAAACGAGGCGTCGGGCGACAGCGGGAAGGAATTGGTCACGATGACCAAAGCCGTGATGCCGATCTGCGCCCCCAGCGCCCAAGTCACCATGCGGCGCATCCCGACGCGCACAACGAGGGCCGCATTCAATACACTGGCCGAACCGGACATCAGAGCGACGAACCCGAACCAGAACGGAAAGCTCTCCGCCCGGTCGTGGATTACGTCATAGACGGGCTGAACCATGGTCAGCATGGTGAACAAAATCCCCATGCACAGGGTTTGCACCATGATCGACAGGCGGACAGTTGGATGGGCGAACATCTCTTTCGTTGCGGCGACCATTAGCGGCAGGCGGAAGGGGCGACGGTTCTCGACTGCCAGCGACTCGGGCAAGCGGGTTCCCATCCAGACGCAGACGATCACGGCGAACAGAATGAACGAAACAAAAATACCGCGCCAGCCGAACAGCGCGATCACTCCGGCCCCCAACATGGGCGCCACGGCGGGTACAAGCGTGAACAGCAACATCGCGATCGAGATGATGCGCGCCATGATCCGGCCCGAGTACAAATCGCGGATGACCGCCATAGCCACAACACGTGGACCCGCAGCACCCAGTCCCTGCGCCACTCGGGCGGCCAGAACGAGTTCAAGCGAGGAACTGGCCCAGGCCACGGCCGAGGCCGCAATATAAAGCGCGACGCCACCATAGATGACCGGCTTGCGGCCAAACGCATCCGACAGAGGGCCGGTAAAAAACGTACCAATCCCCATCCCAAGCACGAAAGACGTCAGGATCAGCTGTGCGCGATTGAGGTCATCCGGGCTGAGCTGCGCGCCGATCTCGGGCAGGGCGGGCAGCATTGAGTCGATAGAAAAGGCGATGGTCGAGAACATCATTGCGATCAGCGCAATGAACTCTCCACGAGACATGCGGTTGGTCATGGAAACTCCTTACCTGATCGCGCTATCACGGCAGATCAGGTTGCGCCAGATCGGAATTTCGCACAGAGCTCTGTGCTTCTATGCAGAGGAAGCCTCAAGTTGAGACATGATTTCTCCGATCACTTTCTCCCACATTTCAGGAGGTTGCGCGCCCGGAACGGCATGTTGATTGGCAACAATGAAGGTCGGGACCGAGCTGACGCCCATCTCGCGTGAGTGAGTGTCGCGGTTGCGGATATCCTCGCGGTCGGCGTCGGATTTGAGCAATTTCATCACCACCGCCGCGTCCATACCAGCGCTATCAGCGATGTCAGACAGGACCTCCGGGTCGCCGATATCACGCGCTTGAACGAAATAGGCGTCGAACAGAGCATCGACAACGGCGTTCTGCTTGCCCTCGATCCCAGCCCAGTGGATCAGGCGATGAGCATCCAGAGTGTTTGGTGTGCGCTTCATCCCCTCAAAGTCGATCTTGAGGCCCGCATTCTCGGCATGTTCTACCACGGGCGCATAGGCGCGCACCGCACCGTCCTTGCCGCCGAATTTTTGTTCCAGATATTCGCGCCGATCCATGCCGGCATCGGGCATGTCGGGGTTCAGCTGGAACGGGTGCCATTCGATCATAAACGGATGATCCGGCAGTTTTGCCAAGGCTTTGTCCAGATGGGATTTGCCTATGTAGCACCAGGGGCAGATCGGATCGGACAGGATATCAAGCTTGACGGTCTGATTGTCTGTTTGGCTCATGGGGTGGACGCCTTGAAATAGGCCGGCAACGCGCGGCGCAGGAGTTTGCCGTTGCCGCCGGTTGGCAACTCGGGAAGGTGAACGAAGGCACGCGGCTGTTTGTAACGCGCCAGATTGGCTTGGACATAGGCGTGCAGAGCGTCTTCGTCCAGTCTCTCGGGGCCGGAGTAGAAGGCCGCTATCACAAATGTGTCCTGTTTAACCTCGACGGCTGCGGCCCCGACCTGAATGATGCCGGGAAAGCGGGACAGGACGGATTCGACCTCAACCGGCGAGACGCGGTAGCCGCCTGCGTTCATCATGTCATCGTCGCGCCCCAGATAGGTGATCTGCCCATCGACGGCCATGGCGCCCTGATCGCCGGTCAGAAACCAGTCGCCTTGCAGTCGGGCGGCCGCCTCGTCGGGTGCGTTCAGATAGGTCAGCATCAAGCCGGGGTCAGAGCGGTGAATGGCAATGGTCCCTTCGCTCCCTTGCGGCACAGGCCCCTCCGGCCCGAGGATTGCAACGCGGCGGCCCGGTTGAGGTTGCCCGAGGGAATCTCCGCGCGCAGGATGGGTCGGGCTGGACGAGATAAAGGTTGAACATTCGGACATGCCGAACGCTTCGTAGAGCTCCGTTCCGGTGGCCGTTTCCCACTGGGCATGCAGCGACCGAGACAGCTTTTCCCCGGCGCATAGGCCGTGGCGCAAATCGGGCAGCTCAACCCGATCCGTACCGGACAGCATTTTTCGAAAAACACCCGGTGCCGCAGCAAAGATCGTCGCGCGGTTTTGGCGCAGCATTTGCGGCAGCTGAGACATATCGGTGCCGGGTTCTGGGATCAGGGCCGAGGCTCCGATCGTCCAGGGATCCATAAGCCCGGTGCCCAGCGTATAAGTCCAATTGAACGCACCAGCGTGGCACAGGCGATCCTGCTCGGTCAGGCCGTACCAGCCATCGACCATCATCTGACGTGCCCAGATCGCGCGATGAGCATGGGCGACTGCTCGGGGCTTGCCCGACGTGCCAGAGGTATAGACCACATAGGCCAGGCGTTCGGGGGCGCCCATATCGAACGCCGCGGGCGGCAGGTCATGCATGGCGATCAGTTCGTCCAGATGGATCTGACGTGGATGCTGGGCGCAATCCACTGAAGGGTCGCGCAAGATGGCGGCTGGGGAAAGCTCGGCGATGATCCGGGCGGTTTCCGGTTCGGTCAGTTGCGATGAGGTCGGAACGGGTACGATGCCGACAGCGATGGCCCCAAGATAGGCGATGGGAAACTCGACTGTGTTTCCAAGACGCATCAACACGATGTCTCCGGGGTGAAGTCCGGCCTGCAACAGGCCCTGACCCGTTCCCAGAACGGCGGCTTTCAATGCGCGATAACTCCAGTCTTCGGACCCGTTTTGGCGCAGAACGGACAGGGCGGTTTTGTCGGCCAACTCATCCGCCTTGCCCAGCACATGAGCGGCCAGATTGAACGGGGTCGGGCAGGGCGTCGGTGGCCCCTGATCGAAGATTGACAGCATGGCAACTGGCTAACCCGGCCCATGGCGCGTTGCAAGCGCGGCTTGTGCATCCTATAGACGAAGGCATGAGTACCCAAGATCCCAAATCCCTGATCCGCATTGCCCGCGATGCAGGCGAACACACGGAACCCGAGCCTTTGGACCTGGGCGCCCGCGTGCGTGAATTGCGCAAGGCGCGCAACTGGACGCTGGAGCAGGCGGCCTCGCAGGCCGGTCTCGCGCGTTCGACGCTCAGCAAGATTGAAAACGGTCAGATGTCGCCCACTTACGATGCGCTGAAAAAGCTGGCCATCGGGTTGGAGATCTCGGTGCCTCAGCTATTTACCCCGCCGCAGCGTGAGCAGGTGATTGGTCGTATGGCCGTGACACGGTCGGGTGAGGGGGCCGCACATGCCACGGCCACCTATGAACATGAACTTCTAGCCGAAACCCTGACCAAAAAGCAGATGCTCCCCTATCGCGCCCGCGTCCGCGCCCGTTCGATGGATGAGTTCGAAGGTTGGGTGCGCCATGACGGAGAGGAGTTCATGTATGTCCTGACCGGCGTCGTGCGGTTGTATACCGAATTCTACGAACCTGTAGAGATGCGCCGGGGCGACAGCGCCTATTACGACGGCAGCATGGGGCATAATGTGATTTCGGTTAGCGACGAGGATGCGACCATCCTCTGGGTGACGTCGCTCGCCTAAGGTCAGTTCAGTTCACGGTTCAGCGATTCCGTGAACAGAAAATCTTCGACCTCTTCGTGGGCTTCATTGACAGTCAGGTGATGGCGTTCGGCCAGATAGGCTTCGAACTGTTTGCGATCCTTGCCGACGCGCGGCATGTCCTGGTCCCTCAGGTTGGGAAAACGGCGTTTCGCGCGGGCGTAGCACGCGTTCCAGTCTTGTGTCAGATCGGTCCAGTTCAGCATCTGCGAGCTTTCCTTCTTCGGGTTTCAGGACGGCTCTCCCCTACGAGCAGGGTACGGAGGAGTTAACGTTGCGTAAGACATGACAAGATGTCGCACCCCTGGCCTGATCAGAATTATGCCGATCAGAGTCAGGTTTGCGCGGCGGGTTTGACGCAAAATCCGGTGAAATGCCCATATATAGGGGCGCTTTGCGCTATGAGCTCATGATTTTGTTCATCGCGGAATGTGCCAGTTTTTGCCGATTTCCACGTGCATAAGGTGCCAGGTCCGGTGCGTCACACCCTATGCGCGTGGTTCTAATCGGCGTACCACCAGACCTCGGGCATGTATTGCGGGCCATCGCCGTAGATCGGCAGGGTCTCGGGGTATTTCAGAGCGCTGACATGGGCGATGCGGCCGACGTCGAAGCTCCAGATCGGGATCACGTATCGGCCCGCCGTCAGAACCCGGTCGAGGGCACGGGTGGCGGCCACGAAATCCTCGCGACTTTCCGAAGCCAGCATGGCGTCGATCATCCCGTCCACAGCCTGTGACGCGACGCCCATCAGGTTGCGCGTGCCCGGCGCATCGGCGGCCTCGCTGCCCCAATAGAGGCGCTGTTCATTGCCCGGAGACAGGGACAGGGCGCGGCGGAACGGGGTCATATCGAAATCCAGCTCAGACACACGTCCGGTATATTGGGCATTGTCGACACGTTCGGTCGTGACCTGAATGCCCAGACGTTCCAACGCACGGGTGTAGATCTCGACCGCTGTCTGCATCTCACCATCGCCCTGTTGCAGCAGAACGGTGATCTGGAACGACTCACCCGCTGCATTGCGCAGTACGCCGTCCTGTATGGTCCAGCCAGCCTCGGCCAGCAGTTTCGCCGCTTGCCTCAGGTTCGCGCGGTTTCGGGCCGAGCCGTCGCCCTCGGGTGGGGCGTAGCCTTCCAGCGTTCCCGGGATAAGGTCTGCGCTATAAGGCGTCAAAAGTTCCGCCACGCGACCTCTCGCTGGTCCCGGTCGCATCGCCAGATCCGAGCCTGAGAAATAGGATGAGATCCGCGACTGCGCGCCGCCGGTGATCGTGTCGTTGATGAATTCGAAGTTGAAGGCCAGCATCAGGGCTTCACGCACGCGCCAGTCGTCGAACGGAGCTTTGCGGGTGTTCATCACCAGCCCGGTCATGCCCGAGGGCTTACCATGCGGGATCTCGGTCTTGATCACATCGCCACGTTGAACGGCGGGGAAGCTGTACTGCGTGTCCCATTTGTCGGCATTGAACTCGCGCACGGCCGAAAGCTCTCCGGCTTTGAAGGCTTCGAATAGGACGGTAGCATCGCCGTAGAATTCGATCCGGATGTCATCGAAATTCATCGTGCCACGGCGAAATGGAACATCAGCTCCCCAATAGTCCGAATTTCTGCGCAGGTTCACAAAGCGCCCGGCCTCATAGTCTTCGACCACATAGGGGCCGCTGCCGATGGGGACATCGTGCAACTGCGCGTCGGCAAAATCCTTCCCCTCCCATTGGGCTTTCTGAAGGATAGGACGTAGCCCCACGATCAATGCAAGTTCACGGTCAGCTTCGTTAAAGCTGATGCGGACCGAGCGCGGACCGGTCTGTTCGATACTGTCGATCTTGGACCAGAGACCGCGATAGCGCAGATGCCCTTCGGTCCCGAGGGTTTGAAAAGACCAGATCACGTCGTCAACTGTTACCGGGGTGCCGTCGGAGAATCGAGCCTCATCCCGGAGGGTGAATTCCACCCAAGAGCGGTCTGGCGCAGTCTCAACCGATTCGGCTAACAGCCCGTAAAGAGTGAAAGGTTCGTCCCAGGAGCGGCCCATGAGGCTCTCATGGGTCCAAAATCTTAACTGCCACGGTGGGGTGCCTTTTTGCACAAACGGGTTCAAACTGTTAAAGCCGCCGGTATTTCCGAAAACGACTTTGCCACCTTTGGGCGCCTCTGGGTTCGCATAGGGTAGAGACACAAAATCCGGTGGTAAGGCCGGGTCGCCATACATAGCTATGCCATGAGTCGATTCTGCCTGTGCCAGTGAGGACGCAAAAAGCAGGGCGATTCCCGCTGCCAAACCACGAAGCGGGTGTGAAAAATACGGGCTCATTTTGGAAACAATCCTGCTCTGGCCTTATTTTGTTGGGATTCATCGTAGCGATGATTTTTCTTGTTTTCAAACTTTTAGCTTGGACGAAAGCACAGAATTGCTTATAAAGGTCTCACTGCTCGATAGGTTTCTTGCCTGTATGAAACCTGCCTCAATAACTTAACGCCCGCTTCGTGCGGGCGTTTTTTTTGGCAGATTTGTAGCCACTCATTCTGCAGTTCCCCGTTTTCT
Source organism: Ruegeria sp. AL11 (assembly GCF_056540865.1). Lineage (NCBI taxonomy): Bacteria > Pseudomonadati > Pseudomonadota > Alphaproteobacteria > Rhodobacterales > Roseobacteraceae > Ruegeria > Ruegeria sp. AL11. The sequence continues at coordinate 409,677 of NZ_JBQFXO010000001.1, forward strand.
TTGCAGGTGCAGCATGGCACTCTGCGTTTCAGGTGAACTCAGAGGAAATGCAGTCATGAGCCTTTCGGGAAAAACGGCAATCATCACGGGATCAAATTCGGGCATCGGTCTAGGAATCGCGCGCGAGCTGGCGAAGGCCGGGGCTGATGTGGTTCTGAACTCGTTCACAGATCGCGATGAAGATAACGCGTTGGCGGAAGAGATTTCGAAAGAGACCGGTACAAGCGCGCGCTACATTCAGGCCGATATGTCCAAGGGCGACGAATGTCGCGCCCTGATCGAAAAGGCTGGCACCTGCGATATTCTAGTGAACAATGCGGGTATTCAACATGTGTCGCCAATTGACCAGTTCCCGATCGACAAATGGGACGCGATCATTGCGATCAACATGAACTCGGCCTTCCATACGACCGCAGCCGCCTTGCCGTTGATGCGCGCGAGTGGGTGGGGGCGCGTCGTGAACATCGCCTCAGCCCATGGTTTGACGGCCTCTCCGTTTAAAGCGGCCTATGTGGCGGCCAAGCATGGTGTTGTTGGCATGACCAAAGCCGTTGCATTGGAAACCGCGCAAGAGCCGATCACCTGCAATGCAGTTTGTCCGGGCTATGTGCTGACCCCTCTGGTCGAGGCGCAGATCCCCGACACGATGAAGGAATATAACATGAGCCGTGAGGACGTGATCAAGAACGTCATGCTGGAGCGGCAACCGTCCAAGGAGTTCGCCACGGTCGAGCAATTGGGCGGGACGGTTCAGTTCCTCTGCTCTGATGCGGCTGCGCAGATCACCGGCACGACGATCTCGGTCGATGGTGGCTGGACGGCCTTGTGAGCTTTCACGGGGGCTCTGCCCCCAAACCCCCGGGATATTTTTGGCCAGATGAAGAGGCGAAACCATGAAACGGATCAATCTGGCTTTGCAGGGTGGTGGGGCGCATGGGGCGTTCACTTGGGGTGTCCTCGACCGCCTCCTCGATGAAGAGGATATTGAGGTTGCGGCGATCACCGGAACCTCAGCCGGGGCATTGAACGGGGCTGCGTTCAAGTCGGGCATGGTTGCAAATGGGCGCGAGGGCGCGCGGGCGCGGCTGGACGGATTGTGGAAACGCATGGGGGCGCTTGGCGATATGCGAATTGCCAACTGGTTCCGGGGGCTGGAGCCTGCGAGCATCGCGCAGGCGATGGAGTATTCGCTGCCTTACTCCATTGGAGATGCGTGGTCCCGGATGGTGTCCCCCTATGCCTATGGTCCGTTCTATTCGAACCCGCTGGAATCCGTGGTGGATCGGTTCAACTTTGATGAGGTTTGCGCTGATCAGGGGCCACGTCTGTTTGTGTGCGCGACTTGCGTGCGTAGCGGCAAGATCCGCGTGTTCACGGGCGATGAGATCTCGACAAATGCGATTCTGGCCTCGGCCTGTTTGCCCACGCTGTTCAAAGCGGTTGAGATTTACGACCCTGAAACCGACAGGACCGAAGCCTATTGGGATGGCGGCTATACCGGCAACCCGGCTCTGTACCCTTTGTTCGAGGGTGACCTGCCAGATGATGTAGTGATCGTGAATATCAACCCTCTGGAACGGGACGAGTTGCCGGTCACGCCGCAGCAAATCCAGAACCGGATCAATGAGATAAGCTTTAACTCATCCCTGTTCCGCGAGCTGAGGGCGATCAATTTCGTTCAGCGGCTGCTGGAAGAAGGCAAGCTGAAAGCCGGTGAGATGAGCCGCGTTTTGGTGCACATGATTGCGGATAATGAGCTGATGAACAGCTTGTCCGTGGCGACCAAAACGGTGCCCAATCCGGTAGTACTGCACAAGTTGAAGCACGCGGGTCGCGACGCGGCAGATGGGTTTCTGACGCGTCACAAGGATGATCTTGGGCAGCACAGTACCGTTGATCTACCCGCAATGTTTGGCTGATCACTCGGGCGGCTGCGTCGGGTCTTTTTCGTTGGGATAGACCAGACCGGCCGAGATTACGAGCTTTGCGGCCTCTTCAATCGACATGTCCAGCAGGATCACATCCTCTTCCGGAAAGAAAAGCAGAAAGCCGGAGGTTGGGTTTGGCGTTGTCGGGATGAAGATGCTCAGGAGGTTGCCACCTGTTTCGGCGCGATTGCTAACCTCACCCCTTGCTGTGGTCGATACGAACCCGATGGCCCAGATGCCACGCCGCGGATATTGCACGAGGCAGGCTTTCTCGAAAGAGCGCTCGGTCTGCGCGAACACCGTCTCCGAGATCTGTTTGATCCCGGAATAGATCGAACGGACGATCGGCATCCGATCGACGAGGCTCTCGGTGAATGAGATGAAGGACCGGCCCAAGATGCCTTTGGCGACCCAGCCGACCAGAATGGTGAACACCAGGAAGATGATGACCCCGACGCCGCGCAGGTTGATGCCCACATATTCTTCGGGGCGGAACTGCTGTGGCACCAGCGGCAGAACGGCGCTGTCGATCCAGCCCACGACGGACCAGATCAGCCAGATTGTCAGCCAGACAGGCGCAATGACAACGATACCCGTCAGAAAAGAACCGCGCAGGCGCGAGAACAAGCCGGGGCGGCGATGTGGCTCTTCGTCAAACGGTGTGTTCATTACAGGTCCGAGTGGTTTGAGAAACTACCTAAGCAGTCCGATGCGCCGGTGCAATAGGGCAGGTTTACGCGCCGTTTACCAGTGCCTTAGCAATATTCGCCGCCAATCGTGCGTTGTTGCGCACCAAGGCGATGTTCGCGGTGAGTGAACGGCCCTCGGTCTTTTCAAAGATCCGTTGCAGCAGATAGGGCGTGACGGCCTTTCCGGTGATCCGATGAGCATCTGCATCCGCCTGGGCAGCGGCGATGATCGGGGCCAGCTCCTCGGCCGGGATCTGGTCTGCGGCCGGGATTGGGTTCGCGACCAGCTGACCGCCCGGTAGGCCCAGCGCGCGGCGCGTCGCATGAGATTTTGCGATGGCCTCAGCACTGTCCATGCGCAGCGGTGCGGCATATGGGGATTGCGCGGACCAGAAGGCGGGAAAGGCGTCCTGACCATAGGCGATGACCGGAACGCCCAGCGTTTCCAGTACTTCCAGCGTTTTTGCCAGATCGAGGATCGCTTTGGCACCAGCGGCCACGACTGTCACCGGGGTTTGGCCCAGCTCATGCAGGTCGGCTGAGATATCAAACGTGGTCTCGGCCCCCTGATGGACGCCTCCGATCCCGCCGGTCGCAAACACCTCGATCCCCGCATATTGCGCGGCGATCATTGTTGCGGCCACGGTTGTGGCTCCGGTCCCGCCGGTCGAGATGCACGCCGCCATATCAGCGCGCGAGATTTTCGCAACGCCCTGAGCCTGGCCCAAGGCCTGCAGCTGGTCGGGTTCAAGGCCGACATGCAGCACGCCTTCGATCACAGCCATGGTGGCTGGCACAGCTCCTGCATCGCGGATGTCCTGTTCTACCTTCGCGGCGACCTCGACGTTCTGGGGGTAGGGCATGCCGTGCGTGATGATGGTGCTTTCCAGCGCCACGATGGGGTGGCCTGCGTCTTTGGCGGCGCGGACCTCGGCAGAGTAGTGGATAGGGATCACAGCGGAGTTTCTCCTGAAACGTAGGTTGCAGCGGCGTGGAGCGCGCGGGTCAAAGCCGTTTGCGCATCGGCGCCGTCTGATTCTGAAGCGATATGGGCGGCCATGAATGTGTCGCCCGCGCCGGTCACGCGGGTCACAAGCACGGACGGAGGTGTTTGGGTCAGAACGCCCGAGGCTGAGCCCACGGTGGCCGAATTGCCACCATCGGTGACGAGAACGCGCAGCGCGCCCCGGTCCAGCAGGCCTTTGGCGGCGGATTGTGAATCGGTGAACTCGCGCTGACACAGTAGGCCAGCCTCCTCAAGGTTCACATAGAGAGTTGCGCGGGCATGTTTTAGGAAGGGCAGCAGTCGCTCGGCTTTGCCGGGTGAGGCCGGTGCAACCCGCAGGTCCGCCTTGGCGAAGGCGGGGCTTTGCGCGATTTCTTCCAACAGGTCCAGCGTCAGGTTGCCGTCCAGCGCAATGGGTCCTTCGAACGGTGTGTTCTCATAGCCCAGCGGTCCGTGCATCAACGGGCGAAGGATTTTCGCCCCCGAAGCCTCAAGCGAGTGGGCGTCAGCGATGGCCGCGATCAGGCCGTTGGCCCCTTCGACCGCCATGTAGCGATCGGTCGGCAGGTCTTGCGAGCGGTAGATATGGTCGGTGACCATGCCCAGTCGGGCGCAAGCGTGGACAAGCTCATCGCCTTCCGGGTCGCGGCCAATGGCGGTCAGCAAGGTTGGGGTCATGCCAAACCGCACCAGCGTCATGGCGATGTTCATGGCGACGCCGCCGGGCAGGCGGGTGATCCGCCCCGGCACGTCCGATCCTTGCCGCATTGCACTGGCCGAGCGTCCGATCACGTCCCACAGGACCGAGCCGATGCACAGGATTTCACTGTTCTGAGTCATGGTGTTGTCATGCCGCAGCGCCGAGGGCCGTGCAAGCCAGAACGTCAGCGGTAATAGAGATAAGGCCTCTGTGATCTCGCCCGCAGTCGTTTCGACTTGCGATCCGATGCGTTCGGCGGGACACTCGACCTGTATGATTGATGGTTTTATTGATGAGCGTCGCAGATGAACGGTATTTTCCGTTTTCTCCTGATTTTGTCTGTCTTTCTGGTGCTTTCGACGTGGTCCGCGAAGGCTCAGACCATTCCGACGATTGTCGAGTTCTGGACGAAGGAAGACACTCTGTTCCTAGAGGTCACGCTGAATGCCGAGATGTTCCTGTCCGGGATCGACCCCGAAACCCGCCCGGATTTTGCCGATGACGCGCGGTACAGAGAGTTGCGCCGAAGGGTCTCCTCAGAGCTGGAGCCTGAGGTCCGGTCGTTTGTCAAAGACTGGTCCGGGACGCTGAGGGTCGAACTCGCTGGCCCGGTCAGCCTGTCCTATGAGGGCGTGCGCATTCCCATCGTCGGTGATCCTGATACTCCGCGTTTGTCAAAGCTGTTGCTGGCCGCGCCGCTGCCGGAAGGCGCGTCGAGTTTGCGCCTGACATGGCCCGAGGGGCACGGGCCTGCCGTCGTTAAACAACAGCGTGTCGACGCACCCTACACGGGCTATCTGGTCGCCGGAGAGGTCAGCCCTCTGATCCCTTTGCAAGGCGGTGCCGCGCTCGGCCCGCAACAGGTGCTGCAGGTGTTTCTGCCCAAGGGGCTGACCCGCATCCTTCCGCATGGCTACCACGAGATCGCCCTTGTGCTGTCGCTGGTCTTTTTGACTCTCAGCCTGCGTCCGCTGTTGGCGCAGATGTTGTTTGTGTCCCTAGGACTGATCTTCGGTCTGGCGCTTTCGGTCTATGGCGCGGTTGCGTTGCCCTCTGCGGTGGCCTCTCAGGCGCTTGCGGCTGCAACCCTCGTTTTGGCGCTGTGGAATTTGGTTCTCAGGCGTCTGACCGTTTTCCGCTTGCTCGCTGTTTTTGGTGCCGGATTGTTGTGTGGGATAGCGCTCAGCACCTCGCTGGCGAGAATTGGGGTGCCACCGGATCATTTGCCGCCCGCGATATTCGGCTATGCGGGCGGAGTACTGGTAGCGCTCTACGCCATAGCTGCCGTAAGTTTTGTGATCTCGGCGCTGATTTCCGGCGCTTCCGAGCGAATGCGAGGCCGGATATCGGTTCTGGCCTCGATCCTGATTGCGGGAATTGCCGTCTATTGGTTGGCCGAGCCCCTGATACTTAGCTAGCCATTTGGGACAACAGGTCGTTCAGAGCGGCCGAAGCGTCCTCGGCCGACCAGATTTCATCGCCGATGCCGAAGAAATCCGTATGCGGGGACAGGCTGCGGATCAAGTCTGGGGTCAGGCCGCCCTCCGCCACGACCGGGACCTCGATCATTTCCGACCACCATTGGAACAGATCCTTTTCGGCAAGAGTGCCGTCGCCCAGAGAAGACGCTCCGACCGGACCGAAGGCGACATAGTCGACGCCGGCTTCGCCAGCCGTCATGCCGTCATGGCTGGAGGACCCACAAAAACTGCCGACAATCGCATCTGCGCCAAGCTCCTTTCGTGCAGCCCGAACCGAGCGCGCCGCATCGTCCAGATGCACACCGTCCAACCCCAGCCGTTGCGCCAGCAGAACGTGGTTGGAGATCACGATGGCCACGTCGCGCGCATGGGCAACCTCGCGGCAGGCATCTGCGGCGCGGGCAATCGTGTCTTCGTCATTCCCAGCCAAGGCCAGTCGGATGCAAGCAATCTCGGCCCCGTCCAGAACCCGCGCCAATTGGTCGGGGAAGGTGCTAAGCGTGATGGTCGGCGGTGTGATCAGATAGATCTGAGGCTGCTCGGGGGTGTCCATTAGCGCGTCCTTCGCTTTCATTCTTTGGCGCGGTTTAGCGGATTGAGCGCGGGAAGCAAACTTTTATGCCTGCCGAGCGGGTATTTGGGAACAGAAGAAGAGGATCGGGTTGCCCTGATGAGACTGGGTGATTAGAGCAAGCGGAGCTTTCGGAGACAGACATGCCTAGTGAAACCTCTCAGCCTTCCTTTGTACTCGTGCGCCCGCAAATGGGCGAAAACATCGGGGCCGCCGCGCGGGCGATGTGGAATTTCGGACTGGACCGGATGCGGATCGTGGCCCCTCGGGACGGGTGGCCGAACCCGAAGGCGGTGGCGATGTCCAGCGGTGCAGGTCGGCTTCTGGATGAGGCGCAATTGTTTGACGATCTGGCGGGGTCGCTGTCTGACACGACCTTTGTGTTTGCGACCACCGCACGGCAACGCGGGTTGACCAAGCCGGTCTACAGCCCGGAACGCGCCATGCAGATCGCGTCTGAAAAGGTTGCCGCGGGCGAAAAGGTGGCGGTTCTCTTTGGCCCCGAACGCGCGGGGCTTGAGAATGAGGATATCGCCAAGGCCAATGCCATCATCTCGGTGCCTGTGAACCCGGAATATGCCTCGCTCAACCTTGGGCAATGCGTGCTGCTGACCGCCTATGAGTGGATGCGTCAGACCGGTGACGTAGTGCATGAGGCCACCGACCTGGGCAAGGGCGACTGGGCGACAGGGATCGAGGTCGAGAAGCTGGTCGAACACTATGAAGATCGGCTGGAAGAGGCGGGTTTCTTCTACCCGCCGGAAAAGGCCGAAGGTATGAAGACCAATCTGCGCAACCTGTGGTCGCGGATGCGGATGACGCGGGCGGATGTACAGATGCTGCACGGTGTCATGCGTCAGATGGTCCGTTGGAAAGACAAAGGGTAAGGCTGGACCTTGCCCCCCACTGGCCCTAGCTTGCGACCAAATCCAGGACATATGAGGACAGCATGAGCGCCAAGCGCAGCATCTTCGAAGAAGTCTCAGACACCGAAAAACAACAGGCCGTTCAACCTGGTATGATCGACAAGGGCCGGGGCGGGGCACGCAAGGCGATCCGGGCGTGGCTGATGATCCTGTTCGCTCTGGTCGTTGTGATGATCGCCGTTGGGGGCCTAACCCGGCTGACCGATAGTGGGTTGTCAATTACCGAATGGCGGCCGATCACTGGGGCCATCCCGCCGATGACCGAGGCCGACTGGCAATCCGAATTCGACAAGTACAAGGAAATCGACCAGTGGCGCATACAGAACCAGTGGATGGAGCTGAACGATTTCAAATTCATCTACTGGTGGGAATGGGGCCACCGCCAACTGGGCCGCGTGATCGGCTTGGTTTGGGCGATTGGTTTCTTTGGCTTCCTGATCGCGCGCAAAATCCCGACGGGTTGGACCGGCAAACTGCTGATCCCCGGCGCTTTGGGTGGCATTCAGGGCGCGGTCGGCTGGTGGATGGTCGCCTCGGGTGTGACTCAGGGCGAAGGCATGACGGCCGTTGCAAGCTATCGTCTGGCGACGCATCTCGGCTTGGCTTTTGTGATCCTTGGGTTCCTCGCGTGGTATATCTTTGAGCTGGGCCGGGACGAGCGCGACCTGATGCAGTCGCGCCGCGCGAAAGACGCGAAGCTGTTCTCGCTTTCGACCGGCTTGCTGCATTTCACCTTTTTGCAAATCCTCATCGGTGCTCTGGTCGCCGGGATCGACGCCGGGCGGTCCTACACCGACTGGCCTCTGATCGGTGGGCAGCTCTTGCCGCCAGATGCGACTATGCTGGAACCTATGTGGCGCAATTTCTTCGAAAGCCCCGGTCTGGTGCAATTCATCCACCGTTGCGCGGGATATCTGCTGTTCATCTTCGCCATCATCGTCTGGCGTCGTGGACAGGCCAGCGCCCACCAGCAGACCCGTTTCGCCTTCAACGCAGCCTTTGCGGCCCTGTCTTTACAAGTGGTGGTCGGGATCGTCACGGTCGTTTACGCAGCCCCGTGGCAGATCGCCATTTTCCACCAGTTCATGGCCGTCGTGGTCTGGACCCTGATCCTGCGTGCGCGCTTCCTGAGCGGCTATCCCATTGCAACCTCAATCCGTGGAGCGTGACCCGATGAGTGCCTTTGATGACCTGATGGCCTTTCAACGTGAAACCTCGGCCCTTGGTCAGATTGCCGGCCGGCTCGGCTGGGATCAGGAAACCATGATGCCGCGCGGAGCCGCCCCGCAACGGGCCGAGGAAATGGCCGCGATCGAATCCGTTTTGCACGCTCGCAAGTCCGACCCGCGCGTGGCCGAATGGCTCGACCAGGCCGACGCGAGTGATGCCTCGGGTCAGGCCCAGCTGCGTGAAATCCGCCGGTCATATGAACGCACCATCAAAGTTCCCGCCGATCTGGCCAAGGCGCTTGCTCGGGTCACCTCTGCCGCGCAAGGCAAATGGGCGCAGGCGCGCGCGGATGAGGACGTCTCGGCCTTTCTGCCCGTGCTGGAAGAAGTCGTTGCGCTGAAACGCGAGGAAGGGGCCGCATTGGCGCAAGGTGGTGACGTCTACGACGCCATGGTCGAGGATTATGAGCCCTATACGACAGGCGCCCAGATTGCCGAGATCTTCGATCAGATGCGCCCCCGCTTGGTGGCATTGCGGGCGGCGGTTCTGGATCGACCCGCCCCCAAGGCGCTGGAGGGTTCGTTCGACGAAACCGAACAGATGCGCCTGTCACAAAAACTCGCGCTTGCCTTCGGCTATGATCTGAACCGAGGCCGCGTCGACAAGGCGGTGCATCCCTTCAGCTCGGGCAGTGGCTCGGACGTGCGGATCACGACCCGAACCAGCGCAACCGATCCGTTCAACTGCTTTTACTCCACCATTCACGAGGTCGGCCATGCCGCCTATGAACAGGGCATCAACCCCGATTACGCGCTGACGCCTCTGGGGCAGGGCGTGTCGATGGGGGTGCATGAAAGCCAAAGCCGGATCTATGAAAACCAGCTTGGCCGCTCGCGCGCCTTCACCGGTTGGCTTTTCACCCAGATGCGCGACGCGTTCGGGGATTTCGGGATCGCGGATGCTGACGCATTTTACGCGACCGTGAACCATGTCCAAAACGGCTATATTCGGACCGAGGCGGATGAGGTGCAATATAACCTGCACATTATGCTGCGGTTCGATCTGGAACGCGCGTTGATGGCCGGGGACCTGCAGGTCTCGGACCTCGAGGCCGCGTGGAATGACCGCTTCAAGGCGGATTTCGGTTATGCGGTCGACAAGCCCTCGAACGGGTGTTTGCAGGATGTCCACTGGTCCGTGGGTCTGTTCGGCTATTTCCCGACCTACTCGCTGGGCAACGTCTATGCTGGGTGTCTCTATCAGGCGCTGCGCAGCGCCGTGCCGGGACTGGATGGCCAGTTGGCCGAAGGTGATACCTCGGGCGCGACCACATGGCTGCGTGAGAATGTCCAGCAATATGGTGGGCTCTACGCCCCGCGTGAGGTCATTGAGCGTGCAAGCGGTGTTGAACCTGGGCCGGACCCGCTGCTGAGTTATCTCGAGCAGAAATTCGGTGCGCTCTACCGGCTGTAACGAGGGCTGCTCACGTTGCCGTGTGCCCACGTGGTGTTCTGCGCGGGATTGGCTAGGGTAGGGCATCTGACCCCGGCGGAGACGACTGTGCCCTTCACATCTTTGGTAAAACCCCGGCTCGCCGAGATCATCACCGGCCGAGGGCTGCAAAACGCGCGTCGAGGCATGCATGATCTGGGCCGAAGGGCGCGTGGTGCACGGCACGAGGTTCACTATTTCCACGATGCATCAGACCCGTATTGCTCACTGACGGCTCGGGTTTTGCCAGCATTCGAGGCGCGCTATGACCTTGCGCTGCGCCCGCATTTGATCTCAGGCCCGCCAGCAGAGGCGGTTCCTGATCCGAAAGCGCATCGCGAGAACGCGCTCAAAGATGCAACGCGCTTGGCGCAAAAGCTGGGTTTGGACGCGCCAAAGGCGGCTGGCTTGCCGCCAGAGGTCAACGCTCATCTGGCCGCCCATCTTGGAGAGCCGGATTTCGCGCAACATCTCAAAGCCATTAGCGCCGCCCAATGGGCTGGGCGGGATTTACCTGCGGGCAAACAGAGTGATCCCGCCGCTCCTATGCGCGCCGGGGATCAGGCGTTGCGCGCGATGGGACACTACCTGGGTGGCACGTTTTACTATGGCGGTGAATTTTACTGGGGTGTGGACCGACTGCACTATCTTGAAGACAGGTTACAAAGCGCCGGGCTGGGCACCGGCCCCCTTCTGGTGCCGCCCCCAGAGCCGGTGTTTGACCACCAAGGGGACACCCCAAAAACTCTGGAGTTCTTTTTCTCCTTCCGCAGCCCGTATTCTTTTCTGGCTTTTGGCCGGGTCCAGCACTTGGCAGAACACTACAAGGCTGAACTGATCCTGCGTCCGGTGCTGCCGATGCTGATGCGCGGCTTGCCAGTGCCAAAGGCGAAATCCCGATACATCCTTCAGGATTGCACGCGTGAGGCACGGCGGCTGGGTATCCCGTTTGGCCGTATCTGCGACCCTCTGGGCGCGGGGGTCGAGCGCGGTTATGCGTTGTTCGACTACGCCGAATCCGAAGGTCGGATGGCCACGTTTTGTTCTGCTTTCATGCGCTCGGTCTGGTCCGAGGGTGCGGACGCGGCGAGTGATAGGGGGCTATCCCATATTGTCAGGGCCGCCGGTCTGGATTGGGCCAAAGCGCGCGATGAGCTGAAATCACAGACTTGGCGTCGGCGGGTTGAGCAGAACCAAAACAGGCTGCAAGACGTTGGCCTTTGGGGTGTTCCCAGCTTCCACGTCGACGGTCAGAGCATTTGGGGTCAGGATCGGCTCTGGGCTGTGGCTGATCTATTGGGCACTGAATCAAAACAGGCGCTGCCCGGGTCCGGTTAGCGCCTGTTTCATGTGCTCTAGCCGAAAGATTATTCTTCGGCCTCGTCCTCATCGCCCTGATCGGCGATCCAGGCGACGCTGACGACCTCTTCGCCTTTACCGGTGTTGAATACCCGCACGCCGCCGGCGCTGCGGGACCGGAAGGAAATGCCATCGACCGGCACGCGGATCGACTGACCTTTTGAAGTGGCCAGCATGATCTGGTCATCAATCTCGACCGGGAACGAGGCGACAAGTTCGCCGCCGCGCATCGCCTTGTCCATTGCGGCAACGCCCATGCCGCCGCGCCCACGGACAGGGTAGTCATGGCTGGAGCTCAGTTTGCCTGCACCGCCCGCTGTGATAGTCAGGATCAGGTTCTCCGCGGCCGACATCTCGGCATAACGTTCCTGAGGCAGAACGCTGTCGGCATTGCCTTCATCCTCATCGCCCTCGGCCTCATCGGTGACGCCAGCCATCAGACGGCGCATCTTGAGATATGCGGCCCGCTCATCCGAGGTCGCATCGAAATGGCGGATGACGGACATCGAAACCACTTCGTCATTGCCGGAGAGGCGCACACCACGCACACCGACCGAGGAGCGGCTGTTGAACACCCGCACATCGGTCGTCGGGAAGCGGATTGCACGGCCGGATTTGGTGACCAGCATCACATCATCCTCTTCCGAGCAGATGCGCGCGTTGATCAGCTTCGTCTCGGCATGCTCATCCTCGAACTTCATGGCGATCTTGCCGTTGCGCTTCACATTGGTGAAGTCCGACAGGCGGTTACGCCGCACTGTGCCTGCGCTAGTGGCGAAGACGACCTGAAGGTTCTCCCATTCCTCATCCGGTACATCCACGGGCATGATCGCAGCGATGGAGACTCCGGTCGGGATCGGCAGGATGTTGACGATCGCCTTGCCCTTGCCGGTCCGTCCCGATTGCGGCAGGCGCCACGTCTTGAGCTTGTAGACCATCCCGTCGGTCGTGAAAAACAGCAGCTGCGTATGGGTGTTGGCCACGAAGAGGGTGGTGACCACGTCCTCTTCCTTGGTCTGCATCCCCGACAGGCCCTTACCGCCACGCTTCTGCGCCCGGAAATCGGCCAGCGGCGTGCGCTTGATGTAACCACCCGAGGTGACAGTCACGACCATGTCTTCCCGCTCGATCAGGTCCTCGTCTTCCATGTCGCCTGACCAGTCGACGATCTCGGTGCGACGCGGGACAGCGAACTGATCGCGCACTTCGCGCAGTTCGTCCCCAATGATCGACATGATGCGCTCGCGCGAGGACAGAATATCGAGGTATTCCTTGATCTTGGCGGCCAGTTGCTCCAGCTCATCCGTGACCTCTTTGACGCCCAGTTGGGTCAGGCGCTGCAGGCGCAACTCAAGGATAGCGCGGGCCTGAACTTCGGTCAGGTTATAGGTGCCGTCGTCGTTCATCTTGGACAGAGGATCGTCGATCAGGCGCAGATAGCCTTCGATCTCAGCCGCAGGCCAACGGCGGGTCATCAACTTTTCGCGCGCCTCGGCCGCGTCGGCTGACGACCGGATGGTAGCAACAACTTCGTCCACGTTCGACACGGCCACCGCTAGACCACACAGGATATGGCTACGCTCACGCGCCTTGCGCAGATCATAGGCGGTGCGGCGGGCGACCACATCTTCGCGGAAGTCGATGAAGGATGTCAGGAACCGGCGCAGGGTCAGTTGCTCGGGTCGGCCACCATTCAGGGCCAGCATGTTGCAGCCAAACGACGTCTGCATCGGCGAGAAACGATAAAGCTGGTTCAATACCACCTCGGGCGTTGCGTCGCGCTTCAGTTCAACGACCACGCGCACGCCGTTGCGGTCGGATTCGTCCTGCACATGCGCTACGCCTTCGATGCGTTTCTCGCGCACCGCTTCTGCAATCTTTTCGATCATCGAGGCTTTGTTCACCTGATAGGGGATCTCATCCACGACAATGGCGTAGCGATCCTTGCGCAGTTCCTCGACTCGGGTCTTGGCGCGGATGATGACGCTGCCGCGACCTTCCAGATAGGCTTTGCGCGCGCCGGATCGGCCCAGCATCACGCCGCCAGTCGGAAAATCTGGACCGGGGACGTATTCGATCAACTGCTCGGAGGTCAGATCCGGATCGTCAATCAGCGCCAACGTAGCGTCGACCACTTCACCCAGATTGTGCGGCGGGATGTTCGTTGCCATACCCACGGCGATGCCACCGGCACCATTGACCAGCATGTTCGGGAAGCGGGCGGGCAGGACGGTCGGCTCTTTGTCCTTGCCGTCATAGTTATCCTGAAAATCGACGGTCTCTTTCTCGATATCGGCCAGCAGGGACGCGGCGGGCTTGTCCATGCGCACTTCGGTATAGCGCATAGCCGCCGGGTTATCGCCGTCCATGGAGCCAAAGTTGCCCTGTCCGTCTAGCAGCGGCAGCGACATCGAGAAATCCTGCGCCATCCGCACCAAAGCGTCGTAGATCGCGCTGTCGCCATGCGGGTGGTATTTACCCATCACATCGCCGACCGGACGGGCCGACTTGCGATACGCCTTTTCGTGCGTGTTACCGGTCTCGTGCATCGCGTACAAAATCCGCCGATGCACGGGTTTCAGGCCATCGCGCAGATCGGGGATCGCGCGGGAAACGATGACCGACATGGCATAGTCCAGATAAGACGTGCGCATCTCGGATTCGATGGAGACCGTCGGGCCGTCATAGACAGGGCGCTCGGGCGGGGTTTCATCCATGTTTTCAGGTGTTTCTGGCGTATCGCTCACGTAAACTGCTCGTTTCTTGTGCAGACTCTATATTTTGTGGTTCTACTCTATCAGACCCAGCACATAAGGTGCAAGCAAGCAACGAATCCGCGCGTGAAAATCCAAAGTAACACTCGGGTAACATCTTGTTATACAACTGTTAGGTGGTTTTGCTGCTATCATGGAGAGACCCTGAATGAAATCGGAGGTCTGAATGCAGCAAAGCGAAACCGAATTAATGCTGAAGGGATACGGTCTGACGACGGCGGAATTCTTCTACCGTATGCCCGACTATATCCATGTCCTGAACACGTTCATCTGGCAGGAATATGATCTGGCGCCGGATCATCCGAAACTGTTCGAATTCATCGACTTTTGGCAACGAGAGATTGAGGGGCCTTTGCACTCGGTCAAATTCACCCATCGCAAGATGATCGCGCCGGGGGAGTGGCGCAATATGGTGGGTGAGTTCCGCGTGAACTGACGCCTTATCCCGCCCGCCACGCGTAGACCGAACACCCGGTTGAGCCCGAGCTGGTGAAGCTGTTGCCATCTTCAGCCAGACGACCGCGCCATTGAACGGTGATGCCGGGGAAATAGTCGGTGCCGCTGATCTGTTGGTCATTCACATAGATCACCGTGTTGGCTTTTTGACCCAACGAGTCGGTGAGGCTTCCGGTGTATTTGTTGCCACCGGCATGAGAGTAGCGCACTGTTCCGGTCACTTTGACGACCACCGCGCAAGTGGCCTTGAACTGCCAGGTGCCAGCCATCGTCACACTCGCCGACACAGACGGCGCAGGGGCCGGTGTGGGGGACGGTGCAGCGACGACCTTGCAGATCGTGCCGCTTTTACCCTGCAACTCCTCCAGCGCGTGCTGAGTTCCCAAATCATCTGCCCCCAATTGCGACGCGCTCGCGTCGCGGTAGCGTGCAAAGGCCTGTCTTGTGCGTGGTCCGGCGACACCATCTGCGCCTCCGGCACTGCAGCCCAGTGCGTTCAAGGCCGATTGCGTGGCGCGCATCACTTCGCGCGAATCTGAAATGACCGGGGTGTCTGGGGCTTCGGGGGCCGGAGTGCGCTCTGTCTCGATTGGCAGCTCAACCGAGGCAAGGCTGTCGCGCAATTGCAGAGCTACCTCGTAGGAGTAGTTCTCGGACTGTTCCTCATACTTCTCAAGAAAGGCGTCCAGCGCAGTCACTGTTCCGACCGAGCGGGCAAGCTCTAGATCCGCGCGCATGTCATCCGTCGGGGGCGTTGGTGCGTTCCGCGGGACTGTTGCGACAGCTGGGGTGAAATAGAACTCACCCAAAAGCTCATCATAGTAGGCCGGGATCTGCGTATGCTGAACGGTGCGGGACAGATCGCGCACCTCGCGCCGCAGGTCTGAGACCATGCTGCGCAGCTCAAGACCCGGTTCTGACAGTCGCGGCAGCAATGCGCGGGTGAAGACCGAGTTCTGCGCGGGTTCATCATCGCTCAGGCGGTCCAGCGCCATCTGGCCAGCCCCGGCGGAGAAGATCACGAACATACCCTCAGGCGCGTTGATACGCCCCAGGCCGCGAGTACGCCCGACGCTGCGCCCGGAAACGGTTTCAAACGGATTGTCGCGGCAGGCGTCTATGATCGCGATGGAAGTGCGCGCACCGGTGGCGCGGACGCGGTCCAAAAGGTTCGACAGGGCGATGGATTCGGACTTCACGAAATCGGTCTCGCCGGACGAGGGCGCGACAATATCGGTGGGCAGCAGATAATTCTCTCCGTCGATCTCAACGCCGTGACCGGCAAAGAACACAAAAGCGGTGTCGCCAGCCTCGAGCCGAGCGGTGAAGTCCGCGATTTTCTGGTTCATACCGCGCCGGTCGAGGTTGAGACCTTGGATGGTTTCAAAGCCCAGATTTTCCAGCTTGTCGGAAACCGCCTCGGCGTCGGCGACAGCTTTCTTCAAATCAACGACCGAGTTGTATTGATCATTGCCGATCACAAGGGCCAAACGCTCTTGCGCCCAAAGCGGGGCGGCGAAACATGCAAACAGAAAAAACAGAAACTTGTTCATCTCAACAACCCAAACTGGAATGATCCTGTTACATCTATAGCGGAAAACCGCCGCGTCCCTCAGTGATTTGGATTACTTTGGCTGTACCCATCGAATAAGAGGCGGTTTTCAGGTCATGCGACGGAAAAAAGAAGTGCTAATGATTGCGCTAACATTGGACATGACCTTAGGGGCAGGTTAAGGACAACTCATGGTTTCACGCGTCATTCCCGTCGATCCTTTCGATCTGGTCATTTTCGGCGGCACCGGAGATCTTGCGCAGCGCAAGATCCTGCCCGCTTTGTTTCGCAGGTTCTGCGCGGGGCAATGGCCCGAAAGCGCGCGCATCATTGCGGCTGCGCGCAGTGAGCTTTCGACGGATGCATTCCGGACCCTCGTGGCCGAGTCGTTGCGGAGCTATGCGCCCAGACGGTCGGGCGAGGTTGAGAACCTGCAGGGTTTCCTGCAGCGTCTCGACTATGTCAGGCTTGATGCGCTTTCAACCGGCGGGTGGGATGAGCTTGCAGGCAAACTGACCCCGGACCGCGTGCGGGCGTTCTATTTCTCGGTCGGTCCCAGCCTGTTTGCCCCTCTGGCCGAACGTATCCGCGCGCATGCGCTTGCGACCGAGGATACTCGGATCGTGGTAGAGAAACCCTTTGGCCACGATCTGGACAGCGCACGGGATTTGAATGCGACGCTGGCGGCGCATTTCGACGAAGGGCAGATTTATCGGATCGACCATTATCTGGGGAAAGAAACCGTCCAGAACCTGATGGCCGTGCGGTTTGGCAACATGCTGTTTGAGCCGCTTTGGAACAGCCAATACGTGGATCACATCCAGATCACCGTGGCCGAAACGGTGGGCGTCAAAGGGCGCGAAGACTATTACGAGCGCGCTGGAGCCATGCGCGACATGGTGCAGAACCACCTGATGCAATTGCTCTGCCTTATCGCGATGGAACCACCCGCCAAGTTCGATCCGGACGCTGTACGCGACGAAAAGCTCAAGGTCATCCGCGCGCTTGATCCGGTTGAGCCGCACCACATTGTACGCGGGCAGTTCGCCGCCGAGGCTGAAGGGTCAGGCTATCGCGAGGTTGTCGGCAATCCCCGCTCGACCACGGAAAGTTACGTGGCCTTGAAGGCGCATATCAGCAACTGGCGATGGGCCGGGACGCCGTTCTACCTGCGCACCGGTAAGCAGCTGGTGGCGCGGTCCTCGGTGATCAACGTGCAATTCAAGGACGCGCCGCATTCGATATTTGGCGAGGCAGCAGGGCGACACGCCAATGCCTTGTCGATCCGGTTGCAACCGAATGAGGGGATCACCTTGAAGGTGACCATCAAAGAGCCGGGGCAAGGTGGAATGCGTCTGATCGACGTCCCGCTAGATATGAGCTTTGCCGAGGCGCTCGGTCCGGAAAATCAGGACCCGCCCGATGCCTATGAACGGCTGATCATGGACGTGATCCGGGGCAACCAGACCCTGTTCATGCGTGGTGATGAGGTCGAGGCCGCCTGGGCCTGGACCGATCCGATCATCGCCGGATGGCAGGCGCGGGGCGATGTCCCCAAACCCTATGAC
Source organism: Ruegeria sp. AL11 (assembly GCF_056540865.1). Taxonomy (NCBI): domain Bacteria; kingdom Pseudomonadati; phylum Pseudomonadota; class Alphaproteobacteria; order Rhodobacterales; family Roseobacteraceae; genus Ruegeria; species Ruegeria sp. AL11. Next base: position 427,348 of record NZ_JBQFXO010000001.1, read on the forward strand.
AGTGGCAGCACAGGGCCGGGCGACGCCGAGCTGCTGATGAAACGAGACGGTCGCCACTGGCAAGGAATCAAGCCATGAATATTCAGGAATATGCCGACCGCGACATGTTGGCGATCGACGTGGCCAACGCATTGGCCGGAGAATTAGAGGCCGCTTTGTTGCATGACGACACGGTGGCCCTGGCGGTGCCGGGCGGAACGACTCCGGGGCCGGTTTTCGATGTCCTCTGTGCCGCAGATCTGGACTGGGCGCGGATACGCGTGCTGCCGACCGACGAACGCTGTGTGCCTGCGGACAGTGACCGCTCGAACGAGCGTCTGATCCGCGAACGCCTTCTGACCAACCGCGCCTCGGTGGCGCAATACGTGCCGCTCTACGTCCCGGGGGCCGCACCCGAGGACGCTCTGCCTGAGATCGAGTCATTGATCGCACCGGTTCTGCCTTTGTCGGTACTGGTGTTGGGGATGGGAGGCGATATGCACACAGCCTCACTGTTTCCAGGAATGCAGGGGCTGGCTGAGGCGCTGGACAGCAACGCGCCGACACTGGCCGTGGCGAGGACGGATGTGCAACCGGAACCGCGTATCACCCTGACGGCTCCGGTCCTAGATGGGGCCTTGTCGAAACATCTGATCATCTACGGCGCCGAGAAGCGGGAAGCGCTGGAGAAGGCCATGTCTCTACCCCCCGAAGAGGCCCCAATTGCGGCTGTGTTGGGCGGCATGACCGTTCATTGGGCGGAGTGAGCCATGCAGCTGGATAGATTGAAAGCACTGGCAGCATCGCAACAGGCCCGCATTCTCGACCTGTTCGAGGCGGACGCGGATCGGGCACAGAATTTCTCCGCCTCAACCGGCGATATGCTGTTCGACTACTCAAAAACGCAGATCGGCGGCGAGATCCGGGATGCTCTGATCCAACTATGTGACCAAGCCGATCTGGAAGCACGCCGCGAGGCGATGTTTTCTGGCCAGAAAATCAACGAGACCGAAGATCGCGCGGTGTTGCACACGGCGTTGCGAAACCTGGACGGCGACGCGGTGCGGGTCGATGGTCAGGATGTGATGCCGGACGTTTTGGACACCTTGCAGCGGATGCGTGTCTTCGCCGAGGAGGTGCGCGGAGGCACCGCTGCCGGGGCAGGGGGCAGCTTTACCGATGTGGTGAATATCGGTATCGGAGGCTCGGATCTGGGGCCGGTGATGGCGACCCATGCGCTGTCGCCCTACCATGATGGGCCGCGTCTGCACTATGTCTCGAACGTCGATGGCGCGCATATCGCGGATACGTTGCGGCAGTTGGACCCGACCCGGACACTGGTGATCGTGGCCTCGAAAACCTTCACGACGATTGAAACCATGACCAACGCCCGCACCGCGCGGGCATGGATGAGCGAGGGCGGAGGAGACCCCGCCAAGCAGTTCGCCGCCGTCTCAAGCGCGTTGGACAAAACGCAGGACTTCGGCATCCCCGAGGACCGCGTATTCGGTTTCGCAGATTGGGTCGGAGGGCGTTATTCTGTCTGGGGTCCTGTCGGTTTGCCGGTTATGGTCGCGATCGGCTCGAACGCGTTCGATGCGTTCCTGCGGGGCGGGCAAGCGATGGACATGCATTTCCGTTCGGCCGATTGGGCCGAGAACGTTCCGGTTATGCTGGCTTTGGTCGGAATCTGGCATCGTCAGGTGCTGGGCCATGCCAGTCGAGCGGTGTTGCCCTACGACCAGAGGCTGCTGCGCTTGCCGGCTTATTTCCAGCAGCTTGAGATGGAATCGAACGGCAAATCGGTCGCAATGGATGGCAGCGCGCTGACAGTGCCGTCCGGGCCTGTTGTCTGGGGTGAGCCGGGCACCAATGGCCAGCATGCCTTCTACCAGCTGATCCATCAGGGCACCGACGTAATCCCCTGCGAATTCATGGTCGCCGCCGAAGGGCATGAGCCTGAACTGGCCCATCACCACCGCCTGCTTCTGGCCAATTGCCTCGCGCAGTCCGAGGCTTTGATGCGCGGCAGGTCTTTTGACGAAGCCAGCGCCCGAATGGCGGCCAAAGGCTTGACGGGCGATGAACTCGACCGTCAGGCGAGGCATCGGGTCTTTCCAGGCAACCGGCCCTCGACCACCTTGATCTACCCCAAACTGACGCCGTTTGTGTTGGGTCAGATCATAGCGCTTTATGAACATCGGGTGTTCGTCGAAGGCGTTCTTCTGGGCATCAATTCCTTCGATCAATGGGGCGTCGAGCTGGGCAAAGAACTTGCCACCTCACTCGGGCCGATCGTGGACGGAGAAGAAAGCGCGGACGACAAGGACGGCTCGACTGCGGCCTTGGTCGCCTATGCCCTGCGTCACCGCAATTGACGTGGTGAAACGCGGCCCGGGGCAATCTCGGGCCGCAATCTTTTTATTGTCAGACAAATAATTGCTTGGCAGGGTTCTTCCCAATGAACCGTCATGATTGATCGCCCGGCCACAGGTTCGCGTATCACTCAAAGCACGGAATGGCCGCCGACAGCGTGGCCTGAACAAAAAAGGGAGGATGCCCATGCTGGGACAGATGATGACGCAGCCCTTGCTGATCTCGTCACTGATTGATCACGCCGAGCGCTACCACGGTCAGACTGAAATCGTGTCGGTTGAGACAGACGGCACCGTAACGCAAACCAATTGGTCCGAAGTGGCACGCAACGCTCGCCGGTTGGGATCGGCATTGACCAAGCTTGGACTGGAACCACAAGACCGCATCGGAACCCTGGCCTGGAACAACCGCCGCCACCTTGAGATCTACTACGCGACTTCGGGTGCCGGTTTCGTGTGTCACACGATCAATCCACGCCTCTTCCCCGAACAGCTGACCTACATCATCAACCACGCCCAGGATCGCGTTCTGTTTTTTGATGCCACCTTCATCCCTCTGGTCGCAGCGTTGCAAGAGGGGCTGGGCGAGGTTCATCACTTTGTGCTGATGGGCCCCCGGGATGACGAAGCGGCGGCTCAGATCGACGGGCTGCAATTCTATGATGAATTGATCGAGACGGGTGATGCCGATTTTGCATGGCCGGACTTGGATGAAAACACGGCGTCCGGCCTGTGCTACACCTCGGGCACAACGGGCCATCCCAAGGGGGTGCTGTACTCGCATCGCTCGACCGTGCTGCATGGCTTTGCCTCGAATGCGCGAGACGTCATTGGCTATTCGGCGATGGATGTCGTGATGCCTGTGGTGCCGATGTTCCATGTCAATGCCTGGGGGTCGCCCTATGCCTGTGCCATGTCCGGCTCGCGCATGGTTTTGCCTGGGCCAGGCCTGCATGGTGAGGCGCTGGTCAACCTGATTGACAGCTATGGCGTGACGGTCGCAATGGGTGTTCCCACGATCTGGCAGGGCCTTCTGGCCCATGCCGCGCAATCCGGCAGCAAACTCGCCAGCCTTGATCGCACCGTGATCGGAGGTGCCGCTTGCCCACCCTCGATGATCGAAACCTTCCGTGAGGTCTACGACGTCGATACCGTCCACGCGTGGGGCATGAGTGAGATGAGCCCGCTGGGCACAACCAATGTCCCGATTGCCAAACATCGCGACCTGCCGATCGACGAGCAGCACCGCCTGCGCGAAAGCCAGGGGCGCCCTCCTTATGGGGTTGAGTTGAAGATCGTGGATGACGACGGCAATGATTTGCCCCGTGACGGCGAAACCCAGGGCGACCTGATGGTGCGCGGCCCGTGGGTACTGGACAGCTATTTCCAGATGCAGGACGAGGCGCTTTTGCAGGACGGCTGGTTCGCCACCGGCGATGTCGCAACTCTGGATGCCGACGGCTACATGACGATCCGCGATCGGTCCAAGGATATCATCAAATCGGGCGGCGAATGGATCAGCTCGGTCGAGTTGGAAAACATCGCGGTCGCCCATCCAAAACTCGCCACAGCCGCCGTGGTTGGTGTGGCGCACCCCAAATGGGATGAGCGCCCGATTCTGGTCGCCGTGAAGGCCGAGGGAGAGGAGCCGTCAGAGGACGAACTGCTGTCCTTCTTCGATGGCAAGATCGCCAAATGGCAAGTGCCGGACAAGGTTGTATTTATCGACGCTCTGCCGTTGAACGCCACGGGAAAGGTGCTGAAACGGACCTTGCGCACGCAGTTTGCCGACGCATTGACGGGGTGATCTGGGGGAATTGGCTCCGGCGGTAGGGATCGAACCTACGACCAATTGATTAACAGTCAACTGCTCTACCGCTGAGCTACGCCGGAACGGTTCGCGCCGTATAGCAAGCTGTTTTCACGGCGTCCAGTGGGGGATGAAAAGTTTTTTCTGCCGATCAGCAAAGCGCAGTTCTGGCCCGTCTGGACCATGACCAATTTCACCAGATTTTGCTGAGAAGATTGGCTCCGGCGGTAGGGATCGAACCTACGACCAATTGATTAACAGTCAACTGCTCTACCGCTGAGCTACGCCGGAACTGAGGGGCGTATAACAACCCCGATTTTTGACGTCCAGAGGGGAAGCGCGAGAAATCTGAATTTTTTCACGCGCTCACGAAAGTCGCCGGAAAACCGCATCTGAAGCAAGCGGGCCATTGTAGGTGACTTTGGATTTTCCCGCCAAATCAATCAAATGCGCCAGGACGTTACGCTCGGCTGCGGGCAGCAGGGCTTTCGGGGTGTCGGTGTAGATACGCTCGGCCAATTGACGGGCCGAGCCTTGCCGATCTGCCAGCGCCGCCAGGATCTGCGCTTCTCGTCCTAGCCTATGCTGAATCAACCACTCCAACCGCTCAGCAGGGTTTTCGATCGGCGCGCCGTGACCCGCGTGAAAGACGGACCAGTCGCGCTGTTGCAGTCGATGACAGGCCGCCATGAAGTCGGTGAGGTCTCCGTCAGGGGGAGAGACGAGCGAGCTGGCCCAACCCATCACGTGATCTGCCGTAAAGCAGATATCGCCCCAAGCCAGCGCGATGTGATTGCCCAGATGACCAGGGGTGTGGATGACCTCGAGCTGCCAGTCGTCACCCGTGATGCGTTCTCCGTCCGCCAGCTCGATATCCGGCCGGAATGCGGTGTCGATGCCTTCGCCGCCTTGCACCATGCCACTTTGGGCGAGGTCGGACATGACCGCACTGCGCCCGGCTTCGGGGCCTCCAAAGGCCAGAATAGGGGCACTCGTGCGGGCGGCGAGCGGGGCAGCCAGAGGCGAATGATCCAGATGGGTGTGGGTCACGAGGATATGGCTGATTCTCTGATCGGGGGACAACGCGTCCAGAATCGCCTCCAGATGCGCGTTGCTCAGCGGTCCGGGGTCGATCACTGCCAGATATCGGGTGCCCAGAAGATAGGTGTTCGTGCCCCGATACGTCATCGGCGAAGGATTCGGAGCCAGAATGCGCCGCAAACCCGGATGCAACTCCTGCGCCACGCCAGCTGGCGGGTTGAATTCGTCAGGTGCCTGCATTCTGTCCTCTTTCTCTTGTCTGGGCAGCCCGCTAGGTTTAGCGCATGTCCACGCAATGGCTCAAACCCTATATGCCACGCGGCCTGTATGTCCGGGCTGCGCTGATTCTCGTACTGCCGGTGGTGGCCTTGCTGCTGGTGGTGGGCATTGCGTTCCTGCAAAAGCACCTGGAGGACGTGACCGCGCAAATGACGCAAGCCGCTGCGCGGGAAGTCCGACTGATCACTCAGACCATGGCTGAATCTGAGACCCGGCAACAGGCGTTGGCCGCTGTGCGTCCTGATCTGAGCGCTCTGTCGATGAAGATGCAGTTCCTCGATGCGGATGAGATGCCGGAGATCGGCCGGCGCAGATGGTACGACTTTATTGCGCCACAGGTTGAGGCAGATCTGATGGCAGAATTGCCTGACCTTGTGGCGGTTGCCCTGCCGAGCGGGCAAGAGGCGCGCCTGTATATGCCCACTCATCTAGGTCTGTTGCAGCTGACCTTTGATCGACGGCGTCTGTCCCCTGCAGCGCCGCATCAGTTGATTGTGACGATGGTTTTCTTTGCCATCATCATGACCTCGATTTCGTTTCTATACATGCGCAACCAGCTCCGGCCCATTACGCGGCTTGCAGATGCTGCACAGGCTTTTGGTCGCGGACGGGTTGTGCCGTATTCCCCCGGCGGCGCGGTCGAGGTTCGGGCCGCGGGAAACGCTTTTCTCGACATGCGGGCGAGGATCGAGCGGCAGATGGAGCAGCGAACGTTGATGTTGTCCGGGGTCAGCCATGACCTGCGTACCCCGCTGACACGACTGAAACTGGGTCTGTCTATGTTGCCAGAAGAAGAGGCTGCGCCGTTGCAGCAGGACGTAACCGAGATGCAATCGCTTCTGGATGCGTTCCTCGACTTTTCACGCGGTGCCGCAGAAGGCGCGCCCGAAGAGGTCGATCCCGAAGCTTTGCTGACGCAGATCGTCAGCGACGCAAAACGGGCAGGCCATCAAGCGGAACTGGTAGCAGTCGAAGGGCAGGGGACCGTGATGTTGCGGCCATCGGCCATGCGCCGGGCGGTTGAGAACCTGATCGGCAACGCCGTGCGCTATGGCAGCAAGGCGGATGTCAGCCTGACGCTTACACCCAAATCCCTGCGTATCCGGGTCGAGGATGATGGACCGGGCATCCCGCCGGAACAGCGGACCGAGGCCGTTAAGCCCTTTTCCCGCCTGGACCCTGCACGTAATCAGAACCAAGGCAGCGGTGTTGGTCTGGGCCTTGCCATAGTAGCCGACATCGCCCGTGCCCATGGCGGCGTTTTGCGCCTTGGTAAAAGCGAGCGACTGGGCGGGCTGTGTGCCGACATCATCTTCGGGCGCTAGAGGCGCGGCGTTCTTATGAAAATAGCGGATTTTGGTAGGCCCGGCAGGACTTGAACCCGCAACCAAAGCGTTATGAGCGCTCTGCTCTAACCAATTGAGCTACAGGCCCGCCTGAGCGCTTTGAGTACCACGGTGATCGCCCGCGTCAAGCCTGACCGTTGCATCAAAGCGCACAATCGACTAACCCGCCCGCAAACAATTCATGAGGGATAGGCCATGACAGCGGGCAAGAACGGAATCACCTACGCCGACGCGGGTGTGGATATTGATGCAGGCAACGCTCTGGTCGACCGCATCAAGCCTGCCGCCAAACGCACCAATCGCCCTGGTGTCATGAGCGGTCTGGGCGGGTTCGGCGCGCTGTTTGACCTCAAGGCCGCTGGCTATGAAGATCCCATTTTGGTGGGGGCCACCGACGGTGTCGGCACCAAGCTGCGGATCGCGATTGATACTGGTGTTGTGGATGGCGTTGGCATTGATCTTGTGGCCATGTGCGTCAACGACCTGATCTGCCAGGGCGCTGAGCCATTGTTCTTTCTCGATTATTTCGCCACTGGCAAGCTGGACACCGATACCGCCGCGCGGATCATTGAAGGGATTGCCGAAGGCTGCGCTCAGTCTGGTTGTGCTCTGATCGGTGGTGAAACCGCCGAGATGCCGGGCATGTATCCCGATGGTGATTTCGATCTGGCCGGGTTCTCGGTCGGCGCGATGGAGCGTGGTGCCGATCTGCCCGACGGGGTAGCGGCGGGCGACGTTCTGCTGGGGCTGGCTTCGAACGGGGTGCATTCCAACGGCTACTCTCTGGTGCGCAAACTGGTTGAGATTTCCGGGCTGGGCTGGGAGGCCGACTCGCCCTTTAGCGACGGCACGTTGGGCGAGTCGCTGCTGACGCCGACGCGGCTTTATGTGAAGCCTGCACTGGCCGCGATCCGCGCCGGGGGTGTGCATGCGCTGGCCCATATCACCGGCGGCGGTCTGACTGAGAACTTGCCGCGTGTTCTGCCCGAAGGGCTGGGCGCGCAGATCGATTTGGACGCATGGGATTTGCTGCCTGTCTTCGATTGGATGGCCGAAACTGGCGGGATTGCCGAAGCTGAGATGTTGAAGACTTTCAACTGCGGCATCGGCATGATCGTGGTCTGCGCCGAAGATCAGGCCGACGCGCTGACGGCTTTGCTGGCTGAGGCGGGTGAGACCGTGTCGCGCATCGGCACCGTAACTGACACGGCTGGCGTGGCCTATTCGGGCAAACTGCTGTGAGCAACAAGCGCGTCGCGATCCTGATTTCCGGTGGCGGGTCAAACATGGTCTCTTTGGTCGACAGCATGACCGGAGACCACCCTGCGCGCCCATGTCTAGTTCTGTCCAACGACGCGCAGGCCGGCGGGCTGGAAAAGGCGCGGGATCGCGGCATCGAAACGGCTGTGGTCGATCACCGACCATTCAAAGGGGATCGAGCGGCGTTTGAGGCGGAACTGCTGAAACCGCTTGAAGCCGCGCAACCCGATATCGTCTGTCTGGCCGGGTTCATGCGGGTTCTGACTGGCGATTTCGTCTCGCGCTTTCAGGGGCGGATGTTGAATATTCACCCATCGTTGCTGCCGAAATACAAGGGCCTGCACACCCACGCCCGCGCGATCGAAGCGGGTGATGCTGAACATGGCTGCACCGTGCATGAGGTCACCGCGGCGCTGGATGATGGCCCAATTCTGGGGCAGGCGAGGGTCGCCATTGAACCCGAGGACACCCCCGATAGCCTGGCCGCCAAAGTGCTGGTCTATGAGCACCAGCTCTACCCGCCTGTGCTGCGGCGGTATGCGGAAGGCAACAGGTCCGTTCTTATGCTGCCCTGATCGCCCTTGGGTGATTTACACCCGGCGGAAATTCGTCCTATGGTCGCCGATAACGCTCGGGACGGTAGAAAAACGGGCAGTCACACAAAGAACAAGAATAGTACGGCGCATGAGAACTCTGACAACGACGCAAGAGCTGGCTGATTTCTGCTCGGCTGCTGCTGCCTTTCCCTATGTCACTGTAGATACCGAATTTCTGCGCGAGCGGACCTACTATTCAAAACTGTGTCTGGTGCAGCTTGCCGTCCCCTCCGAGAATGAAGACAGCGCCGTTCTCGTCGACCCGTTGGCCGATGGTATCTCTCTTGAGCCGCTCTATGAACTGTTCCGGAATGAGGGCGTGGTCAAGGTGTTCCACGCCGCACGTCAGGACCTTGAGATCTTCTGGGTCGATGCGCATGTGTTCCCAACCCCGCTGTTTGACACGCAGGTTGCCGCGATGGTCTGCGGCTTTGGCGAACAGGTCGGCTATGAGACGCTGGTGCGCAAGATCTGCAAGCAGGGGGTGGATAAAACCTCGCGCTTTACCGACTGGTCGCGGCGTCCTCTGACAGATGCGCAAAAGACCTATGCGCTGGCCGATGTGACCCATCTGCGCAAGATTTACGAACATCTTGCGGCCGAGCTTGAGAAAACCAAGCGCAGCCATTGGGTGTCCGAGGAACTGCGCATCCTGACCCAGCCCGGCACCTATGACATCCGGCCCGAGGATGCGTGGAAGCGCGTAAAGACGCGGACGAACTCGGCCAAGTTTCTGGCGGTTGTGCGGGAGTTGGCGCAGTTCCGCGAATCTCACGCACAGGACAACAACATCCCGCGCAACCGCGTGTTCAAGGATGACGCGCTGATCGAGCTGGCCTCGACCAAACCCAAAACGCCGTCGGACCTTGGCGGCTCGCGCCTCCTGCTGCGAGAGGCGCGTAAGGGGGCGATTGCGGAAGGTATTCTGGCGGCCGTCAAAAAGGGTGTGAACTGTCCGCCCGAACAGCTGCCCAAGGTCGACACGAGCCGCGACAAACTGAAGGTGAACCCAGCGCTGGCTGATCTGTTGCGGGTGTTGCTGAAATCGAAAACCGAAAGCTCGGGCGTGGCAGCAAAGCTGATCGCCACCAGCGCCGAACTGGACCAGATCGCAGCGGGCGAGCGCGGCCTTCCCTCTATGACCGGTTGGAGGTTCGAGGTGTTCGGTGAGGATGCTCTGAAGCTGTGCGAAGGCAAGATCGCACTGGCCGCAAAGGGGCAAAACGTGAAGGTCGTGCCCCTCTGATCGTTTAGCGGCGGCGTGATTCCAGGGCGTTTTGCTGCCCAACCACGCGGACCAGGCGAATGCCTTCAAGCTCTTGCCGGGAGACGTTGATGGCGTCGGAAACCATTCGCGAACGCTCAGTGCCTTGAGCCGTTTGCGCCTTGGGGTAATTGACCAGGAAGGTGAACTCCATCACGCCGTTCTTCTGGTTTTCTTCCGAATTCACGGGCACCAGACGGGCGTTGAACGCGCCCTGGCGTTGCGCCGTGCCCGAGGAATAGACGATCGCTCCGGTAGGCGTCGCGTCGATCCGCAGCTCGTCGATTTTTGCAATTGGAACGCTGGTGTCTTCTTCTACGGGGCGATCAAACAAGCCGATGCCATCGCTTTGTCTTGGCACCAGGGCATAGGCCTCGTCTACCGGGGCGGTTTCGACCGGGGCGGGCTGGCTGGATCCGAACCAGTTCGACGGGTTCGCCCGTGAATTGCGCCAGCTATTGCAGGCAGACAGGGTCAACGCGGCGATGATAAGAAGAGACAGTGATTTTTGCATGGACCCACGGCTTTAACAGTCATTCACGCAATGGGTTAGCGCAATTTCCTTGCCTTGAAAAGCCACGGCGAGGGCTGGACAGGGGGCTATCGTCGGCATAGGTCACAATTGTGAATGAAACAGAAGGACCGCCGCGCCATGGCAACGCCCGCCTTTGAAGAAATTGTCGAAGATTTCGAGTTCCTTGAAGATTGGGAGGACCGCTATCGCCATGTGATCGAACAGGGCAAAGCGATGGAGCCGCTGGACGACGCGCTCAAAGTTCCAGCCACCAAAGTGGACGGCTGCGCCAGCCAGGTGTGGCTGCACCCGATGATCGACGGCGGCGTGTTTCGTTTCGATGGGGATAGCGATGCGCTGATCGTCCGTGGCCTGATCGCGGTTTTACGTCTGCTTTACAACGACTTGCCAGTGGCCGAGGTGATCAAGGTCGACGCCGGCGGAGAGCTGGCGCGGCTGGGCCTGAATGACCACCTGTCTGCGCAGCGATCGAACGGTCTGAGGGCGATGATCGAACGCATCCGCGAAGTCGCGCAGGAGAAAGCGTAGCGTCAGCGCGTTCTTGTCGCCCAATCAGTCAGCGTGGTTTCCAGATCGCCATAGCCGGTCAGGCGGCGCTCAAAATCCAGACCCATACGCTCGGCACATTCTTTTGCGCGCGCCGTCAGCGCGGGATCATCTGTTTGGGCCTGATAGACTAGTTTGGTGTAGTTCCCGAAATACATGTCTCGCAGCTGAGGATGGCGATCCAGACCCAGCGGTTTCCAGACAAAGGCATCGAACTGTCGGGCTAGAAAATCTGTCAGGTAGAAGGCGGTTGTCTCGTCCTCACCCTTTGCGGCAAAGGCCTCATTCCCTTCGAAGAACGAATAGCAATGCGGGCCCTTGACCATCTCGACACCAAGCCGGTCGCAGGCCTGCTGTAGCAGGCCACCGGTGCCGCAATCCGCGTAGACGACGAAGACCTGATCATACTGATCACGATGCTTGGCAATCGCATCTTCAACGGCCTGAGTGATCTTCTCAGGGTGGACATGAAGGATCGCGGGTAGGCAGGTCAGGTCCATATGGTCCCAGCCGTTGCGGTTCTTGAGGTCCAGAATCTCGCGCGCCAAGGCTCCGCAGGCCAGCAAAAGGATACGCCCCTTGCCGGTTTCGTCATATCCATCGGTCGTTAGACGGGCGTCATCGGGATGCTGGTTCTGTGACATTCCGGGGTCCTCTGGCTGGCTGGTCCGGGTGATTTTGCCCGAAAACGCGGCTTGAAACAAAAAGGCCGCCCGAAATCGAGCGGCCCTTTCAGAACAGAAACGGTGTTCTTATCCCGCCAGCTGGTTGTGCTTGCGCGAGACGAAGTCCTTAGCGGTCTCAACAGCCACAGCCGCGTCACGGCAATATGCGTCAGCGCCGATGGCTTTGCCGAACTCTTCGTTCAGCGGTGCGCCGCCGACCAGAACGATGTAGTCATCGCGAACGCCTTGCTCGACCAGCGTGTCGATCACGACCTTCATGTAAGGCATGGTGGTGGTCAGCAGGGCGGACATGCCCAGGATGTCGGGCTGTTCGTTTTCCAGTGCTTCCAAGTAGTTTTCGACCGGGTTGTTGATGCCGATGTCGACAACTTCGAAACCTGCGCCTTCCATCATCATCGAAACAAGGTTCTTGCCGATGTCGTGGATGTCGCCCTTCACGGTGCCGATGACCATCTTGCCAACGCGCGGTGCGCCAGTTTCAGCCAGCAGAGGCTTCAGGATCGCCATACCGCCCTTCATGGCGTTGGCGGCCAGCAGAACCTCGGGCACGAACAGGATGCCGTCGCGGAAGTCGTGGCCAACCACGGTCATGCCGCCGACCAGAGCTTTGGTCAGGATGTCGTAGGGGGTCCAGCCGCGCTCGAGAAGGATGTTGGTGCCTTCTTCGATCTCTTCTTTCAGGCCGTCGTAGAGATCGTCGAACATCTGTTCAACAAGCTCTTCGTCGTTCAGTTCGGACAGGATGATGTCTTCTTCGTCGGACATGGGGTGTTTTCCTGAGCTGTGCGGACCCTTGGTCCGGGGTGGCATTTTTTTCGTTTTGGCCAAAACGTCGCAGATTTACTGTGACGATTGCGACCTCGGCGGTTTCGGGACCGACGTTTATGTCAAAAATCGGCATCGGGCGACAGAATAATATGCATGATCATCCTGTGTCTGGCTCAGGTTAGCAAAAACAGTCGGTGGTTGCCTGGCGTTCAGTATTCGCGTATCAATATGATGAGAACGAAGAGTGAACATATGCAGCCTCAACCCAATGTCCGCGCTCGGGGGACCGCATCCAACGACGCGGGTCGCTTTGAAAAACTTGCAACGGTCCAAACGGATGACGGTTGGGACATCGAAGAAGAACAACCGCTTCTGAGAACCGAGGTTCGGGACGAGGTGGTACGAAGTTTGATCACCTATAATCGCTCTCCCGACCTACCGTTTGACCGCTCGATCAACCCGTATCGGGGGTGCGAACATGGCTGTGTTTATTGCTTCGCACGACCCAGTCACGCCTATCTAGGGCTGTCTGCAGGGTTGGATTTTGAGACCCGTTTGACCGCGCGCGGCAATGCGGCCGAGGTACTGCGCAAGGAATTGTCCGCGCGGTCCTACAAAGTCGCGCCGCTTGCCTTGGGCACTAACACCGACCCTTATCAACCCGTTGAAAAAGAACGCGGGATCACGCGTGCCTGTCTTGAGGTTCTGCGGGACTTCAACCACCCCATAGCTATCGTGACCAAAGGGACGCTGATCGAGAGGGATATGGATATTCTTGCGCCCATGGCAGCGCTGGGGCTGGTACGCGTCGGGATATCGCTGACAACTTTGAACGCGGGCCTGTCCCGCCGGATGGAGCCGCGCGCTCCCTCTCCCAAACGGCGGTTGGAGGTCATTCGACGTCTCACCGGGGCAGGGGTGCCGGTGCGGGTAATGACCTCGCCCGTTGTGCCCGGGTTGACGGATCACGAACTGGAGACCCTACTTGAGGCCGGGCATGAGGCCGGTGCCGACACTGCAAGCTGGATCATGCTGCGTCTGCCCCGTGAGGTGTCGGCGCTGTGGCAGGACTGGCTGGCCGAACATGAACCCGCGCGGGCCGAAAAGGTCATGGCGCGGCTGCGCGAGATGCATGGAGGTCGCGACTATGACCCGCGCTGGGGTCACCGGATGCGGGGAGAAGGCGAGTATGCTGAATTGATCGCAAAACGCTTCAAGGTGGCCGTCAAACGTTTGGGTCTGAAGGTGAAGTCCGACGAACTGCGTCGCGATCTTTTTGCAAAACCTGCGCAGCCGGGCGATCAGATGAGCCTGTTTTAGGTCGCGCGTCAGAAACTGATACCGATCCCGGCTGTGAACCCGTTGACCGTGTCGCTGCCATAGTAGCGGACCATGATCCGTGTGGTACTCACCCATGGCACCCAGGTGTCGGACAGATCAACCTCGATCCCGCCGCCGACGCGGGCCAGCCAATCTGTGCCCAGAACAATCGACTGATCCCCGGCCAGGTAAGAGATAGACAGATCCCCGACCCAACGTACCGGTCGGCCAAACATCCGACCGCCTGTCGGAAACCGGTACCGTGACCAAAGCACTGCATTTGCAGCCGTCGATTGCACGAGGAGGTCTTCGTCGTCACCAATGGGCCAGTATTCGATATGCGTGTAGCGAAGGCTCATCTCGAACTCTCGGTCATTGGTCAGAGGGCGTGCGTAGTCCAGCGTCAGGGAACCGCCCGCACCTCCGGCCCAGAGACCGCCGCTTTCGAGGAAATCAGCTTCTATGCCAAGCCGCTCTGCTATCACTTGGGCGGCGACTGACGTGTCAGATTGGGTGCGCCCGATCGAGATATGCGCCATGGGCGTCAGTTTCCAACGCTCTCCCAAGTCAAATTGGTAGCCGATACCGCCTGTTACAGCGGCGCTTGTCCATTTGAGTGGCAACGTAGTGGTTTCGCCGGAGCCAGAAAAGAAGAGAACCGGGTCATAGCGCGCATAGCCTATATAGCCTTCAAGGTAGATGGGCACGCCTTCGCTCAGTCGAAAGCCCCCGCCCAATTGCGCGGATTTGAAATCATACTCTCGATTTCCCGTGTTCGATTGGAGTGAGATCGCACTGGCCGAGTCATCAGGGATGCCAGCAAGGCCCAAAATCGCCAGAGAACCCGCCGCGTTTTCGCGCTGGATCTGTTTGAAAAAATCCTCAAGAATCCCTTGCGCCAAACCAGACGCCGGAAACGCAAAGAACGCCAAAAAGGCTATTTGAAGGAACCGACATACCATCGCAACACATGGTTTCTACAATTTCACGAGACCATATCCATGGTCTTAGGCTGAGAGAAGCAGGCGCAAAAACCGCCGGGGCAAGTGACGCAGCGCTACAACAACTCAGGATCAAAAAAAGGCCCCGGAGAACGTCCGGAGCCTTGGTTCTGTTTGGTTTGACGCGCGGTTCAGCGCTTTTCGATATCCACGTAGTCGCGGAGTGTTTCGCCCAGATACAGCTGACGCGGGCGGCCAATCTTGTTCTGAGGATCGGCGATCATCTCTTTCCACTGGCTGACCCAGCCAACTGTGCGCGAAAGGGCGAAGATCGGTGTGAACATCGAGGTTGGGAAGCCCATCGCTTCGAGGATGATGCCCGAATAGAAGTCCACGTTCGGGAACAGCTTCTTCTCGGCGAAATAGGGATCTTCCAGTGCCTGTTTTTCCAGCGCTTTGGCGACCTGAAGCTTGGGGTTGTTTTCGACACCCAGCAGATCCAAAACTTCGTCAGCCGATTGCTTCATCACCTTCGCACGCGGGTCGAAGTTTTTGTAAACCCGGTGACCGAAGCCCATCAGGCGGAACGGATCATTCTTGTCTTTGGCGCGCGCGATGTATTCGGGTATGCGATCGACGGTGCCGATCTCTTCCAGCATCTCAAGACAGGCCTGGTTCGCACCACCATGCGCCGGACCCCAGAGGCAGGCGATACCCGCAGCGATACAGGCAAACGGGTTCGCTCCCGAAGACGATGCCAGACGCACGGTCGAGGTCGAGGCGTTCTGTTCGTGATCCGCGTGCAGGGTGAAGATGCGGTCCATCGCACGGCTGAGGATCGGGTTCACCTCATATTCTTCGGCCGGAACGCTGAAGCACATGCGCAGGAAGTTCGACGCATAGTCCAGATCGTTGCGCGGATACACGAAGGGCTGGCCAGTGTGGTACTTGTAGGCCCAAGCGGCAATCGTCGGCATCTTTGCGATCAGGCGGTGTGAGGCAACCTCGCGCTGATGCGGGTCCGAGATGTCGGTCGAATCGTGATAGAAGGCCGACATCGCGCCGACGACACCAACCATGATGGCCATCGGGTGGGCGTCGCGACGGAAGCCGCGGTAGAAATACTGCATTTGCTCGTGCAGCATCGTGTGACGCGTGATCGTGGATTCGAATGTTTCGAGATCTTTTGCGACTGGCAGCTCTCCGTAAAGAAGCAGGTAGCAGACTTCGAGGAAGTGGGACTTCTCGGCTAGCTGATCAATCGGGTAGCCACGGTGAAGCAGCTCACCTTTGTCGCCGTCGATATAGGTGATGGTGCTGTCGCAACTGGCAGTCGAAGTAAAGCCGGGATCGTAGGTGAACACACCTGCCTGACCGTAAAGCTTGCGAATATCGACAACATCAGGCCCAGCAGTTGGAGAGTGAACGGGCAACTCATACTCTTTGCCATGGACGGTCAGAGTTGCTGTCTTATTGCTATCAGTCATGGTTGTCCCTTCTTCATTTGTGCGCAGGTCAGTTCATTGCCCTGACCTGCGGGCAATGGCTGCGCGCGGGCGCGCAGCCCGGGTGTGTTAGCGGTGCAGCGTTACCCGAATATGAAGATTGGGTTTAATCCGCTGCTTCAGAAAGCCGCGCCAGGGTTTCATCGCGCCCCAGCACAAGCATCATGTCAAAAACCGAAGGAGTGACTGCCCGACCCGCCAATGCCGCCCGAAGCGGACCTGCCAGCTTACCGAACTTGACCTCCTTTGCTTCTGCAAAGGAATTCAGAGCCTCCTCCAGCTCGTTCCGGGACCAGCTAACATTTTGCAGCTGCGGCGTCAATTCACTCAGTATACCATCGGATACAGATGAGAGCGCCTTTTGGGCTTTCTCATCGCACTCGATGGGGCGCGAGGTCAGTACAAAATGCGCTTTTTCAAGCAGTTCCGGGAAAGTCCGAGCGCGGTCCTTGAGACAATACATCGCGCTTTCCAGATCACTGGATTGTGTCTCCGAGAGAGGTGGCAGGTCGGCCGCCGCCAAGTAGGCTTCGATTTCACGCCGCAGTGCAGCATCATCTGAGATCGCAATATGCTGGCCACACAGGTTCTCGAGCTTTTTCAGATCGAACCGCGCCGGGCTTTTGCCGATTCCGCCCAGATCGAACCATTCTTTGGCCTGTTCATCCGTAAAGAACTCGTCGTCGCCGTGGCTCCAGCCGAGGCGGGCCAGATAGTTGCGCATCCCTGCGGCGGGGTAGCCCATCGCCTGATATTCCTGCGCGCCCAAGGCACCGTGACGCTTCGACAGCTTCTTGCCGTCCGGCCCGTGAATCAGCGGGATATGAGCCCACACCGGAACATCCCAGCCCATTGCCTCGTAGATCATCATCTGGCGCGCGGCGTTGTTCAGGTGATCGTCGCCCCGGATCACATGGGTCACCCCCATGTCGTGGTCATCCACCACAACCGCGAGCATATAGACTGGCGTCCCGTCCGAGCGCAGAAGAATCATGTCGTCCAACTGGTCGTTCCGGATGGTCACGTCACCCTGGACCTGATCACGGATCACCGTGGCGCCGTCCTGCGGGGCTTTGATGCGGATCACGAAGGGCATATCCGGATGCGTGGCCGGATCAGCATCGCGCCATGGGCTGCGGAAGAGGGTCGATTTACCCTCGGCCCGCGCCTGCTCACGGAAAGCCGCGATTTCGTCCTGGGTCGAGAAACATTTATAGGCTTTGCCCTCGGCCAGAAGCTGATGCGCCACTTCGGCATGACGCGCGGCCCCTTCGAATTGGCTGATGACATCTCCGTCATGGTCGAGGCCCAGCCACTCCATCCCTTGCAGGATCGCCGCCGTGGCCTCAGGGGTCGAACGTTCCCGATCCGTGTCCTCGATCCGCAACAGGAACTTACCGCCGCGTCCACGCGCATAGAGCCAGTTGAACAGCGCAGTACGCGCGCCGCCAATGTGAAGAAAACCGGTAGGCGAAGGGGCGAAACGGGTGACGACCTGATCGGACATTGTGTTGATTAACCTTTTGGTAACCGCGATGGGCTTAGCTTGGCGCCTGTCTAACGAGCCTCAAGGACGGGGGCAACCATGCGTGTTCTCGCACAGGTCCGGTTGGCGCTGCTGAACCAGATCGGGTTTTTGTTTCCGTGGTCTCCGGTGTGCTTAGGCCTTGGGATCGGTCTCTTTTTCGGATTGCGGTTCGAACCTGAGGGGCCTTTGTACCTGGGTTTGGCCGTCGCAGGATTGGTTTTGATCGGCTTGGGTCGTGTGTTGCCCGCCGGATGGGGCGCGTTGGCAATCGGGGGGGCGCTGGTGGCGGCTGGCTTTCTGCTGGCGGGTGCCCGCGCCCATATGGTGGCGGAACCGGTTCTGTCGTGGCGATACTATGGCTCTGTCGAGGGGAGGGTCGTCGACATGGACCGCTCCGCCTCGGATGCGCTGCGATTGACGTTGGATCAGGTGCGGGTAGGGGACGTGCCAGAGCACCGGCGTCCGCAGCGCATCCGTCTTTCTGTTCATTCCGAGGTCGGGCCAATCGCGCCGGGACAACGGATCATGACCACGGCGCACCTGTCCCCGCCGCAAGGCCCTGTCGAGCCCGGAGGATACGATTTCCGTCGTCACGCCTGGTTTCAAGGGCTTGGTGCCGTCGGGTACACCCGGGTGCCGGTGATGACCATCGCGCCGCCGCAGGACGCGGTGCAGGGTGTTCGGGTCACGGCCATTCGCATGGCAATCTCGGACCATGTGCGCGCCTATCTTCCGGACGAGGTCGGAGGGTTCGCAGCCGCCGTCACGACAGGAGACCGGAGCAGCATGGGGCAAGACACGCTCGATGCGCTGCGCGCGTCAAATCTTGCGCATCTGCTGGCGATTTCAGGCCTGCATATGGGGTTGCTAACCGGGTTTGTGTTCATGGCCTGCCGCATTGGATTGTCTGCAATCCCCGTTTTGGCCCTCCGTTTGCCCGTCCGCAAACTTGCCGCTGGATTTGCGCTGTTCGCGGCTGTGATCTACCTGATGCTATCCGGCGGCAATGTTGCGACCGAGCGGGCCTTTGTCATGGTCAGCGTCATGTTCGGAGCAGTTCTGATCGACCGGCGCGCCATTTCACTACGGGCTGTCGCTGTGGCCGCATTGATCGTGTTGACCCTTCGCCCCGAAACCCTGCTCAGCCCCGGCTTTCAAATGTCTTTCGCGGCGACCACCGCTCTGGTCGCTGTGTTCGGAGCGCTGCGTGATTTTCGGCCGATGCCGGGGCCGAAATGGTCCAAAGCCGCTATTGGCCTTCTGATGTCCTCTGCCATCGCGGGCCTTGCAACCGCACCAATCGGAGCGGCGCATTTCAATACGATGTCGCATTACGGCCTGCTGGCCAATCTGCTTTCCGTGCCTGTCATGGGGTCCATCGTCGTGCCCGCAGCCGTTGTCGCGGCGCTGTTGGCGCCTTTCGGGCTGGAGTGGATCGCGCTTGAGGTCATGGGGCTGGGACTGCGTTGGATCTTGATGATCGCGGAGTGGGTGTCCGGGTTGGACGGATCTCAGGGCTATGTGGTTGGTCCGCCATGGTTTGTTCTGCCCATGATCGCGTTGGGGGCGCTTTGGCTGGTTTTGTGGCAGGGCCGAGCGCGATGGGTCGGGGTGGTTCCGGTGGTCCTGGCCTTTGTGCTTTGGACCTCGGGCAACCGGCCTGAGGTTCTGATCGCCGAATCCGGCGGACTGGTTGGCGTCATGACCTCTGACGGCCGCGCGCTCAGCAAAGAAAAGGGCAGCGGGTTCGTGGCTACAGTCTGGCTTGAGAATGACGGAGACGGTCTGGCACAAGAGCAGGCGGCCAGTCGGTGGCCGGGCCATGCGGATCGGGTTCAAAGGATCGCTCTGACCGGGGCCGAGGTGATCCACCTGACCGGCAAACGCGCGGCGCTTGCGTTTGACAAATGCAAAACCGGTCAGATCATTGTGTCTTCGGTCGATCTGAAACTTAGTGGAAATTGCACCATTTTCGACCCGGACCGGCTGTATGAGACCGGAAGCCTGTCAATCTCAGGCGGCAAAATCACGTCAAGCGCCGAGATGACCGGCGATCGGCTGTGGTCCCCGAAATCAACGGGGACCCGCTCAGAAAGCGTTGGTCAGTAGGTCCGGATCAAGCCGACCAGACGACCCTGAACCTTTACTTTTTCCTGCGGCAGAACGCGGGTTTCATAGGCGGGGTTCGCGGCCTCCAGCGCGATGGCTTTGCCACGGCGGAAGAACCGTTTCAGCGTCGCCTCCTGATCCTCGACCAAAGCAACAACGATATCGCCATTGTCGGCAGTTGAGGTTTCGCGGATCACCACAACATCGCCGTCGTTGATCCCGGCGTCGATCATCGAATCTCCGCGGACCTCAAGTGCGTAATGCGACCCTTGACCCGAGACCATCGGGCCGGGCACCGCCACGTGGTGTGAGACATGGCTGATCGCCTCGATCGGAACACCGGCTGCGATCCGGCCCATGACTGGCAGTTCCATTGCGTCGACCGAGACCGGCTCGAAATTGGCAGGGCGCGGGCCTTCGGGCTTGTCGCCCTCGATCACGCGGGGGGTGAAGCCCGCCGTGGGCTCTCCGCCTAAGCTCTCTGGAAGTTTGACAATCTCAATCGCGCGGGCGCGGTGCGCCAGACGCCGGATAAAGCCGCGTTCTTCAAGCGCGGTGATCAGACGGTGAATGCCGGATTTGGATCGAAGGTCCAACGCCGCCTTCATTTCGTCAAAGCTGGGCGGAACGCCGTCTGCTTGTACGCGTTTGTGGATGAATTCCAGCAAATCCAGCTGCTTCTTGGTCAGCATCGCTCATACCTCGTCGCTTATGCGTTTGCATTTGTTCTACGCATGTTCACGTTTTGTGTCAACGATTTTGAGGATGTTCTACAGCGGCAGGTAGTGAACTTGGGTCCCTTCGGGCAAGGCCGGATCCTCGGGAGGGCGCATCAGCAAAGCATTGGCGTCGGCCAGAACACTCAGCAAGGAACTGTCCTGATCCGCGCAGGCCCGAATGCCGTTTTCATCGACGATAGCGCGCATGTAGTGTTCACGCGGACCATTGGCTGCAAGCGGTTCGGCCAGTACGGCTGTTTTGAACGGGTTGAGAACAGCTTCCAGCCCCAGCATTCGCCGTACCAGAGGAATAAGGAATAGATAGCCGCAAACCATTGCACTGACTGGGTTTCCAGGCAATCCGACCATCGCTGCATCCCCCATGCGACCGGCCATCAGAGGTTTACCCGGCCGCATCCGGATCTTGTAGAAGGACCGATCCATGCCCAACGCCTCGGAGACGTCGGAGACAAGATCATAGTCGCCGACAGATGCCCCTCCAATCGTGACCACCAGATCCGCGCCCTTGGTCAGCCCAAAGGCGGTTTCCAGCGACGATGCGGTATCCCGCGCGATGGGGAGAATGCGAACATGAGCGCCTTCACGCTCCAACAACGCCTTCAAACCGAACGTATTCGACGCGATGATCTGATCCGGACCCGGAACCTCTCCGGGCATCACCAACTCATCCCCGGTCGAGATCAACGCAATCTGAGGTTTCCGCGTTACGGGGACCTGAGGGATATTCATCGCCGCCATAAGCGCCATGTCTTCAGGGCGGATCACGCGCGGGGCGGTGATTGTCGTGCCCTTGGTGAAGTCAATTCCAGCAGGTCGGATGTTGGTTTTCTTACCGGGGTCATCGCTGATGGTGATTAGGTCGCCCTTACGGTCGACATCTTCCTGAATCACAACGAAATCAGTACCTTCCGGCACTGGCGCGCCGGTGAATATCCGCACGGCTTGACCGGGACCTACCGCGCCGTCAAAGCGATTTCCGGCTGCCGATTCCCCCACCAGCTTGAACATGGCGTGCAATTCGACCTCGGCCGCCTTGACTGCATAGCCATCCATGGATGAGGCCGCGAAAGGCGGTTGATCGCGCGTTGCGCTCACGTCCTGCGACAGCACACGACCTGCGGCCTCGGCCAGAGGGACGGTTTCTGCGGGCAGCGTTTCAACCAGATCAAAAAGCAGGGCGCGGGCGTCTTCGACAGTGATCATGTCGCCTCGTAACGCCCTGATTTACCGCCGTCTTTCAGCAATACGCGAATGCCGCCGATCTCCATCGCTTTGTCGACCGCCTTGGTCATATCATAGACGGTAAGCGCCGCTGTCGAAACGGCGGTCAAGGCCTCCATCTCAACCCCGGTCTGGCCCGAGGTCTTGACGGTCGCCTCGATCTGAACGCCGGGCAGGTCGGGGTCCAGCGTCAACTCGACCGCGACCTTGGTCACGGGCAGAGGGTGGCAAAGCGGGATCAGGTCTGGAGTTTTCTTGGCCCCCATGATCCCTGCTAGCCGTGCGATACCCAGAACGTCACCTTTCTTGGCGCGACCTTCCGAAATTAAATCAAAGGTTTCTCGGGCCATCTTGATGTGACCAGCTGCAACAGCCACGCGGTCAGTCACCTCTTTCTCCGAGACATCGACCATATGAGCCTGCCCCTGCGCATCAAAATGGGTGAGAGGCATCACATCACCCCGGGGATCAGCGGGTTGGAGAGGATGTGGCGGGTGGCCGCGGTGACGTCATCCTGCCGCATCAGGCTTTCGCCGATCAGGAAGCAGCGCGCGCCGTAGCGGGCAATGTCCGCCAGATCCTCGGGTGTACCCAAGCCGCTTTCACAGACGATGGTACGATCGCCGGGCACCAGTTTGGACAGGCGACGCGTTGTATCCAGAGTGGTCTCGAAGGTCTTGAGATTGCGGTTATTAATCCCGATCAGCGGGCTCTTGAGTTCTGTTGCACGCTCCAACTCTTCCTGATCGTGAACCTCGATCAGGACGTCCATGCCCCAGTCAAACGCCGTCTGTTCCAACTCGGCGGCCTGAGTGTCTTCGACCGAGGCCATTATGATCAGGATGCAGTCGGAGCCTAAGGCACGAGCCTCGACGACCTGATAAGGGTCGTACATGAAATCCTTGCGCAGTGCTGGCAAGTTGGTCGCGGAACGCGCGGCCGTTAGGTATTCTTTGGCGCCTTGGAAACTGGGCGTATCGGTCAGGACCGACAAACAAGCCGCGCCGCCCTCTTCATAGGCTTTCGCCAGAAGCGGCGGATCAAAGTCGGGACGGATCAAGCCTTTGGACGGGCTAGCCTTTTTCACCTCGGCAATCAGGCCATAGCCAGACCGGGCGGCTTTACGCAGAGCTTCGGTAAAGCCGCGAACCTCGGGCGCGCTCCGGGCTTCGCTTTCAAGCTCATCCAGGGATTTTTGCGCCTTGTCCGCTTCGATTTCTTCCAGCTTGTAGGCTTTGATTTTGTCCAGAACGGTCTCGGTCATGCGGCTTCCTGTGTGATCCGCGCCAGCGCGGTTAATTTTTCTTTTGCTTTGCCACTGTCGATGCTTTCAGCAGCCATTTCAACACCTTCGCGCAGATCTGACGCGGCATCAGCAACGACCAGAGCGGCCGCTGCGTTCAACAGCGTTGCATCGCGATAGGCCGAGGGCGCGCCGTCGAGCAGAGCGCGGAACGCGACGGCGTTGTCTTCGGGTGTGCCGCCGACGATGTCTTCGAACGGATGGACGGGTAGGCCAGCATCTTCGGGATGCAGTTCGACCTCTTTGACGCGGTCGTCTTCCAAAGCGGCAACCCAACTGATGCCGGTGATTGTCAGTTCATCCGTGCCGTCTGAACCATGCACCAGCCAAGCGCGCTCAGACCCCAGCAGACCCAGCGTTTCTGCCATGGGGCGGATCAGCTCGCGCGTGAAGGCACCGGTCAGCTGGCGTTTAACGCCCGCAGGGTTGGTCAGCGGCCCGAGAATGTTGAAGATCGTGCGGGTTCCGAGCTCCTGCCGCGAGGGCATGACATGGGCGATCGCAGGGTGATGCATAGGGGCCATCATGAAGCAGATGCCGGCCTCATTCAGCGCTTTTTCAACCACTTGGGGGCCAACCATCACGTTGATCCCCATCTGTGACTGCAGATCAGCGGTCCCGGATTTCGAGCTGAGATTGCGGTTGCCATGTTTGGCGACCGTCACGCCCGCGCCAGCGGTCACAAAGGCCGTCGCGGTTGAAATGTTGAGGGTGTGCTTGCCGTCACCGCCTGTTCCGACGATGTCCATTGCGCCCTCGGGTGCGTGCACTGCGTTGCATTTGGCGCGCATCACAGCGGCGGCTGCGGCGTATTCATCGACCGTTTCACCGCGCGTGCGCATTGCCATCAACAGACCGCCAATCTGGCTGGGCGTGGCTTCGCCGTCGAAGAGGATGGCAAAGGCCTGCTCTGCCTCGGCACGGGTCAAAGGGCGGTCGGCTGACGCTCCGATCAGCGGTTTCAGGGCGTCGCTCATGCGGGGACTTTCAACTCTTGCAGGAAGTTCTTGAGCAGGGCGTGGCCATGCTCGGACGCGATCGACTCCGGGTGGAACTGGACACCGTGAATGGGCAGCTCTTTGTGTTGCAGGCCCATGATGGTGCCGTCTTCCAGCTCGGCTGTGATCTCGAGGCAGTCGGGTAGGCTCTCGCGTTCAACCACCAGCGAGTGATAGCGCGTGGCCTCAAACGGCGAAGGAAGCCCAGCGAAAACACCTTTTCCAGTGTGGTTCATGGTGCCCATCTTGCCATGCACGATCTCGTGGCAACGCACGACCTTTCCGCCAAAAGATTGCCCGATGGTCTGGTGCCCCAAGCACACACCCAAAAGCGGAGTTTTTGTCTCGGCCGCAGCTTCGGTCAGGGCAAGACAGATGCCCGCCTGATCCGGGTCGCAGGGGCCGGGACTCAGCAGGATACCGGCGGGATTCATCGCCATGGCCTCTTGCACATCCAGCGCATCATTTCGGCGAATGACCATTTCGGCCCCAAGTTCGCCCAGATAATGCACCAGGTTGTAGGTAAACGAGTCGTAGTTGTCGATCAGCAGCAGCATTTGGCACTTGTCTTCGCTTGGGCATTTCAGGCTGGCGATGCAGCCCCGGGCCACGGTATAATGTCGGGACATACATGCTCAGGCTTGTGAGGCAGCGTCAAGAGGACATCCCGTTCTTGACCCGCCATCAGGTCGAGCGCCACAGAAGATGGCGCAGGATGGGCGAGGCAAGATTAAAGTCGAGAGGCACGAGCAATGCGTGGATTTTTCGGAGGAATGATCGTCGGGGCGGTCGTTGTTTTGATCGTGGGGGTGATGTTGTCGCTCAACACGCCGCTGGCCAATAAGCCGGTGGTCAAGACCCAGGCTCCCGAGCCGGTAGATGTCGAAACACCCGAAGCACCGGAACAAATCGCCGAGACCCCGTCGGACGCGGATCTTGTAGAACTGCCGCCTGCTGGGCCGAAACCCGCCGAAGCGCCGGATGAGGCGCTTGATCTGTCCGATCTGGAAACGGTGCCCGACGAACAGCCCGTCGTGGCTGAGGCTGAGGACGCGTTGCAGGAACCTGAGGCCGAAGATCAAACCAGCGTAACCGTCATGACCGACGCGCCAGCTGCGCCGCAGTCACCAATTACAGCCCCCGCATCGCCGGAAACAGACGCGGCGCCGGTTGTTGTGGATGAAGCCCCGGAACCCTCTGCCGAGCCAGAAGATGTTGCGACGCTTTTGCCTGAACTGCCATCGCAGCTTGCACCGGAAGAGGCTGAGCTGGATGGAGAGAATCCTTTTGAAAACAGCCCAATCGCTGTGGAAGGGGATGAGGATACTCTGCCCCGCAATCTGCCCAAGCTGGCCGCACTCCCCCAGATTGGCGGAGAGGACACGACCTCGACCAACTCACTGGTTGGCACGCGCGTTGTCCCCCTGACCGAACGGGACGATACCCCGGTTGAAACCAATGAAGCAGTCGTAGAAGAGATGACCGGAAAGCCGATCGAGGACTACGCTGCAAGCTTTGAAAACCCCGAAGCCAAGCCGCTGATGTCGATTATCCTGATCGATGATGAGGGCTCTTTCGGAGCCGAAGCGTTGCAGGACTTCCCGTATCCCGTCAGCTTCGCGATCAGCCCCTCTGATCCCGACGCCGCCGAGAAAATGGCGCGCCACCGCGCCGCGGGTTTTGAGGTTCTGGCCATGGCCGATCTGCATGAATCCGCCAGCGCGCAGGATGCTGAGGTGTCGATGGCCGTATGGTTGGACACGCTGCACGAGACAGTTGGTATTCTGGAAGGTGTCGAAAGCGGAATTCAGGGCAATCGGAAACTGGCCGATCAGGTTGCGTCGATTGCGGCGGCCACCGGTCGTGGGTTAATCACGCAAGATAACGGCCTGAACACGGTGCAGAAACTGGCCGCACGCAATGGCATCCCCTCTGGCGTGGTGTTCCGCGATATCGATGGTGCGCGGCAGGACCCAAAGATCATGCGCCGTTTCCTTGATCAGGCAGCGTTCCGTGCCGGGCAGGAGGGAACGGTTGTGATGCTGGGACGCGTGCGCCCCGAAACGATCTCGGCCCTGCTACTGTGGGGGCTTGAGGATCGCGGCAACCGGGTTGCTATGGCGCCGATCTCAGCGGTTATGAAACGC
Source organism: Ruegeria sp. AL11 (assembly GCF_056540865.1). Classification (NCBI taxonomy): domain Bacteria; kingdom Pseudomonadati; phylum Pseudomonadota; class Alphaproteobacteria; order Rhodobacterales; family Roseobacteraceae; genus Ruegeria; species Ruegeria sp. AL11. Next base: position 453,645 of record NZ_JBQFXO010000001.1, read on the forward strand.
GAAGTTCAGTAACGTTTCCGCAGAAAAGAGAAGGGCGGTTGATCATGTGATCAGCCGCCCTTTCTTTATGAGTTGCGGTTGCCCGTGAACCGGGCCGCGTCCGCCGCCGCGCGTCTTATGGCGTTGGATTTATGGACCGTTTCCATATATTCGGCCTCGGGGTCGCTGTCATAGACAACGCCGCCACCGGCTTGGATATAGAGCTTTTGATCCTTCACGATGGCTGTACGCAGGGCGATACACATATCCATATCGCCGCCCGCACTGAAATAGCCAACGCCACCGCCATAAACGCCGCGCTTTTCGGGCTCCAGCTCGTCAATGATCTCCATCGCGCGCACTTTGGGCGCGCCCGAGACGGTGCCCGCAGGCATCCCGGCAAAGAACGCATCCAGCGCGTCTTTGTCTTCGGCCAGCTCTCCGACCACGTTTGAGACGATATGCATCACGTGGCTGTAGCGCTCGATGATGAACTCTTCGGTCGGGCGAACGGTGCCGATCTTGGCGACGCGGCCCGTGTCATTGCGACCCAGATCCAGCAGCATCAGGTGCTCGGCCAGTTCCTTTTTGTCGGCCAGCAGGTCAAGTTCATTTGCCTTGTCCTCTTCCGGAGTGGCGCCACGGGGGCGGGTGCCGGCGATCGGGCGAATAGTCACTTCGCTGCCGAAGACGCGCACCAGAATCTCGGGACTGGCACCCACGACCTGAAAGCCGCCGAAGTTGAAATGGAACATGAAGGGCGACGGGTTCGTACGGCGCAGCGACCGATAAAGCGCAAAAGGCGGAAGCGGGAAGTCCTGCGTCCAGCGTTGGGCTGGGACGACCTGAAAGATATCGCCTGCGCGGATGTACTCCTTGGCCTTTTCGACCGCCTCCATATAGCCGGATTTGGTGAAATTCGACACCGGAGGCGCAACCTCATGCGCTTCGCCCAGATCGCGGGTTTCGGCGGGCATGGCACGTTCCAGATCACGCACCGCGTCCATCACACGCTCGGCTGCCTGCGCATAGGCGGCCTTGGCCGACTGGCCATCGGTCACCCACGCCGGGGACACGACGGTCACTTCGCCCTTCACGCCGTCCAGCACCGCAATGACAGAGGGGCGTTGCATAATGGCGTCTGGCAGGCCCAGTGGGTCGGGGTTCACGTCGGGCAGATGCTCGACCAGACGGACCATGTCATAGCCCAGATAGCCGAACAGCCCAGCGGCTGCCTGAGGCAGATCATCGGGCAGGTCGATACGGCTTTCGGCCAGCAGCGCGCGCAGGTTATCCATCGGATTGCCGTCTTGCGGCGTGAAGGCTTCGCCATCGAACCGGGCCGAGCGGTTCAGCTCGGACTGCTCGCCCCGGCAACGCCAGATCAGATCGGGTTTCATACCGATGATCGAGTAGCGCCCGCGCACTTCGCCTCCGGTGACCGATTCCAGCACAAAGGCATCCTTCTGCGCCCCTGTCAGTTTCAGCATCAGCGAGACAGGCGTGTCTAAATCAGCCGCAAGACGCGTATAGACGACCTGGTTTTCGCCCGCTTCATAAGCGCGCGCGAAGCTTTCATATTCGGGGGTCAGGGCCATTTGGGTCTCGTTTAATAACTCGCCTGCACGGCGTTCAGGGCCTGCTGGTCGACAACCGGGCGCGCGCGGGTTTGGGCGTCGCGCACGTAGGCGTCAAAGATGTTCTGCGCCAGTGCCTGATTCATCTGCGCGGCCAGAGCGTCGCTCAGTTGACGCAGCTCATCGCTTTCGGCCGGGGGCAGAACCTCGTCCAGACGAACGATCAGGGCAGTTCCTTCGCCGCCAATGACGCGCAGGTCGCCCGGCTCCATCTCGAAGACTTCGTTCATGAAGTTTGCAGGGACGTCATCCAGGAACGCAGTCCGCGTCAGCGCGTTTTCCACGCGGAACGGCAGGCCGGTGGCGGTGAAATCGCCATCCGTTGCCAGGGTGGTGACGACAGAATTGGCCTGCTCTTGCAGTGCTTTTGCTGTCTCGGCGGCAATCCAGGCAGCAGCGACGCGGTCACGGGCGCTGTCCAGAGGCTCTGGGCGTGGCGCCAGTTCTTCGTTCAGACGCAGAGCGAAAATCGAGCCGTCTTCCAAGAAGTCGATCTCGGGGAAGTCGCCGTCGCGTACTGCCTCGGCCGCGCTGCGGAAGCCGTCATAGGCGGCAACTTCATCCACACTGTCGCGGGTCCAGTCGATTTGGCCCAGCTCCATGTCGGTTTCCTGGGCCAGCTCTTCGAGCGTGGCACCACCGGCGAGCATATCGTTGATGTCTTCGGATTGTGCTTCGATCAGACGACGCGCGCGATCCGAGGCCAGTTCTTCCCGCAGGGCAGGCTCGGCATCCTCGAACGGGACGTTGTTGGCGGCCAGCGAACCGTTGATGCGGAACAGCGCCGGGCCGAACACGGAGGGCAGAGGGCCAACGACCGAGTCCAACTCCGCTGCAAAGACCTCATCCGCGGCCTCGCCCAGATCGTCGCGGGTTACGTCGCCCAGATCAATGTCGCTCAGCTCAAGCTCGCGTTCGCGTACGAGTTGCTCGAAGGTTGTGCCGCCGACCTCAAGCTGGGCTTTGGCGTTGTTCGCAGAGTCCTCATCCGGGAAGTTCAGGCGTTCGACCAAGCGGCGCTCGGGCTGTTGGTATTCATCGACGCGCTCATCGTAGAGGCGGCGCAGCGTGTCCTCGTCCACTTCAACTGTATCCAGCAGCATTTCTGGCGACAGGATCGCATAGGTCAGACGCTTAGTGCGGGGCAGGGTGAATTGGTCGGTGTTCTCGTCATAGTAGGCTTGGATTTGCGCATCGGTCGGATAGCCAACTGGGGTTTCCAGCGCGTCCGTACCCAAAGTCGCCACGGTAAAGCTGCGGCGCGCGCCGATGTAGTTTGTCAGAGTGTTTGTCAGCGTTGATGGCATTTCGACACCACCGATGATCGCGCCCTGTACGATGGTGCGCGAGGATTCCTTTCGCAGGTCCGATTCGAACTCGGTATCCGTCATCCCGATCTGTTCCAGTTGAAATCGATAGGCTTCGCGGTCGAACGTGCCATTCACGCCCTGAAAGGCCGGGATCGAGACGATCTCGTCTTGCAAGTTCTCGTCACCAATGGACAGGCCCAGTTGACCGACTTCGTTATCAAGCGCGGCCAGAGCGGTCAGGCGGGACAGGGCGAGCTGTTCCAGACCCAGTTCGCGCGCCTGAGACATCTGCAGGGCTTGGCCGGTCTGCGCCTCAACCGCGCGGATTTCGCGTTGAAGCTCACGGACATAGGCGTCGACCGAGATGCTCTCATCCCCGACCTGCGCAACCGTGCGGATGGTGCCAGTCAGGCTAGTGGCGCCAAACCCTGCGAGGCCTACGAACAGAAGGCCCATCAGAATCCAGACAAAGGTTTTCGAGATGCTGTTTTTGCCTGCGGCCATGATGCCCTCTTACTGCTTGCCCTGTTGGTTGCGGCCCTGAATACGACGGGCACCGCCGGGGGGCAAGCTTAGAAGGACAGAGCCTGCAACCGGTCGAACAATTGGACGATCCCGGCGCGGTCTAGATTGGCGAACGCGATGCGCACCTGACGTTTTCCAGCCGGGTCATGATCAGGCATGAACATGGTGCCGGGCAGCAGCAGGATACCGGCCTCAGGCACCAGTCTTTGCGCCAGCTCGTCCGACGGGAGGTCGAAAGGGTGTTCGAGATAGGCGAAATAGGCACCAAGACCCAGCAGGCGCCACCCTTTGGCCTCGAGCTGAGGCACGCCCTCAGCAATCGCGGCGCGGCGGTCGAGGATTTCGTCCCGCTCTCCGGCAAGCCATTGCGACAGGTTCTGCATGCCCCACAGGGCGGCAAACTGGCCGATCTGACCGGGGCAGATGGCGACGGTGTCGAGAAACTTCTCGGCCTCGGCCAGCAGGCTTGTACTGGTTGCAACCGCGCCGACGCGATGTCCGGTCAGGCGGTAGGCTTTGGAGAAGGAATAGAGATGCACCAGCGTCTCGTCCCAGCCGGGCCTTTGGAACAGGTCATGCGGAGGACCACTGCGGCTGTCAAAATCGCGGTAGGTTTCGTCGACCAGCAGACGAATGCCTGCCTCACGCGCGAGATCGTAGAAGGCACTGACCAGTTCAGCCGGGTATTCGACGCCGCCCGGATTGTTTGGGGTTACCAGAGAAATGGCGCGGGTTTTTTCGGTGACCAAAGCACGCGCCGCCTCTGGGTCGGGGAGCAAATCGTCGCCCGTGGGCAGGTCAATTGCCCGCACGCCTGCCATGTCCAACCACATTTTATGGTTGAAATACCATGGGGTTGGGAGGATGACCTCATCCCCTTCGTCGGTCAGTGCCGAAATTACGGCAGAGAATGCCTGATTGCAACCAGACGTTATGGCGATCTGATCCTGCGAAACCTGTCCCGCATAGTGATTGCTGATTTGCGCGGCCAATTCGGCGCGCAGATCGTGATTGCCGAGCACAGGCCCATAAAGATGGGCGCTGTCTTCGGTCACCGCGAACTCTGCCATGGCCTGCCGCATGGACAGCGGCGGCGGGTCAACCGGCGCGGCCTGGCTAACATTGATCAGGGGCCGGTCATCAGGAAACACGACCCCGTCCAACCAACGCCGCGCCTCCATAACTGGAGGGGGGAAAGTGGACCGAGTGCGTGTTTGGGACATGGCAGAATCTTTGCGAGGCTCTGCCTCGCGCTCCGAGGTATTTTTGAACAGAAGAAGTTAGTCGGTGCCGCGATAAGGCTCGACATATTGCAGGGCCATATCCCAGGGGAAGAATATCCACGTGTCCTGGCTGACTTCGGTGATGAACGTGTCCACCATGGGGCGGCCTTTGGGCTTGGCATAAACGGTGGCGAAATGCGCCTTAGGGTACATCGCGCGCACCAGTTCCAGCGTTTTCCCGCTATCGACCAGATCGTCGATGATCAGAACGCCTTCACCATCGCCCATCAGATTTGCATCTGGTGCCTTCAAAACTTCGGCTTCGCCTTGTTCCTGATGGTGATACGAGCGGACGCTGATTGTGTCGACGGTGCGGATGTCCAACTCGCGGCTGACGATCATGGCAGGGGCCATGCCGCCGCGGGTGATCGCAACAACAGCGCGCCATGCGCCATCATCCGGGCCTTGACCATCCAGCCGCCACGCCAGAGCGCGCGAGTCGCGGTGAATTTGATCCCAACTGATGTGGAAGCCTTTTTCGTGGGGCAGGCGGTCTTTGGCGCTCATGTTGTCTTAACCCTTTTCAACGTCCGGGGCATCGACGGCTTTCATGCCAACGATGTGATACCCCGAATCCACGTGCAGATTCTCTCCGGTGACGCCGCTGCTGAGGTCGGACAGCAGATACAGGGCCGAGTTGCCCACGTCGTCGATCGTCACGTTGCGGCGCAGGGGCGAGTTGTATTCGTTCCACTTCATGATGTAGCGGAAGTCTCCGATGCCGCTGGCGGCCAGTGTTTTGATCGGGCCGGCGGAAATCGAGTTAACGCGGATACCGTCCTTGCCCAGATCTTCGGCGAGATACTTGACCGACGCTTCGAGCGCGGCTTTAGCGACACCCATCACATTATAATGGGGCATTACCTGCTCGGCGCCGTAATACGTCAGAGTAATGGCGCTGCTGTCCTCGGACATCATCTTTTCGGCCCGCTGCATCACGGCGGTGAAGGAATAGACGGACACATCCATAGTTAGTTTGAAGTTTGCTCGGCTGGTGTCGACATAGCGGCCGCGCAGCTCGTTTTTGTCCGAGAAACCAATGGCGTGGACAACGAAATCCAGTTTGCCCCATTTCTCTTCCAGTGAAGTAAACAGAGCGTCGATCGACGCCTCGTCACTGACATCACATGGCAGCACGATTTCACTACCGAGTTGCGCTGCCAGAGGGTCGACACGTTTTTTCAGAGCATCGCCCTGATAAGAAAAGGCCAGCTCGGCCCCGGCGTTGGACAAGGCGCGGGCGATTCCCCATGCGATTGATTTGTCATTGGCCAGTCCCATGATGAGGCCGCGTTTTCCGGCCATCAACTGATTTGACATGATTGGTTCTCCGCCTGTCGTCGCGTTATGTTGCGATGGGTTTATGCCATTGACTGCCCTGCTTCAAGGCCGTGTGGTCTTGCCCGCGGCGGGTAATCGCCCTAGGCTTCCGACAAATACTTTCCAGGGGATGGAAATGACCGAGCGTGATGGCATTTTTGCTGGCTCCGATCCGTTTGAAATAGCGGCGCGGTGGTTGGGTGAGGCCGAACAGAATGAACCGAATGACCCGAACGCGATTGCGCTGGCGACCGTTGACAAAGACGGCATGCCGAACGCGCGCATGGTACTTTTGAAAGACATCGAGCCGGAGGCCTTTGTTTTCTATACCAACTATGAAAGTGCCAAGGCGGCTGAGTTGGATCAGGCTGAAAAAGCCGCTTTTGTCATGCATTGGAAATCTTTGCGGCGTCAGATTCGTGTTCGTGGTATAGTCAGTCGGGAAAGCGGGCCCAAGGCGGATGAATATTATGCGTCACGGTCGCTGAAAAGTCGGCTGGGTGCTTGGGCGTCTAAGCAGTCGCAACCCCTTAGCAGCCGAACGGCCCTGATGGCCGAGGTTGCCAAGGTGACGGCAAAACTTGGATCCAATCCGCCGCGCCCTCCATTTTGGGGAGGATACCGGTTGGTTCCGACTGAAATTGAATTCTGGGCCGACGGCGCATTTCGCCTGCATGATCGGTTTAGATGGCGGAGGGCTGATCCGGGTTCCGCTTGGGATGTGCAGAGGTTAAATCCATGACGTTCACGTATCGCGAAATGCAACAGACCGAAATCAAAGGTTTTTTTCAGCTTGAATTTGCCTGCCATTGCCATAAAAACCGAAACCTTAACGCACTACTAAATCATTCGATGGGAACACCGTGCCTGAAGACCTGAACAACATGTACCGCGTTCGTGGACACGTAAAATGGTTCGATCCCGCAAAGGGATACGGGTTCGTTGTGTCTGATGAAGGCGGCCCGGATATTCTGTTGCATGTGAACGTGTTGCGGAATTTCGGGCAGAGCTCGGTCGCCGATGGGGCAGGCATCGAGATCATGACCCATCGTACGGATCGCGGTGTTCAGGCGGTCGAAGTTGTTGCTGTCGATCCTCCGGTGCGCGCCGACTCAATGATGTTGGCCGACTTTGCCGAGCTGGATCCGGCGGCGATTGCGGCCGCGCCGTTGGAAGCTGCACGGGTGAAATGGTTCGACAAAGGCAAGGGATTCGGTTTCGCCAATGTGTTCGGCCGGGATGAGGATGTGTTTTTGCATATCGAGGTTCTCCGCCGTTCCGGTCTTGCCGATCTGCAGCCGGGCGAAGCGCTTGCCATGCGGGTGATTGATGGCAAACGGGGCCGCATGGCGGCTCAGGTCTTGGCTTGGGAAGCGGCGCTGGATCACTAACACCATGATGCGGTTTTGGGCTTCTCTGGCAGTATGCGTGACATTTCTGGCAGAAAGCGTGGCCGCAGAATGTCGTCCTGACCGGGTAGAGTTGCGCAACGATCAGACTCATGTCCGATTTGATGTTGAACTGGCCGTGACCGGTCCCGAGAAATCGCGCGGGCTGATGTTCCGCGAGCACTTGCCGAACCGGTCTGGCATGCTCTTCGTCTACGACCCACCGCAACAGGTGGCGTTCTGGATGAAGAATACGCTGATTCCTCTGGACATGATTTTCGTCGATCACTCGGGCGTTGTGACCCGCGTGCATGAAGGTGCGATTCCCGGTGATCTGACTCCGATTGAAGGGGGCGGCGACATCTTTGCCGTGCTTGAAATCAACGCCGGTTTGTCCGCGCGTTACGGCATTCAGCCCGGCACCCAGATGCGGCACGAAATTTTTTCACAAGCGAGTGCGATTTGGCCCTGTTAGGGCTTTTCAAATCAGATCAGCATCGTTAGGAACGGCGCACGGTTCGGGGCGTGGCGCAGTCTGGTAGCGCACCTGTTTTGGGTACAGGGGGTCGTAGGTTCGAATCCTGCCGCCCCGACCACTTCTTCACTTATGTTGGTGAACCACCCATCGCTTGGTAGAGCGCGCTCAGCGCTTTATCCAGCGTTTTGCTTTCAACGGGAACTTCGACGGTTGCGCCGCTTTTCTGCGGCACTTGAAAGAACAGCCGCGCATCCACGCGGTACCCGCCAGAGGTTTTGGTTGAGGTCATGCGCATGATACTCTGCGGCAGATCCTCGGGCGAGCCATCATAGCTGAGAATCAAAAAGGCTGTGGTATCCGGTGGTAGAAACTCGCGGCACTCATAAGAATTGGCGTCGATTTTCTGGAAGGTTTCGCCGGGGCCGTCGCAACTGGTCTGGAAGGTTTCGAACAACCTGTCGGGGTAGGCGCTGAATTGAGCGCTACGCGACGCCGTTGGCAATTCTTGCGCTGTGCAGGCCGCGATTAGGGCGCCTATCGGGGCGAGGTGAAGCAACTTCATCGTTTTGCCTGCTCTTTGTTCAATGGGTTGACGCAAGGATATGTCCGAAAGGCCACAACATGATTCCCTGCCAGCTTAGCCAGCACAGGTCTGGATGATCAAACCCGGATAACCATGCTGGTAAAAAAGGCAATTTCATGTGGCCGGTTTTGCGATCGGCGTCGTCTCGCCGTGGATCACTCTGTGGAGGAATCAGATCTCCATGCACCCGACAAACAGGTCAACACAAAAGATTTCAAAAATGACTTAAAAAGGTCGTTGACCTGATATGCAAAGATACGCCAGATTGTATGGGCCGAATATGACGCCACTACATCTGGTATGAAAGCCGGAGAGGGCGCAGGGCAGGGACGGAACGCACACGAGTACATTTGTGCAACCGCAGCGGCGGTATCGCGCTCATACGGGCAGCGGTTGGTCCTTTGCGTCTGTCAAGTTCGGCATTGCTAGTGGCTTTGCATTTCCCAAGCCGCAGCGAGGGTAGACGGACATTAAAAGGCGGCGGACATGAAGATTGAAAGAAAATTTACCAAATCAGGGCAGGATGCGTATGCGGACCTCGATTTCGTCTCGGCAACGTCCGAGATTCGAAACCCTGACGGCACAATTGTTTTTCGTCTGGACAATATCCAGGTCCCCTCAAGCTGGAGCCAGGTGGCCAGTGATGTCATCGCACAGAAATACTTCCGTAAGGCGGGCGTACCCAGCAAGCTGAAGAAGGTCAAAGAAAAGGGCGTTCCTGAATTCCTGTGGCGCTCGGTCCCGACTGACGATGCCGAGTTCGAAGGTGAGACATCTTCGAAACAGGTGTTTGACCGTTTGGCGGGCGCTTGGGCCTATTGGGGCTGGAAGGGCGGCTATTTCTCAACCGAGGAAGACGCGCGCGCTTACTTTGACGAGATGCGTTACATGCTGGCGACCCAGCGTGCCGCGCCGAACTCGCCTCAGTGGTTCAACACCGGTCTTCACTGGGCTTACGGGATCGACGGCCCGGCGCAGGGGCATCACTATGTCGACTACAAAACCGGCAAACTGACCAAATCGAAATCCGCTTACGAGCACCCGCAGCCGCATGCGTGCTTCATCCAGTCCGTCGATGATGATCTGGTGAACGAAGGCGGCATTATGGATCTGTGGGTGCGAGAGGCGCGCCTGTTCAAATATGGCTCGGGAACCGGCACCAATTTCAGCCATCTGCGTGCAGAAGGCGAAGCGTTGTCGGGTGGCGGCAAGTCCTCGGGCCTAATGGGCTTTCTCAAGATCGGCGACCGCGCCGCTGGCGCGATCAAATCAGGCGGGACAACCCGTCGAGCAGCAAAGATGGTGATCGTCGATGCGGATCACCCGGACATCGAGCAATTCATCGAATGGAAGGTGATCGAAGAGCAGAAGGTGGCCTCGATCGTTGCCGGATCGAAGATGCACGAGAAGATGCTGAACGGCATTTTCGAGGCCATCCGCAGCTGGGACGGTGCGCAGGACGATGCGTATGATCCCAACAAGAATGATAGTTTGAAGAAAGCGGTTCGTGCGGCCAAAAAGGTCGCGATCCCCGAGACTTACATCAAGCGCGTGCTGGACTATGCGCGGCAGGGTCACGACAGCATCGAGTTCCCCACCTACGACACGGACTGGGATTCGGAGGCCTATAGCTCGGTCTCGGGTCAGAACTCGAACAACTCGATCCGCGTGACTAATGCGTTCCTGACCGCTGTTGAGAAAGACGCCGATTGGGAATTGATCAACCGGACCGACGGCAAGGTCGCCAAGACCGTAAAAGCACGCGATCTGTGGGAGAAAGTCGGTCACGCCGCTTGGGCCTGCGCCGATCCGGGCATCCAGTTCCATGACACGGTCAACGAGTGGCACACATGTCCCGAAGATGGTGAGATTCGCGGCTCAAACCCGTGTTCGGAATACATGTTCCTGGACGATACGGCCTGTAACCTCGCGTCGATGAACCTGCTGACATTCCTGAAGGATGGCGAGTTCCAAGCGGCTGATTACATGCATGCGGCGCGCCTGTGGACCCTGACGTTGGAAATCTCGGTGACCATGGCGCAGTTCCCGTCGAAGGAAATCGCCAAACTCTCCTATGATTTCCGCACCTTGGGTCTGGGCTATGCCAATATCGGCGGTCTGCTGATGAACATGGGCTACAGCTACGACTCGGACGAGGGTCGGTCGATCTGTGGCGCGCTGACCGCAATCATGACTGCTGTGGCATATGCGACCTCGGCTGAGATCGCCGGAGAGCTGGGTCCGTTCAAGGGCTATGAGCGCAACGCGGACCACATGCTGCGCGTCATTCGCAACCACCGCCGTGCAGCGCAAGGCGTGGCCAATGGGTATGAGAAACTGGCCGTAAAGCCCGTGCCTCTGGACCACAACAACTGCCCGGACAAACGTCTGGTCGATCTGGCCATGTCGGCATGGGACGAGGCACTGAGCCTTGGTGAACAGAACGGTTACCGCAACGCGCAGGCCACCGTGATCGCGCCCACCGGCACCATCGGTCTGGTAATGGATTGTGACACCACAGGGATCGAGCCGGATTTTGCTCTGGTAAAGTTCAAGAAGCTCGCGGGTGGCGGCTACTTCAAGATCATCAACCGCTCGGTGCCGTCGGCGCTGGAGAAGCTGGGCTATTCCTCGTCTGAGATCGAAGAGATCGTGGGCTACGCGGTTGGCCACGGCACGATCGGCAACGCGCCGGGCATCAACCATACCTCGCTGACCGGCCATGGTTTTGGCCCGAATGAGCTGGCTAAAGTAGACGCTGCACTGGAAAGCGCCTTCGACATCCGGTTCGTCTTCAACCAATGGACATTGGGTGAGGATTTCTGCACCGGCGTACTGGGCATCCCGGCGACCAAGTTGAACGACCCGACTTTCGATCTGCTGCGCCATCTGGGCTTTACCAAGGCCGATATCGACGCGGCCAACGATCATGTCTGCGGAACCATGACGCTGGAAGGCGCGCCGCATCTGAAGGAAGAGCACTATTCGATCTTCGACTGCGCCAACCCGTGCGGCAAGAAAGGCAAGCGTTTCCTTGGGGTTGATAGCCACATCACTATGATGGCGGCGGCGCAGAGCTTTATCTCGGGTGCGATCTCGAAGACGATCAACATGCCGAACGACGCGACCATTGAGGATTGCCAGAAGGCATACGAACTCAGTTGGTCGCTGGGTGTTAAGGCGAACGCGCTCTATCGTGATGGCTCGAAACTGTCGCAGCCTTTGGCGGCGGCGCTGGTCGAAGATGACGACGAAGCTGCGGAAGTGCTGGAAAGCGGCTCGACGCAGGAAAAAGCCGTCGTTCTGGCCGAAAAGGTGATCGAGAAGGTTGTGGTTAAGGAAATGATCCGCAGCCATCGCGAGAAACTACCCCATCGCCGCAAGGGCTACACCCAAAAGGCGATCGTCGGTGGCCACAAGGTTTACCTGCGGACCGGCGAGTTCGAAGACGGCAAGCTGGGCGAGATCTTCATCGACATGCACAAGGAAGGCGCGGGCTTCCGGGCGATGATGAACAACTTTGCCATCGCGGTGTCGGTCGGCCTGCAATACGGCGTACCGCTCGAGGAATTCGTCGACGCCTTTACGTTCACCAAGTTCGAACCGGCTGGGATGGTGCAGGGCAACGACTCGATCAAGAACGCGACATCGATCCTGGACTACATCTTCCGCGAACTGGCCGTGTCCTATCTGGACCGCACCGATCTGGCCCATGTGAAACCCGAAGGCGCGAGCTTTGATGATCTGGGCCGTGGTGAGGAAGAAGGCGTCTCGAACGTCTCCGAGATCAGTGACACAGCAGCGTCCAAGTCTTTGGAAGTGCTGAAGCAAATCAGCTCAACTGGGTATCTGCGCAAGCGTCTGCCGCAGGACCTGGCGATGTTCAACCCGCAAGCCGAGCTCAACGGAATGTCCGAACCGGCAGCCGCGTTTGAATCGTCGGCGGAAACGGCAGTGGCGACCGGCATGGACGCACGGACCAAAGCCAAGATGCAGGGCTATGAAGGGGACCCCTGCGGCGAATGCGGAAACTACACGCTGGTGCGCAACGGCACCTGCATGAAGTGCAACACCTGCGGCGCGACAAGCGGGTGTAGCTGAGTTTAGCGCCCTGGCAACCCGGGGTGCAGGGGTCGGTCGCTGCCTTATGTACCGGCCCCGACGAATACGGAGCGTGGCGCTGAGACTTACCATCAAAGCCATGTTCCACTCGGCCGACATGCCCGTGTGGGCCGGGAACAGGGTGGGGCGGAATATTGCTCCCTCCCACTCTTTCACGGGGCGGGTGCGCTCGCCCCATGCGCAGTCCAGGCCGCAGGCAAAAAAATACCGGGCGGTCAACGAAATGAGCCTGGAAGGCGAAACTGACAGGGGGGCTTCGGCCCCCTTTCTTTTTGTCCAACGACCGGCCGCTAAGCTGAGTTTTGCCAGATCACCTCAAAACCGTCGGGCAAGTTTTGCCGAGACGCGATGGGGGATTTTTGCCCAGCAACAAGCCGCAGAGGCGACTCGGTCAAACACGCGGAGATTGGCGCGAAGTGGCCTCGATCTCGTTATGCGGGTGACGCGGCTCCAGTCCTGAGGTCTCTTGCACTCGTCCGGACGCAAAATCCAAATATTCACTCAGGAGGCAAACTTATGACACCGAAATACCTGACCGCTCTCGCGGCTGTAGCACTCGCACTGCCCACTCTGGCCACTGCGCAATCGGCAGCCGACGCAAATGGAGATGGCGTGTTGACAATCGAAGAGGTTCAAGCCGTCGTGCCCGAGGTTAACGCCGACACGTTCTCGGCCATGGACGCAAATGGGGATGGCGCATTGGATGCAGATGAAATCGCCATCGCGCAAGAAGCCGGTTTGCTGCCCCCAAGCAACGGCTGATTGCTGGCAAAAAACAGCGGCCCGAGTAAAATCGGGCCGCTTTTCAATTTCTTACAACGGCAAGTGAATGTTGAACTTGGCGCGAATTTCCGCGTCCAGCAGAGGGTCGAAATTCGCTGCAGACGGGCTGGAGAGGATTTCGTTTTTCCGCGCGATGGCTTTTTCGATCAGATCAGGCTTGTCCAATTCGGCCCATTCCTTGGGTGAGGTGCGGTCGCCGAAGGTCGGATACACATAATCCGCCTGCATCCGGCTGAGCGTCGCATCCGTACCGAGATAGTGGCCGGGGCCGCCCAGGCAAACCTCGGCGATCTGATCCAGCGCCAGAGTTTCGTCCGACACCTCGATCCCACGCACGCAGCGCTGCGCCTGTCCGATCAGGTCATCGCCGAGGATCAGGCTTTCAAGACAGAATCCCAGAAGAGACGCGTGCATACCGGCAGCCTCGTAGATCATATTGGCGCCGGATAGGCCGGTCATGACGTTCGAACACATCTGCTCCCACCCGGCTTGCATGTCGGGCAGTTTCGAATCCGATGCTCCGGCGGCGGTTCCACCCGGAAGGTTGTAGAAATTGTGCATCTGGGCACATCCCGCGCTCAGCAGCGCCTGTTCGCCCGATCCCACGGACATCGCCCCGGTGCGCAGGTCCAAACCGAAGGGCCATGTGCCAAAGACGGCGGGCGCGCCAGGCACCACGGCATTTACGTAGACCAGACCGGCCAGGCATTCCGCTGTGGCTTGAGTGATGGCCCCTGCGATGGTCGACGGTGCGGTTGCTCCGGCCATGCCAGCAGACAGCAACAGGACCGGCATCCCAGCTTTGATCACCGCTTCCATGACCTCGCAGCTTTCGGTTGCGAATTTCATGGGCGGCACAACAAAGCAGTTCGAGTTCGAGATGAAAGGACGTTCGCGCCATTTATCCTCACCGCCGGCGATCATGTGGATCATCTCCATCGCCGGGGCGACGTGGCTGGGTTCGGTAAAGGAGGTGCCGATATGTTTGAAAGTACCCGCGCATGCCGCGTAGATCGTGTTCAAGTCCATCTCGAGGTTGTCGGCGATGTCACGACACACCATGGGGCGCTGAACGAAGTGGATATTGTCGAGCTGCTCGCAGATGCGAGAAGCATCGTGCAGGTCCTGCACGGTCGAGTCGCGGTAATTCCGCCCATCCACATCGACCATGCTGACCGCGGCACCCGCCGTGCCGTAGTGAACCTTTGTCCCGCTCAGCTCCAAATCCGTCTTGCCGTTTCGACTATACAGAGTGACCGAGCGGTTTGCCTTTGCGATCGTGTCCTCGACTAGTGCGCGAGGGAAACGAATGCGCCCATCGTCGCCTAGAGTGCAGCCAGCGCCCACCAGATAGTCGATCCCGCTTTGCGGGGCGTCCGCCAGCCCGATAGTTTCCAGAGCCTGAAGCGCCGCTTCGTGAATACGCTCCATCTGCGCTTGGGTCAGAGGCTTGTAGGTGCCGCCCTCCATCCCCGGGCGGACCGGGCGCAGGTGGTCGGGCAGGGCTGCGGCGCGGGCAGCACGACGCGCTGCGCGTCCGCCAGTTCTTGCAGAGCTGCGAGTTTGTTCGTTCATTTTAGATATCCGATTATTCAGGTGATTGAGATTGCGAGCAAAATCAGACCTGTGCTGGGCGTCCCCGTGCCGCACGCCCACGATCCGCGCCAATCGTGCGGCTGATCAGACGTATTTTCCAAACTTCGTTGTGCATTCAGTTCCTCGGACTTGCACGCCCATCCTGAGCAGCGCTAGATTTAAGTCTGTTCTGTTTGCGACCTCGCTGTCAATTATGTTGCTTTCTCGGTCGCGTGACGTTTGCCCATTGTCTTTTCCACAGGACTGCTTTTATTGTGTCCGAACGGGCATGGCGATTTTGACGCCCATAAGTCCCGCTTTTTTGAGTTTCGCTGCTGTGCCGCATGTGATGATCCATCTTTCACGGCATGGCAGACCGATTGTGCCCCGATCGGGGCAATGGAGTGCCTGAGCCCGGAAAATTCCGGGCGAAAGGAATAAATGGGCAGGCGGCGACCAAGATCGCGCCTGTCGGAGAAGAACCGCGATGACGCGCGCGCAACGTTTGAAAGACCGGGCAGGGGGCCACAGCGCCAGACCCTGCCGCGCGCCGTCTGATATCGCCCGTACAAGACACCTCCCCAAAAGTGCCTGTCCGCCTGGATGGGTCAGGACAACGCGTTTGGCGCGGTGCATCAAGGACACATGGCTAAGAAAATGCTTATCGATGCCACCCACGCCGAGGAAACTCGGGTTGTGGTGGTTGACGGAAACAAGGTCGAGGAGTTCGATTTTGAATCCGAAAATAAACGCCAGCTCGCTGGCAATATCTATCTAGCAAAAGTTACCCGGGTCGAACCGTCTCTGCAGGCGGCATTCGTGGACTATGGCGGCAATCGTCATGGTTTCCTGGCGTTTTCGGAAATTCATCCCGACTATTATCAGATCCCCGTCGCCGACCGTGAGGCGCTGATGGAGGAAGAGCGCGCCTATGCCGAGGCGATGAAGGCGCGTGACGAGGCCGAGGAAGCCAAGCCCAAGAAACGCCGTTCGCGGTCGCGCAGCAAGGCAGCGGACGTCAAGTCGAACGATCCGGTCGAGACATTGGATGTCACGTCCGAGCCGACGGGTATGGAGACCATTGATCTCGACGACAGCGAAGAGAGCGATGATCTGACAGTGCCCGAGGGGACCTCTCCGATGGAGACGGTTGCCGAGACGCCGGTAGAAGAACCTTCTGAGGATGAAGTGTCTGAGACCACTGACGCGCCGACCGCAGAAGAAGAGACTGCTGAGGTTGAGGCTGTTGAGGTCGAGACCGTTGAGGCGACCTCTGATGAGCAGGCTGAAACCGAGGCGGAAGAACAGCCCGAAGCTACTGCTGATGCGGAAGAAGCCGAGGCTGACTCTGAGGAAACCGCGCAGGCTGAGCCTGAGGCAGAAACCACTGAGACAGAGCTTGCCGAAGGTGACGACTCAGACGACGAAGAGAAAAAACCTGATGCGACTGCCAAGGATGATTCGATTGAATCGGTCGCCGATGAGGACGACAGCGAGGATATCCGTCCTCCGCGCAAGCCGCGCCCGCGTCGCTACAAGATCCAGGAAGTGATCAAAGTGCGCCAGGTTCTGCTGGTGCAGGTCGTCAAGGAAGAGCGGGGCAACAAGGGCGCCGCGCTGACCACCTATCTGTCGCTGGCCGGTCGCTACTGCGTCCTGATGCCCAACACCGCGCGTGGCGGCGGCATCAGCCGCAAGATTACCAATGCGCCCGACCGCAAAAAGCTGAAGGAAATCGCAGCCGAGATCGACGTGCCAACTGGCGCGGGCCTGATCATCCGGACCGCAGGGGCCAAACGCACGAAATCCGAGATCAAGCGCGACTATGAATACCTGCAGCGTATGTGGGAGCAAATTCGCGAGCTGACTCTGAAATCTATCGCACCCGCAAAAATCTATGAGGAAGGCGATCTGATCAAACGGTCGATCCGTGACCTCTATAACCGGGACATCGACGAGGTTCTGGTCGAAGGCGAGGGCGGTTACCGCATCGCCAAGGACTTCATGAAGATGATCATGCCGTCCCACGCCAAGAACGTGAAACGTTATGAGGACGCGCTGCCTTTGTTCGCGCGCTATCAGGTGGAAAGCTATCTGGCCGGGATGTTCAACCCGACCGTGCAGCTGAAATCCGGTGGTTACATCGTGATCGGCGTGACCGAAGCGTTGGTGGCGATCGATGTGAACTCGGGCCGGGCGACCAAGGAAGGCTCGATCGAGGAAACCGCGCTCAAGACCAACCTTGAGGCGGCCGAGGAAGTGGCGCGCCAGTTGCGTCTGCGTGACCTTGCCGGTCTGATCGTCATCGACTTCATCGATATGGATGAGCGCAAGAACAACACGGCGGTCGAAAAACGCCTGAAAGACAAGCTGAAAACCGACCGCGCGCGTATTCAGGTGGGTCGTATCTCGGGCTTTGGCCTGTTGGAGATGAGCCGCCAGCGTCTGCGCCCCGGTATGCTTGAGGCGACGACGCAGCCATGTCCGGCTTGTCACGGCACCGGTCTGATCCGCTCGGACGACAACATGGCGCTGTCGATCCTGCGTCAGATCGAAGAGGAAGGCACCCGCCGCCGCTCACGCGAGGTTCTGGTGCGCTGCCCGGTCAGCATTGCTAACTTCCTGATGAACCAGAAACGCGAACACATTGCGCAAATCGAGTCGCGCTACGGTCTGTCCGTGCGTGTCGAAGGCGACATGCATCTGGTCAGCCCTGATTTCTCGCTGGAGAAGTTCAAGACCGCCAGCCGGATCGTGCCCGAAGCGACCGCTCCGGTCGTCTCCGTCGATGCGTCACTGATGGATCTGGTTGACGCAACCGAAGAGGAAGAGGCCGAAGAAGAGGCGGTTCAGGCCGAAGAAGAAGCCAAGCCCAAGCGCAAGCGTCGTCGTCGTCGCCGCAAGAAGGGTGGCAACGATCAGCAAGAGGCTGAGGCATCGGAAGCGGCTGAAGATACTGCTGCCGAGGCTCCCTCGGAAGACGCTCCTGAGGCATCGGACGAGGACGAAAAGCCTGCCAAGCCCAAGCGTCGCCGTGCGCCGCGTCGCAAGAAGAAAGACGTGGAAGCCGAAGCGCAGGATGCCCCCGAACAGGTGGCTGAGGCCCAGGAAGACGCCCCGGTGGAAACGGCCGATGTGGTTGCTGAAACTGAGACGGCTCCGGAACAGGCCGAAGAGGCTCCGGCGGACGTCGCTGAGGTTGCCGAAGCCACACCGGAACCAGCTCAAGACGCCGCAGAACCTGCTGAGGCGGTTGAAGCGGCAGCGCCTGCCGAGGCGGTGGAAGCAGAAGAACTGGTCGAAGCTCAACCGGCTGAGGAGCCCGCTCCAGTCGAAGAACCTGTTCCGGTCGAAGAGGTTGCCGAGGTTGAAGTCGCACCCGTAGTTGAGGAAATCCCAGCCGAACCCGTTCTGGAAACGGTTGCGGAAGAGCTGGAACAACCGGCGGAGCCGCCCAAGCCTAAACGGCGCGGCTGGTGGTCGCTCGGAAGCTAAAATGAGAAGCTAAAAAAGAAAAGGCGGGCTTGAGGCCCGCCTTTTTCGATTCGATTGCTTGCGACTTAGCCCGCTTTTTGGATCAGATACACCTGATGGCCGTTCTCTTCGCCTTGCGACAGTAGGGTGTGGCCGCTCTCCGAACAAAAATGCGGGACATCAACAATCGCCGCAGGATCATCCGCCAGCACGCGCAATACTGCTCCACCGGGCAAGGACTTCAACCTTTTGCGCGCTTTCAACACAGGCAAGGGGCACAACAGGCCCAGGGCATCGAGGGTTTCAGTAGGATTAGACATAAGGCTCAGATATTTCGCCCAAGGCGCAGTGTCCAGCGCGCAACCACGATGATGTGACTTAATAGCCCCGTGACGAAGCCGCCTTCTTACCATATGTGCTGAAACATGTTCGGAATAGATATCATCGACGCGGGTCTGCTGCCTGCCATGTTCATCGCCCTGATCGGCGGTTTGATCAGCTTTCTGTCGCCTTGCGTGCTGCCTATCGTGCCGCCGTACCTGGCGTATATGAGCGGCGTCAGCATTAACGAAATGCAAGATCAGGCCCGCGCCCGGCGCAAGGCGACTTTGACCGCCTTGTTCTTCGTTCTGGGTCTGTCGACCGTATTCCTGCTGCTTGGCTTTACAGCCTCGGCCTTTGGGGCGTTTGTTCTGAAAAATCAGGTTCTTTTCGCCAAGCTCTCGGGTGCGGTGGTGATTGTCTTTGGTCTGCACTTTCTGAACGTGTTCCGTATCCCTCTACTGGATCGCGAGGCGCGGGTGGAAACCGGAGACTCCGGCGGCTCGGTCTTTGGCGCCTATATTCTGGGTCTCGCATTTGCCTTTGGCTGGACGCCGTGCATTGGCCCTCAGCTAGGCGCGATCCTGTCGCTGGCCGCATCTGAGGCATCAGTCGCACGGGGTACTTTGTTGCTCGGCGTCTATGCGGCGGGTTTGGGTATTCCGTTCCTGTTGGCTGCGATGTTCCTGAATCGCTCGATGGGTGTCATGAACCGTATCAAACCCTATATGGGCACGATCGAGAAGGTTATGGGCGGGCTGCTTCTGTTCGTGGGCATCATGCTGATCACCGGCCTGTTCACCGAATTCAGCTGGTGGCTGCTGGAAACCTTCCCGGCGCTGGCGGTTCTAGGCTGATCCACCTTACCTTGGCCGCAATGCTGCGCTAACCTGCGCAGCAGAAGGTAAGGCCATGAGCAGTCAGATAAATCAGCCACAGCTGCGCAGGCGGCATGTGTTTTACATTCCCGGCTACGACCCGATCCCCGCGCGGCGCTATCGCGAGCTGTACCGGACCGAGTCGCAAGCGCAGGCTGAGATTTCGGGATATCAGGTCGCGCTTGCGCCAAGGACGGGCGATGGCCCATTTGGCTGGCATGTTTCATCCGTTCAGGACGGGGTTGAGGTTCAAACGGATATCGAGGTTCTGGTCTGGTCCGATATCGTGCAGGACAGCATGTCGGGCTCAATTCTGGCGACTTACGGGCAGCTTGGTAAGACGGCGTGGACCTATATCTCAACAGGAACATTGAGGAGGCTGCGGCAACTCAGGAAGGGCCCGGTGATTGCAGCGCTTTATCCGGTGGGGATGCTGCTGCTGCAACTTCTCGCCGCTGTTTTCGTCGTGATAGTTGCGGTCACTCTGGTTGGATGGTGGGGACTACTACCGGGTTTGACTTTGGCCTATGGCTTGCTGCGCTGGTTCCGCAAAATCGACAATCGGCTTTTCGCCTACTACCTGATGCATGACTACGCATATTCCGCGCAATTTCAGGGGGAGATTCCGGGCAAACTGCAGCACCGCCTGGATGAGTTCGCGGATTTGATAGAGGCCACGCTAAAAGCGGATGTTGATGAGGTTCTAGTCATCGGCCATAGCTCGGGCGCGCATCTTGGCGTTTCTGTTCTGGGGGATGTTCTGCGCAGACAGGAGGTAGGCTCGAGCCGGACTGCATTGTCGTTTTTGACGCTTGGGCAAGTGGTGCCGATGGTCTCGTTCCTGCCCAAGGCGCAGAAACTCAGGTCGGACCTTCAGTTCCTGTCTACGCAAACCAATTTGACATGGGTGGATGTTTCAGCGCCCGGTGATGGCTGTTCTTTCGCCCTATGTGATCCGGTCGCCGTCAGCGGTGTCGCGGGTCCCGACAAGAAATGGCCTTTGGTCCTCTCCGCCGCGTTTACACAGACGCTGTCGCCCGAGCGATGGAAAGCCCTGCGGTGGAGGTTCTTCCGGCTGCATTTTCAATACCTCTGCGCCTTTGACCGACCGGGAACCTATGATTATTTTCGCATCACTGCGGGACCTCTGACATTGGCAGAACGGTTCAAAGACCGCGCGCCGTCGAACAGCCGGATCGAGACGCCGGTTTCCAAATACACGGATACGAGCCGATGAAGCCGCCCAAGCCGCAGTCTCGCCCGGATCGTGTCTCTCTCTGGCGCTATCTGAAATTGTTCCGACAGGACCTGCTGTCAGCGCAACCTCAGCGGCTCTACCGCGCGTGGATGGCCGAGTTTCGCACGCCGTTTTTCCGGTCCTACATGATCAATCAACCGGATTTGGTGGATGAGGTCCTCAAGAAACGCCCGGATGATTTTCCGAAATCCCATCGTATCAGTGAAGGGCTGCGGCCATTGCTGGGGGAGTCCGTGTTTCTGACCAATGGCGCGGTGTGGAAACGCCAGCGTCGTATCATTGACCCTGCTTTTGAGGGCGGACGGCTGAAGGATACGTTCCCTGCCATGCGCGCGGCTGCGGATGCTTGTGTGGATCGGCTGCGACCTTTGGTGGGAACGCAAGTCGAGTGCGAACAGGTCACTAGCCATGCCGCCGCTGACGTGATTTTCCGAACTCTGTTTTCCGTGCCTATCGAACACGACATCGCCGCACAGGTATTTGACAGGTTCCGAACGTATCAGCGCGAGCAGCCCTTGTTGAACCTGGCCGCTTTTGTGCCGCTCCCGCGCTGGTTGCCCCGATTTCATTCGCGAAAGACTCGTAAGACCGCGCAAGAGATTCGCTCCCTGATTGCCAAACTGACGAAAGATCGGGCTGCGGCGATTGCTGCGCATCGCGCGCCCGATGATCTGGCAACCAAGATCATGACGACACCTGACCTGGAAACCGGCAAGTGTTTTAAACCGGAGGAGATGGTCGATCAGGTTGCGATTTTCTTTCTGGCCGGACACGAAACCAGCGCCTCGGCTTTGGCGTGGACTCTCTATCTGATGGCGCTCTACCCCGAGTGGCAGGAGAAACTCGTCTCGGAAGCGCACGCGCTTGAGGATCGGTCTTTCACAGTGATGTCCAAGCTGAAACTCAGCCGGGATGTGTTCCGCGAGGCCCTGAGGCTCTATCCGCCTGTGCCGATGATGGTCCGGCAGGCTAGCTGCCCTGAGAAGTTTCGCAACAGAGACATTCCAAAAGACTCACAGATCGTGATCAGCCCGTGGCATCTGCATAGGCAGGAGCGGCTGTGGGACAACCCGGATGGTTTCGATCCCAATCGTTGGGGCACGGAAAACGGCAAATCCTGTCAGCGCGAAGCCTACATTCCCTTCTCGACAGGCCCTCGCGTCTGTCCCGGGGCCGGGTTTGCGATGGTCGAGGGGCCCTTGATCCTGTCCACATTGCTGCGCCATTTCAGATTCGAAACAATCCCGGAAAAAATGCCTGTTCCGGTGGCTCATCTGACGGTCAGATCGCAGGATGGTATATGGTTGCGCGTGGTTGAGCGCTAACAAACTACCATCACCCATAACTGTGCTGTATGCGGTGAAGGAAATCGGAATCAGTCTTGAACGGGAAAATACTATGTCCAAAGCAGAACAGCGCGCGCAGATGTCAGATGGAGCAGGCTTTATTGCAGCACTGGATCAAAGCGGCGGATCAACCCCGAAGGCTCTGGCGCTCTATGGTGTGGACGCTGCGCAATACGCCTCGGAAGAGGAGATGTTCGGCGAAATCCAGAACATGCGCGCGCGGATCATCCTGGCGGATGACTTCACCAAGGACAAAGTGATCGGCGCGATCCTGTTCGAACGCACCCTTGGCGAAGAGATCGAAGGTCGCAAGGTCGCCGATTACCTATGGTCCGTCAAAGGGATCGTGCCGTTCCTGAAAATCGACAAGGGTCTGGAAGATACTGCAAACGGTGTGCAGATGATGAAGCCCATCCCGGGGCTGGCCGAGACATTGGCCCAAACGGAAGGCGTGTTTGGCACCAAGGAACGCTCGGTCATTCATGAAGCCAACGCCGAAGGTATCGCCGCCGTTGTTGCCCAGCAATTCGACGTGGCCCGCGTCGTGACCGAAGCTGGCATGGTGCCGATTGTCGAGCCCGAGGTGAACATTAACTCGGAAACCAAGGCCGAGGCCGAGGATATTCTAAAAACCGAAATCCTGAAAAACCTCGACCAACTGGCCGAAGGGCAGGAGGTCATGCTGAAGCTGACCATCCCAAACTCTGCGAACCTCTATGACGAAGTGGCCGATCACCCGCGCGTTCTGCGCGTAGTGGCCCTTTCGGGTGGTTACTCGACCGAGCAGGCCTGTGATCTGCTGGGGCAAAACGGCAAAATGATCGCGTCCTTCTCGCGCGCGCTGACCGAGGGGCTTTCGAAACAGCAATCGGATGCGGAATTCAACGCCGCCCTCGGCAGCAATATCGACAAGATTTTCAAAGCGTCGGCCTAACGCCTAAACCGGTTTGACGAAATCGCGGCGCATCTGTTCCGCTTTTTCTCGGCTGACGCAGCCTATCGCGTGATCATTGATCAGCCCCATCGCCTGCATGAAGGCAAAAACGGTGGTGGGGCCGACAAACTTCCAGCCCCGCTTTTTCAGGTCTTTCGACATTGCGACCGACTCGGCTGAGGTGCTGGCAGTCTGTGGCTCTGGCGGTGAGGTCGGTTCATATCGCCAGACATACGCCGCGAGGGAACCTTCATGCGCCACCAACTCCTGCGTGCGGCGGGCATTGTTGATCACGGCTTCGATCTTGCCGCGATGGCGGATGATACCTGAATCTTGCAAAAGGCGTTCAATATCTGCGTCAGAAAACTCGGCCATCTTGTTGAAATCAAAGTCGCAAAAGGCCCGGCGAAAATTCTCGCGCTTGTTCAGGATCGTGCGCCAGCTGAGGCCGGACTGAAAGCTTTCAAGACACAGTTTTTCGAACAATCGTCGATCATCGGACACAGGGTAACCCCATTCCGTGTCATGATAGTCGAAGAACTCAGGCGCCGCTTGACACCATGCGCATCGGGCGAGGCCATCAGGACCCAAAACGGTTTTGCTCATGAATGTACCTATTTTGTTCTCATCCAGCCTACACTCAAAGCTGAGGCTCTGACAAGCTTCAAAGCTTGTCGCGGTACCAGTTCAGAACGAAAACACGTATGGCCGATGCCAGCCCTGTTTCAGGGTCACGTGCAACATCAATATCTGCCGCCAAAGCATTGATGGGTTGTTGTTTTTCTTCGGCAATATCGCGAAACGCACGCCAGAACTCATCCTCAAGCGAGACTGACGTCCGGTGCCCCTTGAGGGTCAGAGAGCGTTTGACCGGAGGGCCGCTCATTCATCCAGCTCGTGATTGTCCAGATCGCGGTTCTGCTTGTCTTTTTGCAGCTTTACGACCTGTTTTTCGGCCTTGCCGCGCCCGAAGGCGACCGCATTCTGATCCGCGCGGGCCTTTTTCTCGGCCCGCGCTTTCTCTTTCCGATACCGGTTTAAGTTGACCGGCTTACCCATCAGTCTTTCGGGCCGATCATCTGTTCGGGGCGCACGACGGCGTCAAAGGTCTCTTCATCGACAAAGCCCAGCGCGATGGCCTCTTCCTTGAGGGTCGTGCCGTTCTTATGCGCTGTTTTGGCAACCGTAGTGGCGTTGTCATAGCCGATGGTTGGGGCCAGAGCGGTTACCAGCATCAGCGATTCCTTCATCAGCTTGTCGATGCGCGGTTCGTTGGCTTGAATGCCCGATAGCATCCGTTCGGTAAAGCTGTCGGTGGCGTCGCCAAGCAGTTGGATCGACTGCAGAAGGTTGTAGGACATCATAGGGTTATAGACATTCAGCTGGAAATGACCCTGGGAGCCCGCGAACTTAATCGCAGCATCATTGCCCATGACATGTGCGGCAACCTGAGTGAGCGCTTCGGCCTGTGTCGGGTTCACTTTACCAGGCATAATGGAAGACCCTGGCTCGTTTTCAGGCAGAATTAGCTCGCCCAGACCCGAGCGGGGGCCTGAGCCTAGCAAGCGAATGTCGTTAGCAATCTTATAGCAAGACCCGGCGATGGTCGCCAATGCACCCGACAAGAAGACCATGGCGTCATGCGCGGCTAGGGCTTCAAATTTGTTCGGAGCGGTTACAAAGGGCAGGCCAGTAATTTCAGCCATGTTAGCTGCGACGGCTTCGTCCCATCCACCATGGGTGTTCAACCCAGTTCCAACGGCGGTACCACCCTGCGCCAGCTCGTAAATACCGGGCATTGCAGCCTCAACGCGGGTAATGCCCTGACGGATCTGATGGGCGTAAGCTCCGAATTCCTGTTCCAGTGTCAGGGGAGTCGCATCCTGCGTATGAGTGCGTCCGATCTTGATGATGCCCGCAAATTCAGCCGCCTTTTTCTCAAGCGTTTCGGCAAATTTGGTAAGACCGGGCAGCAGCACGTCGCGCACGCTGACCGCAGTTGCGATGTGCATGGCGGTCGGGAATGTGTCGTTCGACGATTGGCCCATGTTGCAGTGATCATTGGGGTGAACCGGGTCTTTCGAGCCGATGACGCCTCCCAGAATCTCGATCGCGCGGTTTGCGATCACTTCATTCGAGTTCATGTTGGACTGTGTGCCCGAGCCGGTCTGCCATACGACCAGAGGGAAATTGTCGTCGAATTTGCCCTCAGTCACCTCACCAGCGGCCTGAATTATCGCGTCCGCGATTTTGGCGTCCAGCTTGCCGGTCGCTTTGTTCTCCATTGCGCAGGCTTTTTTGATCACGCCTAGAGCGCGCACGATGGCTACGGGCTGCTTCTCCCAACCGATGGGGAAGTTCATAATCGAGCGCTGCGTCTGCGCCCCCCAGTACTTGTCAGCGGGAACCTCGAGCGGGCCAAAGCTGTCGGATTCGGTGCGGGTCTGAGACATCGGGTACTCCGTCTGGTATGCAGTTGTATGCCGTTTAGCCAAGGCCGCGCCGCAACGCAATCGGCCAGTTGCGCGCAGCTTAAACTCAACAAAACCCAAGGTATAGGCGCAAGGCGGGTGAAATTGTTCTAATCGCGCGCACGAGCCCCATTGTGCGCGCCTGCCGCTGAGCTACAATATATGTGTGGCCATCGTGGAGGATGAAATGCCAATCTCAGCTCGGATGATCCCGTTGAAAACCATGCTGTTGGCCATGGGGCTGGTCCTGCTGGGCACGCTGGCAAGCGCATCCAGTATCACGCCCTTCGTCGGGGACTACACCGGATCCGCCAATGTTGTCGACGTAGATGGAACTGCGACGCCTCGGGATATGAGCGTTTCGATCCATGAGACCCGCCACGGGTTCAATGTCAGCTGGACCACAACGACCTACAAGCTGGACGGGCGGGTCAAGCAACAGAAATTCTCGGTCGACTTTGTGCCCTCGGACCGGCCCGATGTGTTTTCGGCTGCCATGCAACGGAATGTGTTCGGCCATGAGGTGCCTCTGGACCCAATGAAAGGAGAACCCTTTGTCTGGGGTCGGATTGAAGGGGACACGATGACCGTGTTTTCCCTGTTTATTGATGCGCAGGGCGGCTACGAGTTGCAGCAATATGATCGAACCCTGGCCGAGGGCGGGCTGAATCTGTCGTTCTCGCGCTTCATCAACGGAGACAAATCTCGCGCGGTCGAGACCTTTTTGCAAAAACAATAAACCCCGCGACCGGCGCGGGGTTTGATGGACTACTTGCGGAAGCTGTCCAATGAGACGACGTCGGCGTCGTGATGAACCTCGGGTTCTTCTACCTCGATTGTCTCTTCTACGAACTCCTCTTCCGCGTCGTCATCCTCGGGTCCTTCAAAGCGCAGGCCGAATTCGACGGACGGGTCTACGAACGTTTTGATGGCCGTGTAGGGGATGTAGAGCGGTTCCGGCGCATCGCCGAAGTTCAACGTAATCGCAAAGCCGTTTTCGCCGACCTCGAGGTTTTCGAACCAATGTTGCATCACGATGGTCATCTCTTCGGGATAGCGGTCACGCAGCCAGTCCGCGATGTCGACGCCGTCTTCTCTTGTATCAAACGTGATGAAGAAATGGTGCGCGCCGGGCAGGCCGGTTTCAGACACGCCGGTCAGAACGGTTTTGATCAGCCCGCGCATGGCGGTGTGCATCAGGTTTCCATAGTCGATGTCTTGCGACATGTGTCATCCTCGAAAGTGGTTGCATCCAGCATAGGCGTTTTAGCTGGAAACGAAAGGGCGGGTATCGCCGGATTGATCATAATAGCTGGATAGCGATGCCCGCGACGGCCATCAGTGCCAGAACCGTTGCCATCCCTAATTTTGCTCGAAAAATCAATACCCCAGCGGCGATAGTGAGCGCAGCCGCAGTGAGGTTTAGCGAGTCCCACCCTGGCAGAGGTATCGAGACAGGCCCCCAACTGTATTGCGTGAGCGCACCGAATAGAACGTTCAAGGCGAACCACACGGAGAGGTTGAGAATCACACCTACGACGGCTGCCGTTATGCCATGCAAAGCGGCAGAGAGCCGAGGGCGGGTCGCCAGTTTGTCCAAATACGGAGCGGCCAGAAAGATCCAAAGGAAACACGGGACGAACGTCGCCCATAGCGCAACCGCACCTGCGGCGAAGGCCAGCGAGACCCCTCCGTTGATTTGTCCGGTCAGCATCGCGACGAATTGCGTGACCAGAATCAACGGCCCGGGGGTGGTTTCCGCAAGGCCCAGCGCGTCGATCATCTGGCCGGTGCTGATCCATTGATATTGATCGACCACTGTCTGTGTCATGTAGGCCAAAACAGCGTAGGCCCCGCCAAAGGTCACCACGGCCAGACGGGCGAAGAACCATCCCAAGTCGCTGAGCAATTGATGACCGGACAGGGACAGGAGGACCAATGGTCCGAGCCAGAGCGGCACCCAAATGGCAACCGTGCGTAGGGTGCGGGAAAAACTTGCGCGTGGGGAGGTGTCTTGCTGCGCAACGGGTCCTTTGAAAGACACATAGCCCCATAGCGCGGCGGCCAGAATGATCAGTGGAAAGGGCAGGTTGAACAGGAAGATACCCAGGAACCCGATCCCCGCGATGAGGCGGTGTTCCGTGTCGGTCAATGCCTTTCGTGACAGCTTCAGGAGCGCTTGAAGGACGATCACGATGACCGTGGCCTTGATCCCCAGAAAACCGGCTTGCACAAGGGGCAGGGTGCCGAAGCTCGCATAAAGCAGAACCAGCGCAGCGATCACAACGGCACCCGGCAGAACGAACAGGGTGCCTGCAATCAACCCTCCGGTCACGCCCCGAAGACGCCAGCCCGCATAAGTGGCCAGCTGCATCGCCTCTGGCCCCGGCAGCAACATGCATAGGGAAAGAGCGCGCAAATAGGTTTCCTCGGACAACCAGGCGCGACGGTCTACCAACTCCTGATGCATCAAGGATATCTGCGCCGCAGGGCCGCCGAAGGACAAAAGGCCAATTCTGCCGAAGACCAGAACAAGCTCGCGCACTGAAGGCGTCATGTCACGTTAGCCCAACGGTCAAAATGCGCTCGGACAGCTGGTTTTTTCGATCACGAAGCATGACCCATTTCCCCGCAATGGCGGCCGTGCGCCGAATGCGCTCGGCACGTATGGCCTTAGCTATCGCGTCAGAAACTTGGGGGTCAAGGCGGCTTGGGTGTTCAGCTCCAATCCAGTCGCTGACCGGTCATGCAGACGGGCAGGGTATCCTGCGGAAACTGACCAAGTTGTTCAAAAAACGATATGAAATCGAACTGGTTGTAGGCCTCGACCATCTTTTCGCCTTTGAAGCGGGCCATGACCTGGCCCGTCACCTCCAGCGGGGCACCGTTGTCGGCGCGGAAGGTTTTGACGTGCAGAATGGCGGACACCCAATCCCCGTTTTCGATGATCTTTGGCAGCTCGACCGAGATTTCACCCAGAATATGCCGGAAGGCCATCACAAGATCGCGAAAATCATCGGCCCCAACCTGCATTTCGGGGATCAGCCCCTCGGCCATGGTTTCCGGCGCAAAGTACTGATCAATTGCATCGGTATTCCCTTGTTCCCAAACTTCCGAATACCACGCTTTCAAGATATCTGAGTGGGTCATCCCGGCCCTCCTGTCTGTCTGGGATGACTTTGGACAAAAGAGATGAATAAACTCTGAATCTGAGCCGAAATAAACGCAGACATAAGGTAGGGGAAATGCAGGTTTCTGTTGCCAGGTACCTGCGAACCCCGCCTTACGCGGCTAGGCGCAAGGGCTTAAGTTTCGGTCTTGTTACTGCTTACGCAGCAACTGCAACCGGAGCACGATTGTCGTTTGCAATTGTACTAGTTTCGCCGATAACGGTGGCAGACAGCCGAGACAAAGCTAACCCCTTTAGACGTTCGTCGATCCTATTTCGGCCCCAAAATCCTCAAACGAAGGATGGTTGGTGGAGCCGCCGGGTACCGCCCCCGGGTCCGATCCGCTTATTACGAGCGCGTTTATGTCCATAGTCCCGAAGGACAGAACTTATATAGGTGAGGAGATTTCGGGATGCAAACCCGGAAATGCCCTTAGAGCACTGTAAATCACGGGGTGCGGTTCAGATTTGCGGCGATCAGCCAGACGGCCAGGATCAGTTCAATTCCCCCGAAAATCATGGCCTTAGCAAGTGGTGGATTGTCCAGCAGCACCGACACGAACCGCCCCAAAGCCGCCCCGGCATAGGCTACGCCCAGCATGGCGTATGCCATTGGGTGGTTTAGCCAGATCACGGCGATGCCCGTGACAACGAACAACCCTCCGACCGAGGCGCGCATCTCGCTCAGACCCATGTTGCTGTTCGTCGGGGCCAGATCCAGCGCCGTCGCGGTGTGCAAAGGTGCGAGAAAGCCGAACAGGCCAAAGCCGATGGTCAGCAGAGCCGCGATGACGTTGAGGATATGTACCATGATTGTGCCTTTGTCCGGTTACACCGCGTAGGCGGCGTCAAAGAAGTCTTTCTCCAGCTCGACCGCCCGGTGGAACAGCCGTGTTACTTCGGCTTGCGCCTCTGGCGTCAAGGTGGGCCAGGTCTTGTCGAGCTGCCCGCGCAGATACTCGACCACGCCCTCAAAACCTTCTCCGGCATGTAGCGTGATCCATTCCGCGAACCAGAAGGGTAGGTCGGGTTTCGGCGGATTTTCCGGGCTGGCCCAGCTTAGATAGACCCATTCGGCGACAACCAGAACCGCCAGCATGTTCTCATACCGGCCCGAGGCTGCGGCCTCGGCCATCAGGTCCTGAAAGGCTTTGGTAGCGGGGGTAGGGTCGGTGCTGGGTTGGGTGCCCAGCGCTTCGAGCGAGCGCAGGAAGTAGGTGTTTTCAGGGCCTGTGATCACCGCCAGAAACTGCGCGGCGGGAACGCTGTCGCCCAGGGTGGGCGCGTGTGCAATGGCGCTGGCCAGCAGGCGGACGAAGCCATCGACGAACTGATAGTCCTGTTGCAGATACCAGCGCATCTTGTCCTCGGGCAGGGTGCCGTCTGACAGCTCGCGCGTGAAGGCATGGGTTGTTGCCGCCTGCCAGTCGGCAGCCTTGCCCTGACGCAGCATTTCCGTGGGGCGCGTGTTCTGGGACACTTCGAAAACTCCTAACTTCTTTCAAAGCAGGACAAAGCGGTTTTTCGGAACATGTGCAAGGTGTTCACGCTGCGACTAGATTGCGGACCAAAGCCCCAGCACGCCGACCAAAATCAGGCTGAGTGCCCAGATGAGTTCAAGGTTGAACCAGGTGCGTGAGAGGAATTGCAGCCCAAGCCAGCGATAGACGCCATAGGCCAGAAGACCGCCTCCCAGGATCATTGCCGCCGTATGCAGCGCGGCCACGGCCAGAACCAGCAGGGTGTTTGTTGTCATGATCTGAGAGATGGCCTGATGCCCGGCGTCCAGCTCATCCAGGTTGCACAGGCCCAGATAGATCGGAACCAGCATCAAGGCCGCGCCGTGGGCGAGCGCGACCAGAAAGGACCACAGCGCGAGTTTACTTGGCGGCACGCGTGACAAAAACCGAGGGTGGTTGCGTGTGACGGCAATATACAGCCCCATCGCAATAACGATCAGCGCCGCCCCAATGCGGATTTCGCGTTGGTAGTCGATCAACACAGCCATCATTGCAAATGGCAACAAGACACCCAGCATCGCCAGAAAATGACCGCCCGCAAGCGCGACCAAGGCGCGCCAGAGGGCCGACTGGCGCTGCTCCATCAACGCGGAGGAGACAGCAAGCGGCCAGCCCATTCCGGGATTCAGCCCGTGATAGGCACCGCTGAGAACAACGGCCAGCCAGAGGCCAGCCGTTGATGTCATCAGAAATTCCAACTCAGACCGAAGGGTAGCAGAAACTGTCGGTCGAACAGTCTCCGCCCTCCAACCGGATCTGGTGGCTACGATAGCCTTCGGGGAATTCGACCCAGAATTTGGGATCCAAGGTCAGGCCGCCGTTCTCGCCGACATCGGCTTTGACCATCGCCGCACCGCGCTCGCCGGGATAGAACTGGTCGTCCCAAGTGGAATAGAGCGAGTTGGTCCAGTAGACCCGTTTCCCGTCGCGGCTGATTTCAACCATCTGCGGGCCATAGCCAAAGTCCTGACCGTTCGGATGTTTGGTCTTTTTGACGATACCACCGATTTCAACCTTGCCAGCCAGCGTCGGGTTCATCGGGTCTGAGACATCGTACTGATGCATCTCTCCGGTGCCCCAGCAGGCGACATAGAGGTACTTGTCGTCGAGGCTCAGGTCGATATCCGTCACCAGCGGTGGAACGGCCGAGAACCCTTTCAGCAGGTCCGGCAAGTCATCAGGGTCAGCCGGTTGCGGGTCGATGGTGATGGTTTTCTTGGCCTCAAACGTGCCGTCGTCGTTTCGCCACCATGTGAAGATCGCGCCTTGCAGATTCGTTGTGTCCACAACGACGCCGCAGAACCCATACTGTTTGACCGGATCATGCGCGGGCCGGATCTCCAAAGCCATCTGGTGGTTTTCGCCCAGATCAATGGTTTGGATATTGGTACGGCTGCGCAGGTTCCAGAAATGGATGCTGTGACCATATTTGTTGGACAGCAGATCCTCGGCCACGATTCCGTTCTCAAACTGTGGCGGCAGACCCCATTCAGAACTGACCATGTAGTCGCGAGGCAGGTTCCACCAGAAATCATAGTGCTTGTCTTGCACGCCGCGCTCGATCTCATACCGTCCTATGATCTCGAAGCTTTCGCAATCCATGATGAAGATACCCGGAGGGCCATCGGTCCCGTCCTCTCCGCCGCCACCCAGGGTGCTGACATAGATTCCTTCGGGCCCGCAATGAATGGTGTGAGGGCGAGAATATCCAGTCTTTGCAAAGACTTCCTCGGGTTCGATGATCTTGTGGATCTTGGCCTCAAGCGGGTTCTTCACGTCGATCACATAGATCCGGCTGGAGCGGATGCCCGGAACGATCAGATAGCGCCGCTCCAGAAACGCGTGACCCGTCAGCGGCGACAGCGCCGAAGAGCACGCGTTCCAGCCAAAGTGGTGAAATTCATCGCCTTTTTCCGGCATGATGACCTGATGGACGATCTTTCCATAGTCGTCAGAAGTCGGATCGACATTTACAACCGCGAGCCCGTCTGGTTGCGAAAAATCCGGGCTGAGCATCAGCGTAAAAGCAAGCGTCTCAGTGGGGCCCTCCATCGCCAGTTTGGCCGATGGGTAAAAGGTTGGGTCCGGTCTTGTATTCATAACATCCTCCCGTAAGTCATTGATCTTCAATTCGTTCTGAGAGTTCCGGTCTTGACGCCGGGTGACATCCTGCCTGCTCGTGCTTCCTTTCTGCCTGTTGGTCTGCGTCAGATTTCGGGCCTGAGTGTCAGGCGGTTTTACGTTTGCGCTCGGCCACATCTCGGGCCAGTTGGCGTGTATAGGTTTCAAGTTCGATCAGCGTCGCGTCCACTGATGGCGCATCGCGCGCCTCAAGCGCGTCGGCGATCTTGGTGTGCAGCGCAATGATCTCTTCGCGCGAGCGCGCGGTGAAGGTGATCATGTTCATCAGCGGCTGCATGGCCTCGACCGCACCCGCCAGTTGATAGGACAGCACTGGATTGTCAGCGCCATCGACCAGCGCGCGGTGAAAGGCGACGTCCGAGGCGCAGAAGGCCTCATCTGTCAGGCCCGGCTGAGCCTGACGGAAGATCTCGGCCCGCATTGTTGCCAGTTGATCCGCAGTGCGGCGTTCGGCCGACAAAGCCGCGCAGGCGCGCTCCAGAGCATATCGCGCTTCACAGGCCGTATCGAAACTGACGGCGTTCATCGACAGAAGCAGGGTCGAGGTGGTGATTTGCTGCGAATAGGCGTCCTCAAAGCTGATCCGGTTCACAAAGGCCCCGCCGGTTGCACCGCGTTGGGTGCGGATCAGGGACTGAGCAGCCAAGCGCTTCAGGGCCTCTCGAACCGTTGGTCGCGACACCTGGAACTGATCCGCAAGTTCTGACTCAGAGGGCAGGCGCTCATCCACGATCAATTCGCCGGACACAATCGCGTTCCGAATGGCCTGTGCGATCTGTGCAGAGAGGTCTGCGGGATTGGCGGGGTCTATCTTCATTTGTGGCCAGTCTGAAAATTTTATTTGTCTGACATTTAAAAGTCTGACATTTGAAAAGCAAGAGAGTTGAGTCGGAGGATCACATGAGTCGCGCATTATTCCGCAGCGGAATGTGGCTGGCGTTCTATGCTGTGATCCTGTGGGCGTGGTGGGTCATGTTCTCGATGAGCCGAGACATGGACCTCGACTGGATTGGTCGGCCGGGGCCGATGGGGCAGGCTATGGCGGCGATGGACCCGCGCATGGATATGTATATGCCCATGGCTGAATTCGGACCTTTGTTCTGGATGTGGGCGATCATGATGGCGGCGATGATGTTGCCGACGCTGGTGCCGACGCTCCGCAGCTATGACGACCTGATCCGCAGCGCCAATGGTACGCGGGCTGGATGGCTGGGCGTTCTGGCCGGGTATTTCATCGTCTGGGTCGGATTTGCGGCGCTCATTGCAGGTGTGCAACTCGCCCTGCTGTTCGATGGGTTTGTCGATATGCTGGGCATCGCCAAGTCCCATTGGGTGGCCGGAGGGCTGCTGATCGTGGTCGGCGCCTTCCAGTTCACTCGCGCGAAAGAGGTCTGCCACGGCGTTTGTCACGCCCCAATGACGTATTTCCTGGGCCATTGGAAAACCGGCTTTGCGGGCGGTGTGAGAATGGGGCTGGGGCTCGGCGCGTTTTGCGCCGGTTGCTGCTGGGGCTTCATGGCGCTTGGCTTTGTTGGTGGCGTCATGAGCCTTTTGTGGATGGGTCTGGCGACCCTGTTCATGGTTTTGGAAAAACTCCCCCAGATCGGGCATGCTGTGACCCGACCCATGGGGTTCATACTGATTGCAGGCGGTGTTGTGCTGCTGATCTATCCCTTTGCTTACGGAGGATAAGCTGATGGCGAAAAACAGAAAACCCGAGGCCGACCGGCTTCCGATTAGTCAGCGGATCGACAGCCGTATGCCCAACCCCAAACGGCGTGAGATGAGCCCGACGGATTGGTCCATCAAGGGCGAGCTGATCCTGAACTGCTCATGCGATGTGTTCTGCCCCTGCGTGGTCTCACTGGGCGCGCACCCTCCGACCGAGGGCCACTGCCACGCCTGGATGGGCGTGATCATCGACGAAGGGCATTACGAGGGCGAGGATCTGTCGGGCCTGAATGTTGGTCTTCTGGTCGATATACCGGGCCGCATGGGCGAGGGGCAGTGGAAAGTCGCCGCCTATGTCGATGAACGCGCCAGCGGCAAGGCCTATAATGGGCTGCTGCAGATCTTCAGCGGTCAGGCCGGCGGCACCACTGGCCTGTTCACGATGCTTGTGAGTGAGATCATCGGGGCCGAGCGTGCTCCGGTCCAGATCGAACGGGACGGCAACAAGCGCAGGATTGCGATCGGTCGTAAAATCCAAGGCGAGATTGAGATGCTGGGCGGTAAAGACCCTGAGCATCCGGTGATGGTGTCGAACTCCAAATACTGGATGGGGCCGGACATCATCGTGGCACGCGGAAACAAATCGAAAGTGCGCGATTATGGGCGCGTCTGGGATTTCGGTGGTAAATCAGCCGAGATCTGCCCGATCGACTGGCATGGGCCCAAGTGATGATCACCGGAGCCTACGCAAGGGAAATGGCACGCTACAACCACTGGCAAAACAGCCAGTTGGCGGAATTTCTTCAAGCACTGTCGCCCGAGGAACTGATGCAGGAACGCGGCGCGTTTTTCGGCTCGATTATGGGTACGGCGAACCACTTGCTATGGGGCGACTGGATCTGGATGTCACGCTTTGACAAAGGGCCGGGGCCGGAGAGTAATATCCACCGACCCGGAGGCGGCATCCACGAAAGCGTGCATCTTTGCCCTGATCTCGACAGCTGGCTGGCTCTGCGCGTGGCTATGGATGACCGGATCTCGGATTGGGCGGATACGCTTGGCAATGAAGTACTGTCGGGTCCTTTCACTTGGTACTCGGCCGCAAAAGAGGCTGATGTTACTTTGCCTTACGCGCAATGCGTGATGCATTTCTTCAACCATCAAACCCATCATCGTGGACAACTACACAAAATGCTGACCGAAGCCGGTTCCGAGGCCCCGGTCAGCGATCTTTGCTTCATGCCAAAGGAGGGCTGAATGCCGCAAATATCCCTGTCTCGTCGCCTGCGTCGCACGCCGTTTTCCGAAGGCGTCGAAGCCGCTGGTGTCAAAGGCTACACGGTTTACAACCGGATGTTGTTGCCGACGGTCTTTGAAAGTGTCGAGGCCGACTACCATCACCTGAAGAAGAACGTTCAGGTCTGGGACGTCTCCTGCGAACGTCAGGTTGAACTGCGCGGGCCGGATGCTGCGCGTCTGATGCAGATGCTGACACCGCGTGACCTGCGCGGGATGCTGCCCGGACAGTGCTTCTACGTGCCGATTGTGGACGAAACCGGCGGGATGTTGAACGATCCCGTAGCCGTGAAGCTTTCTGAAGACCGCTGGTGGATCTCTATCGCCGACAGCGATTTGTTGCTATGGGTCAAAGGGTTGGCCAACGGATATCGCCTGGATGTGCTGGTTGATGAGCCGGACGTGTCGCCCTTGGGCGTTCAGGGGCCAAAAGCAGATGAGCTGATGGCGCGCGTATTCGGAGACCGTGTACGTGATATTCGTTTCTTCAAGTTCGACATGTTCGAATTCGAAGGGCGCGATCTTGCGGTTGCCCGCTCGGGCTACTCCAAGCAAGGTGGGTTCGAGATCTATGTCGAGGGCAGCGACATCGGTATGCCTCTGTGGAACGCTCTGTTCTCGGCGGGCGAAGACCTGGACGTGCGAGCGGGGTGTCCCAACCTGATCGAGCGGATCGAGGGAGGGTTGTTGTCCTACGGCAATGATATGACCGATGACAACACACCGCATGAATGTGGGCTGGGCAAGTTCTGCAATACGCATACCGCCATCGGCTGCGTGGGCCGGGATGCGTTGTTGCGTGTGGCCAAAGAAGGTCCGGTGCAACAGATACGTCCGATTGCGATCGACGGAGATGCGGTGCTGCCTTGTGTCCAGCCGTGGCCTGTCTTTGCGGACGGAAAGCAGGTGGGTCAGGTGACGTCTTCTGCCTGGTCTCCGGATTTCTCGACCAATGTTTCGATTGGTATGGTCAAATTGAGCCATTGGGACGCCGGAACCAAGGTCGAAGTTGAAACGCCTGACGGTATGCGAGGCGCGACGGTGCAGGGGCAGTTTTGGATCTAGCGGAGGCAGGGGGCTCTGCCCCCGTCGCTGCGCGACTCCCCCGAGATATTTTGGGCCAGGTGAAGGATTGGGCTGGCCGTCAAAAATGAAAGGATAGCAATATGTTCAATGCTTTGGTTATGGAAAAGGATGAAGAAAGCGGTCTGGCAAGTCCCTCGGTCAAGCAACTCTCGCTTGAGGATTTGCCTGACGGAGAGGTGACGGTTGCTGTTGAGTATTCGACGGTGAACTACAAGGACGGTTTGTGCCTGTCGGCCAAGGGCGGCGGTCTGGTGCGCAACTACCCGCACATTCCCGGTATCGACTATGCAGGAACGGTCGAGGCGTCCTCGGACGACCGCTACAAGCCGGGTGACAAGGTGGTTCTGACCGGTTGGCGTGTGGGTGAGGCCCATTGGGGTGGCTATTCGCAGAAGGCCAACGCTCGGGCCGATTGGTTGGTGCCGTTGCCGGATGGGCTGGACGCGCGGCAGGCGATGGCCGTTGGAACGGCTGGGTTCACGGCCATGTTGGCGGTCATGGCTCTGGAGGATCACGGGTTGACGCCGGATCGTGGGCCTGTGCTGGTGACTGGTGCTGCAGGCGGCGTTGGTTCAGTGGCGACGGCCATTCTGGGCAAGCTGGGCTATGAGGTCGCGGCTGTGACCGGTCGCCCTGAGACCGGAGACTACCTGAAATCGCTTGGCGCCACGACCATCGTGCCGCGTGAAGAGCTGAACGAGACTACGAAGCGCCCGCTGGAAAGCGAAACTTGGGCGGGCTGTGTCGATGCCGTTGGCGGTGACATGCTGGCGCGCGTTTTGGGGCAGATGAAGTATGGCTGCTCGGTCGCCGCAGTCGGTCTTGCTGGCGGAGCGGGGTTGCCTGCAACAGTGATTCCCTTCCTGCTGCGCGGTGTGAACCTTCTGGGGATCGATAGCGTGATGCAGCCTTATGACAACCGCCTGCGGGCTTGGCAGCGCATCGCGACCGACCTGCCAATGGACAAGCTGGAGGCCATGGTGCATCCGGCAGCTCTGTCCGATTTGCCGCAACTGGGTGCGGATATTCTGAAAGGTCAGGTCAAGGGCCGCGTTGTCGTCGACGTAAACGCCTGATCCAAGAAAATAGCCGGGGCAGAACTGCCCTGGCTTAACCTTCTGGGCGGCAAAAGGACCGAAACAGTTCTGGTCATTGCCACAATTCATGCTCATGATTGCTATACATCCCAAATGTGATGGCTTAAGACCCATCCAAACAGCACTTGAAGACGGGGAGTGAGCAGCATGTCTGACGACTTCGAACTGGACACCGACGATCTGAAACGCCGCATGGACGGCGCTATGTCCAATCTCAAAACTGAATTTGCCTCTCTGCGCACCGGGCGGGCCTCGGCCTCGATGCTGGAGCCGGTGATGGTGGATGCCTATGGCTCGATGACGCCGATCAACCAGGTTGGCACGGTCAATGTGCCTGAACCTCGGATGGTGACGGTGAATGTCTGGGACAAGGGCCTTGTGGGCAAAGTGGAAAAGGCGATCCGTGAAAGCGGGCTGGGTATCAATCCACAGCTGAACGGCACAATCATCATGCTGCCGATCCCGGAACTGAACGAAGAGCGCCGCCGCGAGTTGGGCAAAGTTGCCGGGCAATATGCCGAAAGCGCGCGGGTTTCGATCCGCAACGTGCGCCGGGACGGTATGGATCAGATCAAGAAAGCGAAATCGGACGGAATGTCCGAAGATGACCAGAAGTTCTGGGAGAGCGAAGTTCAGGATCTGACCGACACGATGATCAAAGCTGTTGATGCCGCGCTTGAGAACAAGCAGTCGGAAATCATGCAGGTCTGAGCCGGTACTGATGCCCAAGGATCCACATACGGACGTGCAGGCTGGCCCAAAGCATGTCGCGATTATCATGGATGGCAATGGTCGGTGGGCGCAGGCGCGTGGCCGCCCTCGGCTTTTTGGTCACCACGCAGGTGCGCGGCGCGTACGTGAGGTGGTCGAGGCCTGTCCGGGGTTGGGCATCAAATACCTAACCGTTTTTGCGTTTTCGACGGAAAACTGGAAGCGGACTCAGGTCGAAGTGGCTGGCCTCATGAGCCTGTTTCGGCGCTACATCATCAAGGAAACCCGCACTCTGGCCGAGAACGGCATTCGCGTACGCTTTATCGGCGATCGGGTCCGTTTGGATGCCAAGCTGATCGATCTGATGGATTCGCTGGAAGAGGCGACGAAGGACAACGATTTGGTCCATTTGACCGTTGCGTTGAACTATGGCGGCCGAGATGAGGTGGCGCGGGCCACGAAACGTCTTGCACGGGATGTGGCCGAAGGGCAGCTAAAGCCCGAGGATGTGGATGAAGAGACCCTCCCCAAGTATCTGGATACGCGCGTTCTTCCTGATCCCGATCTGGTCATTCGCACCAGCGGAGAGGCGCGGATTTCGAACTTTCTCCTCTGGCAGTCTGCCTATTCCGAATACGAGTTTATCGACACGCTCTGGCCGGATTTCACCGCCGCCGAGTTGGAGCGTCTGTGCCGCAACTACGGCTCGCGCGAGCGGCGTTTCGGAGCGGTTCTGGCATGAGCGAAGGCCGATGGTCTGATCTGACCGCACGGATTCTGTCCGCAGTCGTTTTGGTCGCAATCGGCGCGGTCGAGGTATGGCTGGGCGGGTTGTGGTTTGAAAGCTTCATCGCGGTTGCCTGCGGTTTGATGACCTGGGAGCTGGTACGCATGATCGAACCGCAGCGCGGAGGCTTGGCCATGCAACTCGGTATTCTGACCGGGGTTGCGGTGATCATCAGCTATCACGTGCCGCCGCTCTATAAGTTGCCGTTTCTGGTGGCTCCGGCGCTGGTCGGGGCAGGGCAGGTCACCTGTTCGCGCGGCTTGTACTTTCTGTTTGCCTTGTGGATCGCGGGCGCTGGTCTGGGGTTCATTTCCATTCGTGAAAACATGGGCTTCGGTTGGATGGTCTGGCTGATCGCGGTCGTCGTGGCCACGGATGTTGCTGGGTATTTCGTGGGCAAGGCAATTGGTGGCCCGAAATTCTGGCCCAAGGTCAGCCCCAAGAAGACATGGTCGGGCACAGCTGGTGGCTGGGTCGCGGCGGGCCTGATTGGCGTGGGTTTCGCACTGCATGGCGGATTTGGAGTGCTGTTCGTTCTGGTCTCAGTTATGGCGTCCATGGCCAGCCAGGCGGGCGATATCGTTGAAAGCGCGGTCAAACGGAAATTCGGCGTCAAGGACAGCTCGAACCTCATACCGGGGCATGGCGGCTTTCTCGACCGGTTTGACGGCATGATGGGTGCGGCGTTGTTTGTGCTGATCGCAGGGCTGGTTTACGCACCCGGAGAGATGTGATGCGCAAAGTCTCAATCCTTGGGGCGACCGGATCGGTTGGTCAGAATGCGATTGACCTTATTGCGCGCGATATCGAAGCCTATGATGTGGTCGCCCTGACAGGTGGCTCGAATATCCGACAACTGGCCGAGGATGCCCGACGGCTTGGCGCGAAACTCGCTGTCACCGCGTTTGAGGACCGATTGCAGGACCTGCGTGATGCGTTGCAGGGCAGCGGGATCGAGGTGGCGGCGGGTCAGAGCGCGATCGTTGAGGCCGCCGCGCGCCCGGCGGACTGGGTGCTATCCGCGATCGTTGGCGCCGCCGGTCTCGCGCCTGGTATTGAGGCGTTAAAACAGGGCGCAACGCTGGCGCTTGCCAATAAAGAGACTCTGGTCTGTGCGGGCGCCCTTGTGTTGCAGACGGCCCGTGAAAACGATGCGCGTGTACTGCCCGTCGACAGTGAGCATTCAGCGGTGTTTCAGGCATTGGTCGGTGAGGATATGGATGCGGTCGAGCGCGTTATCATCACCGCAAGCGGCGGAGCGTTCCGGGATTGGCCGCTCGAGGATTTGGCGTCCGCGACCGTTACGCAGGCCTCAAGCCATCCGAACTGGGACATGGGGCAGCGGATCACGATTGATAGCGCATCCATGTTCAATAAAGCGCTTGAAGTCATTGAAACCCGAGAGTTCTTTGGCGTCGATCCGGACCAGATCGAGGTATTGGTTCATCCAGAATCCATTGTTCATGCGATGGTCGGGTTTCGGGACGGGGCGCTGATGGCACATCTGGGCCCGCCTGATATGCGGCATGCAATTGGTTATGCTCTGCACTGGCCCGAACGCCGCAATCTGCCGGTTGAGCGGCTGGATCTGGCGCAACTCAGCCAGTTACGCTTTTCCCATCCCGACCAGAACCGCTATCCTGCGCTGAAACTGGCCCGAGACGTGATGGCGCGCGGCGGCCTTTCGGGGGCGGTTTTGAACGCCGCGAAAGAACGTGCTTTGGATCACTTCATCGAAGGTCGGATCGGTTTCACGACCATGGCGGAGGTCGTGTCACGCGTTCTGGACCTGTTTGATGCCGAGGATGGCCTTATTAACGCCCCTTTGACCCTTGATAACGTACAGCAAACGGACCATCTCGCACGGCAGTGGGCGGATGAAACCGTGATCAAACGAGCAGGATAGAGTTTTGGACGTACTTTCGCTGATCCCTCAGTTCGGAAATTTGCTCTGGACGATTGTGGCCTTTGTGATTGCCTTGTCCGTGATCGTCGCGGTTCACGAATACGGGCATTACATCGTCGGCCGCTGGTCTGGCATTCATGCCGAAGTGTTCTCGATTGGGTTCGGACCTGTTCTGTGGAGCCGCGTGGACAAACGCGGCACGCGGTGGCAGATCGCGTTGTTGCCCTTTGGCGGCTACGTGAAATTCCTTGGTGATGCCAATGCAGCCTCAGGCAAGGATGAAGAGGCGATGGGTGACATCGCGCAGCAGCAGCCGGAATATCTGCGCCACACCATGCACGGAGCACCCCTGTGGGCGAGAACAGCCACTGTGGCGGCAGGGCCGGTGTTCAATTTCGTCATGTCGATTCTGGTCTTTGGC
The DNA here is from genome assembly GCF_056540865.1 of Ruegeria sp. AL11. Lineage (NCBI taxonomy): Bacteria > Pseudomonadati > Pseudomonadota > Alphaproteobacteria > Rhodobacterales > Roseobacteraceae > Ruegeria > Ruegeria sp. AL11. The sequence goes on from NZ_JBQFXO010000001.1 coordinate 495,116, forward strand.
CTGATCTTCTGGTCTCAGGGCGTCACGCGTGAGCCGCTGACGGTTGGAGAACTGAAGCCGCTGCCGGGAACAGAGCAGGGGCTGCAGGAGGGCGATGAGATTCTGGCGATTGCCGGGATTGAAGTCCCTGATTTCGACGAAGAAGGCGCGTGGAGCGACTTCACCGATGCGCTGCCGGTCGAGCCGGTGCTAGACTATACAGTCCTGCGCGATGGCGAAACGCTGGATGTCTCAGCCCCTTGGCTGTTCCCGCCGCTGATTCAGCAGGTCACACCGCGCAGTGCGGCGTTTGATATCCAACTGGAAGGGGGCGACGTCATCACCTCGGTCGATGGAGATCCGATCTTTGCCTTCGAGCAGTTGAAAGAACATGTCGAAGGCTCGGACGGTCGCGTGTTGTTGTTGAACGTCTGGCGTGAAGGGGCGGAGCTTGAATTCGCGCTTGCTCCGCGTCGAACCGATGAGCCTCAGCCGGATGGCGGGTTCGTCACCCATTGGCGGATCGGGATCGTTGGCGGTATGATGCTGCAACCCGCGACCGAGCCTGCGGGGCTTTGGGATTCGCTGGTTGGTGGCGTGGGTCAGACCGGGCGCATCATCGAAGGTTCTTTGTCCGGCATGTGGCACATGATTACCGGTGCGATCAGCACCTGTAACATCTCGGGTCCGATCGGTATCGCCGAGACCTCAGGCGCTATGGCCAGCCAGGGCGCTCAAAACTTCATCTTCTTCATCGCGGTGCTGTCAACGGCCGTGGGTCTTCTGAACCTTTTCCCGATCCCGGCGTTGGACGGAGGGCACCTCGTGTTCTACGCCTATGAGGCGGTCTCGGGCAAACCGCCCAGCGACAAAGCCCTGCGGATTTTGATGACCCTCGGGATTGCGGTAGTTCTCAGCCTCATGGTCTTCTCGGTCAGTAACGATCTATTTTGCTGATTGTGGCGCAAGCGGCGCAATCGCGCCGCATTGATGCCTCATTTCGGAGGTAAAAAATAGCCGCTGAAAATGAGGCGGCCATGACCAAAGCTATTCAAAAATCCTATCAGAGTGTCAGCGTCCTGTTTGTTCTGAACTGGGATGTGCTTTTGTGCTTTGGTCTGACGGCGCTGGCGCTTGCTGGCGGCGCGTATCTCGCCGGTCTCTGATTCCCCAAAACCCTATAAGAATTCGTGTCAGGTGACCTATCGTCGCCCCGATGGTTTTGGAGTTTTGACAAGCGCATTCAATCTCGTTACTCAGCATTAAGTCCTAAATTTTTGGGTAGAGAAAAAATGGCTGACGGGCGAGGCGCGGGTATATCCTGCGGAGGGCAGATGACAACAAACAAGATTTTGTGGCGCACACGATCATTTCTTTTTCTTACTGCGGCAATGGGTTTACTGGCTTTGCCGCATGCAGCACAGGCGCAAAACTTTACCATCAACTCCTTCGAGGTTGAGGGCAACCGGCGTATCGAGACCGGCACAATCATCCAACGGACGGGAATCGAACCCGGGCAGACGGTTTCGGCCGGTCAGTTGAATGATGCGTATCAGCGTGTGCTTGACAGTGGTGTTTTTGAAACAGTCGAATTGACACCTCGAGGCACGACTCTGGTGATCGAGGTGCAGGAATACCCGACGATCAACCAGATCAGCATCGAAGGGAATCGCCGCGTCAAAGATGACCTTCTACTTGATGTGATCTCGTCCGAGCCGCGCCGTGTTTTCACTCCGCAGGCAGCCGAGGCGGACGCCGATCTGATTGCCGAAGTCTATTCCGCCCAAGGCCGGGTATCGGCAACTGTGATCCCGCGCGTCATCCGCCGAAACGACAACCGCGTCGATCTGGTGTTTGAAGTTGCAGAAGGCACCACGATTGAGGTTGAACGCGTCAGTTTCGTCGGCAACCGTGCCTTCTCGGACCGTCGTTTGCGTCGCGTGCTTGAGACCAAACAGGCGACCTTCCTGCGGACGTTCTTCCGCAACGATACGTTCATCGGGGACCGGATCGAATTCGACAAGCAGGTCATTCGGGATTTCTACCTGTCACGAGGTTATGTCGACTTCCGTGTGAACAGTGCCAATGTTGAATTCACCCGCGAGCGGGACGCTTTTTTCCTAGTCATGAACATCACCGAAGGGCAGAAGTTCTCGTTCGGCAAAATCACGACCGTAAGCGAGATCCCAGGTGTCGATCCTTCGATCTATCAGGATGCTCTGAAGATCAAGCCGGGCGTGACCTATTCGCCGACCCTGATCGAGAACTCGATTGCACGTCAGGAACGGCTGGGTGTGAAGCAGGGCGTGGATTTCCTGCGGGTCGAACCGCGCGTCACGCGCAACCCGCGTGATCTGACGCTGGACGTGGAATTCGTCCTCAGCCGTGGGCCGCGGATTTTCGTGGAGCGTATTGATATTGAGGGCAACACAACCACGCTGGATCGGGTGATCCGTCGTCAGTTCGACACCGTGGAAGGCGACCCGTTTAACCCACGCGAAATTCGTCAGGCGGCTGAGCGGATCAACGCCCTGGGCTTCTTTGCCAACGCCGAGGTCGAGCCGCGCGAAGGATCCTCGCCCAGCCAGGTGATACTGGATGTGGATGTCGAGGAACAACCTACCGGCTCGTTGAGCCTTGGTGGTAGCTACTCGGTCTCGGATGGCTTCGGTGTCGCCATCGGTCTGAATGAATCGAACTTTCTGGGCCGGGGGCAGAACCTTGGTCTGACCATCTCGACTGCTCAGGACTCCGAGCAATACTCGCTGAGCTTTACTGAGCCTTACCTATTGGGCCGCAAACTACGTTTTGATCTGGGCCTGGGTATCGCGACCACGAACTCCAGCTTTGCCAGCTATGATACGGACCGCGTGTTTTTTAACCCACAGCTGACTTATTCGATCGGCGAGCTGTCGGCCTTGCGCGTGCGTTACGGCTGGGAACGCTCGGAAATGACCCAGCAGGACAACGAGGCGAACGGTGCGGTCATCACATCGGAGATCGCGCAGGGTGAGCGGGTCAACAGCAGCTTTGGCCTGACCTATGTCTATGACAGCCGTATCGGCGGCCTGAACCCGAATGCGGGTGTCCTGTTCGAACTTGGCTTCGATGCAGCCGGTTTGGGTGGCGACAACAAGTACTTCAAGACCACGGCGCGCACGATCGCGCAAACCCGTGTATGGAACGAAGAGGTCGTTCTGCGCGCGACACTTGAGGCTGGTGCGCTTCACTGGTCGGGGAATGACTTCAGCCGTACCATCGACCGTTTCGTTTTGGGGCCGAACACCTTCCGCGGGTTTGAACCGGCCGGTCTTGGCCCGCGTGATCTGTCCAACGGGCAGGACGACGCTATCGGAGGCAACTACTACTGGGTGGCGCGGTTCGAAAGCGACTTCCCATTGGGGCTGCCGGAAGAACTGGGTCTGCGGGGCGGTTTGTTCTACGACGTCGGCAACCTTTACAACATCAATGACGTAAACACCGCAGGTGCAAATATTGTGGGTGCGGATGGCTCCATTCGTCACGTCATCGGTGTGTCGGTTCTGTGGGAAACACCGTTCGGCCCGCTGCGTTTCAACTTCTCGAAAGCGTTGAAGAAGGAAGACTTCGACAAGGAACAGAATTTCGACCTGACCGTTCAGGCTCGGTTCTGATCCGGCATGCGGTTGCGAATATCTAGACGCGCATGGGGCCCGGTTCGGGCCCTTTGCCTTTTGCTGGGCCTTGTACTTGCGTCCCAAACAGCGGCGCAGCAATTGGGCGTGCGTGATCCGCTGGTCCTGACCATCTCAAGCGACCGATTGTTTGCGGATTCGGCGTTCGGCCAGCGCGTGTTACGCGAGATCGAATCCGAGGGTGCTCAGCTCGCGGAAGAGAATGAGCGGATCGTTGCGGAACTCAGCAGCGAAGAGAAAGACCTGACTCAGAAACGCGCCGAGCTGGCCCCAGAGGATTTCCGCCCTCTTGCGCAGGCCTTCGACGAAAAGGTGCAATCGCATCGCGAAGGCCAGCGCGCCAAACTGGACGCTTTGGCCCGGCGTAGCGAAGAAAGCCGCCAAACGTTTTACGCCTTGGCGCAGCCCGTTCTAATCGAACTGATGCGCGAAACAGGGGCCGCCGTCGTGCTGGAACGCGCAAATGTATTCCTTAGCGCCGACACCTCCGACATCACGGATGATGCGATTGCCCGCATCAATGCCGCAATTGGCGATGGAACCGGCCTGCAGGACGGCACAGGCGAATAGGTTCGCTTGCCCTCAGGGGCGGGTATTGCTAACCACGCGGAAACTGACACATCCAAATAACGGGACGAGTGAACGATGACGACGGAAACCAAAAGCGCCGACATTCAGCTGATTCAGCGGATATTGCCGCATCGCTATCCGTTTCTGCTGGTCGACAAGGTGGTCGACATCGACGGCTATCAATCGGCCCGTGGCATCAAGAATGTCACCATGAACGAGCCTCATTTCCAGGGCCACTTCCCCGGAACGCCGATAATGCCGGGTGTCACCATTGTCGAGGCGATGGCGCAGACCTCGGGCGTGATGCTGGGCGTCGGCATGGATGTCATTGATACCGAGCTTCTGATCTATTTCATGAGCATCGACAAATGCAAATTCCGCCGCAAAGTGGTGCCGGGTGACGTGCTGGAGATGCATGTCGAAACCCTGCGCGGCAAGAAGGGCGGCAAGCTGTTCAAGTTCAACGGACGCGCCACCGTTGACGGTGAGGTCGCAGCCGAAGCCGAATTCTCGGCCTATGTCGATTGGGACATGGAAAAAACAACATGAGCGGCATTCACCCAAGCGCAATCATCGAAGACGGTGCGCAGATTGGTCAGGACTGCGTGATTGGTCCGTTTTGCTACGTGGGTCCTCAGGTCAAACTGGGCGACCGGGTCGAGCTGAAGACGCATGTGGTCGTCACAGGTGATACCACGGTCGGCGACGATACTGTCATCTTCAACTTCTCAGTGATCGGTGAGATCCCGCAGGATCTGAAATTCGGGGGCGAGAATACGCGGCTTGAGATCGGCCAGCGCAACCGCATCCGCGAGCATGTGACCATCAACACGGGCACCGAAGGCGGTGGTGGTGTGACTCGGATTGGCGACGATTGCCTGTTTATGGCCGGAGTTCACGTGGCCCATGACGTTCAGATCGGCAACCGCGTGATCATGGTGAACCACGCGGGCGCGGCGGGGCATTGTATCGTCGAAGATGATGTGATCGTCGGCGGCATCTCGGGCCTGCACCAATGGGTCCGCGTCGGTCGCGGCGCTATCATCGGCGCGCTGACCATGGTTCCGAATGACGTTATTCCCTACGGTCTGGTGCAAGCGCCGCGTGGCAAGTTGGACGGGTTGAACCTTGTTGGCCTGAAACGTCGCGGTGTATCGCGTGAGGATATCTCGGCTCTGCGGGCGGCGTTCAAGGAACTGTCCGGCGGCGAGGGGACTTTTCAGGAACGCGCCCATCGCGCAGGCAAGGACACCGACAGCGAATATGTTCAACGCATTGTCGAGTTCGTCACCGGTCAATCAGATCGCTCGTTCCTGACGCCGAGGAAATAACCAAATGCTGGCTTTGATCGCAGGAACGGGTGTTCTGCCGGACGCTGTCGTGGACGCTCTGCCAGACCGTCCGTTGGTCTGCGCGATGGAGGGGTTCGAACCTGAGAGCCTGTCTGTAGACGTCGTTTTCCGTCTGGAGCAGCTCGGCAGCTTTCTCGCAGATCTCAAGGTGCGCGGCGTGACGCAGATCTGCATGGCGGGTGCGGTGCAGCGGCCAAAGGTCGATCCCACGCGGATTGATGCCGCAACGATGCCTTTGGTGCCGATCATTCAAAAGGCGATGATGTCGGGTGATGATGGCGCTTTGCGCGCTGTGATCGGTATCTTTGAGGATGCGGGCCTGGCCGTCAAAGCCGCGCATGAGATCGCGCCTGACCTGCTGCCTCCGCTGGGATGTCTGACCGAGGCGCATCCGTCCGAGGCCGATCTGGGAGATGCGGATCGTGCCGCAGGTATTCTGCGCGCAATGGGCAGCGCAGATATTGGTCAGGCCTGTGCCGTCTCCAAAGGGCAGGCTCTGGCGGTTGAGAGCATTTTTGGCACTGCGTGGATGTTGCAATCGTTGACCCAGCGGCCTGATGCGGGCGGCGGGGTTCTGTTCAAAGGCCCAAAACCCGATCAGGATCGCCGTGTTGATCTGCCTGCAATCGGTCCGGAGACCGTCACTGATGCGGTGGCCGCCGGTCTGACGGGTATTGTGATCGAAAAAGGCGGCGTGATGGTGCTGCGGCGGGATCATGTCATCGCCGAGTGCAACCGCCTTGGCCTGTTCCTCTATGTGCGCGAGCGGGCTGTCTGATGCGCGTTTTTCTGGTCGCCGGAGAACCTTCGGGCGATCGGCTGGGCGGCGCGTTGATGGAGGGCCTAAAGGCGCTGGTCCCTGACGTCGCGTTTGACGGGGTTGGCGGGCCGCTGATGCAGGCTCAGGGCCTGAACAGCCGCTTTCCCATGTCCGAACTCAGCGTCATGGGGTTGGTCGAAGTTCTGCCCAAGTTCTTCCACCTCAAACGCCGGATTGCCGAGACTGCGCAGGCTGTGTTGGACACCCAACCAGATGTTCTGATCACCATCGACAGTCCGGATTTCTCATTGCGTGTGGCCAAACTGGTCAAGGCGAGCAGCGACATTCGCACTGTTCACTATGTCGCCCCCAGCGTCTGGGCCTGGCGTCCGGGTCGTGCCGACAAGATGGCCAAGGTGATCGATCACGTTCTGGCTCTGCTTCCTTTCGAGCCGCCCTACATGGAACGCGCCGGAATGGAGTGCGATTTTGTCGGACACCCGGTGGCAAGCGAATCGCAGGCGACGGAGGTGGAGATCAAGGCCTTCCGAGACACCTATGATCTGGGGGATGCGCCGCTTTTGCTGGCCCTGCCGGGGTCGCGTCGGGGCGAGGTCGACCGGCTTGCCCCTGTCTTCGGCGAGGCGCTTTCCCTCTACCTGAAAACCCGCCCCGAAACACGGGTTGTTGTGCCAACGGTGGCCCATATGGTCGACACGGTGACGGATCATTTGCGCAGTTGGCCCGGATCGCCTGTGGTGGTTGATCCGGGTGATCTGCCCTCGGATCAGGCGGTGGCGCAAAAGCGGGCGGCCTTTGCGGCGGCGGATCTGGCATTGGCCGCGTCAGGGACTGTGTCACTGGAACTGGCGGCGCAGGCTACGCCGATGGTGATTGCCTATAACCTCAACTGGCTGACAACTCTGATCGCAAAGCGGATGGTGCATCTGGACACGGTGACTCTGGTCAATCTTGTCTCGGATACGCGGACAGTGCCCGAGTGTCTGCTGGACGATTGCCAGCCCGACCAGATCGCCGAAGCCCTGGCACAGGTCGCCGCGAACCCGGAGGCCCAGCGGGAGGCCATGACGCTTACAATGGATCGTCTGGGCCGCGGCGGTGAGGCACCGGGCCTGCGCGCCGCCAAGGCCGTTTTGGCGCGGATGACCAACGCTGATGCTTGAGTATCTGCTCTTTTCGATTTCGGCCGGGGTTGTGATGGTCTCGACCAATCTCGACAACCTGGCCGTGTTGTTGGGGCTGATGCTGGTGATGGATCACCGCCGCTCGCTTATGGGGTTTGCCGTCGCGCATGGACTTGTCTTGTGCCTGTCCTTGGCCGTGGCAACAGGCCTAAGCCAGAGCGGCTTGCCAGAGTGGATCGGGTATCTTGGGATCGTTCCGCTAGCGCTTGGCCTGCGCGGTATCTGGCAGCAGATTTCAGGCGTTGAGCAGACAGACGACACGCCAAAGGGCGCTGTGACCTCGGTCGTGACCCTGTTTCTCAGCCTGTCGGTCGATACATTCGCCGTGATGACGCCCTTGCTGGCAGATTCCAGTCCTGCGTTCCGGCTGGCGGCTCTGATTGGCGCGGCTTGTGCTTCGGCAAGTTTGGCAGCCGTTGCTGCCTGGGGTGCGCCTCATGCGCAGAAACTAGGCCCACGCGTCACTCGGCTCGAAAGGATCGCGCCTTATATCATGGTCTGCGTCGGGCTCTACATCCTGCTAAACTCGCCGACCGATATACTCTGATCTGTGTCGGTGTTGTGAACGAAGCGGCGTTGCAGTTTGACCTGCAGCTTGCGATACCCTGCGGCAGAAGGAGAACCTCGATGATCCGTATTCCCGCCTTGACCGACGATGACATGACACCGGCCGCGCGTGCGGCGCATGCGGAATTGGGCGCATATGGGCCGTTCGACAATTGGGCGCGGGTGGCGGCGCATTGCCCTCCGGTTCTGGAACATGTCAGCGGGATGCTCACCACTTTGCGCGCGCAGGCAACCCTTCCGCGCCGTGCGTTGGAGCTGGCGATGGTCACGGTTTCCAAACTGAATGCCTGTGACTATTGCGTGTCGCATCACACGCCCTTGCTGACTGTGGCGGGTCTCAGCGCGGAAGGCGTAGCGCGGTTACCGAAGGTCGAAGATCACCCCGAGCTGGACGCCTGTGACAAGGCGGTGGTCCGCTATGCCGAGGCGGTGACCACCCGGTCAGGCCGGATGCGCGATGCTGAGGTCTCGGACCTGAAAGAGTGGTTCACCGAGGCGCAGATCGTTGAGCTGACATGGCGCATTGCCCTTTGCGGCGCGTTCAACCGGTTCAACGACGCCCTTCAGATCCAGATCGAACCTGAGGTTACGCCGGTCTCGGCCTAGCCTTTCGCGTTTTTGCCCGAGGCGCGAATACCCTGCCAGGCCTACGGCCTTGTCGGGCCATTCGTGCCGCAGGATGAACTTAGTGAAACCCGAAACGCATCAGTAACCGCGCCAAATCCAGCCGCCACCAAAAATGCGGCTGCTGTTTGGGTCGTAGAACACGCAGGCCTGACCGGGCGAAATGCCTTCCTCGGGTGTCAGCAGTTCGACCTCGGCTGTGGTTTCAGATAATGGTCGAACGATCGCCTCGCGCGGGGGGCGGGTCGAGCGAACCTTGACCGAAACATGCCATTCGTCGCGTGACGTGAAGGGTTCATCGCCCAGCCAGTTGATCTCGCGCACGGGAACGGTTCGCGTGGCTAGCATCTCTTTCGGGCCGACGACGACCCGCTTCTTGTCGACATCGAGCTTCACCACATATAGCGGCTCACTCAAGCCTCCGATACCAAGCCCGCGGCGCTGACCGATCGTGTAGTGGATCACGCCGTTGTGCTTAGCCAAAACGCGGCCATCGGCATGGACAATCTCACCGGGTTCGGCGGCACCGGGGCGCAGCTTTTCGATGACGCTGGCATAATTACCGTTGGGAACAAAGCAGATGTCCTGACTGTCGGGCTTGTCCGCCACCGCCAGCCCGTATTGCGCTGCCATTTCGCGGGTCGCATCCTTCGAGGGCAGGTGGCCCAGAGGGAAGCGCAGGAAATCCAGCTGCTCGGGCGTGGTCGAGAACAGGAAATAAGACTGATCGCGGTTCGCATCCTCGGCGCTGTGCAGCTCCGGCCCGTTGGGTCCCATCTTCCGCTGGATGTAGTGCCCGGTCGCCATGCAATCAGCTTCTAGGTCTTTGGCCGTTTCCAGCAGGTCTTTGAACTTCACCCGCTCATTGCAGCGAATGCAGGGCACAGGTGTCGCGCCCGCCAGATAACTGTCGGCGAATTCGTCAATCACCGCGTCCTTGAAGATGTTCTCATAGTCCAGAACGTAGTGCGGGAAACCACGCTCTTCGGCCACACGGCGCGCGTCGTGGATATCGATCCCAGCACAGCACGCGCCTTTTTTGGCCAGCGCCGCACCGTGGTCATACAGCTGCAACGTGACGCCCACGACATCATAGCCCTGATCCGCCAGATACGCGGCCACGACGGAGCTGTCGACACCGCCCGACATAGCAACCACCACCCGCGTTTCCGAGGGCGGTTTGGCAAAGCCAAGCGAATTGAGTTGGGTCTCGGCGGCGAGGGCCATGGCGATTCCAGTCCGGGTTAAGAAAGACCGGCAGAATATATGAAAATTCTAGACACTCTCAAGGGGCGGTTTCACGCGGCATTAAGTAGGCTGGTGTCAGCTTTGTCGCAGCAGAAAAGGGTTGAGAGATGTATTTGCACAAAGTTGAAGGTCCGCGGTCTGTAACCCTGCCGGATGGCACGATTTTGTCGCAGGCCGATCTGCCGCCGCCGGACACGCGGCGTTGGGTGGCGTCGCGTAAGATCCTTGTCGTGCGCGGGGTGTTGTATGGCCTGATCACCTTGTCCGAGGCCAAGAAACGCTACGGCATCAGCGATGAGGAATTCAACATCTGGGTCTCTGCCGTGGCAGAGCATGGCGTTGATGCTCTGAAAGTTACCGCGCTAAAAAATTATCGACAACCTAAAGGCGAAAGTGAATAAATGATTCAACGGTAACGCAAGATTAACCATTCTTGGTCAGGTGTATTTTTAATTGGAAGTTTTGACCCGAATTGGAGCAGTGAAATGAGAATACTTCTTGTCGAGGATGATCCTACCACGTCCAAAAGCATTGAATTGATGCTGACGCATGCCAATCTGAATGTGTATGCGACGGACCTTGGGGAAGAAGGGATCGACCTAGCGAAACTCTATGATTACGATCTCATTCTCTTGGACCTGAACCTGCCGGATATGAACGGCCATGAGGTTTTGCGCCAACTGCGTATCGCTCGGGTGGAAACGCCGATTTTGATCCTGTCCGGTGCCGATGACACCGAAAGCAAAATCAAGGGATTCGGGTTTGGGGCAGACGATTATCTGACCAAACCGTTCCACCGCGAAGAACTTGTGGCCCGTATTCACGCCATCATTCGCCGCTCAAAGGGCCATTCGCAATCAGTGATTCATACCGGTCGGGTGGCGGTCAATCTGGATGCGAAAACTGTCGAGGTTGATGGTCAGACGGTGCATCTGACCGGCAAGGAATACCAGATGCTCGAACTGTTGAGCTTGCGAAAGGGCACAACCCTTACGAAAGAGATGTTCCTCAACCACCTCTATGGCGGCATGGACGAACCTGAATTGAAGATCATCGACGTGTTTATTTGCAAGCTGCGCAAGAAGCTGAGCAACGCGACAGGCGGTGACAACTACATCGAAACCGTATGGGGACGCGGCTATGTGTTGCGGGATCCGCAAAGCAACTCCCTCAATGAGACGCGGATGGCGGTCAACGCCTGACGTTCGAAGACACTTGCCCCCTATGGTCCAGAGGGTCGCATTTCCACTCACGGCTCAGCACGTCTGGACCTAGCCATGACCTCGCCCTATCACTGAGGTCCAGAATAAAGTGACAGGGCGAGGCCATGAGCAATTCCATCTCGATAGCAGACCTGACAGAGGATGAGGCACGCGCCGAACTCGCGCGTCTTGCAGACCTGCTGTCGCGGGCCAACAGGCTGTATCACGGGGAAGACGCGCCCGAGATTTCGGATGCCGAATACGATGCGCTGAAACGGCGAAATGTCGAAATAGAAGAGAAGTTTCCGTATCTAAAACGCTCTGACAGTCCAAGTGATCAAGTTGGCGCGCGGCCAGCGGACGGGTTCTCCAAAGTCACGCATGCACAGCGCATGATGTCTTTGGGCAATGCCTTTGACGATGAGGATGTCGCGGATTTTGACCGCTCGATTCGGAAGTATTTGGGCCTGTCTGCAGATGCGCCTTTGGCCTATACAGCTGAGCCCAAGATCGATGGGCTTTCATTGTCCCTGCGGTATGAGCAGGGAAAACTGGTCCAAGCCGCCACACGGGGCGATGGAGAAGTGGGAGAGAACGTGACGGCGAATGCCCGAACGATCTCTGATATTCCGCACACAATCGAAGGAGCCCCCGATATTCTAGAAGTGCGTGGTGAGGTCTACATGTCTCACGCGGATTTCGAAGCGCTTAATGAACGTCAGGCCCAAGCTGGTGGCAAACCCTTTGCCAACCCCAGAAACGCTGCGGCCGGTTCGTTGCGACAGCTGGATGCCGAAATCACCCGCGCGCGACCGCTGAAGTTCTTTGCCTACGCGTGGGGAGAGCTGTCAGCCCCTCTGGCTGAGACGCAAGATGGGGCGATTGAGCGTCTGAAAAGCTATGGGTTCTCGACCAATCCGCTGACACGTTTGTGCAAGACAACTCAGGACATGTTGGCGCATTACCGGTCGATCGAAGAACAACGCGCGACGCTGGGCTATGACATCGACGGCGTGGTTTACAAGGTGGATGATCTTAGGCTGCAAGCCCGTCTCGGGTTTCGATCAACGACGCCCAGATGGGCCATCGCGCATAAATTCCCTGCCGAGTTGGCCTGGACCCGGCTTGAGGAGATTGACATTCAGGTCGGTCGCACCGGCGCGCTCAGCCCTGTTGCGCGTTTGCATCCGGTCACAGTTGGCGGAGTTGTGGTTTCGAATGCAACGCTGCACAACGAAGACTATATCGCCGGGCGCGATGCCAAGGGGGGCACCATCCGGGATGGAAAGGACATCCGCGAGGGGGATTGGGTACAGGTCTACCGCGCCGGGGATGTGATCCCCAAAATCGCCGATGTCGACCTGTCGAAACGGCCTGAAGATGCGGTTCCTTATGAGTTCCCGCGCACGTGTGGGAAGTGTGGAAGTGCGGCGGTGCGCGAAGAAGGTGACGCGGTGCGGCGCTGTACGGGCGGTATGATCTGCCCGGCGCAAGCCGTTGAGAAGTTAAAGCATTTCGTGTCTCGTAAAGCCTTCGATATCGAAGGCTTGGGCGCAAAACAGATCGAGATGTTCTATGAAGATCCCGTCCTGCCGATCAAAACGCCTGCCGATATCTTCAATCTGCAAGAGCGGGACTCAAGTGCTCTGTCCCGTTTGAAAAATCGCGAAGGATGGGGGGACACCTCGGCCAGTAATCTGTTTGCAGCCATTGATGAGAAACGGACCATTCCCTTTGCGCGCTTGCTGTTTGGTCTTGGCATCCGCCATGTAGGTGAGGTCGTCGCACGAGATCTTGCGCTGCACTACCGCGACTGGGAGGCAATGTCCCAAGCGGTCGATTCCGCGCGCCCGGCGGCGCTTGCGTATCGCGCCGCGGATCAAGCGGAAGAGGCTGAACGGTTGGCCGCCGCCTCTGACGGGCGTCGGGCGCGGATCAAGGAAAGCCGAACCGCCGCCATCGCGGAATTGTCCGTGCCCGAGGATGCCTCGGCCGCGTGGTCGGATTTGATTGCGGTTGACGGGATCGGCGCGACGGTTGGTTTGGCTCTGTCCGACGCCTTCGCCAATGTAGAGGAGCGACAGGCGTTTGATGCGCTCAAGGCGCATTTGACTGTCGTGCCACCTGATGCGCCGGCCTCAGAAAGCCCGGTGGCGGGCAAGACGGTAGTTTTCACCGGCACGCTGGAAAAGATGACACGCGCCGAAGCCAAGGCGCGGGCCGAGGCGTTGGGGGCCAAAGTTTCAGGCTCGGTCAGTAAGAAGACCGATATACTGGTTGCAGGGCCGGGCGCTGGTTCGAAGGCCAAAAAGGCGGCAGAGCTGGGGATCGAAACCCTGGATGAGGATGGCTGGTTGCAGCTGATCGACGGCGCATGAGCGGACGGCCAGAATCCTTGTTTCCCCTGTTTGCTGGGGTCGAAACCTTGGAGGGCGTCGGCCCGAAGACCGCTCAGGCGATGGCGCAGGCCGGGATGGAAAGCCCGCGAGACGTTCTTTTTGGCTTGCCCTATGCCGTGATTGATCGACGCAGGCGCGACACGATCCAAGGGGTTGATTTACCGTCGACGCTGACGGTTGAGGTGACGGTCGGCCCGCATCGCCCATCTCGGAACAGGGGCGGTGCGTATCGGGTCCATGTCGAGGACAGTCAGGCCGATTTCCAACTGGTGTTCTTTCACGCGCGTGGCGACTACCTGAAGAAAGTCCTGCCGGAGGGATCGCGCCGTGTGATCTCGGGCAAGTTGGAGCTGTTCGACGGCATGGCGCAGATGGTGCATCCCGATCATATGCTGCCCGTAGATCAAGCCTCGGAAATACCGGAGTTTGAGCCGGTCTATCATCTGACGCAGGGGATCACGCAGAAGACCATGTTCAAGGCCGTCCGCAGCGCTTTGACGCGCGCACCGGTCTTGGCCGAATGGGCTGATCCGGCGCAGATCAGCAGTCAAAACTGGCCCTCATGGCACGCGGCAATTCAGGCCGCACACAACCCTCAAGGCGCGGATGACGTAGCTTCATTCGCCCCGGCGCGCGAGCGTTTGGCCTATGATGAGCTGCTGGCGCATCAGTTGACGCTGGCTCTGGCGCGGCAACGGGAACGCAAAGCACGCGGGATTGTCAGTGTTGGCTCGGGCAAGTTGCAATCGAAGGTTCTGGCGAGCCTGCCTTATCGGCCAACTGGTGCGCAGACACGGGCGATAGATGAAATCGTGGGCGATATGGCCTCGGAATCGCGCATGAACCGGTTGCTTCAGGGTGACGTGGGCGCAGGCAAAACGCTGGTGGCGTTCATGGCTCTGCTGGTCGCGGTGGAGGCCGGGGGGCAGGGGGTCATGATGGCTCCGACCGAGATTCTGGCACGCCAGCATCTTGAGGGGTTGCGTCCCTTGGCGGAAGAGGCCGGCGTTGTGTTGGAAATCCTGACCGGACGCGACAAGGGGGCAGAGCGGCGGGCCAAGCTTGCCGCTTTGGAGGCTGGCGATATCCAGATACTTGTGGGCACCCATGCGGTGTTCCAAAATGATGTGGCGTTCAAGGCCTTGCGTCTGGCGATTGTCGACGAACAGCATCGCTTTGGCGTGCGCCAGCGGATGGAGCTGTCGGAAAAAGGGCGGGGTGCTGATGTTTTGGTCATGACGGCCACGCCGATCCCGCGCAGTCTAGCCCTGGCGCAATATGGCGATATGGATGTCTCGGTTCTGGATGAAAAGCCGCCGGGGCGAAAACCGATCAAGACCGCGATTGTCAGCACAGGGCGGATGGAAGAAGTCGTCGCCCATCTGCGCCGCGCCATTGAGGAAGGGCGGCAGTGTTACTGGGTCTGTCCGCTTGTCGATGAGTCCGAGGTGTCCGACCTAACGGCGGCGGAAGAGCGGTTCAAGCGCCTGCGCGCTATCTTGGGAGAGGGCACCGTTGGTCTGGTCCACGGTCAAATGCCGCCTGCCGAAAAAGATGCCGCCATGACCGCGTTCCAGACAAGTGGAACCAAGGTTCTGGTGGCGACGACCGTGATCGAGGTGGGCGTGAACGTCCCCAATGCCTCGATCATGGTGATCGAACGGGCTGAGATTTTCGGTCTGGCTCAACTGCACCAATTACGCGGACGCGTTGGCCGAGGGGATGCGGATTCGACCTGTTTGCTGATGTATCAGGCGCCTCTCAGTGAGGGTGGCCGCAAACGGTTGGAGGTTCTGCGTGAGACCGAGGACGGCTTTCGCATTTCTGAGACTGACCTACAGATGCGTGGTGCGGGCGATCTGATTGGCACGGCCCAGTCGGGCCTGCCCAAGTTTCGCATTGCGGATCTGGAACGGCAGGCCGGATTGATGGCCGTTGCCCAAACTGATGCACGAGCCTTGCTGAATACCGATCCCAAATTGACCACAGATAGAGGCAAAGCTGCGCGTGTTCTGCTTTGGCTGATGAAACAGGATCAAGCGATCCGTTTGATTTCAGTGGGTTAGTAACGAAGTATCCATAAAGTTCGCAAATGTTCTCAAAAAGTTCTTTACCGACTCGGGGAAATAT
Source organism: Ruegeria sp. AL11 (assembly GCF_056540865.1). NCBI lineage: Bacteria > Pseudomonadati > Pseudomonadota > Alphaproteobacteria > Rhodobacterales > Roseobacteraceae > Ruegeria > Ruegeria sp. AL11. The sequence continues at coordinate 510,826 of NZ_JBQFXO010000001.1, forward strand.
GAGAACAAAAGGTCAACAAAGGATTAAATCCCTGACCCGGAGGTGACCCATGCTGACCCAGATCAAGACCGTATTCACGCGCTCGCACTCGACCATCCTGCAAGATGCTGCGGGTGTTGCGTCTCTGGTCGTTATGCTGATGGTGGCTCTTCACCTTCCGGTTGGTTTCTAACCCTTTTTTGCCTGCGATCTCGTGCCGAATAGCCCGCGCCTGTCATCCCCAGTGAAATCAAGGGTGACCTGCCTGTCCCAAACCCCTTGAGGGGCCATGCCTCGGCCCCGCGCGGTGTCCCGGACCCCACACGAGAAACGCATTGCCTGCCGCCGCCCTTCCCGCCCGGAAGGAGCGGCGGTTTTTTTATAGCTGACCGGTTTTGATGATTTCCAACATGGCCGACAGAACGGAATTCACCGCGACCGAGGCCAGGATCATCCCCATCACCCGGCTGATGATTGCCGCGCCGGAATGGCCGATCAGGCGTATGATCGGTTCAGCCAACAGCATCAGAATAAAGGCGATAAGCACGACCGACAGCATGACTAGCGCAGTAATCCCTTGGTCGGCGGCGCTGTAGCGGTGGTTGTCGGTCAGGATCACGATCGCTAGCATCGCACCGGGTGACGCTAGGGATGGTACAGCCAGAGGGAAGATCGCTGGGTTGTGCTTATGGACCTTATCTTCCTTGTCGTCTTCGGCGGCGCGTTGTTCGATCTCCTGTTTACTTTCGCCAAAGATCATTGTCAGCGCGAACAGGAACAGGATGATCCCTCCGGCAACCTGGAACGAGTTCAACCCGATATCCAGCGCCTCGATCAGCAATTGTCCGAAGACGAGGAAAAACAGAAGCACGCCAGCACTGATCAACGACGCGAGCATCGCCGTTTTGCGCCGTGCAGCGGCTTCGAGGCCCGCAGTGACGGCGATGAAAACAGGGATTGTTCCGATCGGGTCAATGACAACCCACAACGTCACGAAGTGTTCGAGAAGGTTGTTCAAGCCCATTCCTCCACCGAAGTTTGGGTGAAATTAAACAGGTTTAGGCCAAAACACCAAGCTTAGGCGCAGTTCGACTGTTCGGCCTGTTCCATTGCCTCGGCCGTTGCCTCAAGCGCCAGCATGATTGAGGCATGGCGGTTTTTGTATTCACGGGCGGGGATCAGAACCTCAAGCCCGTCAAACGGGGCATCCGGGGCAGGGCCATCCTTTTTTAGCATGGTCTTCAGCTGATCTCGGGCGGTTTCAACTTGCGCCCGCGTGGCACCAACCACTGCATCGCCAACTACCGAAGCAGCGGCCTGTCCCAAGGCGCAGGCTTTGACGTCCTGCCCGAAATCGCTGACGCGACCGTCTTTCATCGTCACGTCGACGGTTACGGTCGACCCGCAAAGGGGCGAGCGTTTCTTGACCGTCGCATCGGGTTGATCCAGCCGATCCAGATGCGGGATATCAGCCGCCAGCGCCAGAATGCGTCCGGAGTACAGCTTTATCAGGTCGTTCTCGCCGCTCATGGCTTTCCCTCGTTCCGTGTTCCCCATACATAGTGGTCAGCCCTCGGGATGCAAAAGGTTTTTGTCATGTCTGACACAGTCACGTTCGATCCATCTGATCTGAAATATAATGAAGTCGGGTTGATCCCCGCAATTGCGCAGGATCACGCCTCGGGTGAGGTGTTGATGATGGCCTGGATGAACCAGCAAGCGGTTGAGCGCACGTTGGAGACGCGGCGCGTCACCTATTGGTCGCGCTCGCGCCAGGCGTTCTGGATCAAGGGCGAGACGTCCGGGCATATTCAGGAGCTGGTCGATTTCCGCTTTGATTGCGACCGGGATTGCATCTTGGTCGTGATCCGTCAGACCGGCGCGGCGTGTCATACCAACCGCCGGTCGTGCTTCTACACGGCCGTGCGCGACGGAGAAGAAGTCGAGTTGATGAAACCGATGGAGTGAGTGGCGCAGATGTCGTTACATTCGGTCTGAGTATCTTTGAAGCGACAAAGCGGGGTCAGAGGTCGACCATGGCGCGGATGTCCTGAGAGGTTGCGCCTTCGACCCTGTATTTTGCGATGGCGCGGGCGTCGTCTCGTTTGGCAAGGCGCTTCCCGCTCGGATCGCGGATCAAGCGGTGATGCAAGTATTCGGGCGTGGGTAGGCCCAGCAGAGCCTGCAGCAGGGTGTGGATACGCGTTGCTTCAAACAGGTCCTGACCGCGAATGACATGGGTCACACCCTGCGCCGCATCGTCGAGGACGACAGACAGGTGGTAAGAGGTGCCCATACCTCGGCGGGAAAGGACGACGTCACCAATCGTTGTTTCCAATTCGGTTTTGTCGAAGGAAATCCGTCCGGTTTCCCCATTTGGGCCAGTGCCCAGTTCGAGAAAACTGCCGGTCCCATGTGGCAGAACGGATTGTGCCGCCATAGCCATATCAAGTCTCAGCGGCGTGTCTTTAGGCCGTTCCACGCTGTTTCGGCTGGCTTTATGCCGACAGGTGCCGGGATAGATGATCCCATCCGGCCCGTGCAGAGGTGCCCCTTCCTGCGGGGCGCTGGCCGCCGCGGCGATATCTTTGCGAATGCAGGTGCAGGGGTACAAAAGACCTTTCGACCATAGGGTATCGAGGGCCTGTTCATAGATTTGGATGCGCTCAGATTGCCTCAGAACCGGTGTCGGCCAGCTGAGGCCCAGCCATTCGAGATCTACGTAGATCTGTTCTTCCCACTGTGGTCGTGCGCGGGATTGGTCGATATCCTCGATCCGCAGCAGGAATGTGCCTCCTTCAGAGGCAGCCATGTCACTGGCCAACATTGCAGAATAGGCGTGGCCTAGATGCAAGGGACCTGTTGGAGAAGGCGCAAAGCGGGTCTTAAAAGTCACGTCTTTTCGAGTACATACACGTCAGATTTCATGTCCATTCCAGGCAGATGTGGCCCGTATTCCTTAAACAGCAGGCGCGCGGCCCCCATGTCGAGCCAGTCGTTCAGGCGTGTGGTGTAAGAGTGGTCGGCAAGTGTATGATCGTTAAAAGAGAACGCCAAAAGACCCTCCTTAGGCAGCGCGTGCATGAGGAGGTCCAGAGTTTCAGGCGGTGCTGCTCCGGCGCCGATCACTCCGATGGCTGAAATGGTTGAGTAAGCACCGTGTTCGATGGGTTCGGGTTCAGAGATGTCAAAGCCGATCAGCGCCCGATAGACGTTCTTGGCTTTGGCTTCTTCAAGCATATTGGGCGTGGGGTCCATTCCGTCGATCACTTCAAACCCGACTGAGCGCAGCGCAACACCAGACAAGCCCGTTCCACAGCCATAGTCGAGAATGGGTGTTTGTGTTTCGGGCCTCTTGGACCACAGCGCCTTGGCAACCCGACCCGGCGTGGCATAACCCTGTTCTGCGACAGAATCCTCATAGGTTGCGGCCCATTTCTGGTAGTGCGCTTGGGTGTCCTGCGGAGATTTCGATCCGTATGTGTCCTTGAAAAACTTGTCACTCATAACCGCATGTTAAGCCGTTGGATCGTCTATCGTCCAGTCAGCTTTGCGCGAGCCACTCCGTCCACTTAGCCTTGGCGCGGTCGGTGTAGGCTTTGTAGCGGTCTTTCCGTCCCCGGCGGCCACCTTTCAGGCCATCCACAGGGCGGAACAAGCCGAAATTGACGTTCATAGGCTGAAACGTCTTGGCCTCTGCACCGCCGGTGATGTGGTGGATCAACGCGCCCATGGCGCTGTCCTGCGGTACGTCGGGCAGGGTAAGGCCCAGAATTTCAGCTGCCGCCAGTCGACCTGCCAAAAGCCCCATGGCCGCGCTTTCAACGTATCCCTCGACACCGGTGATCTGACCGGCGAAGCGGATATTAGACTTTGATTTCAACCGCATCTGCGCGTCCAGCAGGGTCGGAGAGTTGATGAATGTGTTGCGATGTATCCCGCCAAGGCGTGCGAAACTTGCGTTCTCCAGACCGGGGATCATGCGGAATACCTCGGTCTGGGCGCCGTATTTCATCTTGGTTTGGAAGCCCACGATGTTGAACAGCGTACCAAGCGCGTTGTCGCGGCGCAGCTGCACAACGGCATGAGGTTTCACGTCCGGCTGATGGGGGTTGGTCAGGCCGACGGGCTTCATCGGCCCGTGGCGCAGGGTCTCACGACCCCGTTCAGACATCACCTCAATCGGCAAGCAGCCATCGAAGTAGCCTGCGGTCTCGCCTTCGTGGAACTCGGTTTTATCAGCGGCCAGAAGGGCATCAATGAAAGCCTCGTACTGGTCGCGGTCCATGGGGCAGTTCAGATAGGCGGTGCGCTCTTCCTCGGTCTCGCCTTTGTCATAGCGGGACTGCATCCAGGCTTTGCTCATGTCGATGCTCTCGGCATAGACAATCGGCGCAATGGCATCAAAAAACGCCAGCGCGTCCGAACCGGTTTCGGCTTGGATGGCTTCACCCAGCTTGGCCGAGGTCAGAGGACCGGTGGCAAAGATCCACTGACCGTCGTCGGGCAGACAGGTAACCTCTTCATCCGTCACCGTGATCCGGGGATGCGCGCGCAGTTTGGCAGTGACCGCCTCGGCAAACGGATCGCGGTCAACAGCCAGCGCCCCGCCTGCGGGCAGGCGGTGGGCATCGGCAGTCGTCATGATGAGGCCATTGGCGGCGCGCATTTCCCAATGCAACAGGCCCACGGCGTTCTGTTCATCGTCGTCCGAGCGGAACGAGTTGGAACACACCATCTCGGCCAGATTGCCGGTCTGGTGCGCAAAGGTGCCCACGGTGGGGCGCATTTCGTGGATCACAACATCCACGCCCATTTCCGCCGCCTGCCATGCGGCCTCGGACCCGGCCATGCCGCCGCCCACGATATGCAATGCTTGTGTCATGCGCTGCCACATAGGGCAGAGCCCAAGCAGGCGCAACTGAGCAACCGTCAAATGCTTCAGATTTTAGGGGGGTCTTGGGGTCGCCGCTGCGGGAATGTCAACGCCAGTGAGAGAAACCAGCTTGGAGGGACCTTCCGCCCACGGCGACCCAAAAGTGTAGCTGAGGCCTTAGCCTCGTCCCAGCATTGCCACAGTGTTGCCCTTTTGAAAAGTGCAAAAATGATGACAGTAGTGAAAAATGTTCGGAATAATTGTCTTATTGAGACCAATTCGGGGGGCGTTTTTCGATAAACGCAGAAATGCCTTCTTCGGTATCGCGATGCAGCATATTCTGCACCATTACCTCTCCGGTATAGGCATAGGCTTGATCCAGCGGCATCTGAAGCTGTTGATAAAACGCCTCTTTCCCGATTTTGACGGCGACGCCCAGCTTGTCTGCGATCTGTTCGGCCAAGGCGAGGGCTTGGTCGTTGAGTTGAGTTTCGGGAACAACCCGATTGATCAACCCCAGTTCCTGAGCGCGTTCGGCTGAGAGGAAACCTCCGGTGGTCAGCATCTCAAATGCCTGCTTTCTGGGGATATTGCGGCTGAGCGCGACCATGGGGGTTGAGCAGAACAGGCCGATATTCACTCCGTTCACCCCGAAGCGCGTGCCCTCGGCTGCGACGGCCAGATCGCAGGTGGCGACCAATTGACAACCGGCAGCCGTGGCAATGCCGTGGACCTGCGCAATAACGGGTTGGGGCAGGGACTGAATTGACATCATCATCCGCGCACAACGGTTAAAGAGGTCCTGGAAATAGGCCTTGCCGCCATCCTCGGACTGACGACCTGCCGTCATCTGTTTCAGATCATGCCCGGCGCAGAAGGCCTTGCCTTCGCCCGACAGGACAACGGCCCGGATCGAGCGGTCATCGCGCAGCGTGTCGAACTCGGCCTGAAGGGCGGCCAGCATCTCGTCGCTCAGCGCGTTCAGCCTTTCAGGTGCGTTCATGTGCAGCCGCGCGATGGCACCTGTGTCGTTACGTTCCAAAATTGCCATCTTGCCCTCCCGCTGGCTGTTGGGCCAACTCTAGGGTGAGAAGTGAAGGAGGGGAAGCATGGGATTGGCGTTAAGCAAAGACGAGCTGTCGCAGTACCTTAAGGAGGTATTCCCACAGGTTCATCGCGATTTCGTGGTTGAGAACCTGACCGAGGAGACGATTACCATGCGCCTCGTGGTCGAAGACCGTCATTTACGCCCCGGCGGTACGGTTTCAGGACCGTCCATGTTCGGTCTGGCGGATGTTTGTGTCTATGCCATGGTGTTGGCGCGCAAGGGGCGTCAGTCCTTGGCGGTGACGACCAATAGCTCTTTGGACTTTTTGCGTAAACCTGAAGGGGGCAAAGATCTGATTGCCGAATGCCGCCTGCTGAAACTGGGGCGCACTCTGGCCGTTGGCGATGTGTTGATTTACTCGGTCGGGTCAGATCAGCCGGTTGCGCGGGCCAGTATGACCTATTCTATCCCGCCTGCCGGGTCTTTGGCTGCAAAATTTGGATAAAAAGGGCCGGGGCGAACCCCGGCCAGGGAAGAGGTCCCAAATGAATTTGGGACTGGGGATGGGTTAAAACTGCCAGAAATAGCGCTTGATTTCGCGGTCGGCTTGCAGACGGGTAAGGCCTACGTCCTTGAGTAACCTGTCATCCAGCTTTCCCAGATTGACGCGACTGCGACGACGGCGTTCCCATTGAGTGACCGCCGCTGCAAACTGCACGGCCAGCACAGCGATCAGCGGCAGCCGGGGGCTGGCGTTCAGCAGTGTAAGGGCGGGAGTGTGCATTGTGCGTGTCATCTCAGTATTCCTTTCAAATTGTATTGACACAAAGTGGTAATGTTCGGTACATGTGTTTGATACATTCGCAATTGTGTCAAATGCAAAGGAAGAATTGTAATGGATACAATTTGGCCGGAGACGCTGCCAAAATCCAAAGGGCCCAAATACACCCTGGTGGCTGATACAATACGAAAAGCGATTGAAACTAAGACGTTAGATATCGGGGCCAAACTGCCCCCTGTGCGCGAACTCGCGTATCGACTCCAGATCACTCCGGGAACCGTCGCGCGGGCCTATACGATTCTGACCGAAGAGGGCTTGCTACAAGCTGAGGTCGGACGTGGTACATTTGTCGCCCCTCCGAAATCTCCGATTCTGGACGATGTCTGGTCAAGGCAGCTTCATCTGGCCGAAGCTCAGAATTCCAATCAAGTCAGCCTGTTCAGCCCGAGGCTTGCGGATATGGGGCAGGTGTCTCTGATCCGCGAGTGTCTACAGAAAGTCGCGCAGTCGGATCCGGCCTTGTTCATGAACTATCCGACACGCGATGCGTATAAACCCATGCGTCAGGCGGTGGTTGAATGGTTGTCGAACCTGCCGCTTGGCAAGTTGAGCGACGACGATATCGTACTGACACACGGAGGTCAGAACGGCCTGTGCCTTGTATTCCAGACCATTCTGCAAGGTCCCAAACCGATCGTGATGGTCGAAGACCTTTCTTATGCTGGGTTCCGTCGCGCGGCAGAGTTGATGCGGGCCGATGTGGTTGGTATCCGAATGGACAAATGGGGCATCGACCCGGCAGCGATGGAGCATGTTCTGCGTCAGACACCAGCGCAGGCAGTCTGTGTTTCGCCCGAGGTTCAAAATCCGACCGGGCTGCACACCCCTTTGGAGCGGCGCAAGGAAATCGTGGAAATCGCGCGGAAATTCGATGTGCAGATTGTCGAGGATGACTGTTACCGGATGGGAGACGCAAAAGAACCCAGTTTCCGCGCGTTGGCCCCTGAGCGGGGATGGCACGTGTCTTCGATCTCGAAAGTGCTGACACCGTCCTTGCGCGTCGGCTTCGCTATTGCGCCCAGAGACCGGAGCGTGGATCTGCGCCGATCAGCCGAATACGGATACTTTGGTCTGGCACAGCCGCTGGCTGAACTGACCAGACTGCTGCTCTCTGACCCTCGCACGCGCCAAATCGCGCGGGATGTGCGCTCGCGGATGGGAGAGTATGTGCGGGTGACAGTTAATGCTCTGGGCGGGTTCGATCTAAACTGGGCGCCTGATGTGCCGTTTGTTTGGCTGCTTTTGCCGTCGGGTTGGCGGGCCGCTGCGTTCAGCCGCGCGGCAGAGCGAGAAGGAATTCAACTGAGATCCGCGGATGAGTTCGCGCTACGGGACGGGCGCGCCCCGAACGCTGTGCGCATTGCGATGAACGGGCATGTCTCGCTACAAAGGTTCGAGGACGCGATGCTCCGCCTTCGGGCTTTGCTGGACAATCCGCCTGAGCAAATCAGCGTGTAGGATGGGGTAAAATAATACCTATTTTATAAACTATTAAAAACGCACAATAAAAACTTGATTGCATGTGTTGACGTGCATTCTAAGCAGGTCTAAACCCCCTCCATCGAATTCGGACCGCTCTGTTTTGGGGCGGTCTTTCACATCAAACAGGACTATCCTGCCATGAAAACCTTTTCTGCAACACCTGCAGACATCGACAAGAAATGGATCCTGATCGACGCCGAGGGCGTTGTTCTGGGCCGTCTTGCTTCGATCGTCGCCATGCGCCTGCGTGGCAAGCACAAAGCGTCGTTCACCCCGAACATGGACATGGGCGACAACGTCATCGTGATCAACGCTGACAAAATCCAAATGACCGGCAAGAAGCGCGAAGAGAACTTCTACTGGCACACTGGCCACCCGGGCGGCATCAAGTCGCGCACCAAACAGCAGATCCTGGAAGGTGCCCATCCTGAGCGCGTTGTCGTTCAGGCTGTCAAGCGCATGCTGCCGGGCAACCGTCTGGCGCGTCAGCAAATGACCAACCTGCGCGTTTATGCCGGTGCCGAGCACCCGCATGAAGCCCAGGCCCCCGAAGTTCTGGACGTTAAGTCCATGAACAAGAAAAACACCCGGAGCTAATGACCGATGGCTGATCAGATCAATACTCTCGAAGAGCTGAGCGCCGTCGCAGGCGTTGAAACCGTGGCCGAAGAAGTCATCGTACGTGAACCCGTACGTGACGAACTGGGCCGTTCCTACGCCACCGGCAAGCGTAAAGACGCTGTCGCCCGCGTTTGGATCAAGCCGGGTTCCGGTAAGGTCACCGTGAACGGCAAAGACCAGGACAAGTATTTTGCACGTCCCGTTCTGCAGCTGATCCTGCGCCAGCCGTTCCAGGTTGCCGGTGTGGAAGGTGAGTTCGACGTTGTTGCAACCGTCAAAGGCGGTGGCCTGACCGGTCAGGCCGGTGCGGTCAAGCACGGCATCTCGAAAGCGCTGCAGCTGTACGATCCGTCGCTGCGTGGTGCTCTGAAAGCCGCTGGCTTCCTGACCCGCGACAGCCGCGTTGTGGAACGTAAGAAATACGGTAAGCGCAAAGCGCGTCGTTCGTTCCAGTTCTCGAAGCGTTAATCGCTGCGAACAACGAAATTCAAAAGGGCTCGCAAGTGCGGGCCCTTTTTTCATAGGGTTAGGGCGTGATCATCACCTTCCCGTCACTCGTTTTCAAAGCGTCCGCCAGGTTGGCGATCAGATCGCCCAGCGCCAGACGCTCGGATACGTCCGTTTTCCAGCGCCCGTCGGCAAAGCGCGCCTGAACCTCGGTCACAACGCGCATCTGGTCGGCTGGAGGGGTGGTCATCATCCAGTTGGTCAGCCAGAACCCCTCGATCCGTTTGCCCATGAATATCAGCTGCCCGGTTTGGGTCAGGGTCGGGGCGTCGCTGCCGAGTTTGCCATAACAAATCCAGCGCGCGCGATTGGGCATGGCGCAGAATATCTGCTCGGACAGAGGGTCCATAACAGCGTCGAGAAAGACGCGGGGCTTCAGCTTGGCGCTCAGTTCGGCAAATTGGTGCGCAACGTCAGGGTCCGTTGTGACCAGAACTTCCGCAGCCCCAAGCTCTTTCAGCATCGGAGCGGCCTCAGCGCGCCGCACCATGGCGATGGGCTTTAAGCCCAGATCCCGCCCAAGGCTGCACATCAGCTTACCCAACTGGCTGGTTGCGGCTGAAACAACAAACGCATCGCCGTCTTTCTTGGCTATATCGACCATGGCCATCGCTGTTAGCGGATTGACGATCTGCGCAGCCCCGTCATCGTCCGAGATGTCAGGGCGCAGAGGGATGCACATTTGCATCTGGGTCACGACATATTCGGCCCACGCCCCTGATCCGGCGGCAACAAAGGCGACGCGCAGGCCTTGTAGACCTTCCGCTCCTTTGCCCGTTGCCACAACATCTCCACACCCCTCAAAGCCCGCAGCGGCGCCTTTGACACGGGGTTGGCCGTATTCGCCTTTGATGAAGTGAATGTCTGACGGATTGACCGAGGCGGTGCGCAGCCGGATCAGAACCTGTCCGGGGCCGGGGGTAGGGACGGGCAATTCGGCGTCTGCCAACCACTCAGACGCATCTGTGATCGTGGGGCCTGTCATGGTGCCGGAATAGCCATCGTGTTTCAGGACAACGGCGCGCATGGTAGAGGGCAAGTCGGTCATTGGTCAGTCCTTGAGTTGCGCCGGGGCCACCGGATCAGGCGTCAGCCTGACGGCAAAGAAAAACGGCGCGGGGTTCTTGTTGGGTCAAGCCAAACAAAAGCCCCGCGCCGCGTCAATTCAGCCGCAATCTAACGTCACGGCATGTAGAGATGACCAACAGTGGAAGGCCTGACCCTTATTGGCTCATCGCATTTTGCAGGTCCTGAAGCTTAGTCAGAACGGCCTCGGGCGAGGCTTTGATCTCATCCAGGATCTTAATCACCTGATCTTTGACACCCTGTGCCATCTCACTGTTTTGGACCGAGGCGACCATGGCGTCATAGTCGAAGTTCTGAGCTGTCAGCATGCCCTCTTCAACCCAAGAGTTGAACAATTCCTGACCTTGATCTGCCAGCGAGGCAACCTGATCACCGGCTTGGTCTGCAGCTTCGGAGGCTTGATCCGCAATTGAGTTGGCTGCCTCAGTGGCTTGATCCGCAACAGATGACGCGGCCTCAGAGGCCTGTTCGGTCAGAGATGACGCCGCTTCGCTGGCTTGTTCCGTGGCCGATTCCAGCGCTTCGCTTGCGGCGTCCTGCACGGCTGAGGCCGCTTCGCTGACCGCATCGCTCGCGTCCTCGGCAGCGGCTTCAAGTCTTTCGGCCGGCGTCGGTTCAGGTTGGTTGAGATAGAAATACCCGCCTGCGCCAAGACCGACGAGGACGATGATGATAAGAAGAGTACGCGACATTATGTGTCTCCTTTGGAAATTTGTGCCGCTGGGATGATCCAAATCTAGGACGACTCAAAGGGGAATTCTTGTGATTTCTCAGCAGAATACGGGTTTGGGCCAAGCTACGCTGATTGGGCGACTTGATCCGGCGACAAAGCGCCCACCGCTTTGCGCTTTGCATTGAATTTCGATGATGTCGCATTACCGCGTTGAGCCCGGCGTTTGAGGTATAGGCGTTGTAAGAGAACGTGGTGCCGAGCGAAACCTGCGACGATGCTCGCACTTTACTGTTCGGTCGAATTTTTGGTCTTATGTGAAGGACTTCACTGCCTTTGACCCCAAAATGACCGACACTGCAGTCAGACGGGGTAAAAGAGACATTGTGGGGGTCGCGCTCGGGTTCGGTCCCCAAATTAACGAGTAACGTCTTTTGTTTGAATAGGCCTATTGGGCCAAAAGGGGCACTGATCTCTCACTTTGTGGTTGAATGTGAGGGGCGGTGTGAGGGGGGCTGGATGAGGGGGTCTTGGCCAGCCCCTCTCTTTGCGCGAAAAGATAGACCTGTCGGCCTGAGAAAGCAAAGAAGCCAATTAGAATTTATGGCGGAGAGTCTTTTCGGTGCCCAAAAAAGTCAATGAGCTATCATCAGCCAAGGCTCGGAAACTCACTCATCCCGGCGACAAAGACTAACCCTTCTTTCATGCGGTGGGCAGTGTTGGCCGTCCAATCTACGGATCAAACCTGAGAACGCCAAAAGCAGGATGGTTCGATACGCCAGCGATTGACCGGCAAGCGGCGGAAGACGCGCCTCGGTTCCCTTCCTGAAATTGGGTTTTCTGATGCTCGCAACGCCGCCCGCGAGGTCAAGGCGCAGGTCCGCGTCGGCATTGATCAAATAGATCAGGTGAACACGTGAGGGCGGAGGCCAAGGCAGAGGCGCAAGAAAATGCGTTGCAGGCAATCGAAGTGCTAGGCGTAAGTGTCAGTGTCTTGACGCCAGAAGGCCGCCACGCCTCAAAACTACCATTAAATTTAGACCCTTATGTAGCCGCTGAGCGGACTAAGCTGCCTTTACTCTTGGTTCCACATAGCGGAAAGTTGAGATAGACCATTCAGTCGCGCGCGGCCTTGAAGGACACGCAACCGGCCAATAAAACACAGGCGTCAATGATCAACTTAGGCACATTCTGGCACAACGATTTCTACAGATACCGAAATGGCGCACACCCGCTGGTGCGCTCGTTTATCAAAGACGCCGAAAGGTTCAACACAGTAAAGATAGATGCGGTAGTACCAGGAAGAGTCAAAAGACTAATAAGAAAGCGCATGGAGCCTTTGACTGAATTGGGAAGGCAGAAGAAACGCTTGCACTCTCTCCTCGAGCAATACGGCCTGGCATCATATTATGGGCAGTTTTCATATTATTTTGGTGAGTGTTTGGCGGATTTTGACGATTTTCCGGCCGTTGTCACCTTTGATCATACGAGTCCTCCAGTTCTACGAACTCGCCCCTATGTTTTTCATTTTGAGAGTTTTCCTACACTTTTCACCCCGATACGCCCGACGGGAACACGCAGCATTCCAATAGAGTTGCAGCACAAAGTTATCTCCATGTTGGCGGATAGTTTTAGGCAGGAAACCTGCATCCTTATCTTCAGTCACCTGAAGTCATCAGTGGATATTTTTCATCGTGTTTTCCATGATTATCCGGACATTTGCAGGAAATGCATATATATTCCACTTGGAATAGAAGCGCCGTCCATGACGCAAGACGAGCTTGATCAAAAGTTTTCGCCCGATCAAAAGATACAGATTCTATTCACGAATTCCCTACACAATCAACCGGCATCGTTTTTCAAGAGAGGTGGGCATCTATTGCTTTCGGCGCTCGAAAATCTTGGAAACTGGCAAGATCGTTTTGAGCTGACAATCGTTTCTTCCATTGACGACGAAATCAAAGACCGGTTTTCACCCGAGCTTTTGCGGCAAATCACCTGGTACGGCACATTTGTGCCCTTTGAGAAGATGAAAGCCCTCAAGGATCAGGCTCACATCTTTGCTATGCCAGCAATTGGCCTACACTCCTACAGCCTGCTTGAAGCAATACGTTCCTATAGCATCCCGATCATTTCGGACGCGCTTGGATACGAAGAGTTCTTTCGGGAAAAGGATGCGAATCTTTGGCTGTATCAGATGAAAGGGGTCCGCGATCGACACTATTTTGAGGAGGAAACCGGTTGGGTTAGTGAAGACTATACCTCATATGATCTACCCAATGACGATTACATGGAACAGGTCAGTAGCTTCCTCGAATCGCTTTCGGGGGTCGAGAGTCTACGATCGCACGCAGAGGCCAACGCGGAGGCAATCCATCGCAATCACGACTTGAAATCATCTCAATCCACCTTTGCCAGAGCCCTCGAAGAAGCACTCAATTGATCCACCAGAAAGATTTCGGTTAGAAACGGGAAATCCACCCAACTCAACTTTTGATATTTTTCAGGCCACCTCTGCCATGCAGTGGATTGTCGCCGGTACCCAGGTGGACGGTATAAGAGCCTTGAATCCCTAACGGCTCGATCACTAGTGAACCGCGAGGGATACTGCTGAAACCCAGTCCTGCCGTAAATTGGGCGTGTTAGGATCGCAGCAAAATCAGGACCAAGCGGACCGGGGGCGTGTTGCCGTGCCTCAGGGCCTTGAGCTTGGGCAAAGCCGCCGAGCCGGTGCAATCCATGCCCCTGATACCCCAGCCAAAACCGCATCAAAATCGGTTGATAGGCGCGAAAAACAGGGCGAAAAATCACCGTTTTCACGTTGACACCTATTTTGGCGCATAGGGCCGAACTTGGGGAAAGAAAGTAAAATGAATGGTTTCTGGCGGAGAGACAGGGATTCGAACCCTGGGTGGGCTTGCACCCACAACGGTTTTCGAGACCGCCCCGTTCGACCACTCCGGCACCTCTCCGCGGGGGTCTGTGAGGGGGGGATTTAGTGAGGAACGCGCAGGGGTGCAAGCAGAAAATTCCCAGAATTCACATTCCTTGGATTTTCCATTGCCTGCCGCAACAAAACACCTAGGCTGATAGTCATGAAAAATCGAGTTGAGCGTTCTATTGTCCCATTGCTCGCGCTGCTTGTCGCGCTTGTTTTGGTCCCCGTTTCTTCGGCTGCGGCCAACCGCGACCGGATCGAAGCCTTCCTCAATACCACCGGGTTTGATGTGGCGCTGGAGAGTATCGCGCTAGCGTCCGGTTCTGCCCCTGAAATGCTGGGCATTGATCCCGATGGGTTCGGATCAGACTGGACCCGCTTGACCGAAGAGGTGTTCGATACCGAGCTCATGCATGAAACGGCGGTCTCGATTCTCGAAGAGACGCTGAGCGATGAGGCGTTGGCCCATGCGGTGGAGTTTTATGCCTCGGATCTGGGGCAAAGGCTGGTAGAGGTCGAAAACGCGGCGCATCTGAATGAGGATGAAGAGGCCAAGCAGCAAGAGGGGCAGGAAATTGTTGCTGGACTTGTGCAGGATGGCTCGCCCCGGGTTGAACAGCTCAAGCGGATGAACGATGCGATTGATGCCAGCGGGACTTCGTTGCGCGCTTTGCAGGAGATCCAATTGCGGTTTCTTCTGGCGGCTAGTGCGTCTGGCGTGATCGACCTGCAACTGGACGCGGATGAGCTGCGGTTGATGCTGCGACAGAATGAGGCCGGGATGCGCCAGGCCCTGCAGCTTTCGGCGCTGGCAGGGGCGGCCTATACCTATCAGGATTTCTCGGACGCCGAGGTCGAGGCCTATGCCGAGGCGCTTGAACAGCCTCTGATGCAAGAGGTTTATGAGCTTCTGAATGCGATCCAGTATGAGATCATGGCCATGCGGTTTGAGGTTCTGGCTGTCCGCATGGCAGACCTTCATCCGGCTCAGGATATCTGATGCGTCTGGCACTTGCCTTAGTAGTGACGATTCTCTGCGCACTGCCAGCTGTCGCGAATGAACGGGCCAATCGGCTGGCGCATGCCATGAAGCTGGATCAGGTTGTAGGCATTCTGATCGACGAGGGCATGGTCCATCAGCAGGAACTCGAAGAGAGCCTGTTGGACGGTGACGGAGGCCCTCTGTTTCACGATCAGGTTCAAGAGATCTATAACCACTCCTGGATGAAATCCCGTCTGACCGAAGCTTTCGCCGAAGGCATGACGAAAGAGCAGATGGACCAGGCAATCGTTTTCTTCGAAAGCGATCTGGGGCAGACGATCGTGACGCTGGAGAACTCGGCCCGCAAAGCCTTTGCCGATGAGGCAATCGAAGAGATGGCGAATGAGGCCTATGAGGGCACCGAACCTGACTCGCCCCGGTTCGAACTGGTCGAGGAATACATCCGCGCGAACGACCTGATTGACCAGAACGTCCAAGGCTCGCTGAGTGCGGACTACAACTTTTTCCTGGGTCTCTACGGTGACAGTTTGGCCGAATACGAAGAGGTTCTGGACGGGTTGCTGGCGCAGAAAGACACTGTGACGGCAGAGACGACCACGTGGTTGTACTCTTTTCTGCTTCTGGCCTATCAGCCGCTGGATGAGGTCGAGATGCGCGAGAATATCGCGTTTTCCAGAACCGAGACCGGGCAGGCCCTGAACGCTGCCCTGTTCAAGGGGTTTGACGAGATGTTTGATGGGATCTCGTACCGTCTGGGTGCGGCGGTGGCGCAGGTGTGGCAATCCTCGGATCTCTGACCGGTCTTGGGTGTTGACTTTGCCTTTCATTATGTGGATAAGCGCGCATCCCGGCCGGTTCTCCGCGCCGGGTGTCGTTATTATATGACCCTTCGAAACTTCGCGGGGTCTTCCACACAGCCCAAACAGGGCGCGCTGTTCGAGGTGGCTTTCAGGCCAAAAACGCCCGGTAGGGGACCACAGAACGCGGGTTAGAAAAGGAAAGACGCATGTTTGCGGTCCTCAAGACTGGCGGCAAGCAGTACAAGGTTCAGGCGGGCGACGTGCTCCGCGTTGAAAAACTGGCTGCCGACGCAGGTGAAAAAGTTCAATTCAACGATGTTCTGATGCTGGGCGGCGACGCTCCGGTTGTTGGTGCACCTTTCGTTGAAGGCGCAGGCGTACAGGCCGAAGTGATCGAACAGATCAAAGGTGACAAGGTCATCAAATTCGTCAAGCGCCGTCGTAAGCACAGCTCGAAGCGCACCGTTGGCCACCGTCAGAAGCTGACACTGGTCAAAATCACCGACATCCTGTCGTCGGGCGCTGACAAGTCGGGCATCAAAGCTGCAACCGGATCTGCTCCGGCTGGCGAAGCGGCACCTGCTGTAAAACCTGCCAAGAAAGCAGAAGCCAAAGCAGAGGCACCCGCCGCTGCTGCCGCTGACGATCTGACCAAGCTGAACGGTGTTGGCCCTGCCGCTGCCAAAAAGCTGGTTGAAGCCGGTATCGAGAGCTTTGCCGCTCTGGCCGCCTTGTCGGACGAGCAGATTGCTGCTATCGACACCATCAAAGTGAAACCCGAATGGGTTGAGCAAGCCAAAGAGCTGGCTCAAGGCTAAGGAGAGAGAGAATGGCACATAAAAAAGCTGGCGGTTCCTCCCGTAACGGTCGCGACTCAGCTGGTCGCCGCCTTGGCGTGAAACTGTATGGTGGCCAGGCGGCCATCGCAGGCAACATCATCGTACGTCAGCGCGGCACCAAATTCTGGCCGGGCGAAGGCGTAGGCATGGGCAAAGACCACACAATCTTTGCAACCACCGATGGCGCCGTAAAGTTCCACAAGGGACTCAAAAACCGCACCTTCATTTCGGTCCTGCCAGTGGCGGAGGCCGCAGAGTAAGCCGAAACCCAGAAGGTTTAATAAAAAATTCATGGGGGACCGGCAGAAAATGCCGGTCCCTTTTTCGTTTTAACGCAGTCGTGATCCAGAACAGCAATGCCCGTCGCAACCACAAGCTTCCTCATCTTTGCCGCCTCACAGGTCGGCACGCCGGGACCGGCCAACATGGTCCTGATGGGAACAGGTGCGCGCTACGGCTTTCGTGCCGCGTTACCCTTTGTGGCCGGCGTCGTGTTGGGCAAGCAGCTGATCATCTGGCCCGTAGGCTTTGGCCTGATGCAGGTTGCCGATCAGGCTCCGCTGGCGTTTGAGGTGCTGAAATACGCTTCTGCTGCCTATATTTGCTGGCTGGCTTGGAAGATTGCCAATCTCAGGCTGTCTCGTGCAACGGCGGATGGGAAAGCACCGGGCTTTTTGTCTGGGCTCATAGTTCATCCGCTGAACCCCAAGGCCTGGGCGATGATCATTGCGGGGTTCACGGGGTTTGTTGCGGCGGGCACGTCCAGTTTTGAGGCGACGCTCACGATCGCTCTTTGTTTGTTGTTCTGCCAGATCGTTTTGCACCCGATTTGGACATTTGCAGGGGACCGGATCGCCCATATGGTTGAAGGTCGGCCTGCGGAAAAATATCTGATGTGGACGCTCGCCAGTCTGACTATTGCGTCCGTACTTTTTGTGTTGTTCGGAGGAGGAACGCACTCATGAAACTTGAAGCAATCATAAATCAGCCGGTCATCGAAACCGAGCGGTTCGATCTGCGCCCTCTGCGTCGGTCGGATATGGGGCTTATCGAACATTACGCAGGTGATGAGCGTGTGGCGCGTATGACCACATCGATCCCGCACCCGTTGCCGCCGGGCTCGATTGAGGCCTTCGTGAACCGCTCGATGGCGGAAGACCGGGATGAGGACGTCTGGGCGATGGACGCCACAAAGGACGGCGGGCCTGAGCTGATCGGCCTGATCTCATTGCAGCGGCTTGATCGCAACCAGTCCGAGGTTGGCTATTGGGTTGCGCCCGTCTATTGGAACACGGGCATTGCCTCGATGGCGGTTGAGGCATTGGTCGGTGCCAATCCGCTTGAGAACGCCAATATGTTCGCCAGCGTTTTCCAGGACAATCCGGCCTCAGCGCGGGTACTGACGCATTGCGGGTTCCAGTATCTGGGCGATGCAGAAAGCTATTCGGTGGCACGCGACGCGAATGTGCCCACCTGGACCTATACAAAGAAACTCTGACTTGTGGCCGATGGGGCCTTTGCAGTAGGGGACACTCATGAAATTTCTCGATCTAGCAAAGGTCTACATCCGGTCCGGGGCCGGAGGTGGCGGCTGCGTCAGCTTCCGACGCGAAAAGTACATTGAATACGGCGGACCTGATGGCGGGGACGGCGGCAAAGGCGGCTCTGTCTGGGCCGAGGTCGTGGACGGGCTGAACACCCTGATCGACTTCCGCTATCAGCAGCACTTCTTTGCCAAGAACGGCCAACCGGGCCGCGGTCAGCAACGCACCGGCAAAGATGGTGACGACATCATTTTGCGTGTGCCGGTCGGGACTGAGATCCTCGATGAGGACGAAGAGACCGTGATCTGCGACCTGACCGAGGTCGGGCAGCGGGTTCTGCTGGCCAAGGGCGGCAATGGCGGTTTTGGGAACCTCCACTTCAAATCGGCCACCAACCAGGCACCGCGTCGAGCCAATCCGGGGCAGGCTGGTATTGACCGCACCATCTGGCTGCGGCTGAAACTGATCGCGGATGTTGGCCTGTTGGGCATGCCCAATGCCGGCAAATCGACCTTTCTGGCTGCAACCTCTAACGCGCGGCCCAAAATCGCGGATTATCCGTTTACCACGCTGCACCCCAATCTGGGCGTGGTCGGCGTGGACAATGTGGAATTTGTCGTGGCCGATATTCCCGGCCTGATCGAAGGCGCTCATGAAGGGCGCGGGATCGGCGACCGGTTCCTCGGCCACGTTGAGCGCTGTGCGGTGTTGCTGCATCTGGTCGATGGCACCTCGGAAACCGTGGCCGACGACTACCGCACCATCATCCATGAGCTTGAGGCCTATGGCGGAGAACTGGCCGAGAAACCTCGGATCACGGTATTGAACAAGGTCGACGCGCTGGATGACGAAGAACGTGATCTGGCCAAGGCCGAACTGGAAGAGGCCGTCGGTGGCCCGGTCATGACAATGTCGGGCGTTGCGCATCTGGGCGTGACCGAGGTGCTGCGCGCCCTGCGTGCTCAGATCGACGAAAACCGCCTGCGCCAGAAACCCGCCGAGGAGGCCGCGCCGTGGCAACCCTGACCGCAGCCCGTCGGCTGGTGGTCAAGATCGGGTCCGCCTTGCTGGTGGATCGGAACACGGGACAACTGCGCTCAGATTGGTTGAAATCGCTGGCTCAGGACGTGGCCTGGCTGAAAGGGCAAGGCACGGATGTGATTTTGGTGTCTTCTGGCTCGATCGCTTTGGGGCGCGGTGTTTTGGGCCTGCCTGCGGCGGCGTTGGCTCTGGAGCAGTCTCAGGCTGCGGCAGCCGTGGGGCAAATCCGTCTCGCGCGCGCCTATGAAGAGGCGCTGACCCCGCATCAGATCACCACGGCCCAAGTGCTGGTCACGCTTGAGGATAGCGAGGATCGCCGCCGCTATCTGAACTCACGCGCAACGCTCGAGACGCTATTGGGCCTTGGCGCTGTTCCCATCGTCAACGAAAACGACACTGTCGCCACGGATGAAATCCGCTATGGCGACAATGACCGGCTGGCCGCGCAGATCGCGGTGACCGTTGGTGCGGACCAGTTGATCCTTCTGTCGGATGTGGACGGGTTCTATACCGGCAACCCGAACGAAGATGCCTCGGCCACGCGCTACGACACGATCGACCAGATCACGCCCGAGATTGAGGCGATGGCCGGAGACGCTGGTTCAGGCCTCTCCAAGGGCGGTATGAAGACCAAGCTGATGGCGGCCAAGATGGCGACGGCTGCAGGTTGCGACATGGCGATCACCGAAGGATCGACGCTCAACCCATTGCAATCGCTTGAGAATGGCGCGAACAGCACGTGGTTTACGGCGACGCTTGATCCGCATGCGGCGCGCAAGCGCTGGATCTCGGCTATGAAACCGCGCGGAGAGATAACGATTGACGACGGCGCCGCAAAGGCGCTTTCAAATGGCAAAAGCCTGTTGCCTGCGGGTATCGTCGAAGTGACCGGTGATTTCGGACGCGGCGATCCGGTTGCCATTCTTGACCTGCAAGAGCGTCGACTGGCGCAGGGCATCAGCCGCTATACTGCGCAAGAGGCGGACGCAATCAAAGGGCGAAAATCCTCAGAGATTGAGGCTACGCTGGGCTACCCTGGTCGTGCAGCGCTGATTCACAGGGACGATTTGGCGCTGTAACGGCGCAGAAAGGCTAAGATTATGAAGGATCTCGACAATATTCCCGCTCTGATGGCCGATCTGGGTAAACGCGCGAAAGCTGCAGCGCGCGAGCTGGCCTTTGCCTCGGCCGAGCGCAAACATGCAGCCCTGATCGCGGCGGCTGAGGCCGTCTGGGCCAATCGCGCTCAGATCATCGAAGACAACAAGAAAGATCTGGAGTTCGGACGCGAAAAGGGCCTGAGCCCTGCCATGATGGACCGTCTGATGCTGGATGAGGACCGCATTCAGGGCATGGTCGACGGCCTGCGCACAGTGGCTGATCAAGCCGATCCAGTGGGCGAGGTGATGACCGAGTGGGACATGCCCTCGGGCCTGAATATTCAGCGTGTGCGCACGCCGTTGGGTGTCATTGGGGTGATTTACGAAAGCCGTCCCAATGTGACAGCGGATGCGGGCGCGTTGTGTCTGAAATCCGGCAACGCCGTGATCCTGCGCGGTGGATCCGAGAGTTTTCACTCCTCCACCGCCATTCACGCCTGTCTGGTCGAGGGTCTGAAGGCCGCGAACCTGCCTGAGGATTCTATTCAACTTGTGCCGACCCGTGACCGCGCGGCGGTGCAGGAATTGCTGACCATGACCGACTATGTCGACGTCATCGTTCCGCGTGGTGGTAAAGGACTGGTTGGGCTGGTTCAGCGAGAGGCGCGCGTGCCGGTCTTCGCCCATCTTGAAGGCATCGTGCATATCTACATCGACAAGGCCGCTGACCCGCAAAAGACTCTGGACGTTGTGCTGAACGCCAAGACCCGGCGTACCGGTATTTGCGGCGCGGCAGAGTGTCTTCTGATCCATCAGGACGTGACCGAAACCCTTGGGCGCGACGTGATTGCCGCGCTTATGGCCGCCGGGGTCGAGGTTCATGCCGAAGGTGTTCTGGCCGTCGACGGAACAAACCAAGCCACCTCTGAGGATTGGGGCAAAGAGTTTCTGGACAGCATCATTGCCGCCAAACCTGTCGCCGATATCGATGCCGCCATTGCGCATATCCAGCACTTTGGCTCGAACCACACCGATTGCATCATGACCGAGGATGACGCGGCTGCGGCCCGCTTCTTCCAGCGGTTGGACAGCGCCATACTGATGCACAATGCGTCAACGCAGTTTGCGGATGGCGGTGAGTTTGGGATGGGCGCTGAGATCGGCATTGCCACGGGTAAAATGCACGCACGTGGTCCGGTCGGCGCGGCGCAGTTGACCAGCTTCCAATATCTGGTGCGCGGTAACGGAACGACCCGTACCTAAAACCTTAGGGCGACGCGGGTTGTGGCGGTTTCGACCGCAACCCGCCGCCCCATGGCCGCCGCCGTTTCCGGCAGCAAGGCAAACTGAACCTGCGCAGGGGTGAGTTTGTTGGCGAAGTTGCCCGTGGCAGCATTCTTCCACAAGTCATTGTCAATGTTCAGCTTATCGGCTGTGCCTGTTACCTGCCAACCGATGTCAGAGGTCGATATATCGACCTGCCCGCCAAACGGCATCGCGCTCTCGCAGCACATCAGGGCCAGAAAGGCCAGTTTGACCTGATTGCGTGGCACAGCCTCGGTCAGGTTCCAGTTGACCCGCACACGACCTGCTCGTTCCACGTCTTTTAGCAACTCGGCGACCTCGCTGCGCCCCAATGGCTGGTCGCTGGCCGAGCCAAAGGCCACGCGAAAAAACCGAATGCGCGCGCCAGCACTGCCGACACTGCCCGAGATAAGCTCCATCTCGGGGCCTTGTACCGCGCCAACCATATCCAACAGCTCCAGCCCGTTGGTGATGGCCCCGATCGGGCTGATCAGATCGTGACAGATGCGCGAGCCAATGAGCTCGGCCAGGTTGACGTCTGTGGCGCCCATGCGTACCTCCTGCTGTATCTGCCACCAGACCGGAGCCCCCATGACAGACCTCAATGCCATTCTTGCACCGGGCATGTTCGTCCGCCACCCCGATTTCCCCGATTGGGGCGTTGGACAGGTGCAGTCCAATATCGGGGGCAAGATTACCGTGAACTTCCGCGAGCAGGGGAAAGTGGTAATCGACGGATCGCGTATCGCCTTGATGCCGGTCTTTGATCCGTGAAACTGGTTTAGGAAAGGTTAACGCCAGTCATCAGATGGGACCCGTATTGCCTTTGGGGGAAAAGCTGCGGTATCAGCCGGAGGCAACTTCAAGGAACGACATGCCGGATTCAGGCCCTTCTTTCACCATCCGACTCGCTGAAACCGAACAGGACCTGCGCGCCGCGCAACGCTTGCGCTACGACGTGTTTGTACGCGAATTAGGTGGTGGCGGAGAGATGGTCGATCACGATGCCGGTCTAGAGCAAGACAAGTTCGATCCGTATTTCGATCACATGTTGGCGATCGACGATCAAACCGGGGAAACTGTCGGCGTTTACAGGCTGTTACCGGGCGAACGTGCGGCAGAGTTAGGCCAGTTTTACTCCGAGGACGAGTATGATCTGACAGTTCTGAAGCAAAGCAGTCGCAAGCTGCTAGAGCTTGGCCGGTCTTGCCTGCATCCGGACTATCGCGGCGGCACGGCCATGTATCACCTGTGGAACGGTTTGGCGGCCTATGTCAACGAGCGTGAGATCGAGGTTTTGTTCGGTGTTGCCAGCTTTCACGGCACCGATGTCACAGCGCTCGCCCAGCCCTTGTCGATGCTGCATCACAACCACCTGGCGCCTGCCGATCTGAGGGTCCGTGCGCAGCCTGATGTGTTTCAATCCATGAACCTCGTGGCACCCGAAGACCTCGATCGCAGGGCGGCAATGGTGCAGGTGCCCGCGCTGATCAAAGCTTATCTGCGTTTGGGCGGTTTCGTGGGCGAGGGGGCCTTTATCGACCACAGCTTTAACACCACAGATGTCTGCTTGATCCTAGATACCGCTCGGATGAACGAGCGGCAAAAGCGCATCTATGGCGGAGCCTAATCCCGTGAGTGATCCGCTTTGGAACAGTGAAGACGCGCCGGATGCGATTCACCTTGGCGTTCTGGGGTGGGTATTGGTTTTCTTGCGCGGTGTGCCGTTGGCGCTGCTGGTCTTTGGTGGCTTGATCATCTTGCTGGCGATACGCCTGATCGAACTCCCCTTATTCGGTATTCGCCGACCAATAACTCCGTTCATCACCCAATTTGTTTGCCGCAACGCCTTTCGCATTCTTGGCATAGGTTTTCGCACTTCCGGAGATCTGATGGCTGAGCGTGGTGCAGTGGTGGCCAACCACACCTCCTGGCTGGACATTTTTGCGCTGAACGCGCGCAAAAGGGTGTATTTCGTTTCCAAGGCCGAAGTGGCGAATTGGCCCGGTATCGGCTGGTTGGCGCGCGCGACCGGAACGGTTTTTATCGAACGGGACCGGAAGAAGGCAAAAGAACAAACGCAGGTGTTCGAAACCCGCCTGAAAGCGGGGCATAAGCTGCTGTTTTTTCCTGAGGGAACCTCGACCGACGGCCTCAGGGTTTTGCAATTTAAAACAACGCTCTTTGCCGCGTTCTTCGCGGATGAGTTGAGAGATTTCATGTATGTGCAGCCGGTCTCGGTGGTGTTTCACGCTCCTGTGGGTGAACCGGACCGGTTTTACGGTTGGTGGGGCGACATGGATTTCGGCCCGCATTTGCTGAAGACGCTCGGCGCGCGCAGGCAGGGGGCGGTCGAGCTGATTTATCATGCACCTGCCAAGGTCAGCGACTTTGAAAACCGCAAGGCGCTGGCCGCGCATTGCGAAGAGGCTGTCCGTCACGCGCACAGCTTGGCGCGGCTTGAAAAATAAGGGCGATTGGCCCTTGCGCTGCATCCAAACCTGCCGTATACGCGCGCCATTCAAACCCGCAGGCGGGGTTTGGGCTTTTTGAGGGAGACATCCTCATCAAGACCGCCGGTTGGAGCATCCGCTTCTTTCACCCCCGCCAAGGCGTAAACCGGAAAAGGAAAATAGCATGGCTCTTCCCGAGTTCTCCATGCGTCAGCTGCTGGAAGCTGGCGTTCACTTTGGTCACCAGACACAGCGTTGGAATCCCCGCATGGGCCCGTTCATCTACGGCTCGCGCAATGGCATCCACATCATGGACCTGACCCAGACCGTTCCAATGCTGGATCAGGCTCTGCAGGCTGTTCGTGACACCGTCGCAAAAGGTGGCCGCGTTCTGTTCGTTGGTACCAAGCGTCAGGCTGCTGGCCCGATCGCTGAAGCGGCTGAAAAGTCGGCTCAGTACTACATGAACCACCGCTGGCTGGGCGGCACTCTGACCAACTGGAAAACCGTTTCCCAGTCGATCAACCGTCTGAACCAGATCGACGAAGCCATGGAATCGGGCGCAGAAGGCCTGACCAAGAAAGAGCGTCTGGGCATGGAGCGTGACCAGCAGAAGCTGCAGGCATCGTTGGGCGGTATCCGCGAGATGGGCGGTGTTCCTGACCTGCTGTTCGTCATCGACGTCAAAAAAGAAGCACTGGCCATCGCAGAAGCCAACAAACTGGGTATCCCGGTTGTGGCTGTTGTCGACACCAACTGCTCGCCCGACGGCGTTGACTACATAATCCCAGGCAACGACGACGCAGCCCGTGCGATCTCGCTGTACTGTGACTTGGCCGCACGTGCCGCTCTGGACGGTATGACCGCTCAGATGGGTGCTGCAGGCGTTGACCTGGGTGCCTTCGAAGAAGCACCGGTTGAAGAAGTCGTTGCAGAAGAAGCCGCCGAAGCTCCGGCCGAAGCGTAAGCTGCCCGTCACGTAATTGACACATGGGGCAGGGTATGACCTGCCCCAATTCCGTTTGAATTGAGGAGAGCCAAAAGATGGCAATCACAGCAGCAATGGTTAAAGAACTGCGCGACGCAACCGGCGCAGGCATGATGGACGCGAAAAAAGCCCTGACCGAAACCGGCGGCAACATGGACGAGGCCGTTGACTGGCTGCGCACCAAAGGCCTGGCCAAAGCGGCTAAGAAATCGGGCCGTACCGCAGCAGAAGGTCTGGTTGCTGTTCACGTCAACGGTGGCAACGGTGTTGCCGTCGAAGTGAACTCGGAAACAGACTTCGTTGCGAAGAACGCTGAGTTCCAGGAAATGGTCGGCAAGATCACCTACGCTGCTGAAGGCGTCGACAATGTCGAAGCTCTGCTGGCTGCTGATCTGGGCGGAAAGTCCGTTGCAGACACCATCACCGACAAGATCGCCACCATCGGCGAAAACATGTCGGTGCGCCGCATGTCGAAATTGTCGGGCGACACCGTTGTGTCCTACGTTCACAACGCAGCCACCAACGGCATGGGCAAAATCGGCGTTCTGGTTGCTCTGACCGGTGGCGACGAAGCGATCGGCAAGCAGGTTGCGATGCACATCGCCGCTGTGAACCCGGCAGCTCTGTCCGAGGCCGACATGGATCCGGCTGTTGTCGAGAAAGAAAAGCAAGTTCAGATGGACATCGCCCGCGAATCCGGCAAGCCGGAGCAGGTGATCGAGAAGATGATCGAAGGCCGTATGAAGAAATTCGTGGCTGAATCAACTCTGCTGAACCAGTCCTTCGTTGTGAACCCTGACCTGACCGTTGAAGCAGCGGCAAAAGAAGCAGGCGCAACCATCACCGGCTTCATCCGTCTGGAAGTTGGCGAAGGCATCGTGGTCGAAAAAGAAGACTTCGCTGCAGAAGTTGCCAAAGCGGCACAAGGCTAAGCCTTTGCTCCAGGCCCCGGTTGCGGGGCCTGACGACATTCAGAACCGGTCACGTCGAACGTGGCCGGTTTTTTTGTGCCAGAGATGGATTTGTCTGTTCAAGCAGAAGGTGAATGGAGGGCCCCGCATGATGGGGATGGTCGGGACCCTCCAAAATTCCGACGTCGGTACGCGGACGAATAGGCGCTCCAAAAGTCAGAGTGATTGGAGAGCTCTGGTATTGCAAAGATCCAATCGAATGTTCCTTGGCTAAAGCCACCACTCACGGAACGGTATCAATCTGCAATTTTCTCGTGAAGATGGGAAGTCATGATTTCCTTACCTAAGGTAAATTGACGCGGTTTGGCGTCAATCTCTTGTGGTCAGGCTTCCATAACATACATCTGGTTGTGTAGGGCGGCTTTCAGAACGGCCTGGGCCGTCGTCTCGACCGAAAGCGATTCGCGTGCCAGCCTCAGGTGTTTTTCTACTGTCGCCGCCGTCAGCCCCATCAGCAGGGCTATATCCTGAGTCGTTTTGCCATCACCGACCCATTGCAGCGCCTCTCGCTGACGTTTGGTGAGCGACCGATTCGGCGGTGTGTAGGGCAGGGTCAGGATCTTGAGATGAGCGATGTTGTTCATCAGAAGGATATCCTCGCCATGCTCTTCCCACATGTCGTCAATCTCGTCCTGGTTGCGGTTTTCTTCGGCCGATAGCGAGATCGCTCCCTTGGACCGCACCGAGACCGAGTTGAAGCTGACAGTATATCCAGCAAGCACGTTGTGCGACTTGTTGAAATCCACAACCTTTTGCTGCTCGGGCGTGAGTTCCCCGTTCAAGGCCAAATCCTGAATCAACCCCCAGCTTGCCGCGCCATCGTTGTTCAAAGCCCATTGCAGCATCGGAGCGTTGGAATACCTGCTGTCACCAAGAAAACCATCAACATATTCCCGCCGATGATTACTGAGGATGACAAAATCCTCAGGGTCGCCCAAGGATGTGGCAGTAAGATATTGAGTGTAGCCATAAATTAGACGGTCAAACCCGTATATGGCCATCTGTCGGCAATGGGCATCCCAAAGCTCTTCCAAGGTTCTGGAATAGCTGACAAAGCGAAGATATTCCTTCAGCTTCATGCAACGTCCCCTGATTTCAGATGAGCCGCCAAGGCATCCAGCGCCAAAACATAGCTCTGCGCACCAAAACCGCAGATCTGCCCAAGGGCAACCGACGAGATGTAGGACTTGTGGCGGAAGCTTTCCCGCGCGTGGATGTTGGACAGGTGAACCTCGACCAGAGGCAGCTCCACCGAGGCAATCGCATCCATCAGGGCAATCGACGTATGGGTATAAGCGCCTGCGTTCAGAACCAAACCGTTCTGCGTGCCACGGGCCTGATGGATGGCGTCAATAAGCGCTCCTTCGTGATTGGATTGAAATGTCGAAACCTCAAGCCCGATAGACGTGCCATGAGCAACGCATTGCTCCTCCACCATTTTCAAGGTGGTGCTGCCGTAAACCTCAGGCTGTCGGGTGCCCAAAAGATTGAGGTTCGGGCCATTCAACACAAGAATTTTATTCATAAATCTCCGTCCCCATATTCGTTTCTTAAACGGCATTTGGTGGGGATGTCTACCGGACAATGCTCCAATGAGGCGAGTGGGCTGACAAAGATGCTTTTGATGCAACCCGTTCCAGTTAGGTATCGTCCATTGTGACCACAACTTTTCCGAGAACGGAGCGCTGAGAAAGCAGCTCGATTGCCGCCGCGCCCTCGGAAAGGGGGAAGCGCGCCGTGATGCGGGGTTTGACTTTACCTGCGGCGTATAAGTCAAACAATTCGCTTAGGTTTTCAGCGTGAGCGTCAGGCTCCCGAAAGACGGAGGCCCCCCAGAAGACGCCAACGATCTGGCACCCTTTCAGCAGCGCGAGATTGAGCGGTACGCTGGGGATGCCAGCCGGAAACCCGACAACCAGATATCGCCCCTTCCATGCAATGCTTCGCAACGCGGGTTCCGCATAGGCTCCGCCCACTGCATCATAGATGACATCGACACCCTCGGCGCCCGCCAGTGCCTTGATATCTTTCGAGAACGCCTTTTGCGCGTCTTTGTCAGGATCCTTGGGGTACAGGATCGTCTCATCCGCACCGATCGAGCGGCAGAATTCAGCTTTGTCTGGCGTGGAAACCGCAGCGATGACTCGCGCGCCCATGGCTTTGCCCAACTCGATTGCCGCCGATCCGACACCACCCGCGGCCCCCAGAACCAACAGCGTCTCACCCGGTTGGAGGGCCGCTCGATCCTTTAGGGCATGGTAGGACGTGCCGTAAGTGAAGATAAAACACGCCGCCTCATCAAAGGGCATGGTGTCGGGAAACTTGATTGCGTCCTTGGCTTTGATCGCAAGATGCGTGGCAAAGCCGCCATGACCGGTCAGCGCCAGAACGCGATCTCCGATCGCGAACCCCTCTACGCCGTCGCCAAGCGCAAGCACCTCACCTGCGATTTCACCACCAGGGGCGAAGGGCCGCGGCGGCTTCATCTGATAGAGGTCGCGGATCATCAGCGTATCGGGGAAGTTCACCCCGGCGGCCTTTATTCCAACCAGAATCTCTCCACGGCCCGGGGTCGGATCGGGCAGGGTGGTCAATTCCAGAGTCTCCGGTCCACCCGCTGCGACGCTGAGTAATGCTTGCATGTTGCCCTCATTGTTCCTGTTATTCTTGCAGATGGAATTTTGGGGCGGGATCGCGCGCTGTCAACGGCGCACCCTCTTTCCCCTACGACAAGCAAGGAGTGCGGCATGACCCCGGAAACCCTGTTTTCTTTGGATGGAAAGGTGGCTCTGGTCACGGGCGGTGCCACCGGAATTGGCCGCATGGCCGCCGAAGCGCTTGTTCGGGCCGGAGCGCATGTGCTGATCGCCTCCCGCAAAGGTGACGCCTGCGAAGCCGTCGCGGCGGAGCTGAACGCGTTGGATGCCACCGGCAGTGCCGAGGGGTTTGCCGGGGATCTGGGCAGTAAAGACGGAATCGACGAAGTCGTTGCCAAGATCAATAAACGGACGGAACGCCTTGATATTTTGATGAATAATTCGGGTGTATCCTGGGGTGCGCCTTTAGGTCAATTCCCTCATGACGCATGGGGCAAAGTGATGTCCGTCAACGTCGCGGGTGTATTTGAGCTGACGCAGAAACTACTGCCCTTGCTTATGAAGTCCGGCACCGCCGAAGACCCGGCGCGGGTGGTCAATGTCGGCTCGGTCATGGGTGAGGTTCCCATGGGGGACGGGGCATACAGCTATTCGGCCTCCAAGGCGGCCGTCCTGCATCTAACCAAAATCCTGGCCAAGGAACTGTCGCCTTACCACGTCACCGTCAACGCTCTGGCACCCGGCCCGTTCGTCTCGCGCATGACAGCCTTTGCAACTGCGGATGAGGCAACGCGCGAGAAGGTCGGCAAATCGGTTCCTCTGGGCCGTGTGGGGCGTGATGATGACATCGCTGGCTGCATGCTGTTTCTGTGTGGGCGAGGGGGCAGCTATGTGACCGGAGCCGTCATCCCCGTGTCCGGAGGCATCAACGTGGTCACAGCAGGCAACATCTTTGCCGAAGCGTTTTGACGATGAATACGAAAAGCCCATTGGATCTGGACGCCGTCGATACCTACCTTGCCGCAAACCTCTCCGGGTACAACGGCCCTCTGAAGGCCCGCAAGTTCGATATCGGGCAATCCAACCCGACTTTCGCACTTGAGACGCCGGATCGCACTTACGTTCTGCGTCGTAAGCCAATGGGAAAGCTTCTGAAATCTGCGCATGCAGTGGAGCGTGAGTTTCGTGTGCAACAGGCGCTTGCAGGCAGCGATGTCCCTGTGCCTGAAATGTTTCTTCTATGTGAAGACACCTCAGTCATAGGATCCAGTTTCTATGTGATGGAACACTTGGAGGGCCGTGTCTTCTTGGAACCAACCCTGACCGGTGAAAGCAATGAGACGCGCACCGCCGTCATGGATGAAATGAACCGGGTGCTGGCCGCGTTGCATTCCGTCGATATCGAAGCAGTGGGCCTCGCCGACTATGGCCCGAGCGGCAATTACTTCGAACGTCAGATCGCGCGCTGGACGAAGCAGTACCGCGCGTCCGAGACAAACAAGATCGCTCAGATGGATGCGCTGATCACAGGGTTGGAGGCGGCTTTGCCCGAAGACGATGGTCAGCGCAGTCTTGTGCATGGCGACTACCGGATCGACAACCTGATGTTTGAACGCGGCGGCACGCGGTGCATCGGCGTGCTGGATTGGGAGTTGTCGACGATCGGCCATCCTTACGCCGACCTCGCCGCAGTGATCATGCAATGGCAGCTGCCTCCGGGTCCAGAAGGGCGGGGGCTGGCTGGGATTGACCGCAAAACCCTCGGATTGCCCAGTGATAGAGACTATATCGAGCAATATTGCGCGCGGCGTGGGCTGTCGGAAATCAGGTATTTTGGCTTCTATCTGGCCTTTAACTTCTTTCGAATGGCCGCCATTCTGCAGGGCGTCTACAAACGCGCGCTGGACGGCAACGCCTCGGACCCGGGCCGGGCGAAACTGTTCGGTGACTACGTGCCGCTGTTTGCGCAGCATGGTTTGTCGGCTTTGGACGCCTAGGGCAGAGGGAACTTTGGAATGCCGGTTGCGTGGGATAAAAACAGGTTGGATCGCATTCGCCCGTGGATGCAACTCTATGTAGATCAACGAAAATATCCCGGCAGCTCGCTTCTTCTGAAACACAAAGGGCAGGAGGTCTTCTTCCACGCCTGCGGCCTACGCAATATCGAAGCAGGACTCCCTTTCGAGCGTGACACGCTGGTCCGTATCTACTCGATGACCAAACCGATCACCTCAGTTGCCGTTATGATGCTGGTCGAGCGCGGATTGATCCACCTTGGCGCGCCATTGTCCGAGTATCTACCCGAATTTGCCGCGCCTCAGGCGTTGGTTCCAAATGCCGAACGGTTGGATCAGACCGAAGCTGCGCCGCCGCCGACTCTTCATCAGCTTCTGACCCACACGAGCGGGTTCAGTTACCCATTCAATCCCGGTGTTCTGCCATCGGCGATGGACGAGCGGGATATGATCTTCAAACCTAATCAAGGGCTTCTGAAGGATAGGGTAGATGATCTTTCAACGCTGCCTTTGGCGTTTCAACCGGGCAGCCGGTGGGAGTATTCGGTCAGTACCGACGTCCTTGGACGCGTAGTCGAAGTCGTCTCGGGAAAGACGTTGGACCAGTTCTTCCAACAGGAGATCTTTGAGCCGCTCGGCATGCAAGAGACCAGCTTTTCGGTCCCGAAACATGCTGGCGATAGATTTGCTTCGCTCTATACGCCTCTGGCCGGCGATGCGATGGATCTAAACTCGGCCGAACAGTCCGAGGATACGCTCAGGCTGGTGGATCAAGCGGGATCTTCTCCGTTCGAATCCACCACTACATTCTCGGGCGGTGGCGGCCTGGTCGGAACGATAGATGACTATAGCCGGTTTGCTGAAATGCTGCGGAACCGAGGGCAGGCCGGTGGCGAACGGCTATTGGGTCCGAAGACAGTAGATTTCATGATGATCAATCACTTACCCGGCGATATTGCCTCAATGGGCCCCAGTAGTTTTGCGGAACAACCGATGGAAGGTATGGGGTTTGGATTGGGCGGCTCAGTCGTGCTGAACCCGGGTCGTACCGGAGTGCCGGGATCTGTCGGGGACTTCAGCTGGGGCGGCATGGCCTCGACCTATTTCTGGATTGACCGGTCCTTGGATTTGACGGCTGTGTTCTTCACTCAATTGTCGCCGTCCAGCTCTTATCCGTCCCGCGCGGAACTTAAAGCTCTGGTCTTGGGTGCGGTGATTGATTGATGGCGCGGGTGTTGGTACCTCATCCCCCAAATGAACAAGATCGAGCAACCCATGACCGAAGCTGAGCGTATTCTTCTGGACCTTCTGAACATTGAACGGCTTGAGGTTGACCTGTTCAGGGGTACTGGGTCCGGCGGTGAGACACCGACGCGTATCTTTGGCGGTCAGGTCATCGCGCAGGCGCTAGCAGCGGCTTACAGAACGGTTGATGACAGGCTCTGCCATTCCTTGCATGCTTATTTCATTCGTCCGGGTGACCCCAGTATTCCCGTTGTTTATCAAGTGGATCGGGCCAGAGACGGCGGGTCGTTTACCACGCGGCGCGTGGTTGCGATCCAGCATGGCAAGCAGATCCTGAACATGTCCGCGTCCTTTCATGTTGAGGACGAGGGGTGGTCTCATCAGCATCCGATGCCGTCTTCTGAGAGCCCAGAAACCCATCCATCGCGTAGCGAATTGCGCCATAAGTATGTGGACCAAGTCCCTGAAAAGATTAAAAAAGAGCTGTTGCGCGAGCGGCCAATAGAAGTGCGCGAAGTAGACCATCTCGACCCATTTCGACCTGAAATTTCCGACGATCAGAACAATATCTGGTTCCGGATGCCCGGAGCGGCGTCAACTGATGCCCGAACGCAGCATCTGATCTTGGCCTACGCATCAGACATGAGCCTAATGAGTTCCGGCATGCGGCCGCATGGGCTGAGCTGGTTCACGGGTCAGGTAAACGCAGCGAGCCTGGATCACGCGCTGTGGTTTCATGCGCCGGTGCGTTTTGAAAACTGGCATCTCTATGTGATGGAATCACCGTGGACGGGGCAGGGGCGGTCTTTCAATCGCGGCTCCATCTATTCCGAGGATGGCGTTCTGGTGGCGTCAGTTGCGCAAGAGGGATTGATGCGGCGACCAAATGGCCGCTCTTAAGGGTCGCCTATAAACTGTTGATTTAATTTATTCATGCCGAGCAGCCATCGGTCATAGTCGGCAGTTTTATGACGTATGTATTGAAGGACTTCGGGATGCGGCAGGATCAAGAATTGCTCGGCTCGAATACCGTCCACACAGGCCTGTGCGACATCCTCCGGCTCGAGCATGCCGTCAATTGCCGCGACCGAGGTTTCATGACCGCGTGTCATCTCGGATTTGACAGCTTGTGGGCATAGTGCCGAAACCTTCAAACCCTTATGGCCGTAGGTCAACGCCAACCATTCTGCAAAACCGATGGCCGCGTGTTTGGTGACGCCATACGGCGCCGCGCCGGGTTGGTTCAAAAGCCCGGCAGCCGACGCCGTGATCATGATGTAGCCGTGGCCGCGCTTGACGAACCGTGGAACAAGGTGACGCGCCATCCAAACATGAGACATCACGTTGATGTCCCAAATGCGGTTCCAGTCTTCGTCTGGCATGTCCAAACCGCCGAGTGTCAGAATTCCGGCATTTGCACAAAACAGATCGATCGGAGCAATCTCGTCCTCGACATGCTCGATAAGCGCTTTGATCTGCGCTTCGCTGGCGACGTCGCACGGAAATGCGTGCCCGCCGATCTCGTCCGTCAAGGCTTGCGCATTTGCTCCGTCGATGTCGGAACAAACAACGGTGGCGCCATCTGCCGAGAACCTTTCAGCGAGACCTTTGCCAATACCGCCAGCTGCGCCGGTTATGACAACTGTCTTTCCGCTCAGTTCCAAATCGCTATCCTCGGTGGTTGAGTTTGATCAGTGGTCGAAATAATTACCATAATACCAATTACACGTATTACAGATTACTGCGGCCCTAGATCAAACCCTACACCTAACCGCCTTATAGACCTAGAAAAAAGCCTGCAGCCCGGTTTGGGCACGTCCGAGGATAAGAGCGTGAACGTCATGAGTACCCTCATAGGTGTTCACAGTCTCCAGATTGACCATGTGGCGGATAACCTCGAACTCCAGCGAGATACCGTTGCCGCCGTGCATGTCACGGGCCATGCGCGCGATGTCCAGTGCTTTGCCGCAGTTGTTGCGTTTGACGATTGAGACCATCTCAGGCGCCGCTTCGGCCTGATCCATCAGGCGACCGACGCGCAGGCTTGCTTGCAGAGCCAAGGCGATTTCGGTCTGCATGTCGGCCAGTTTGCGTTGATACAGCTGCGTTTGCGCGAGCGGTTTGTTGAACTGCTTACGGTCCAGACCATATTGCAGAGCCGCGTGCCAGCAGTGTTCGGCTGCACCCATCACGCCCCAACTGATTCCATAACGCGCGCGGTTCAGACAGCCGAACGGGCCTTTCAGTCCTTGCACGTGAGGCAGCAAAGCGCCCTCGCCCACCTCGACGCCATCCAGCACGATTTCTCCGGTGATCGAGGCCCGCAGGCTGAGTTTGTTTTCGATCTTCGGTGCAGACAGACCCGGCTGACCCTTGTCCAGAACGAAGCCTCGGATCTTACCGTCATGGGAATCAGACTTGGCCCA
This sequence comes from Ruegeria sp. AL11, assembly GCF_056540865.1. NCBI lineage: Bacteria > Pseudomonadati > Pseudomonadota > Alphaproteobacteria > Rhodobacterales > Roseobacteraceae > Ruegeria > Ruegeria sp. AL11. The sequence continues at coordinate 545,201 of NZ_JBQFXO010000001.1, forward strand.
GACCACGAATACATCCGCAATCGGCGCGTTCGAGATCCACATCTTGGTGCCGGTCAGGCGGTATCCGCCGTCGATCTTCTCGGCCCGTGTTTTCATGCCTGCGGGGTCAGACCCGGCGTCAGCTTCGGTCAGGCCGAAACAGCCGATCCATTCGCCCGAAGCCAGTTTCGGCAAGTATTTGCGGCGCTGTTCCTCGGACCCGTAAGCGTAAATCGGGTACATCACCAGCGAGCTTTGCACTGACATCATTGAGCGATAGCCCGAGTCCACGCGCTCAACCTCGCGCGCGACTAGGCCGTAGGACACGTAGCCGCCGCCTAGGCCGCCATATTCCTCGGGGATCGTGGTGCCCAGAAGGCCCATCTCGCCCATTTCGCGAAAGATCTCAGGGTCGGTTTCTTCGTTCTGGAATGCGGCGGTGACGCGCGGCTGCAGCTTTTCCTGCGCGTATGCGCGCGCGCTGTCGGCGATCATACGTTCGTCTTCTGACAGCTGATCGGACAGACGGAACGGATCGTCCCAGGCAAACTTACCCAGATCCGGCGCATCTTTTGCGCGCAAAGTCGGTTTGGTGGCAGGGGCGTTCATCGGGTGTCTCCGCTCTGTCTGAAGTTGCTGCACAGTAACGTGGCACTTCGCGGAAAAACAGCAAGAGTTTGACACCCGATTATGAGTAAATGTCATAGGTAGGGGGCCGGAACTCCCTTCCCTTTTTACCCCAATGCGTACCCTGCCCCGCGCACCGTCCGCACGGGATCATTGCCGCCATGCTGGGTCAGCGCCTTGCGCAAACGGCCGATATGGACATCGACCGTTCGGGTGTCGACATAGATGTCTCGGCCCCAGACCCGGTCCAACAATTGCTCGCGGCTCCAGACCCGGCCGGGTTTTTCCATGAAGGTGCTGAGAAGGCGGAACTCGGTCGGCCCCAGTTTCAGCGAATGACTGCCGCGGCTGACCTTATGGGTCTCGGAATCCAGCACAATATCGTCGAATTCCAAGCGAATGCCGACCGTGGCCGGCCGCACGCGACGCAGTTGGGTGCGCACACGAGCCATGAGTTCCACGACTGAGTACGGCTTGACCACATAGTCATCTGCGCCCGTCTCAAGCCCTCGCACTTTGTCGACCTCTTCAGATCGCGCTGAGAGCATAATGATCGGAATAGAGCGGGTGTCGGGCCGTGTTTTCAGGCGTCGGCAGACCTCGATCCCGCTGAGATTGGGCATCATCCAGTCAAGAACGATGATGTCCGGGCTGTCCTCGTCTACCAACAACAGCGCCTCGTCACCGCTGGCGGCTTTCGAGACACGAAAGCCTTCGGCCTCGAGGTTGTAGGCCAGCACTTCACGCTGGGCGAGCTCATCTTCGACCACCAGAACCGTTGGTTGATCTGCAGACATGGGAGGCGTCTCCTAGACGGTTTGCGACGTTGTGTCGGCCTTGGGGCGCGACTCGGTCGGGCGCTCGCCGGTGACCAGATACACGACCTGCTCGGCAATCGCGGTCACGTGGTCGCCCATGCGCTCGATGTTCTTGGCGATGAAATGCAGATGCATGCAGGACGAAATGCTGCGCGGATCCTCGGCCATGAAGGTCAGGAATTCGCGGAACAATCCGTTATACATCTGGTCCACCTCCTCATCGCGGTCGATGACATCTGCGGCCAGTTCGGCATCCCGTTGAATATAGGCATCCAGCGCATCGCGCAGCATGACCTCAACCTCGCGCGCCATCCGGCGCAGCGCCGAGGCGCTCCCGTTGATCTCGCCCGAATTCACCAGCACAGTGGTCCGCTTGGCGATATTCTTGGAATAGTCGCCAATCCGTTCCAGGTTGGCCGAGACCTTCAGTACCGACAGCACCAGCCGCAGGTCGCTTGCCGTGGGTGCGCGCAGGGCGATCAGGCGGGCGGTTTCCTCGTTGATAATGTCCTCGAGCGCGTCGATGGCTTTATCGCCCTGACGCACCTGCTGGGCGAGTTCCTCGTCCCGCGTTTCTAGCGAGCGGGCGGCACCCATGATCGCGGCTTCGACCAGACCGCCCATCTTCATGATATGTGCTTGGATCGCTTCGAGATCGCGGTCGAAGACAGAGGCAATATGTTGTTCTGAATCGTTCATGTCGGAATACCTGTGCTCAGCCGATCCGGCCAGTGATGTAGCTTTCGGTGCGCGGGTCCACCGGGTTGGTGAAAATCTGTCCTGTTTCGCCGAACTCGACGAGGTTACCTAAATGGAAAAAGGCTGTTTTCTGGCTGACACGCGCGGCCTGCTGCATTGAGTGAGTCACGATTACCACCGAATACTGAGCGCGAAGTTCGTCAATCAACTCTTCGACCTGGGCAGTCGCAATCGGGTCCAGCGCCGAGCAAGGCTCGTCCATCAGTAGAACTTCAGGTTCTGTCGCCACGGCGCGGGCAATGCACAAGCGCTGCTGCTGACCGCCAGACAGGCCGGTGCCCGGAGCGTCCAGACGATCCTTGACCTCTTCCCAGATCGCACCGCGACGCAGGGATTTCTCGACGATCTCATCCAGTTCCGCTTTGTTCTTGGCAAGACCGTGGATGCGCGGGCCATAGGCCACATTGTCATAGATCGACTTCGGGAACGGGTTGGGTTTCTGGAACACCATCCCGACCTTGGCGCGCAGCTGAACCGGATCAACGCGTTTGTCGTAGATGTCTTCGCCGTCCAGTTTGAAGCTGCCCTCAACACGTGCGACATCAATTGTGTCGTTCATCCGGTTCAGACAGCGCAGGAACGTGGATTTACCGCAGCCCGAAGGACCGATGAAGGCTGTGACAGTCTTGTCTTCGATATCGACATTCACATCTTTGATCGCGTGAGTGTCACCGTAAAAGACTTGGCAGTCCCGGCACTCCAGCTTGATTTCATTGGTATCCACTTGTCTCTCCACTCGTGACATGTCGTTCATGGGTCTGCCCTTCTTACCAGCGGCGTTCAAAGCGGCGGCGCAGAATGATTGCGATGATGTTCATTGTCAGCAGGAAAATCAAAAGGATGATGATCCCGCCCCAAGCTTTTTCGTAGAACCCAACGTCTGCGCGCGCAGCCCAAGTGTAAATCTGAGCAGGCATGGCTGAGTTTGGTTCCGTGAATCCGGCAAGGAATCCGTCTGGGTAGCCACGGGCAACAAAGCCCACCATCCCGATCAGCAAAAGCGGAGCGGTTTCCCCCAGCGCCTGCGCCAGACCAATGATTGTGCCGGTCAGGATACCGGGCGCGGCCAGCGGCAGAACGTGGTGGAAAACGGCTTGCATTTTGGAAGCCCCTACCCCAAGCGCGGCATCACGGATCGACGGCGGAACCGCTTTCAGCGACGCCCGAGTCGAGATGATGATCGTCGGCAAGGTCATCAAGGTCAGCACCAGACCACCGACCAGTGGGGCCGATTGGGGCAAGTGCATGAACTGAATGAAGACAGCCAGACCAAGGATACCAAAAACGATCGAAGGAACCGCAGCCAGGTTCGAGATATTCACCTCAATCAGATCGGTGAACCTGTTTTGCGGCGCGAATTCTTCCAGATAGATCGACGCGGCTACGCCAATTGGCAGCGAAAGCGCCAGAACCACCAGCATCATGAAGAACGATCCTACAACCGAAGCACCAATGCCGGCGCCGCCAGGGTTGTCCACGCCCGAGTCTGCCCCTGTGATGAACGGCCAGTTGAAGACCTGTTTGATGATTCCAGCTTCCTTAAGTGCATCGACCAGATCCAGATCGCTTTTCTGGAGGAAGCGACTATCCTGTATGGTGTCACGCGACACCCGGCCCTTAAAGTATCCATCAACGCGGCTTGAGGCCGCTAGATCAAACTCGATGGGCTCTCCAAGTTTGTCCGGGTTGTCTGCATAGAAGGTCCGGATGGTTCCGCCAACCTTACCCAGCAGACGCTCGATTGCTGCTTCGTCGAAATCAACTTGGAGACCACTTTCATCGAGCTCTTTGTTCAGTGCCGCGATGAATAGGTCCGAATAGGCTTTGGTTTTGAACAGCGTGCCTTCGGCCTCTTCCTGCTCTTGCTGGGTCAGGGTGAACTCTACGCTGACAACGGTCCGTGTGAAGGCCGGAATACCCTCGGACAGGATCGATGCGAACAGGACGATCAGGAAGAACAGACCGGTCGCGATGGCAACGATACCATAGGCACGGAAGCGTTTTTCTGCCTTTGCGCGTTTTCGGGTCCGCACATCATATGCAGTCAGGGAAACAGCTTGGCGACCCGTTTCTGGGTTTTGCATGCTTGCGTCGGTCATTCGTACTGCTCCCGGTACTTACGCACGATGTAAAGGGCAAAGACGTTCAGGCCCAGCGTGACAACGAACAGTGTCATGCCAAGCGCAAAGGCAACCAGCGCTTCTGGCGAGGCAAAGTCTGCGTCGCCGGTCAGCTGGCTTACAATTTTTGCGGTGACGGTTGTCATCGCCTCAAACGGGTTCAGGCTAAGCCGAGCGGCTGCCCCTGCCCCCAGAACCACGATCATGGTCTCACCAATAGCACGTGAGGCCGCCAGCAGGATCGCACCTACGATGCCCGGCAGCGCGGCAGGCAGAACCACCTGACGAATGGTCTCGGACTGCGTAGCGCCCAGGCCATAGGACCCGTCACGCATCGCTTGTGGCACGGCGTTGATGATGTCGTCGGATAGCGAAGACACAAAGGGGATTAGCATGATGCCCATCACCAGACCAGCTGTCATCACGGCCGTACCTGCCTTCATCCAGCCCAATCCGTTATCACCAAACACGTCCAACAAAAGAGGACCGACGGTCAGCAGGGCGAACAAGCCGTATACGATGGTTGGAATGCCCGCCAGAACCTCCAGCAACGGCTTGGCAACAGACCGCACGGCGGGCGATGCATATTCGCTGAGGTAAATCGCAGCAAACAGCCCAATCGGCACAGCCACCAGTAGAGCAACGATAGAGATATAGAGCGTGCCCCAAAGCAGTGGGATGATCCCAAGTTCCGACAACCCGCCCCGGCCCGAAAAGCTGGGCGACCAGGTCAGGCCAAAAAAGAACTCTGGCGCGGGGTAGAGCTTAAAAAACTCCCACGTATTGAAAACCAGCGACAAAACAATGCCAACGGTGGTCAGAATAGCAATCGAGGCCGCTGCTAGGAGTAGAAAGCGTACACCCTGCTCAACAACGTTGCGGGCGCGATAGTCCGCCTTGGTTTGCATCCAGCCTGCCCCGGCGCCAATCAGTGCCACCACCAGAACCGCGACGGTCATGATTCCATATCCGGTTGCATTTAACGCGCGATGGCTCTGCGCTGCGTTCAGCACCGGTTGGGTGATATCGGATGTAACCACCTGACCCGCATCTTTCAAATTCTGAGTCACTTCGGTCAGATCGGCTTGGGGGTCACTAGCAGCTGCTTCGGTCATATTGCCCTGCGAAACAGCGGCTTGCAGGCCGCTTGCCGTGCGACGCACCTCGGCCATGACCAAGCTAAGGGAAGAACCCTCTTTGACACTTGTATCGGGGATCATGCCCGAGACCTTGGAATTAATGTACAACGGCTGAACGAGCAGCCAAATAATAAGAAGGCCAAAAGCCGGGACAATCGTTTTCAATAGAACATTTGCGCCGTAATAGGCTGGCAGCGAATGCAAGTCTCGCGGTTCGCCTCCTGCGCTTTGAATTGCGCGGGCCCGTCCCAGAACATAGCCGAGCACAGCGATCGCCAAAACGATCAGAACAAGCCAAAATATCGGCATCATATCCCCACTATTCTAGACTGGGCGAAAGTCGCAGAAAGGGACGGCGAATTCCGCCGCCCCAAACATTCATCCATAGATAGGCTTAGCTGCCCGAACCCATGGTCACTTCGTTGTTGATCGCTTCCTGAGTTTTTGCCAGCTCAGGGTCGGCAACCAGACCATAGTTGGCCAACGGGCTCGAGGGGCCAGCGATTTCGTCAGCGACGAAGAACTGAGCGTATTCTTTCAGACCAGGGATCACGCCGATGTGGGCTTTCTTTACGTAGAAGAACAGCGGACGCGATACAGGGTATTCACCGGTCGAGATGGTCTCGGTCGATGGTGCGATACCCGACATGGTCGCAACTTTCAGCTTGTCGGTGTTGTTCTCGTAGAACGCCAGACCGAAGACGCCGATGCCGTTCGGGTTGGTGTCGATACGGGCCAGGGTCTCGGTGTAGTCACCGTCGATGTCGACTGATTTGCCATCGGTACGAACAGCCAAGCATGCATCTTCCGCGTCATCTTCGCTCATCCCGCCAGCGATCATTGCTTCCATGGCGCCAGTTGCTTCACAGCCGATCAGCAGAACTTTTTCTTCGAACACTTCACGTGTGCCGTGCTTGGTGCCGGGGATGAAGCCCGCGATTTCAACGTCAGGCAGGTCGCCGTTGAATTCGGCCCAAGTATTGTATGGGTTGTCGACGATCTCGCCATCTTTCAGAACCTTCGCGCCCAGAGCGTTGAAGATGTCCGAAGGCTCAAATGCGTTGAAGGCCGGGCCGGTCTGCTGGCTGGCGAACACGATGCCGTCATAGCCGATGCGGACTTCCATGATGTCGGTCACGCCGTTTTCGGCACAGGCTTTGATCTCTTTTTCACGGATGGCGCGCGATGCGTTTGCAACGTCGATGGTGTTTTCGCCAACACCTTCACAGAAACGCTTCAGGCCAGCCGACGAACCGCCGGATTCAACAACAGGTGTCGGGAAGTCGGTGTTTTCACCAAACAGTTCCGCAACGATCGAGGCATAAGGCAGAACGGTCGACGAACCGGCAACCTGAACGTTGTCACGCGCAGCAGCAGCAGTGGCCGAGACAGCAGCGATAGCCAGCGCAGAAGCCGACAGTTTTACAAAGGACATTTCAGTCTCCCTGAGGATTGGGTTTTCGATCACCCCCATGATGATCTTGCGCGAACCACTAGGCCCCGTGCGTAAGGCTTTTGTGACAGGTACGTAACAGTTTTATGACAAGCGGGGTTTTTCTTGTGTCCTGCTGTCATAAATCTTTTGGCACGGCCATGTTGGCTTTGCGGAAACCCGCTCTCTAGCGTGGTAAAATCACCGTAAAAACAGTGCCTTTTCCTAAATCGCTTTCCACCCGAAGGCGCCCGCGGTGACGGTTGACGATATGCTTCACAATCGCGAGTCCAAGCCCGGTTCCGCCCAATTGGCGCGATCTGTGACTGTCGGCGCGATAGAACCGTTCGGTGAGTCGCGGCAGGTGAACGGAATCAATGCCAGGCCCCCGGTCGATGATTTGAACCCGAACTGCCGGACCGCGCATGGCTGTGTCCCTCTCTGAGGTGGTCACGCGCAATTCGACACTGCCGCCGCTGCCGCCATATTTGATGCCGTTCTCGACCAAGTTGGTAAACACCTGACGCAACTGATCGCTGTCACCGGTCATGGTCACCGGATCCTCAGGCGCATCAAGCGTCAGCACCACCTCAGCATCATCGGCCAGAGGGCGCATAGAGTTCAGTGTGGATTGCAGCAGGCCCGTCAGTTCCACTTCCTCTTTCGGGCGCACGCGTTCCTCGCTTTCGACCCGGTTGAGCGACAAAAGATCGCCTACAAGGCGGTTCATGCGGTTTGCCTCATCCGTCATGATTTGTAGAAAGCGCTCACGCGCAGCGTCGTCATCTCGAGCCGGACCCCGCAGGGTTTCGATGAAACCCATCAAAGCGGTCAGAGGGGTGCGGAGTTCATGACTGACATTGGCGACGAAATCGCGACGCATCTGGCTGGCTTGTTCCAGATGCGTGATGTCCTGAAAGATTGTCAGCACCGCCCCGCCCGACACCGCACCGATGCCGTTCATATAGCGGCAAATCACCTCGAAGGTCGTATCCTGCGCGCCATCATTTGAAAGGTGCCGCGTCTTGGCCGGACCCTTACTGCGGAGGCTTTGTTCAATCGCTTCAATGACCTGAGGCTGCCTGAGGATCGTCGCAAAATGACGGCCCGTGATGTTCTGGCTCAGCAGGGTTTTGGCGTCGGTATTGGCGGCGATGATCCGTTCGGTCTGGTCGACCAGAAGCGCGGGCATCGGAATGGCCAACACATATTCTTCCAGAAGGTTTTCAGCCATGTCCGATTGATTTCCTGCCGCTTAAGCCAACGGTTTCAGGGTGTCCCTGAATTTGCGCATGTTCTGCTGATAGTGCAGCGCGCTGAGTGTGTTCCGCTGGGCTGCGGCCTCATCAAGCTGACGAACCACCTTACCCGGAGACCCCATGACCAGCGAGTTGTCGGGGATCTCTTTGTTTTCCGTGATCAGCGCCCCTGCCCCGATCAGGCAGTTCTTGCCGATCTTCGCACCGTTCAGAATGATCGCCCCCATCCCGATCAGAGAGTTCTCACCGATCGTGCAGCCATGCAGCATCACTTTGTGCCCAATGGTACAGTTCGCCTCGATGGTCAGCGGAAAACCAGGGTCGACATGCATGACGCAGTGCTCTTGCACATTACTGCCCGCGCCGACGCGGATTTCTTCGTGTTCCGCCCGGATCGTGCAGCCAAACCAGACCGAGGCGCCCTCTTCGAGCACCACCTTGCCGATCAGATTGGCGTCCGGCGCAACCCAGGTGTCTTCGTGGATTTGGGGCGTGTGATCTCCTAGCGCGTAGATCGTCATGACTGCTCCTCGAATTCCATCTGCAGGGTTCGGACGTGGTTTTGCAGTTTCGGTTGCTGTATGCGTCGCATCCGTTCGGCGCTGACTATGGTCTTCAGCTTTTCCTCTGTCGAATCCAGATCGTCATTCACCAATACATAGTCGTAGTAGCCCCAGTGGCTGATCTCATCCCAACTTTTCAGCATGCGCTTGCCGATCACATCGGCGCTGTCCTGAGCCCGGCTTTCCAACCGGCGGCGTAGTTCCGGGATCGAGGGCGGCAGAATGAAAATCGACAGCGCGTGTTTGCCGAGGTCCGAGTTACGGATCTGCACCTCGCCCTGCCAGTCCACGTCGAACAGCACGTCCTTGCCGGACTCGATGGATTCGCGCACAGGTCCAGCTGGTGAGCCATAGAAGTTGCCGAAGACATGCGCGTGTTCCAGCATTTGCCCATCGGCCACCTGCTGTTTGAACTCGTCTTCCGACAAGAAGTAGTATTCGCGGCCATGTTCCTCACCCGGACGTGGTTCGCGGGTTGTGGCTGAGATCGAGAATTCGAGTTCGGTATCCCAGGTCATCAGTCTGCGGGCCAAGGTGGATTTACCCGCGCCCGACGGGGATGACAGGATGATAAGGAGGCCGCGGCGATCTGCCATGTCAGTTCTTCCTACTGTTATTCAACGTTTTGTACCTGCTCGCGCATCTGGTCGATCACCGCCTTCAATTCCAACCCGACCGAGGTCAGATCGGCGCTTTGTGCCTTGGAGCAAAGGGTGTTTGCTTCGCGGTTGAATTCCTGCATCAGGAAATCCAGCTTGCGGCCAACCGCACCATCCTGCGCCAGAAGGTCCCGCGCGGCGGTGACATGGGCGCTGAGGCGGTCGATCTCTTCGGTGATGTCGGCCTTGACGGCGATCAGGGCGAGTTCCTGCGCCACTCTCTCAGGTTCGACCCCTTGGGCGTTGTCCAGCACGCGGGAGAGGTTTTCGCGCAGCGCTTCGGCCATCTTGTCCTTGCGCTGTTCGGCCAGTTCGGCGGCCTTCGACGTCAATGCCGCAACCTGATCTAACTGAGACGCCAGGATCGCGGCTAGAGCCTCGCCTTCGGTCTGACGCATCTCGAGAAACGCTGCCAAAAGCGGAGTGAACTCGGTGGTCATCTGCGCGACCAGCGGCGCCGGATCGTCGGCCTCGGCACCTGCATCCAGCATGCCTTTAAGGGTCAGTAGATCACTTGCTTTGGAGGGGGCGAGTTCCATCCCCCTTGCCTCGGCCATGGCTTGTGTCTGTTGCAAGGCATCCAAGGCCGCCGACATCGCAACCGTGTTCAAAGCAAGATCCGGCTGGGACTCATCTCGGCTAATCCGCAATGACAGGGTCACATTGCCCCGGCTCAGCGATTTGGACAGAACGGCCCGCAACGCGGCCTCAAGGCCAGTGAGCCAATCGGGGACGCGGATGCGCATGTCCAGCCCTTTGCCGTTCACGCTGCGCAGCTCCCATGTCCAGCTATGGGGGCCGAACTCTCCCTTGCCCGAGGCGAACCCGGTCATGGATTTGATCATCACTGCCCTTTCCATCGCTGTCAGTCTTCGTGTCTGCCGCACCTAATGCCATTGCCCGGTGCAGAGCAAGAGTTTGCTTAGACGGCAGCTCTCCGACAGAAGTTAACCATTCGTTAAAGAATTACTCCAAAATTGACTCAACCCGTGTCAATCATGTCTCTAGCTCGGTCGTTTGGCCGAAAATGCCTCCGATATGTTGCATTTTATGAAAATGACGGTGATTAGGCGCTAGGGTTATGAAAATGGGAACCTTTTTCGAGACTGGCTCGAAGTCCAAACTTGGAAAGATTGTCGCAATGGATCGCTTTGACAGCGGGCGCAGCCTCTCACCGATCCGCCAGGCCGAGGCCTACTGGACCGCGTTGCTTGACGGCAATGAGGTGCCTATGCGGTCGCAGATTGATCCGCGCGGGCTTGAGAATATTCTGGAATACACCTTCATCCTCGAGCGGATTGCCCCCGGCCTGGCCCGGTTTCGCCTCGCGGGCAGCCACCTGAACAAGCTGGCCGGGATGGAAGTGCGCGGCATGCCTCTGACCGCGTTTTTCGACCCCGAGGCGCGTAAGACCGCCACGAATGCTCTAGAGCAGGTCTTTGCCAACCCCGCAATTGCCGAATTGGATATGGTGTCCAGCGGCGCGTTCGGGCGCGCCCGGATGCAGGCGCATATGCTGCTTTTGCCGCTGAAAAGCGATCTGGGGGATGTCAGCCGCGTCATGGGCGTCATGGTCAGTGACGGCGCGATCGGAGCGACACCGCGCCGCTTCTCGATCCAAGACAGCCGGATCAAACCGGTGAGCGAGGTTCAGGCGCCGGCCAAGCCAAAGCTGGAAGTCACGGACGGTTTTGCTGAGGGCTTTGCCGAGGGCAAGGCAGAGTTCAAACGCCCCAAAGGGCACCTCAGGCTGGTTGCATCGCGCGACGACTGATCCAAAGAAAAACGGCGGGCTAAGGACCCGCCGTTTTCTTTGATTGATTGAACCTTAGCTTGCTTCGCGCTTGGTGCGGTCGCGGCGCAGGTTGGTCAGTTCTTCGGCGACCAGGAAGGCCAGTTCCAACGATTGCGACGCGTTCAAACGCGGGTCGCACGCCGTGTGGTACCGGTCCGAGAGGTCCTCTTCGGTCACGGCACGCACGCCGCCGGTGCATTCGGTGACGTCCAGACCGGTCATCTCGAAATGCACACCACCGGGGATGGTGCCTTCGGCCTGATGCACGCCAAAGAAGTCCCGCACTTCGCGCAGGACCGAATCGAACGGGCGGGTTTTGTACCCGGTGGCCGATTTGATCGTATTGCCGTGCATCGGGTCGCAGACCCAAGTGACCTTGGCGCCCTCTTCTTTGACTGCTTTCACCAGACGCGGCAGATGCTCGCCCGCCTTGCCTGCACCGAAGCGAGCGATCAGTGTTAGTCGACCCTCTTCGTTTTCGGGGTTCAACTTGGACATCAGAACCTTGAGGTCCTCGGCCGTTGTGGTCGGGCCACATTTCAGACCAATCGGGTTCTGCACGCCACGGCAGAATTCCACATGCGCGCCGTCAGGCTGACGGGTGCGGTCACCGATCCAGATCATATGACCCGAACCTGCCAGCCAGTTGCCAGAAGTCGAATCCAAACGGGTCAGCGCCTCTTCATATTCCAGCAGCAGCCCTTCGTGGCTGGTGTAGAACTCAACGGTCGAGAACTCATGCGTTGTTTCAGCGGTGATACCCGCTGCGCCCATGAAGTCGATCGTGTCTTGAATGCGGTCGGCAATCTCGGAGTATTTCTGAACGTCCTGTTCATCCGTGAAGCCCAGCGTCCAAGAATGCACGCGGCTCATGTCGGCGAAACCACCGGTCGAGAACGCGCGCAGCAGGTTCAGCGTGGCGGCGGCCTGTGTGTAGGCCTGCAGCATCTTGGACGGATTCGGAATCCGCGCCTCGGGCGTGAAGTCCAGCTCGTTGATGATGTCGCCACGGTAGCTGGGCAGCTCAACGCCATCCACAACCTCGGTCGGTGCGCTACGCGGTTTGGCAAACTGCCCAGCCATACGGCCCACTTTGACCACCGGCACCTTGGCGCCATAGGTCAAAACCATCGCCATTTGCAGCATCACTTTGAACGTGTCACGGATCGCATCCGCGCTGAATTGTTCAAAGCTTTCAGCACAATCCCCGCCCTGCAACAGGAAAGCCTCGCCGCGACCGGCGGCACCCAGATGTTGCTTGAGACGCCGCGCCTCACCGGCAAAGACCAGCGGGGGATACTGCGAAAGCTGCGCCTCGACTTTGGCCAGCGCGGCCGCGTCGGTATAGTCTGGCATCTGAACCCGGGGCTTGTTGCGCCAGTTCGATTTTTGCCATTCGGTCATAGCCTTGATCTCCGCTGATAGTATTCAGGTGGTCTCTATACAAAAAGCCGGGAAGAGAGACCATATCCGATTTGCGGCTCTTGACGTCGTAAACAAGCTTTGATCATGGTATCTGTCAAATCATGCGCGCCCAAGGCGCATCGGCCACCGAATCAAGGACAAAAACCCATGCAAGAACAACGCCAAGTTGTCAAAGTCGACGGTAACGTCGACAAGCCGATCAATTTTGTATTCGTCTTATTGGATGGATTTTCGCTTTTGTCCTTTGCGTCGGCTCTGGACAGCCTGCGCATTGCCAATCGTATGGCTGATAAGCCTGTCTATACGTGGTCTTTGATCGGTGAAGGTGGCGATACAATTACCTGCTCGGCAGGCACGACTTTCAAGCTGGATCAGGACCTGATTGAGCTGCAGCGTGATGACATCGTTCTGATCTGCGGCGGGGTCGAGGTAAAAACCGCAACCACCAAAAAGATTCTGAACTGGATGCGGCGCGAGGCCCGCAAGGGGCTGCGGATCGGTGGTTTGTGTACGGCAGCCTATTCGCTTGCCAAGGCGGGGCTGCTGGAGGGTAAGCGTGCGACGATCCACTGGGAGAACTCGGACAGCTTCATTGAAGAGTTCGACAATGTGGAACTGACCAAATCCGTGTTTCAGGTCGACGGCAACCGGATGACCACCGCGGGGGGCACCTCATCCATCGATCTTATGCTGAAGCTGATCGCGAATGACTATGGCGAGGGTCTGGCCAGCGCGGTGGCCGATCAGATGATCTATTCTTCGATCCGCACAGATCAGGACACACAGCGCTTGTCTACGCCCACCCGAATTGGGGTCCGGCATCCAAAGCTGAGCCAGGTCATTCTGATGATGGAAAAGAACATTGAAGAGCCGATCTCGCCTTCGATTCTGGCCAAGGATGTCGGCATGTCGACCCGTCAACTGGAGCGTCTGTTCCGTCGCTACCTGAGCCGCTCACCCAAGCGGTACTACATGGAGTTGCGGTTGCACAAAGCCCGCAACCTGCTGATGCAGACGGATATGAGCGTGATCAACGTAGCTCTGGCCTGCGGATTTGCCTCTCCGAGCCATTTCTCGAAATGCTACCGGGCGCATTACAACACCACGCCTTACCGTGAGCGTGGGGCTCAATCGGGGCGGCTGTCCGTCTGACGCGGGCTAAAGAGTTTTTGCAAAATAGTGCAGATGGGGCCTGAGCATGGGCTGATCCAGATAGGTCGTCGTCTCAATGGGTTCGGACATTTCGACAAATCCCAGTTTCGGATACAGGTCCCTCATTTCGACATTCGGAGTAAGCGTGTCAGCTACAAGGCGCTTTAACCCCAGAGCGCGGGCTGCGTCTTCTCGGGCTTGTATCATGGCACGCCCCGCACCTGTGCCGCGCGCGGTTTCGGTCACGAACACGCGTTTCAATTCGCCGGTGTGCTGATCCAGCCGTTTCATCATGCCACAGCCGATGATTTTACCCGTGCTGTCTCGCGCCAGAACCAGGCACCCGTTTGGCGGCAGATAGTCTTCTGAGTGTGCCCAAAATTCGGCCAGCGCGCTTTGCGGCGCAGCCGGATCGATGTCAAACCCCATGGCCGTCATGCGCTCTACAATCAACGCGTAATATTGGGACAGGATGCCGTTCAACTCATCCTGGTCTGGCAGCGTGTCACACATTTCAATCGAAAAGTCGGACAATGGACCGTACCTTCAGATGGTTTCTTGACACAGGATCAAGCTCGGTTAGTCGGCAACAGTCAAGGAGGGCGAGCACTGATCTACCTATCCGGGGAAAGCCGGAAAACCGCGCCATTGCCTACGGAAATGAACCAGATTGACCCGTCCGGGGCCTCAACGATGTCCCGGACCCGTTCAGTTTCGGGGCCTTTGATCTGTTCGACCTCAAACAGCGGCGTGCCGTCCAGTCGGGCGATATAGTCAAACTTGAGCGATCCCACGAAGATGTCGCCTCTCCATTCCGGCCAGAGCGCACCGGAATAGACCATCAAGCCCGAGGGCGCGATGGAAGGGTCCCAATAGTGGCGCGGCTGTTCCATCCCTTCTTTGGCAGTGCCTTCGCCTATCGTCTTGCCCGAGTAGTGCTTGCCATAGGAAATGACGGGCCACCCGTAGTTTAGCCCCGGTTGCACGAGGTTAACCTCGTCCCCTCCGCGCGCGCCATGCTCGGATGTCCAAAGACGCCCCTGCGCGTCCAGATCGGCACCCTGAGGGTTGCGGTGCCCGTAGGACCAGATCTCGGGCCGAATATCCGCCTGCCCGACAAACGGGTTGTCTGCAGGAACCGAGCCATCGCGGTTGATGCGGATAATCGACCCGATAGGGTTTGAGCGGTTCTGAGCCTCCGGTTGATCCCCCCGATCCCCGATGGTGACAAACAAACTGCCGTCCTCGGCCTCGACCACCCGAGAGCCAAAGTGACGCCCGCCCGACCCTCCGGGCGTGGCCTCGAACAGGATGCGCGTGTTGGTCAGGCGTTTGCCGTTCTCCGACAGTCGCGCGACGGCCAGCGCGGTGCCAGCCCCAGTGCTCTGAGGTTTCGAGAAGGTCAGGAAGACCTCACGCGTCTGTGGGAAATCTCTCGCGATGGTCACGTCAAGCAAGCCGCCCTGCCCTCTGGCGGCCACTTTCGGAACCCCCTTCACTTTTTGAGATTTCCCGTCAGACACATAGAGCACATCGCCATCCCGTTCGGTCACCAGAAACGATCCATCGGGCAGGATGCCGACGGCCCAAGGCGCATCCAGTCCCTCGATCATCGGCTCGATCCGAACCGGACCTTGGGATGTCTCAAGCTCCTCAGCGGAGGCGAGACCTGCGCTGATCATCAAGGCAAGAATCGCAAAGGGTCTGGGCGTCATGGGACTTCCTTTCAGACTGACAGCGTTATCACCATGAGAACAAATAGGATTATGGAGCGTAAAAACACGATTGCGTTAGGACTTTTCTTTTCCGGATTGCTTGCCTAGGGTCATGCGCAGAACGAATACGTTCACAATAGGGAGTAACCATATGAAAAAGCTGCTGACTGCAACTGCAGCCTCCGCTCTGCTGGCGGGTACCGCAATGGCCGAAGACGTCAAGCTGGGCGTTCTGTTCGGCTTCACCGGTCCGATTGAATCGCTGGCGCCTGCCATGGGTTCGGGCGCCGAGATGGCGATGGCTGAAGTCACCGAATCCGGCAAGCTGCTGGACGGAGCAACCGTGACCGCGACACGCGCAGATACCGGCTGCATCGATAACGGCCTGTCCACGTCGAACGGCGAGCGCATGATCGCAGACGGTGTTGCTGGCATCATCGGCGGTGACTGCTCGGGCGTCACCGGCGCGATCCTGCAGAACGTCGCGATTCCGAATGGCATGGTGATGATCTCGCCATCGGCCACCTCGCCCGGTCTGTCGACCATGGAAGACAACGGCCTGTTCTTCCGCACCGCGCCGTCGGATGCGCGTGAAGGTCAGGTGATGGCCGACATCCTGAACGATCGCGGCATCAGCTCGATCGCTCTGACCTACACCAACAACGACTACGGCAAGGGTCTGGCGGATGCGATCCAGTCGTCGTTCGAGGCCTCGGGTGGCGAAGTCACCATCGTCGCAGCGCACGAAGACGGGAAGGCCGACTACTCAGCTGAAGTTGGCGCGCTGGCCTCAGCCGGTGGCGACATTCTGGTCGTTGCGGGCTATCTGGATCAAGGCGGCCTGGGCATCATCCAGTCGGCTCTGGACAGCGGTGCGTTTGATACGTTCGGTTTGCCTGGCGGCATGATCGGGGACTCGCTGCCTGCCAATGTCGGTCCGGACCTGAACGGATCGTTCGGTCAGATCGCCGGTTCGGGTGGCGAAGGTGCTGAGAAGTACTTTGCCATGGCCGAAGCTGCCGGTTTTGACGGCTCGTCGCCCTATTCACCTGAGTCCTATGACGCCGCTGCCTTGTTCATGCTGGCCATGCAGGCCGCAGGCTCGACCAACCCGGCAGATTATGGCTCCAAGATCATGGACGTCGCCAACGAACCTGGTGAGAAGATTTATCCGGGTGAGCTGGCCAAGGGTTTGGAACTGCTCGCTGCCGGTCAGGAGATCGACTATGTCGGTGCCTCTGGTGTTGAGCTGATTGGCCCCGGTGAAAGCGCGGGTTCTTACCGTGAGATCGAAGTCACCGACGGCGAGAACAAAACCGTCAACTTCCGTTGATCCAAGGTTAACAGTCATAAAAACAAGCAGCCCGGGCCTTGTGTCCGGGCTGTTTCAATGACAAAAGCCCGCACCATTCGCACAGGGATGTGGCAACAACGCCGGAAAACGGCGGCTAGGGGAAAAGATGATCGTCGTCGAAGACGTGCATAAGCATTTCGGCGGGTTTCATGCGGTGGACGGGGCATCGCTGGAAATCCAAAAGGGCTCGATCACCGGTCTGATCGGACCGAACGGGGCCGGAAAAACCACTTTGTTCAATGTGATCGCGGGTGTCTTGCCTCCAACCAGCGGTAAGGTGGTGATGGATGGTGAAGATATCACCGGCCTGCCCCCACATGAGCTGTTTCACAAGGGCCTGCTGCGTACCTTCCAGATCGCGCATGAGTTCTCGTCGATGTCCTGTCGCGAGAACCTGATGATGGTGCCCGGTGCGCAATCCGGGGAATCGCTTTGGAACACATGGTTCGGTCGCAAAAGGATTGCTGATGAGGAGCGCGCGCTGCGGGCCAAGGCTGATGAGGTGCTGGAGTTCCTGACCATCGAGCATCTGGCCGATCACAAGGCTGGTCAGGTCTCGGGCGGGCAGAAGAAGCTACTGGAGCTTGGTCGCACCATGATGGTCGACGCCAAGATCGTGTTTCTGGACGAAGTCGGCGCGGGTGTGAACCGCACCCTGCTGATGACCATTGGCGACACGATCCTGCGTCTGAACAAAGAACGTGGCTATACCTTCGTCGTCATCGAACATGACATGGATTTTATCGGCAAGATTTGTGACCCCGTCATTTGTATGGCCGAGGGCAAGGTGCTGGCCGAGGGAACCCTGGACGAGATCAAAGCCAATGAACACGTGATCGAGGCCTATCTGGGCACCGGCCTGAAAAACAAAGACAAGCTGGAGGCCGGGGCGTGAGCGATAATCCTTATCACGACGACAAGGGCAACAAGGACGCGTCTATCACGAACACGCATGGCGTCGGCACAATGACCCCGGCCCATCGCAAAAGCGGCGCAACTCAAAAGGTCGTTGGTGGGCCGTTTCTGATCGGCGACACGATGACAGGTGGCTACGGCAAAGGGCCGGACATTCTGCACGATTGCACCATCGCCGTCGACCGGGGCGAGATTGCGGTCATCGTTGGGCCCAACGGCGCGGGCAAGTCCACCGCGATGAAGGCCGTGTTCGGCATGCTGGATGTGCGCTCGGGCGCTGTTCGGTTGGACGGCGAGGATATCACCGCGCTCACGCCGCAGGACCGGGTGATGCGTGGGATGGGGTTTGTGCCGCAGACTTCGAACATCTTCACCTCGATGACGGTGGAAGAGAACCTTGAGATGGGTGCCTTTATCCGCCGAGACGATTTCTCCGACACGATGGAGCAGGTCTATGAGCTGTTCCCCATCCTGCGCGACAAACGCCATCAGGCGGCCGGAGAACTGTCAGGCGGTCAGCGCCAGCAGGTCGCCGTGGGCCGCGCGTTGATGACACAGCCGAAAGTACTAATGCTGGATGAACCGACCGCCGGTGTCTCGCCCATCGTGATGGATGAGCTGTTTGACCGGATCATCGAGGTCTCGCGCACCGGGTTGCCGATCCTGATGGTCGAACAGAATGCCCGTCAGGCCTTGGAGATCGCAGATAAGGGATATGTGCTGGTTCAGGGGCGGAATGCCTATACTGGTACGGGCAAGGAACTTCTGGCCGATCCCGAAGTGCGTAAGAGTTTCTTGGGAGGGTGAGGATGTTCTTTGTTTATGCTGGCAAGGTCATCGCTTGGCTTGCAATTGCTCTCGGGTTGATACGTATCTCAATGGGGCTTTTTGTGGCAACACAAAATGACGGGCACGCCGATGCAATCGCTCGCTATCTCGGAAGCGTAGAGACATCGGGTGACGCGATCGACCAAGGTCTCATTACCTTGGTGATTGGTGTTGTAGTCGGTTTGTTGGCGCATATTGCTGGTCGGCGAAAACACTCGCCTCAACCGGAACTTTATACAGCAAGAGAAGACTAATGGACTTTCTCAACGCCCTTGTGGCGCTTTCCAACTTCGTTCTTGTTCCCGCAATCGCCTATGGCAGCCAGTTGGCGCTTGGTGCTTTGGGGGTGACGCTGATCTACGGCATCCTGCGGTTCTCGAACTTTGCGCATGGCGACACGATGGCCTTTGGCGCGATGATCGCCGTTCTGGTTACGTGGGGCTTGCAAGCCGCAGGGGTCAGCTTTGGGCCGTTGCCGACGGCTCTGCTCGCCCTGCCCTTCGCTATTTTGGGCTGTATCGTTCTGGTGCTGATCACCGATCGGCTGGTCTATCGCTTTTACCGCGAACAAAAAGCCAAACCTGTTATTCTGGTGATCGTGTCCATGGGCGTGATGTTCATCATGAACGGTATCGTCCGGTTTATCATCGGGCCGGATGATCAGAGATTCTCGGACGGTGCTCGTTTCCTGATCAAGGCGCGGGACTTCAAGGCCTGGACAGGGCTTAACGAAGGTCTCGCTATCAAGACTTCTCAGGCCATAACGGTCGTTGTCGCAGTGATTGCCGTGGCCGCTCTGTTTTGGTTTTTGAACAAAACCCGGACCGGCAAGTCGATGCGCGCCTATTCAGACAATGAGGATCTGGCGCTGCTGTCCGGCATCAACCCCGAGCGTGTGGTGATGATCACCTGGATCATCGTGGCCGCGCTGGCGACCACGGCGGGCGTCCTTTACGGCCTCGACAAGAGCTTCAAACCCTTCGTCTATTTCCAGCTTCTGCTGCCGATCTTTGCCTCGGCCATTGTCGGCGGTTTGGGCAACCCTCTGGGCGCCATCGCGGGTGGGTTCATCATCGCGTTTTCCGAGGTGACCATCACATACGCCTGGAAGAAGGTGCTGACCTATCTGGCTCCGGAAAATCTGGAACCGTCGGGATTGGTTCAGTTCCTCTCTACCGATTACAAATTCGCCGTCAGCTTTGCCATCCTGCTGATCGTGCTTCTGTTTAAGCCCACAGGCCTGTTCAAAGGAAAATCGGTATGAGCGAGGTTACCAAGAACACCCTGCTTTTCGTCACAGTTGGCGCGCTGATCCTTTTGACGGGATTCACGCAAAGTTGGAACGCCGCGATCCTGATCCTGAACATGGGGCTGATCTCGGCCATCATGTCGATTGGTGTGAACCTGCAATGGGGATTTGCGGGCCTTTTCAACGTTGGCGTCATGGGCTTTGTGGCTTTGGGTGGGCTGGCCGTTGTCCTGATCTCGACCCCGCCAACGCCCGGGGCATGGTCCGAGGGCGGTTATGGCGTCATTCTGGCGCTGCTTCTGGGGGCCGCGACTGTTGTTGCGACCGTCATGGTCGCTCAGAAGATGCCCAAAGGGCGCGCGCGGACACTGGCTATCGTCGGAATCCTCATCGTCGGCTTCTTTGTTTACCGTGCGATCTTTGACCCGAACGTCGCCGCGATTGAGGCGATTGATCCTGCCGTTGCCGGCAATATCGGTGGTCTGAACCTGCCGGTCTTGCTTGCCTGGCCTGCCGGAGGGTTACTGGCCGCAGGGGCGGCATGGCTAATTGGCAAGACAGCTCTGGGTTTGCGTTCGGACTATCTGGCGATTGCGACCCTTGGTATTGCCGAGATCATCATTGCCGTCATGAAGAACGAGGACTGGCTGGCCCGTGGCGTCAAGAACGTCTATGGCATCCCGCGCCCCTCGCCCGTGGTGGGCTATGAAGTTGAGCTGCAGCAAGACCCTTCATTCCTTGCGCGGGCGGACTGGCTGGGGCTTGATCCGGTGATCGCCTCGACCCTTTCGGTCAAGCTGGGCTATTCGCTGCTGTTCCTGATCGTTCTGCTGGTTCTGCTCTGGATGGCGCAGATGGCGCTCAAAAGCCCATGGGGCCGGATGATGCGCGCCATTCGTGACAATGAAGTCGCGGCTGAGGCGATGGGCAAAGATGTCACCCGCCGCCACCTACAGATCTTTGTGCTTGGCTCTGCCATCTGCGGTATCGCCGGTGCGATGATGACCACGCTGGACGGTCAGCTGACGCCGGGCACCTACAACCCCTTGCGCTTTACCTTCCTTGTCTGGGTAATGGTAATTGTCGGTGGGTCGGGCAACAATTTCGGCGCCGTGCTGGGTGCGTTCCTGATCTGGTTTTTGTGGGTCCAGGTCGAACCGATGGGCCTGTGGCTGATGAACCTGATTACCTCGGGCATGCCGGATGGCAGCGCGCTGAAGGCGCATCTGATCGAAAGCGCGGCGCATATGCGGTTGTTCACCATGGGTCTGGTCTTGCTGATTGTTCTCAGATTCAGCCCCCGAGGGCTAATCCCCGAGAAATAGTCGCATCGCGATCACAATCCAGAAGCCGCGCCCCTCAACCGGCGCGGCTTCTTGATTTTTAAAGAGGTTTCTGAGTACACGAGACTACCGCTCGTTGTTCGGACTTTTGGGGTCCGGCCTATGCTCAGAAGAAACCCGACCGATCTCTACGATCATTCGCACTCAATTGATGAGAGTATCAGACTTGACCAAGAAAACACTGATCACCAAAGCCGTTGTCATGCTGCCGGTTCTGGCCGCGCTGACGGCTTGTATTCCGTCGCCCGAAGACCTTGAGACCACTCCTGTTCAGGTCAACACTCCGCAGGGCGTCGTAACCTGTCAGCTTTACCGACATGATCGTGTGACCTGGGACCGAGCAATTGATTTCCCGGCCACAAAGATGTCGGTCAAACAAGCTGATGCCTATTGCCGTCAGGAAGGCCAGCGCCGCCTGAAGTAAGCCGGTTGGCGCCCTGTGCTGGGCGCCTCCGATCAGCGATTTCGGAACAACCCGCCCAGAATACCCCGCACGATGCGACGGCCGGTTGTTCCCTTCAGCTCCTTGATGACGGCCTCACTCATCGCCGTTGCAAATGTGTCTTTCTTACGCACCACCCGAGACGTTGAACGCCCAACCCGGCTACCTGAATACCGGCGCGCCGAGCTGTATTCGCGCTCTATCGGGGTTTGTTGTTCGATGATCTCTTCCGCCTCCGCGGCCTCGGCCTCTTTGGCGGCAGCCTCCGCACGGGCTTGCAGGATTTCAAAGGCCGATTTGCGATCGACGGGCGTGTCATATTTCGCCGCCATCGGAGAGGCTTGCAGGATACCCTGACGCTCAGGTTCCGAAATTGGCCCAAGCTGCGATCCCGGTGGGCGAATCAAAGTCTGCTCGACAATCCCCGGCACGCCTTTCTTCTGCAGCATCGAGGTCACGGCCTCACCAACGCCCACCTCTCGGATCGCGGCCTCGGTATCGAAGGCGGGATTCTCGCGGTAGGTTTCCGCCGCCATACGAAGGTTCTTTCGGTCCCGCGCGGTAAAGGCGCGTAGCGCGTGTTGTACCCGGTTGCCCAACTGCCCCAGAATAT
The DNA here is from genome assembly GCF_056540865.1 of Ruegeria sp. AL11. Classification (NCBI taxonomy): domain Bacteria; kingdom Pseudomonadati; phylum Pseudomonadota; class Alphaproteobacteria; order Rhodobacterales; family Roseobacteraceae; genus Ruegeria; species Ruegeria sp. AL11. Next base: position 567,387 of record NZ_JBQFXO010000001.1, read on the forward strand.
CCTCGGGAATGTCAGCGGGGTTCTGCGTGATGAAATAGACCCCAACCCCCTTGGAGCGGATCAGGCGTGCGACCTGCTCGACCTTGTCGACCAGAACCTTGGGCGCATCATCAAACAGAAGATGCGCTTCGTCGAAAAAGAAGACCAGCTTGGGCTTTTCCGGATCTCCGACCTCGGGCAGTTCCTCGAACAGCTCACTCAGCAGCCACAACAGGAACGTGGCATAGAGCCGAGGCGCGCCCATCAGCTTGTCCGAGGCCAGTATGTTCACCATCCCCTGCCCGTTTTCATCCGTTCGCATCAGATCTGCCAGATCCAGCGCGGGTTCTCCGAACAGCTTGGTGCCGCCTTGGTTTTCTAACACCAGAAGACGGCGCTGGATGGCTCCAATAGAGGCCGTTGAGACATTGCCATAACGCAGAGACAGCTGCGCCCTGTTCTCACCGATCCACACCAGAAGCGCCTGAAGATCCTTGAGATCCAGAAGCGGCATCCCTTCTTCATCGGCGACCCGGAACGCGATATTAAGAATCCCCTCCTGCGCTTCGCTCAGTTCCATAAGGCGCGACAACAGCAGAGGTCCCATTTCGGTCACGGTGGTACGGACCGGGTGCCCCTGTTCACCGAACAGGTCCCAGAACGTGACCGGACATGCGGCGTAGGAGAAATCAGTAAAGCCAATTCGTTCTGCGCGCTCGGTAAACGCCTGATGCAACTTATGGGTTTCGCTGCCTGCCAGAGCCAAGCCGGACAGGTCTCCTTTGCCGTCCGACAGGAAAACAGGCACGCCCGCTTGCGAAAAACCTTCGGCCAGGATCTGGAGAGTGACCGTCTTGCCCGTCCCCGTGGCCCCTGCGATCAGCCCGTGGCGGTTCGCATATTTCAGCGTCAAACCTTGCGGCGTTCCGTATCCGTCTCCAGCACCGCCCAGAAAAATCTCTTTACCCATGTAATTGCAGCCTTTTTTCACTGATCCGCAACCAGCATACAAACTTAACCTTTGGCTGCCATAGTCTATTCGTTCCCTTTGTGGCCCCGGGTTGCGAAGGGGACACTTCCTCCCTGTCGACTGGCCGTGCCTTCGGGCACGGTTTTTTTCACGGAAGTGGGCGAATAAAACTGTGCTGATTAGTGCATTAAATTTTTCTGTTAGCGGTTGACCCCTGCTCCCCCCTTTCGTAACGTCTGCGCATAACTAAGTCGGCCAGTCCGACGGGGAGAAAAATTTTGGGAAGAGGGCTGCTCCACCAGCCCTCTTTTCTTTTGCCTGTATTGGTTCTTGAGCGTGGTTTGGCCCAAGAAAACGCTCACATTGATCTCAGCCATTCGGTTAACGACTGACAGCCGCGGCGAAGGATGCTAGATGAGGCAAAACAAACAGCAAACCGAGGCATTCATGTTCAAGAAACTCCTCTCGTTTAATACTCTGGCAGCCGTTCTGATGTGTGGAGCGGTTAGCGCGCAGGAAACGACCTCCGAAGGCACGACCACTGAAGGCACTGGGGCCGATGCGGGCGCGGGCCTCGATTTGGGCCAATCCGGCCCGCGTGCGGGTGAGCAATTTGTCAAAGAAGAATCCGGCGATTGGGATGTCTCCTGCATCAAGGCGCCGGAAGGCGAAGATCCTTGTGCGATCGTGCAGGTTCTGAACGGCCCTCAGGGTGATCCGATTGCAGAAGTGTCCATCGGCAAGCTGCCCGAAGGCGGAGCGGCTGTTGCATGGGCCAATGTGATCGTACCGTTGGAGACCCTGCTACAAGCGCAACTGGCCCTGTCGATCGACGGCGCACCGCGCAAGCTCTACAACTACCACCATTGTCTGCCTGTTGGCTGTGTCGCGCAGCTGGGCCTCAGCCAGGGTGACATTGACGCGATGAAAGCGGGCAGCAAAGCGACCTTCTCGCTGGTTCCCGCACGCTTCCCCGATCAGGTCATAACAATGGATATGTCCCTGTCGGGCTTCACTTCGGGCTTTGACGGGCTGGCCGTTAACGTCAACTAAGTCAGCTGCGAATAGAGATCGCCGCCGCAGCTTTGTGGCGGTGGTTTTCTTTGCAGTTCAGACGCTTTTGAGCGCCAAGACCGCATTCAACCCGCCAAACGCAAACGCATTGCTGAGCGCCACGTCGACCTTAGCTTCACGCGCGACGTTTGGCACCACGTCCAGCGCACATTCCGGGTCAGGTTCTTCATAACCGATGGTGGGCGCGATAACGCCGTCCCGCAGCGCCATGATGCAGGCCAAAAGCTCCACCGCTCCGGTGCCTCCGATCAAGTGGCCGTGCATGGATTTCGTCGATGAGATCATCAGATCATCCGCATGCGGTCCAAACACATCCGCCACGGCGGCGCATTCAGTTTTGTCATTCGCCGCAGTGCCAGTGCCATGCGCGTTGATGTAGCAAACATCGCTGGCGTTCAGCTTGGCATCCGCCAACGCGCCCGCCATCGCTCGTGCGGCACCCTGCTTGCTGGGCATCACGATATCCGAGGCGTCCGAAGACATGGCGAATCCCACAACCTCACACAGGATATCAGCGCCGCGGGCGCGGGCATGTTCGTATTCCTCGAACACAAAGACACCGGCACCCTCGCCCTGCACCATCCCGTTGCGGTTGGCGCTGAAGGGGCGGCAGGCATCCTTGGACATCACGCGCAGACCTTCCCAGGCCTTAACACCGCCGAAACATAGCATAGATTCGGAACCACCCGTGATCATCGCAGGTGCGGCACCGCTGCGCACCATCTGAAACGCCTGCGCCATAGCATGGTTCGACGACGCGCAGGCCGTCGAAACCGTAAAACTGGGGCCTTTCAGGTTATGCTCCATTGAGACATGGCTGGCAGCCGCGTTGTTCATCAGCTTGGGCACCACAAAGGGATGCACCCGGTTCTTGCCGTCCTCATAGACCGAGCGGTAATTGTCATCCCAGGTCGAGACGCCTCCACCCGCCGTGCCCAGAACCACTCCGGATCGTGCCGCGAGCTCGCCGTGGAACTGAATGCCCGACTGGTCGATCGCCTCCTTCGCGGCCGTTAGGGTGAACTGCGTGAACCGATCATAGAGAGACATCTGCTGGCGGTTAAAGCGCCCTTCGGCTTCAAATCCCCGCACCTGACCGCCGATCTTGATCGCCAGACGGTCAACATCGCGGAATTCCAAGTCCGAGATACCACAACGCCCTTCGCGCATGGCCTCGAGCGTGTCGGGGACCGAATGACCCAGCGAGTTGATGGTACCCGCCCCGGTAATGACAACCCGTTTCATTGTTTCGGGTCAGACCTTTTCCGACACAAGCTGTTCGATGCCGGCAATGATCGCGGCCACGTTCGAGATGTCGAAATCATTCGCCTCGGGCTCATTTGCGTTGAAGGGAACTGAGATATCGAACTCTTCCTCGATGGCAAAGATGCTTTCGACCAGACCCAGGCTGTCGATGCCCAGATCCGCAAGTGTGCTGTCGGGTGTGACATCCGATGGCTCCAGAACGGCCTGCTCTGCAATGATTGCGATGACGCGGTCGCTGATGCTCATGTTGATCCCCTGGCTATCAATCTGAGGATGATTTAATCGCTCGGAGACTGTTTGAAAACAGCCTTTTTCAATGCCTCGACGTCGCGAGCCATGCGCGGCAAGCGGCGTTGAGCCTTGTAGATCTCGGTATGGGTTTCCATCTTGACGCTCGGATAGCCCATGACCACACGTCCGGCCGGTACGTTGGACAGGATCTTGGTGGCGCCCCCCGCGATCACGCCATCGCCGACGAAGATATTGTCGGCCACGCCAGTCTGACCGCCAAGAACCACGTTGTTTCCCACATCGACTGAGCCGGACAATCCACTTTGACCGCACAGCAGACAATCGCGCCCTATGCGCGTGTTATGCCCCACATGCACAAGGTTATCGAGCTTCGAACCATCGCCAATCCGCGTGTTTCGGATCGTGCCATTGTCGATCGTACAGTTAGAGCCGACCTCGACATCGTCCCCGATTTCCACTGCGCCCAGAGAATGGATGCGCAGCCAGCTTTGCGCTTTTGCATCGCCTTGATCGCCCAACGTCTTGCGCGCGTTTTCAACACCTGAAATCTCAGGAGTAACAAAGCTGAACCCGTCGGAACCAATACGCGCGCCGGGTTGGGCGATGAAGCGGTCTCCGATTTGCGCACGCGCGCCGATGCTGACCATTTCGCGCAGATGGGATTGCTCACCCAACACCACGTCCATTCCGATTGTACAGTGCGGACCGATCACCGATCCCGCGCCAATCTTCGCCCGCGCGCCGATAACGGCCAGCGGGCCGATCGAAACGCCCTCACCGATCTCGGCCGCCGGGTCGATCACAGCCGAGGGGTGAACCCCCGGTTCAACACCCTGCCCCCGGTCCAGCATTGTCGTGATACCAGCCATCGCCATGCGCGGGCGCGTAACAAAGATCGCAGCGCGCAGGCCCATTGCTTGCCAATCCGCGCCTTCCCACAGCATTGCCGCGCGGGCCTCACCGCCCGAAAGCGTTTCGGCATATTTGGGGGACATTGCCATCGCCAGATCGGTTGGTCCGGCATCACCCGGTTCAGCGGCCCGAAGAATTGTCAGGTCTGTTTCACCCTGACACTCGGCCCCAAGGCTGTCGGCGATCTGTTGGATGGTGAACTGCATAGCGGGCGTCCTCTTGGGCAGGATGTACCCTGAGTGCTTACCCCTGAACGTCCGGCAGGGCCACCCCTGCCTTTTGCAGCGCGTCCCAAATTTTGGCATCACGGTTATAGACGTCGCGGCGATACTGAACTTCACCTTTCGGGCCTATATAGGCAGTGCGATAGATCAGGTGGACGGGCACTTTTTTGTCCAACTTCACCGTCGTTTCTTTGCCGGTATTTAACACACGGTGGAAGAACGCCTTGGGGTCCTTTTCCTGCTTAGACAGCAGCGCATAGGCGAACTCGAAAGGTTGCGCCAGTCGGATGCACCCGTGGGAGAACGCCCGAACCTCACGCGCAAACAGAGATTTCTGAGGCGTATCATGGAGATAGATGTTGTACTTATTGGGGAACATGAACTTCACGAGCCCAAGCGCATTGCTTTTGCTGGGCGGCTGACGCATCGCGAACGGGAAGTTGCGTGCGGTGAATTGGGTGAAGTCGACTGCCCCTCGATTGACCTGGCGACCACTGCGATCCGTGATCTGGATATGGCCCACCGCGTTCGGATTTGATTGCAGCTTGGGCAGGTATTCCTTGGTGATGATCGAGCGTGGCACATACCAGCTGGGATTGATCACCATATGTTCCATCTCGTCTGAGAATTCCGGGCTGCGGCGATCATGTACGTTTTTGCCGATCACGGCGCGGGTCTCAAAGGTGACCAGTCCGTCATCCACGATCTTTGCCGAGAAGTCGGCCTGATTGACCAAAATATGCCGCTGGCCCCGATCGCGCGGCAGCCAACGTTCCCGCTCCATGGCAACATAGACGGCTTTCAACCGATCCGAAGCCGGTCGGTTCAGCTCTGTGATGGTACCTTGTCCGGCCACACCGTCCGATTCCAGTCCATGTGCTGTTTGGAACGCCTGAACGGCCGCAAGCAGATCGTCACCAAATTCTGGACTGGCCGTGGGCTTAAGGTAATCCATCGCAACAAGCCGATTGCGCAGTTTGATCACATTCGGACCGGTATCACCGTATTCCAGTTTAGCCACTGGAACGGTCGGCCCCCATCCGCCCTGGCGGATCAGGTTCTCCAACGCGATCTTTTGCTTCATCAAGGCGCGATATTGGGCAGTCTGCGGGATCAGAGTTTCAAAATACGCCGCACCTTCGGTATTGAGTGCCTCAAGATGCTGGTTTGCATCACGGCGTTTAACCTCGCGCACAAGGCCGTCGTCAATACTGGCTGGCCGCAAGGCGCCGGAATAGATGTCATTTGCGTAGGTCAGGAAGACACGGGACAGCTCAGCCTCGACCGTACCCAAATCGCGAACAGATCGCGCGTCGGCCATCTGATCGACCAGGGCCTGCACATCAAATGCAGCGGGCAATCCATGGCGCTGGATCTCGGAAAGTGCTTTGATCAGCGCCGCACGACGTTTGGCGTGTTCTGGTGTATCGCCGACCCATAGAGGGGCAAAGCCATTGCTGCGGTAAAATTCGGCAATCTGATCAGAGGGCGAGGTATTCTCGGCAACCGCCATCCGGAACGCAGTGTTCGAACCTTCGCCTGATGACGCGTTCGCCATAGAAGCCGTCGCCAGAAAACAGGCGGTGAAAACAAAACTGGTAATGGTCCGTAACACTGAGAGCATGGGATGGCCTTGGTTCTTCAATAACTTATGCGATGTCTGCCGAAGCTTTATTTTATATATGGTTTTCAGCCATTGGGCTTGTCTATTCACAAATACCTTACCTTTTTTCTTCTCTTGCACCCTGATGCGCGTTTGCATCTACCCGATGCCGAAAACACTCAGTTGCTCAATAAAATGACTCATTTGCATCACCTGCGCAAAAAACTGCCGAAAATTCCCCCTAACAAAGGTGCATTCCAAAGACTTCTTGGCCGACGATTCCAACTGTGCCATACATTCGCCATCTGGGATGGGAAAATATTAATACAGCGCGCGTAACATCGTGCGCAGGCAGGAACAGTACGGGACGAAACAAAAATGACCAAGAGCAGTACTTCGGGTATTACCCGTCGTGCCCTTCTGGGCGCATTCGCGGCAACTGCCGTGGCGGCAGCACCGACCTATTCCAATGCAGCAGGTTTCCTTCGTGGTGGTGGTGATATTCGCCGTATCCGCATGTATTCCGGTCGCACGGGTGAGCGGATTGATATGGTTTATTGGGTCGACGGCAGATACATCAAAGACGCCGTGAAAGAAGTGAACCACTTCATGCGCGACTGGCGCACCGATCAGTCGAAAGCGATGGATTTGCGCACAATCGACATCATGGCGGCGTCTCACAACCTTCTGGACGCCGATGAGCCCTATATGCTCCTGTCGGGGTATCGCTCGCCGCAAACCAACGCCATGCTGCGGTCCAAATCGCGCCGGGTAGCGCGGAACTCGCTCCATATGCAGGGACAGGCGGCTGACCTGCGCCTTGCATCCCGCTCGGTTTCGCAGATGGCCAAAGCGGCCATGTCCTGTCGTGCAGGCGGTGTTGGACAATACTACCGTTCGAACTTCGTCCATATGGATTGCGGAGTTGTTCGCAGTTGGCGCGGTTAATCATACTATCGTTTATTGAGATGGACTTGGCAGGCCATTAGGTCTGCCTGCACGTTGTTGCAAAACTCGAATTTTGCTGAAACGAGCTACGGGCATCGGCGGCTTTTGCCCTTTGAAGAGGCAGTCATTGTGAGTCTCTCTAGCCTACTGTAGCCAAAGGTGTTTTTCTAAATCCATCATCTAGCGGTTTCGAAGACCGCTACGGCTAGGCTGAACAAATCATCGAAATTGTTGGAAGTGGCGCACCTGAGAGGATTCGAACCTCTGGCCTCTGCCTTCGGAGGGCAGCGCTCTATCCAGCTGAGCTACAGGTGCCTTGGCCGTTAGCTAACCTTGTTCCGAGCCGGGTGCAACTGGAAAACGGACCGGCTCGGCCGAGATTTAGGCAAAGAGATCATGCGCCAGTTCAAGCGCGTCGATCAGGGTGTCGACCTCATCCGTGGTGTTATAGAGGCCAAAGCTGGCACGACAGGTGGCCGTCACCCCAAGGTGATCCATCAAAGGACCGGCGCAATGGTGACCGGCGCGAACCGCAACGCCTTTCTTGTCCAGAATCGTCGAAACATCATGCGCATGTCCCGCCCCATCCAGCGTGAAGCTGAAGATCGCGGCTTTGTCCGGTCGTGTCCCCTGAACCTGCAACCAGTTCAGACCGGTGAGACGCTGCATAGCATAATCGCGCAGACCTGCCTCGTGACTGGCAATATTCGCCATCCCCAGATCCATCATGTAGTCCAGCGCGACGCCTAGACCGATGGTTTGGACGATGCCCGGCGTGCCAGCCTCAAACTTCATCGGTGGATCATTGTAGATAACCTGATCCTTGCTGACCTCTTTGATCATGTCGCCGCCGCCTATGAAGGGGCGCATTTCGGCCATACGCTCGGATTTGATAAAGATCGCGCCGGAACCGGAGGGGCCATAGAGTTTGTGCCCAGTGATGGCATAGAAATCGCAACCGATATCCTGCACGTTGACCGGCATGTGAACCGCACCCTGGCTGCCATCAACCAGAACCGGCACACCCTTTGCATGCGCGCCTTCGGTGATGGCCTTCACATCGACCACAGTGCCCAACACGTTCGAACATTGCGTGACCGCGACCAGTTTGGTTTTGGGGCTGATCGCGTCAATCACGGCCTGCGGATCAAGCCCGCCATCCGCATCGACATCGACCCATTTCAGCACCACGCCCTGACGCTCACGCAGGAAATGCCAGGGCACGATGTTTGCGTGGTGCTCCATCACGCTGAGGACGATCTCATCCCCCGCTTCAAGCCGAGGCATGGCCCAGCCATAGGCGACCAGATTGATCCCCTCGGTCGTGCCGGAGTTCAGAACAATCTCATCCTCATCCGCAACACCTAGAAAGCGCGCAACAGCGCCGCGCACGGATTCATATTTTTCGGTCGCGAGGTTCGAGAGGTAGTGAAGCCCGCGATGCACGTTGGAGTATTCCTCGGCATAGGCGCGCGTAACGGCATCAATCACGACCTGAGGTTTCTGCGCCGACGCGCCATTGTCCAGATATGTCAGGGGTTTGCCGTTCACCTGCCGCGACAGGATCGGGAAATCAGACCGGATTTTCTGCACATCATACATGAGAGATCTTTCTAGACAGGACCCAACGGGTTGAGAAATAGGACAAAAGGTACCGCCAGCAACGCCGTCAACAAAATGACACCAAAGGACTTGCCCAGAGATCCAAACTTGTGTGCCTCATTCAGAAAATGAAGCGTTATGTAGAGGCTGTAGATGGCCGTCGCCAGGATCAGAGGGGCCATAAAAGCTACCGCGATCAAGCTCAGCACGAGGGTCGCGACCAGTGCTGCAATTTGCAAAAACTGCAGCCAGATCGTCAGGATCATCAGATCTTCAAAACGCCCCGTTCCGCCCAGAAAACGCCCGACATAGAGAAAGGCCAGAATGCTGAACAACATGGTTCCGGCAGATCGTATCAGCACAACCGGAATCGACTGGGATACAGTCGGGCCACCCGATGCGGCGATCGACATATCTATGCCCATCTGCGCGATGCAATTGAGGACAACGGCCAGAAAGAATGCCAACCACAGAACCTCTCGCCCGGGGTTGAGGGCCAAAATCTGTCGCGCCGCTTCGGCAGGTTTTCTGAGCGTCAGGTTCGCCAGCGGGCCCAGGGGGGGTATAGTCATTCAGCCGACCTTTGTGCTTGTCGCAATCCGGATAACCAGAACCAGACAAAAACGGCAACCCAAATCAATCCGACCAAAGTTTGAGTCGGGCCAGGGCCTATGAACCCGGCAACCAGTCCGTTTAGCAAAACCAAAGGTGCTGAGGACAAGAGCGCCCAGAATAAAGCCAATCTGGCACCATAGGCACTGCCCTGCCCGCCCACCAGTAGCGCGACCCAATGAGACACCAAAGCCAGCGTGTAGAAGAACAGCGGCAGGATGAAGACCGAGCCCAAAAGTGCTCCGCCCAGAAGCATGTTCAACTCGACCTGCTCAAGATGCGCGCGGCGCGCTAGGCTGGGCATTTGCGCGATGAACGCCACCACGCAAAAGGCCATGACGAAGATTAGCGCTCGGTCTTCGCGCGGCCCCATATCCAGAAGCCGGCGCACAACGCGCCCCGGCCCCCGGTATGTGGCGACGATATCTGATGAGACCGGCATATCAGCTGTGACGCGAAAGCCAGCCTTCCAGACGGGTCACGATCTCTTCGGCCAGTGTCTCGTCCTCGATCTCATCCACCGCCTCGGCAAGGAAAGCCAGCGTCAGCATGTTGGTGGCGTCCTTCGTCGGAACCCCGCGCGAGCGTAGGTAGAACAAGGCCGTCTCATCAATCGCGCCCGAGGTCGACCCGTGCGAACAGGCGACGTCATCGGCGTAGATTTCTAGCTCGGGTTTGGCGAGGAACTGGCTGTCATCGTCCAGCAAAAGCGACTGGCTGATCTGGTAGCCATCAGTTTTCTGCGCGCCTTCCTTCACAAGGATCTTGCCCTGGAAAACGCCTGTCGCGCCGTTTCGCAGGACCTTTTTGAACACCTGACGACTTTCGCAATTCACCGCGTCGTGAGTTACAAAAACGGTATCGTCGTGGTGAAAATCACCGTCCCCGACGCAGGCTCCGGCCACATGTGCTACGGCGTCGTCACCGGTCAGTTCAACCACCTGCTCGTTGCGGGTCAGCACGCCATTGGCGGTAAGGGTGAACGACTTGTAGGTCGATTCCTGACCAAGCCGCGTGAACATATGGGTCGCGGCCCGGCGTTCATGATCCCGGCCCTGTGCCCGGACATGGTGCAAGGTCCCGTTATCGGCGATGTCGATCTCCATGCATTTGTTGAAGCGCGACGCGGCGGGACCATTTTCGAGGATCGTGGCCTCGGCATCGCTTTCAACACGGATAACGTGGTGCAGGATCGCGTCCGAGTCTTCCGACTCGTGACGGTACACCAGATTGATTGGCTTAGAGGGCTTGCCGGTCACATGGATGGCAACACCGTCGGTCGCGAATGCGGTGTTCAAAGCAGCCAGAGGGCGCTGAACCTGGCTTTGGCCCCGCTCCTCGAGCTTGCCGTAAAGATCTTTGGCCCAGTGGATATCCTTGCAGCAGATATCCTCCAGCCGGTCGATCTTGACACCTTCGAGGCTCAGATCATCCGAGGCTTCGGCATCGAACACACCATCGACGAACACGATCTGCAGCCGATCGACATTGTTGAACACCATCGGCTCGCCCGAGTCGAAAATGGCAGCCTTGGGCGCATCGGCCGAGACCAGCGTATCCGGACGCGTGTATTTCCAGTATTCATCGCGACGGCTTGGAAGACCCATTTCACGTACCCGGGCCAAAGCCCCTTGGCGCGCGGCCTTGGTACAGCCGGGGTCAGGCATCGTCAGTGAGGCCAGACGCTCTTCAGTTGCGGTCTGTTTTGCTTGCGGTAAGGCCATCAGTTCACCTCAGCAAGAATGTCGGAGTAGCCGTTGTTTTCAACTTCCAGCGCCAGCTCAGGACCACCCGATTTCACGATGCGGCCATCGGCCATGATGTGAACGACATCCGGTTTGATGTGGTCCAGCAGACGCTGGTAGTGGGTGATGACCAAGAAGCCACGGCCCTCATTCCGAAGCGCGTTCACGCCTTCAGAGACCAGCTTCATCGCATCCACGTCGAGGCCCGAGTCGGTTTCGTCCAGAATGCACATTTTGGGCTCCAGCATCGCCATCTGAAGGATTTCATTGCGCTTTTTCTCACCGCCCGAGAAGCCGACATTGACCGGACGCTTCAGCATATCCGCGTCGATCTTCAGGGACTTCGCCTTTTCGCGAACGAGTTTCAGGAAGTCAGCGGCCGACAGCTCCTCTTCGCCGCGCGCCTTGCGCTGCGCGTTCACTGCGGTGCGCAGGAAAGTCATGTTGCCGACGCCCGGGATCTCAACCGGGTATTGGAACGCGAGGAACACGCCAGCCGCGGCGCGCTCTTCCGGCTCCATCTCCAACAGGTCTTCGCCGTCCAGAGTGGCCGAGCCGTCGGTGACCTCATAGCCATCGCGCCCCGACAGCACATAGCTGAGCGTGGACTTGCCCGAGCCGTTTGGCCCCATGATCGCATGCACCTTGCCAGCCTCGACCGTCAGGTCGACACCCTTGAGAATTTGCTTGTCTTCTTCTTCAAGCTGCACGTGCAGGTTCTTGATTTCCAGCATGTTTTGTCCTTTTGCGTATCGCAAGAGGGCGCACGGCCCCCGCGTAAATTCTGATTTCAGAGAAGCTTGGGTTTAACCCACAGACCCTTCGAGACTGATGGCCACCAACTGCTGGGCCTCCATCGCAAATTCCATCGGTAGCGCCTGCAGCACGTCCTTGCAGAACCCGTTGACGACAAGCGCCACGGCCTCTTCCTCGTCCATGCCACGTTGACGGCAGTAAAACAGCTGATCGTCGTCCACCTTCGAGGTCGTCGCCTCATGTTCGACGCGACTCGAGTTGTTCTTGACCTCGATATACGGCACTGTGTGCGCCCCGCATTTGTCGCCGATCAGCAAGCTGTCACACTGGGTGTAGTTGCGGCTGTCTTTGGCCTTCGGGTGCATCGAGACCAGACCACGATAGGTGTTCTGCGCCTTGCCCGCGCTGATGCCCTTGGAAACGATGCGTGACTTGGTGTTCTTGCCCAGATGAACCATCTTGGTGCCGGTGTCGGCCTGCTGATAGTTGTTGGCAATCGCGATCGAGTAGAACTCACCCTGGCTTTCTTCTCCACGCAGGATGCAGGACGGGTATTTCCAAGTCACGGCCGAGCCGGTCTCGACCTGCGTCCACATCACCTTGGAGCGATCCCCACGGCAATCGGCACGCTTGGTCACGAAGTTATAAATACCGCCCTTGCCGTTCTCGTCCCCGGGGAACCAGTTCTGAACGGTCGAGTATTTCACCTCGGCGTCTTCTTCGACGATGATCTCGACCACGGCTGCATGCAGCTGCGCGGTGTCGCGCTGAGGCGCGGTGCAGCCTTCCAGATAAGACACGTAGGAGCCTTTGTCAGCGATGATCAAAGTACGCTCGAACTGGCCGGTGTTTTCCGCGTTGATACGGAAATAGGTGCTCAGCTCCATTGGGCAGCGGACACCCGGCGGGATGTAGACGAACGAGCCATCCGAGAACACAGCCGAATTCAGCGTGGCATAGAAGTTGTCCGACACCGGAACCACGGTGCCCAGATATTTCTTCACCAGCTCAGGATGCTCTTTGATCGCTTCCGAGATCGAGCAGAAGATCACGCCGGCCTTCTTCAACTCGGCTTGGAAAGTTGTGCCGACAGAAACCGAGTCAAACACGGCGTCGACAGCCACTTTGCGACCCTCGGCGGGCATATCCTCGGCGCCTTCCACTCCCGCCAGAATCATCTGTTCTTTCAGAGGGATACCGAGCTTTTCGTAAGTAGCCAGAAGCTTGGGGTCGACATCGTCCAGAGATTTGGGTTTCTCTTCCATAGATTTCGGACGGGCATAGTAATACTGGTCCTGAAAGTCGATCTCAGGGTAGTTGACCATGGCCCATTTAGGCTCTTCCATCTTGGTCCAGCGTTCGAAGGCCGACAGACGCCATTCGGTCATCCATTCGGGCTCTTCGTTCTTCTCCGAGATCAGTCGAACGATATCTGGATTCACGCCTTTGGGCGCGTATTCCATCTCGATCTCGGTTTCCCAGCCGTATTTATAAGTGCTGACCTCGCGTACCGCATCCACGGTTTCCTGATCGACACCCTCTTTTACCTGGGTCTGGTCCAAAGCGGCCATTGTTTACCCTCCGTCAGATCACGCGGCCCGCGCGCGATGCTTTTTCTCTTTCTCAAGCCACGTTTCGGCGAAACGCAGCACATCTTCCTTGGTAGTCCGAGGTCCCAGCGACACGCGGATTGCGCTGGCTGCTGTCCCCTCATCAAATCCCATCGCAGTCAGAACAGCGCTGGCGCGGACCTTTCCGCTTGAGCAGGCCGAGCCCGCACTGACCGCAAAACCAGACAGGTCCATCTGCATGACCTGCGTTTCACCCTTCCAACCGGGCGATGCGAAACATGACGTGTTCGGCAGGCGTGTCTGGTCTTTCCCGACAAAAATAGGTGATCTTTCACCAGCCTCAAGGGCGTTTTCTAGAATATTTCTAAATTCTTCGACCTGCTCCCAAACACCATTGGCGAGATCTTGGGCTGCTGCTTCAGCAGCGGCCCCGAACCCCACGATCCCAATGACATTTTCGGTTCCAGAGCGCCGGCCCATCTCTTGCCCGCCGCCCTTGATCTGAGCAGGCAGGTCCGTGCCGCGTTTCATAACGACAGCTCCGATCCCTTTCGGCCCGCCCAGTTTATGCGCAGACACTAGCGCCATCTGAACGTCCATCCAATTGAACGCAATCGGCAGCTTGCCAAACGCCTGGGTCGCATCAGTCACCGACAGCCCCTTGGGCAGTGTCTGCACGATACCCGTTTCCGAGTTGGCAACCTGCAGCGTCGCATTCGCTGGATCGCTCACAGTGGCCATCCCGTCCGAAGAAACCAAGATATCCTCGGCAATCCATGCTCTTACCGCGTCATGCTCAATTGATGCACCGTGCAGATTTCGACCCGCCAAAGCCAAAGCGGCGCCTTCGGTCGAGCCTGAGGTAAATACGATATCCGCACCATCAGCCCCAAAAGCCGATGCCACCTGCGCCCGTGCGCGTTCGATCAAAGCCTTCGCCGCGCGCCCCTCGGCATGGACCGACGATGGGTTCCCGCAGACATCCATTGCCGCGATCATCGCGTCCCGCGCTTCGGGCCGCAAAGGCGTGGTGGCGTTATGATCGAGATAAACACGATTCATGGAGTCATCTTTTCCCAGATATTTCTGAAACTTGTACTCAGAGGCTACGGATTACTCGTCCACAACAGCAAACAGGTTCGGAACCGCCGGACAGGGCGCGAGGTCATTCTTGATCACATCAGACAGGCGGGTCTGATGCAGGAACACATAGACATGTGCGCTGAGGCTTTCCCAAAGCCGGTTCGTGAGGGATTGCGCCCGGCTGCCCGAGGACGCGCCCGAAGCTCCGGCGCCCTTGGCCATTGCATCCACCGTCTCATCTACGGCAGACAGAATCTCGACAACGCGGATCTCCGACGGCTGCCGGGCAAGGCGATATCCTCCACCCGGACCACGGGTCGAGGTCACCAGCTCGGCCCGGCGCAGTTTGACGAACAACTGCTCAAGATACGGCAGCGAGATATCCTGCCGTTCCGAGATTTCGCCCAGTGTCACGATCTTGTCCGAGGGCTGCAGCGCAATGTCCGCCAGCGCCACCATGGCATACCGGCCCTTTGTCGACAGCTTCATTGTCATTTCCCTTCGGCAAGTTGGACGCGAAATCATTGACGCCGCCGCCGCCAGTGCGTATCTCCGACTGACAGCGCGTTGCGCAGGATATCACATTTAGAACCGTTCTAAGGTGCCCAACGAATACAGTCAAGTATTTCCCGGCGCCCAAGATAAAGACAGGACCAAAGCACACATGCCCGAGGTGATTTTTCCCGGACCCGAAGGCCGCCTGGAAGGCCGCTACCACCCGCAAAAGGAAAAAGACGCACCGATCGCCATCGTGCTTCACCCGCATCCTCAGTTCGGCGGGACCATGAACAACAAGGTGGTCTATAATCTGCACTACGCGTTCTACAACATGGGCTTCACCGTGTTGCGGTTTAACTTTCGCGGCGTAGGCCGCAGCCAGGGCGAGTATGACCAGGGCGTAGGCGAGTTGAGCGATGCGGCATCGGCGCTGGATTACCTGCAGTCAATGAACAACAACTCCAAGCATTGCTGGGTTGCCGGCTTCTCGTTCGGTGCCTGGATCGGAATGCAGTTGTTGATGCGCCGCCCGGAAATCACCGGTTTTATCAGCGTGTCGCCCCCGGCGAATATGTACGACTTCTCGTTCCTTGCGCCCTGCCCGTCTTCGGGTCTGATCATCAATGGCTCGTCCGACCGCGTGGCGCCTCCGGCGGATACAACCGCGCTGGTCAACAAGTTGCATGAGCAGAAGGGCATCACGATCACGCATAATGAGGTCGAAGGCGCGGATCACTTCTTCCAGGATCAGCACATGGATACGCTCATCACCGATGTCAGCGACTATGTGAAACGCCGCCTGACCGAGAACACGCGCTGATGACAGACACCATCAATACCCTCGCTGCGAAACTGGCCGAGGATACATTGAAGGTCATGGACGAAACCGGCGATGACCGGTTTTACATGGAGGTCGGCAACTTGCTGGCGGCCTCCTCCCAGTCTCTGGAAGAGGCCTTTCTGACCGAGATCCGTGTGCGCCTGTCTGAACGTCAAGCCCGCCAATTCGTGATCAAACGCCTGACAGATCACCGCTCCAAGCTGAAAGCGATTGAAAAACAATGAATGATCGACTGTCCGCGCAAATTGCGTTTCTGAAACAAGCGGACAAGTTGAAGACGGTGGATCGGGCAAACACCCTGCTGGATCAGTCTCGCCCGGAAAACTCTGCAGAACATAGCTGGCATCTGGCGCTTTGGGCGCTGGTCATGGGGCCTCTGGCCAGGCCGGATGTGTCAATTGATCGCGTCATCCGCATGTTGTTGCTTCACGATATTGTCGAGATCATCGTAGGCGACCATCCAATCCACCTCGAGACCGACTGGCAGAGCGTTGCCAAGGCCGAACACGCAGCAGCTTTGGATTTGTTCGGCCTGTTGCCGCCGGACCAGACCCAGAGTTTTCTGGACCTATGGACGGAATTCGAAGCCGATCAGACGCCCGACGCCAAGTTCGCCAAAATGCTCGACCGGTGTCAGCCTCTGTTTCAGGTGCTGTATGCTTCTCCTAAACGGCCCGACCATATTGAAATCGCCCGTGAGAACCTCGCGACCGGGCGCGCGGCTTATCTGAGTGAGGCGCTGCCTCAGGCCTATGAACACGCGGTTGCGTTATTGGCGGATGCGCCGACCGAGGACAACAGTTTTATCCAACGGCTGGCGTTTCTGGTTGAGGCGGATCAGTTGAAATCCGTCATGCGCGCGTCGCGCCTGATGGCGGCTGATCGGTTCGAAAACTCGGCCGAGCACTCGTGGCACATCATGCTGTACGCGTGGGTTCTGGCCGAACATTCCCACGCTGAGGTCCAGTTGAACCGCGTCCTGCACATGCTGCTGCTTCACGATATTGTCGAGATCGACGCGGGAGATCACCCGATCCACGGTCAGGTCGATCACGCCGCCCAAGCCGAAAAGGAAGAGGCCGCAGCGCGACGCCTGTTCGGACTATTGCCCCAGGATCAAACGCAGGCGTTTTCGGATCTCTGGCATGAGTTTGAGAGCGCCAACTCGGCAGATGCGCGGTTCGCCAAGGCTGTTGATCGGTTTCAGACTCCAATTGCCAATCTTGAAACGGGCGGCGGCTCGTGGGTGGACTATGCCGTGACCTACCCTCAGATCGAAGCGCGGGTACGGCCCGCCATCGAACGCGGCGCGCCCGGTCTTTGGGATTGGTTGCAACCGCACTTGGCGGACTACTTCACGGTTTCAGCGAGGGGCTAGGCAAAAGAAAAAGGGCCAAAAACGGCCCTTTTCCCTGCTTGGATCTTGATTAACGCCAAAACTACAAAACAAAGAAACCAACTAACAATTGGGTTGCATCAGAACTGACGGACCCCCCGTCTGCAAGCCACCCTAGCGCCGCAATAAGAGTCGAAGCAAAAACGACGTATTTAATAAACACAGTCATCGAAAAACTCGAAAACAAATCAACAAATACTGCTCTGTTATTTACATAAATTGTGATCAGATCGTAGTCAGGTATACCCGACCTTTATCTTGTGGTGTCACGCACCCAAGCAACCGAATGTGCTTGCCGGGGCAGCCTTTTTCATGTTGAGAATTCGCGCGTGATTTGCATGCAAAAGGTTGAGATCATGCCCAAAGCCTACCTGATCCTGCTGATGGCCGTCTTTGCCGAAACCGTAGGCACAACGGCCTTGCAGGCCAGTCAGCAATTCTCGCGCTTCTGGCCTTCGGTTCTGGTCGTAATCGGTTATGGCGTGGCGTTCTACCTGTTGGGACTGACGTTGAAATACATGCCCGTGGGCATCGTCTATGCGATCTGGTCCGGGCTCGGGATTTTCTTCATCGCCATCATCGGCTTTGTGGTGTTCGGGCAGAAGCTCGACCTGTGGGCAGTTCTGGGGCTGGCCCTGATATTGGCCGGAATCCTGATCATTCATCTGTTTTCAAAGACCGCAGGCCACTGAACGCCGGTTTGGGCTGGTATATTGGGTCAAGCCGCGTTATGCGCCGGGCAACTTCCCGTTCAAAGGCTGACCTCTCATGGACCTGCGCAATATCGCAATCATCGCTCACGTGGACCACGGTAAAACGACCCTGGTGGATGAGCTGCTCAAACAATCCGGCGCGTTCCGGGAAAATCAGGCCGTGGCGGAACGCGCCATGGACAGCAACGATCTGGAACGCGAGCGCGGCATTACCATTCTGGCCAAGGCGACCTCGGTCGAATGGAAAGGCACGCGCATCAACATCGTCGATACCCCCGGTCACGCCGATTTCGGCGGCGAGGTCGAGCGTATCCTCAGCATGGTGGACGGTGTCGTCCTGCTGGTTGACGCGGCTGAAGGCCCGATGCCTCAGACAAAATTCGTGACTTCCAAAGCGCTGGCACTGGGCCTGCGTCCCATCGTCGTCCTGAACAAGGTCGACAAACCCGATGCCGAACCCGACCGTGCTTTGGATGAGTGTTTCGACCTCTTCGCCAACCTCGGCGCAGATGATGATCAGCTGGACTTCCCGGCCATGTACGCATCGGGCCGTTCGGGCTGGGCGGATATGGAGCTGGACGGGCCGCGCAAGGACCTGACCGCGCTGTTCGATCTGGTCGTCGATCACGTGCCTGCGCCGAAACAGGCCGAAAAGAAGGACGAGCCGTTCCGCATGCTGGCCACCACCTTGGGCAGCGACCCGTTCATCGGCCGCATCCTGACGGGTCGTGTGGAAAGCGGTACTCTGAAAGCGGGCGACAGCCTCAAGGCGCTCAGCCGCGATGGCTCGCTGATCGAAAACTTCCGCGCGTCGAAAATCCTGGCCTTCCGCGGTCTGGCCCAACAGCCCATCGATGTGGCCGAGGCCGGTGACATCGTCACTATCGCAGGCATGAGCAAAGCCACCGTTGCCGACTCGCTGGTGGCCCCTCAGGTCGAAGAGCCCCTGCCTGCGCAGCCCATCGACCCACCGACCATCACCGTGACCTTCGGCATCAACGACTCGCCTCTGGCTGGTCGTGACGGCAAAAAGGTGCAGTCCCGCGTCATCCGCGACCGCCTGATGAAAGAGGCAGAGTCGAACGTCGCGATCCGCATTACTGACACGCCCGGCGGCGAGGCGTTCGAAGTGGCCGGTCGAGGCGAATTGCAGATGGGCGTTCTGATCGAGAACATGCGCCGCGAAGGGTTCGAGCTCAGCATCTCTCGTCCGCAGGTTCTGTTCCGCGAGGAAGACGGTCAACGGCTGGAGCCCGTCGAAGAGGTCACGATCGACGTGGATGACGAATACTCGGGCGCAGTCATCGAAAAGATCACCGGTGCGCGTAAGGGCGAACTGGTCGAGATGCGCCCCGCCGGCGCCGGCAAGACCCGGATCATCGCGCATGTGCCGTCCCGTGGCCTGATCGGCTATCATGGAGAGTTCCTGACCGATACCCGCGGGACCGGCGTTCTGAACCGCGTGTTCCATGGCTGGGCCCCACATAAAGGTCAGATCCCAGGCCGTCGCGCAGGCGTTCTGATCTCGATGGAGAATGGCCAGGCCGTTGCTTACGCTCTGTGGAACCTCGAAGAGCGTGGCCGCATGTTCGTTGGACCTCAGACCGATGTCTATCAGGGCATGGTGATTGGTGAACATTCCCGCGACAACGATCTGGAAGTGAACCCGCTGAAAGGCAAGAAGCTGACCAACGTGCGGGCCAGCGGCTCGGACGACGCGGTGCGTCTGACACCCCACATCCAGTTCTCGCTTGAAGAAGCCATCGCCTATATTGATGACGACGAACTGGTCGAGGTGACGCCCAACGCGATCCGTCTTCGCAAGCGATTCCTTGACCCGCATGAGCGGAAACGGATGGCGAAAGCCGGATAAATCGCCGTTCTCGATTGGGAAACAATGCCATTTTTGTGACATTATTTCCTCAATCCTAAAAAATGGCATTCTAGGAAAGGCCAGCCATCGGCTGGCCTTTCTTATTGGTTTTACATGATTTTTGATATTTTTCCGGTCTTTTGGCAATCTCGCCAAGTGGGCGGCAACTTGCAAGTTCGACCTTAAAAAGGTGTAATCTTGTCCAAAGTGTGACGTCGTTCATACAAGCCCATTTGGTTTTGGTGCATAAGTTCGACGCAGAGATTAACGAGTACCGAGGAGTTCCATCATGGGCATCCATTCCAGCAAATTAAAAGTAATCGCCGCAGCTGTTGCCGTTCAAATGGTAGGCGTTACAGCCGCACAAGCCGCATGTACCGTCTCAACGGCACGTCAGGCTGCAAGCTCGCCCGAGATCCTCTGCGAATGTGACGCCGTCACATCGGGTATGATCCGCTACATTCAGCGTCGCGCAGATTTCGGCAACTTCCTGGCCCGTACGGGTGCGGAATGCCCGCAACTGGCCGCGCTGCTTTCGGACTTACCGACCGCATCCACAGGGTTCGCTGATCAAAGATCCGGAGATGGCAAACCTGATGGAAATCCCGGTACTACGGGTGGTCCGTCTGGAAATCCTCCGGGTGACGACGGCGGTCCCGATGACAATGGCGGCGACGACGGCAAAGGCGGCGACGACGGCAAAGGTGGCGACGACGGCAAAGGCGGCGACGACGGCAAAGGCGGCGACGACGGCAAAGGTGGCGACGACGGCAAAGGCGGCGACGACGGCAAAGGTGGCGACGACGGCAAAGGCGGCGACGTCACATAACAAAGTTCTGAGGTTTCTGATCCTGCTTAGAACACAATTCCAGCTGCAGGTTTGTTGTACACTGCGAGAATCAAAAAGGGCGCCCAAGCAGGCGCCCCTACCTATTCAGATTGTAGATTTGGTCAACTATTCCCGTAAACCCCGACCCAACGGCGCGGCTGCTTTGGGTCTTGCATCCTCAGAAACAGATACCGAGTCGCTTTCCACGGTTTGATGCTGTTGGTCAAGTTGTCCAGAACCAGATCGCCCTGAGCTGATCGATACACCAACACAGCATGCGCGTTCCGACGCGTATCCAGTACCGTGGCAATCAAAAGCTTGCTAGGATCTATTCCTGCTTTGATCAGATTGCGCTTTTTCAACAAGGCAAAGTCTTCGCAATCACCGCCCCGTGTCGTCGGCAAGGCCCAAAACTCACGCTGTCGGTATTGAGATTGGTCTGTAATTGCACGGGTGGACGCGTTGACTTGCAAGTTCACTTTCTTGACGATCTGCATTTCCTGCTTGCTCGTCAACGACGCCGCTCGTTGGCCTGAACAGGCCCAGCTGTACTGACGGCAAAGTTGTTGTGCTCCAGACGGCGGCGGAGAGGTTGAAATCGCAGTGATGAACGCCCCCTCGGACGCTTGCGCCACAGAAGCAGTGAAGAACGACGTCAGGACCAAAGCGCAAATCCCAACGGAGCGCCCTGAAAATCTGGCGACCGACCGAAGACCCGCCGAAAAACCTACTGCCGAATATTTCATACCCGTTCCTCAATCCATGTTGCCCGCGTGAGTCCGGCCAATCAGGGTGTCGAAGTTTTCCGACTTTAACCGCAACTGGCTTTGGTGACGCAATCAATGTTGAAGATCAGGGGTAAAAAAGGCGGAAATTCGTCACAATCCGCGGCAATTTCGGGCAAGAATTGAGGGCAATCCGCCACATTTACGACTGGGTTAGAATGTTTAATCGTTACAATGTATTGTTTTTTAATAAACTTTCAACGCGAACTCGGCTTCCAAGAACGAAATGGAAGCCACGCAATGTTTCATGTGCTGATTTTCGCCGAGACCGTCAAACCGACCCGGCTGCAACAGCTGATTCTCAGTCGGTGATCTCGACAACGACCAATTCACGCTCGCTTGCCCCGCGGGCGTGATCGAGCGCTTCTTGGTATGCGGCGGAGTTATAGCACTCGACCGCGGCCTCAACTGAAGGGAAACGTGCGACCACATTGCGCGGACGCTCCTTCCCTTCGAGCTGAACGTAACGCGCCGCACGCGCGATGAACTCTCCGCCGTGCTGTGCGATCGCGGGTCCCGCCAGCTCGGCGTATTTTCCATAAGCTTCAGTGTCAGTTACCGTGACATGTGCAATCCAAAGAGCAGCCATCTTACCTCTCCAATACCTGTTCGGCGGCTTTGATTGCCGCATCTGCGTTGGTCGCGTCCTTGCCGCCACCTTGAGCCATATCCGGGCGACCTCCGCCGCCCTTGCCGCCCAGCTCAACCACTGCGGCTTTGACAAGATCAACGGCAGAAACCCTATCGGTCAGGTCCGCGGTGACCCCAGCCGCGACAGCCGCTTTGCCGCCTGTATCCGCGATCAACAGAACCGCGCCAGATCCCAGTCGGCTTTTGTGCTCGTCAATCAAGGCCGGAAGATCCTTGCCGGACACACCGCTGAGTGCCTGGGCCAGAAACTTGACGCCATTGACCTCAGTCTCTTCCGCGCCGCCGCCCTGCCCGGCTCCGCCTGCCATAGCGAGATCCCGGCGCAGTTGAGAGACTTCGTTTTGCAAGGCTTTCCGCTCATCCAGCAGCGATTTTACGCGGGCAACCACGTCATCCGGCTGCGCCTTCAGCTCTAACGCGATCTGTGCCAAGCGGTGATCTTGCGCGGACAGATAGCGGAAGGCTTCATCGCCCGTCAGAGCCTCAATCCGCCGAACACCCGCACTGCTTGCACTGTCTCCCAGCACAACAAACGTGCCGATATCGCCGGTCTGACGGACATGCGTGCCACCGCAAAGTTCAATCGACCAGGTCTCGCCATCCTGGCCCTTGCCGGTCGGCGCCTTACCCATCGAAACAACGCGAACTTCGTCGCCGTATTTCTCACCAAACAAAGCCTGAGCACCCAGTTCACGTGCGTCGTCCGGCGTCATGATCCGGGTTTCTACGCTCGAGTTCTGGCGGATGAAATCGTTCACCTCACGCTCGACCTTTTGGATTTCCTCCAGCGTCAGAGCCTTGGAATGGCTGAAATCGAACCGCAAACGATCCGAGGCATTCAAAGAACCCCGCTGAGCTACGTGATTGCCCAAAGTCTCTCGTAGCGCTTCGTGCAAAAGGTGCGTGGCAGAATGGTTGGAACGAATGGCCGAACGGCGCGCATGATCCACTTCTAGCTCAACCGCGTCACCTTTGGATAGGGTGCCATGATCCACGGTCACCTTGTGTGCATAGACTTTGCCATCGGCGAATTTCTTGGTGTCTTCAACGCGCGCAATTTCTTCGCGCGCATCGAGGCGGCGTAGCTCACCACTGTCGCCGACCTGACCACCAGCCTCGCCATAGAACGGTGTTTGGTTCACGACGACCCAGCCACTGCCACCCTGTTCGATCTTGTCGACCAGAGCGCCATCGACGATCAGCGCTGCAATCTGAGCCTCAGCCTTTTCAGTATCATAGCCCAGGAAATCGGTCGCGCCAGCGCTGTCAGCCACGTCAAACCAGACCGCCTGATCGGCGGCTTCGCCCGACCCGGCCCATGCTGCGCGGGCCTTGGCCTTCTGCTCTGCCATGGCCGCATCGAACCCGTCAGTATCGACGGTCCGGCCTTTTTCCCGCAGGGCATCCTGGGTCAAATCGAGTGGGAAACCATAGGTGTCATAAAGCTTGAACGCCGCATCACCAGGGAGGGCCGCGCCTTCGGGCAAGCCTGCGACCTCGTCATCCAGCAGTTTCAGGCCGCGATCCAGCGTTTGCTTGAACCGTGTTTCTTCCAGCAGCAGAGTCTCTTCGATCAAGGCCTGCGCCTGCCCCAGTTCCGAGTATTGAGCGCCCATCAGCTGTACGAGTGAGGGCACCAGCCGGTGCATCACCGGATCCTTCGCGCCCAAAAGATGCGCATGACGCATGGCGCGGCGCATGATCCGGCGCAGAACATAGCCACGCCCGTCATTGCTGGGCATCACGCCATCAGCAATCAGGAATGAAGTAGACCGTAGGTGGTCTGCGATCACGCGGTGGTGGACGTTCTGATCGCCATAAGGATCAACGCCGGTCGCGTCCGCCGAGGCCTCTATTAGTGTTTTGAACAGGTCGGTGTCGTAGTTGTCATGGCTTCCCTGCAACAGCGCGCCGATCCGCTCCAGCCCCATGCCGGTGTCGATCGACTGCATGTCGAGTTCCACCATCGAGCCGTCCTCGAACTGCTCGTTCTGCATGAAAACGATATTCCAAATTTCGATGAACCGGTCGCCATCTTCGTCGGCCGATCCCGGAGGGCCGCCCCAGATGTGATCGCCGTGGTCATAAAAAATTTCGGTACATGGCCCGCAGGGTCCGGTCGGCCCCATCTGCCAGAAATTGTCGCTGGTCGCGATGCGGATGATGCGATCTTCCGGAACGCCGACTTTCTTCCAGATTTCAAAGGCTTCGTCGTCGGTGTGATAGACCGTGGTCAGCAGACGGTTTTTGTCGATGCCGAATTCCTTGGTGATCAACTCCCACGCGAAGGGAATCGCGTCGTGCTTGAAATAGTCACCGAAGGAAAAGTTCCCCAGCATCTCAAAGAAGGTGTGGTGGCGCGCCGTATAGCCCACATTGTCGAGGTCATTATGCTTGCCGCCAGCTCGCACACACTTCTGCGCGGTGGTTGCACGCTGATAGTCGCGGGTTTCGACACCGGTGAACAGGTTCTTGAACTGCACCATGCCCGAGTTCACGAACATCAAAGTCGGATCATTGCGCGGCACCAGAGGGCTGGACGCCACCACTTCGTGCCCCTGCTTGGCAAAGTAGTTCAGAAAGGTCGATCGGATGTCGTTCAACGTTGGCATGGGGCTCTCTCAGCGCGCAATCATAATGGTCTGCGCAGGTTTATCGCCGTGCCTGCAGAGTGTCCACAGCATTGACCTTCCAAACGAAACAAGGCGGCCCCGACGGACCGCCCTGTTTAAGTTATTCTCAGCACTGTCGGAGCGCTGGGAGATTTCTGGTGTTCCCTCTCGCGCGTTCCTTAGGCCTCGAGGATATCGTCATCCTCGGCCGCTCCGGGCGGCATGTCGAAGTCCAGACCATGGGCCGCGCGGATCTTGTCCTCGATATCCAAAGCGATCCGAGAGTGATCGCGCAGATACTGCTTGGCGTTTTCGCGACCCTGCCCGATCCGTTCGTCCCCGTAGCTGAACCACGAACCCGACTTCTCGACCACACCGGCCTTGACGCCAAGATCCAGCAGCTCACCCATTTTCGAGATGCCTTCGCCGTACATGATGTCAAATTCCACCTGTTTGAACGGAGGGGCCACCTTGTTCTTAACGACTTTGACACGGGTCTGGTTACCGACCACTTCATCTCGATCTTTGATTGCGCCGATACGGCGGATGTCCAGACGAACCGAGCTGTAGAACTTCAGCGCGTTGCCACCGGTCGTGGTTTCCGGGCTGCCAAACATCACGCCGATCTTCATCCGAATCTGGTTGATGAAGATTACCATGCAATTCGAACGGCTGATCGAGCCGGTCAGTTTGCGCATCGCCTGACTCATCAGACGGGCCTGAACGCCGACGTTGCTGTCGCCCATGTCGCCTTCCAATTCGGATTTCGGCGTCAGCGCCGCCACCGAGTCGACCACGACCATGTTCACCGCGCCAGACCGAACCAGTGTGTCGGTGATTTCCAGCGCTTGTTCGCCGGTGTCAGGCTGCGAGATCAGCAGTTCGTCCAGATCAACGCCCAGCTTGCGGGCATATTGCGGGTCAAGCGCATGTTCTGCGTCGACAAACGCGCAGACACCGCCGCGCTTTTGCTGTTCGGCAATACAATGCAGGGTCAGCGTTGTTTTGCCTGAGCTCTCAGGCCCGTAAATCTCAACAATCCGGCCCATCGGCAGACCGCCGATTCCCAGCGCGATATCAAGACCCAGAGACCCGGTCGAGCTTGCCTCGATATCCTGCTTGGCATCCTCGCCCAGCTTCATGATCGAGCCTTTGCCGAATTGCCGTTCGATCTGGGCCAGCGCGCTATCGAGCGCCTTTTGCTTGTCCGCGTTTTTCTTGTCGCTCATCGTCAGAAGATCCGCCATTGTCCTGTCGCCTTCCCTTTTGTCACACCCTTTGCCGGGCGGCAATCGCTGCTTTGTTCGCCTCTTGTTCCTTATGGGACCAAAAAGAGAACATTTCAACTAAAACTTACAGATCCTACTCTTGGGCAATTGTGTTAAAGATCCGTTTACGCCAATCTGTCTTCCGAATTATCATCGACATGGGAACACTAAATGCTTGTTTTCTATAAGGAACGCCTTGCGTTTTTATCTGTTCCCAAAACCGGAAGCACCGCATATCACTCTGCATTGCGTACTCGCGCGGACCTTGTGATCACCCATCCGCCTGAGCTGAAACACGCGCCGGTGCGCCGATATGACCGTTTTATTCAGAACATGTTCCGCAAAATGTACGACACCGAGATGGAGATCATGGCCGTTGTCCGCGAACCCATCGACTGGCTGGGCAGCTGGTACAGGTTTCGTCGGCGCGAAGATCGCATTGGGCATCCGCATTCGACGCGGGATCTCAGCTTTGACGCCTTCGTACAGGCCTATATGCAGACCCCACAGCCCGAATTTGCCGATGTCGGCAGTCAGAGCCAGTTCTTCCGCACCCGCAACAACGGTGTCGGGGCCAGCCATGTTTTCAAATACGACCATCAGGACAGAATCGTCGAATTCTTGCAAAGCCGGTTGAATTTCGATTTCACACTACAAAGCGAGAACGTCTCACCGCCCGCAGAAACAACTCTGTCTTCTGCAACCGAAGCTGCATTCCGCAAGCATTCTAAGGCCGATTTTGCGGTCTATGAGGCGGCGCAATAGCCGTCAATTCATCTGCTGAAACACTGCCTCGGTCAGTTGGGTCAAAGAGAAGGGCTTTGGCAAAAAGGTCGAATTCGGAACCTGAGGGCCCGAGTCGCCAAACGCGCCCTCAGTATAACCCGAGACAAACACGACTCGGACATCCGGCCGCGTCTCCATGGCCTTGGCAACCCAAGTCGGGCCGTCCATTCCGGGCATGACCACATCGGTTACGAACACATCCACGTTCAGTTTGACATCTTCCAGCAAGGTCAGGGCGTCCTCGGCGGACTCGGCCTCGAGCACCGTATAGCCCTTCAGGCGCAAAGCGCGGGTCGCGAAGGCGCGTACCGGCGCTTCGTCTTCGACCAGTAGCACCACGCCCTCGCCTTGGCGCGCCGTTTTAGAGTCCGGCACATCTTCGGTCTGCACCTCGGCGGGTTTCGCTTCGACGCAAACTGGGAGGAGCAGTGAGAACTCGGTGCCGCGACCAACAACGCTGTCGACAAAGATGAATCCACCCGTCTGTTTGACGATCCCGTAGACGGTCGAAAGGCCTAGCCCCGTGCCCTCGCCCGTGCGCTTTGTCGTGTAGAACGGCTCGAACACTTTTTGCAATTTATCGGCAGGAATACCGATGCCACTGTCGATCACCTTGACGGTCATGTAATCGCCTGGCGGAACCGTGGCCCGGTCGCGGCGCAAGGGCTCGGTCAGGCTCAGCACCTCGGTTTCGATGCGAATCTCACCGCCGTCCGGCATCGCATCGCGCGCGTTGACGACGAGGTTCATCAACACCTGCTCCAACTGCCGCTTGTCCGCGCGCACAGGCTTGAGGACAGGATCGTGGCTGAGGGTCAGTTGCACTTTCTCACCGACCAATCGATTCAACAGATGGATGAGGTCCGAGATAGTATCGCGTACGTCCAGAACCTCGGGCCGCAAGGTCTGTTTGCGCGAAAAGGCCAGAAGCTGGCTGACCAGAGCCGCCGCGCGATTGGCATTCTGATTAATCTGAACCAGGTCACCATAGTTAGGGTCGTTTTGATCATGGCGCAGCAGCAGCAGATCGCAATGACCTGATATCGCGGTCAGAAGGTTATTGAAATCATGTGCAACACCTCCAGCCAACTGGCCGACAGCCTGCATCTTCTGTCCCTGAACAAATTGCGCCTCAAGTGTTTTTAACTCCGTGGCGTCGTTTAGAACCGCGATGAGGTGGGATTTCCCGTCGATCTGAACCCGGTCCAGAGTGACCTGAACGAACAGCTCTTTGTCATCGCGAGTTAGTCGCTGGAATTCAGATCGAGCAACTTCTTCGCCCGATGCCGTTTGCGCCAGCCACTCCAGAATCGGATGGTTCAGCCCCTGCAGGATCTGGTCGATATTGGTCTCGTTCAGATTAAGATCACCCAAAAGCGCCCGCGCCATTTGGTTTGCCCGCAGTATGATCCCCTCAGGCGTCATGCAAAGGATCGGTACCGGCAGTTCAGCAAGTGAGGATCCATGCTCCGGATGAACGGGTTGAGAAACCGGCATCAAAACGAGGTGCCGTTCCGCCCCCGACGCCGATACGCCAGTGACCGCGACGCGCCTTTCCCCCTCATAAGCAGGGACCGAGCAGATTTGACCATCATGAGGCAATCCGTTCGGAAAGATATTGTCGATCGAACCCGGTACCGTGTCAAAAAAAGCCCTTGCGGCGGTATTAAGGTGTAACAGGCGCCCACCCCGACCGATGGTCAGTACGGGAAGGGCGATTTTATCCCACTGCCCTTGGCGACCAAGTTTGAACCGCCAGCCGAACAGGTGGTCTGCCAATCGAACAACCGAAACCGGGACATTCTCGCCAACTGTGATGATGTCCTCATCCGCTGAGCCATTTGCTTGGGCCAGTGTCTGCAACCTCAGTAGAAGGCTCGACGGGTTGGCGAAGACCGAGCGCAGGACCTCGGGCAGCGTTGCCTCCGGCTTGGCTTTCAACTGTTCGCGCGCAATTGGATTGGCGACCAGAACAGTGCCCTCTTCATCGGCAATAACGCTTGCGCAATCGTCCTGATCCACAAAAACTGCCAGCATATCAAAGGTTTGATGAGCGGCCTTGTCGGCAAAGAGGCCATCGATCAGAATCCAGAGTGTCGCAAAAAGGACCGAGACTCCGACGACGATCATGCCTTGCGTCCAGTCCGCCGGCACCCGACCCGTATATGGCGCGACATATAAAAGGGCGGCCAGTCCAACCAGCGCTAAAACACGTGCAACAGACGGCGTTCTCCGCGAGCGGGGATAGGAGAACGAATATGTTGAATCGGACATGAATGACCCGGGTAGCTTTTTTGAGAGCAATAACGATCCAAAATGGTTAATGCCCGCTTAACAGAGTTAAGGGGCTAAGAAAACTACCTGAGGTTGTTTTAATGGGTTCCTATCTTATCAGATGCGCCGTGAAAAACCCGTCGACGCCATCCGTAACACGCCAATTCCGTTGCAGCTTCGCCGTCCAATCGGGGTTCTCCGACACAAAGCTTCCAATAACCTGTGTGTTTTCGTCCTGAAGCATCGAACAGGTTGCATACGCGAGAAGGCCCTCGCGATGAACCAGTGGCGCGACCTCACCCAGAATCGCACGTTGCAGCTCAGTCAATTCGATCAAACGCTCTTCGGTCAGGGCCCATTTTCCGGCCGGAGCGCGCCTCCAAGAGCCACTGCCCGAGCAAGGTGCATCGACCAGTACGATGTCAAAGGGCGCGAAACCGGCTAGTTCCGCGGTCTCAACGCAGGTCACTTTGACGCCCGCGCGGTCGGCGCGGTTCGGCAGGTCCTGCATGCGCTTCGGGTTGATGTCATGCGCAAACACCTCGACCCCCTTATGGGCTGCGAGCGCCAGCGATTTTCCGCCACCACCAGCGCAATAGTCAAGAACGCGCAAACCGGGTTTAAGGGGCAAAGCCGCCACAACCGCCTGACTGGCCGAATCCTGCAACTCGACCAAACCGTCAAGGTAAGCTCGGCTTTGTGCCACCTTGCGTGCTCCTTCGACGACGGTCAGAGCCGTTTCACAGGAGGGATGGGGTTTAGTTTGAACCCCGTCTGTCTCCAAAGAACGAGTCGCACCTTCCACGTCTGTCTTGCGCAAATTGACCCGAAGATGCACTGGAGCGCGGTTTTGCAGCGCCGCCGCGGCCTCCGTGGCTGCATCGCCCAAAGACGCCGAAAACCGGGGCCAGAGCCAGTCCGGAATATCAAACTGTTCGGCCAGTGACACGAAACCGCGACCCTGCTCAGACGCTTCAATCGGCTCAGGCGCGTGGCGTTCGCCAGTGAAGAGAGTGTCAGGCGCCTTCCCCGCAGCACGCATCGCTCCGATCATCAGGCCGCGACCCGTCTCAGCCCCCCCAAGCGCCGCAAAGGACCGTTTGCAGCGCAAGGCCGTAAAAACGTGATCCCGCACCGCTGCGCGATCCTTGGAACCTGCGAACCGGCTGCGCCGCGCCCACCCAGTCAGGGCTTTTTCAACGGGCGCGCCGTCCAGAATTTGGTCAAGGATCTCGATTGAGGTCTGAACACGGGCTGCCGGGGTCATCTTTCCCTCCGTCGGGTTTTCCAAGAACGCAAAACGGCGCCCGCGTCGGGGCGCCGCCTGCAACAGATCACCAGATCACATAACCCGGTAGTTCGGGCTTTCACGCGTGATCTGCACGTCATGAACGTGGCTTTCTTTCAGACCCGCCCCGGTGATTTTGACGAAATTGCAGTTCTTGCGCATCTCTTCGACCGTGGCACAGCCGGTATAGCCCATGGCCGCGCGCAGACCGCCGACCAGTTGGTGAACAACCGCTCCGGCAGAGCCTTTGTAGGGCACCTGCCCTTCGATACCTTCCGGCACCAGCTTGTCATTGGCGGCATCCTTCTGGAAATAGCGATCCGCCGAGCCGCGGGCCATGGCTCCCAAGCTGCCCATGCCACGATAGGATTTGAACGAACGGCCCTGATAAAGGATCACCTCGCCCGGGCTCTCATCCGTACCCGCGATCATCGAACCGACCATGGCGCAGGACGCACCCGCCGCGATGGCCTTGGCGAAATCGCCCGAGAACTTGATACCACCATCGGCAATCACCGGCACATCTCCGGCGGCTGAGGCGCAGTCCATGATTGCCGTCAGCTGAGGCACACCGACACCGGCCACCATCCGAGTGGTACAGATCGAACCTGGCCCAATGCCCACCTTGATCGCATCCGCACCCGCATCAATCAGCGCTTTAGTAGCATCCGCGGTGGCGACATTGCCCGCAATGATCTGAACTTCGTTCGACAGCGTTTTGGCGCGTTTGACCGCCTCAAGAACACCTTCGGAATGGCCGTGAGCGGTATCGACGACGATAATATCGACACCCGAATCGACCAACAGTTCCGAGCGCTCAAACCCTGCATCCCCGACCGAGGTCGCGGCGGCGACGCGCAGACGGCCCAGGTGGTCCTTGCAGGCCGTTGGGTTCAGAACGGCTTGTTCAGTGTCTTTCAGGGTAAGCAGACCGGTCAGCTTGCCCTCACCATCAACAACCAGCAGTTTTTCAATCCGGCGGGCGCGCATAAGGGATTTGGCCTCTTCCAGATCGGCGGGCTCTTGCAGCATCGCAAGATTGTCCGAGGTCATCATTGCCTTGATCGGCGTGTCATCCGACGTGGCAAAGCGCATGTCCCGGTTGGTCACGATGCCGACAACGCGGCCCTTCTCATCCACAACCGGAAAGCCGGTGAAGTTGTAGCGCTGCACCAGCGCCTGCGCGTCTGCTAGCGTCTGATCGGCACGCAACGTCACCGGGTTGTAGACGATGCCGGATTCGAACCGTTTCACACGGCGGACCTCGCGGGCCTGTTCCTCGACCGAGAGGTTCTTATGGATCACGCCGATCCCACCGGCCTGCGCCATGGCGATGGCCATACGCGCCTCGGTCACAGTATCCATGGCCGAGCTGAGCAGCGGGATGTTCATGGAAATCTGACGCGTCACGCGCGTCGTCGTATCCGCCGTTGCCGGCAGCACTGAAGATGCGCCCGGAACAAGAAGTACGTCGTCAAAGGTAAGTGCCTCACGAATCTGCATCATCAAACCCCATGCAAAAGCCCGTTTGGCGGTGACCCTATTGCATGGATTGACCCGAAGGAAAAGCCCTAGAACCCAAGTTGTTTGCCCTTGGTTGGGAATAGCACGTCACAAAACGACGCTCGTTGTACAAAACGTGCCGCTGTCAGGGCTTTCCCTTTGTGAATAAACTCATATCTTCCCCGGCATACGCGCGAACACAATTTAGGCAGGCCGACCATGACCACCGACCCCCTTGTCGTCTTTACCCCCTCGGGCAAACGCGGGCACTTTCCCGTTGGCACCCCGATTCTGACCGCCGCCCGACAGCTGGGCGTCGATCTGGATTCGGTTTGCGGAGGGCGCGGCATCTGCTCGAAATGTCAGATTACACCCAGCTACGGCGAGTTCCCCAAGCACGGCGTTACCGTCTCGGAAGACGCGCTGAGCGAATGGAACGCGGTCGAGCAGCGCTATGACGACAAACGTGGCCTGAAACCCGGTCGTCGTTTGGGCTGTCAGGCCTCGGTTCAGGGTGATGTGGTGATCGACGTGCCGCCCGAAAGCCAGGTCCACCGTCAGGTTGTCCGAAAGGCCGCAGCGGCGCGCGCCATCACCATGGACCCGGCCACGCGGCTTTATTTCGTCGTAGTCGAGGAACCCGACATGCACTCGCCCACCGGCGATCTGGAGCGTCTGGAACGTGCCCTGCGCGAGCAGTGGAAGATCGAGGCCGTCACCGCAGATCTGTCCCTGATGTCGAAGCTGCAACCGGTTCTGCGCAAAGGTAAATGGGAAGTCACTGTCGCCGTTCACAAAGGTCATAAGGACCCGGTGGCACGCATCGTCGAAATCTGGCCCGGCCTGCACGAAGGGGGCCTCTATGGTTTGGCCATCGACCTCGGCTCGACCACGGTTGCGGCGCATCTGACCGATCTGGAGACAGGTGAGGTCAAGGCATCCTCGGGCCTGATGAACCCCCAGATCCGCTTCGGCGAAGACCTCATGAGCCGCGTTTCCTACGCCATGATGAACCCCGGCGGAGATCAGGAGATGACCAAGGCCGTGCGTGAGGCGATCAATGACCTGACCACCTCGATCGCTGAAGAAGCGGGCATTGACGCCAGCCTGATCGTTGAGACGGTGTTCGTTTGTAACCCGGTCATGCACCATCTGCTGCTGGGTCTGGACCCGGTCGAACTGGGGCAAGCTCCGTTTGCGCTGGCGACATCGGAGAGCATGTCCCTGCCCGCGCGTGAGATGGACCTGACCACGATGAACCCGCGCGCGCAGATCTACATCCTGCCCTGTATCGCCGGTCACGTGGGTGCCGACTGTGCCGCCGTTGCCCTGTCGGAAGAGCCCGGCAAATCCGAAGATCTGGTGCTGATCGTGGACGTGGGCACCAATGCCGAAATCCTGCTGGGCAACACCAGCCGCGTTCTGGCCTGCTCGTCGCCCACAGGCCCTGCCTTCGAAGGCGCGCAGATCAGTTCCGGCCAACGCGCTGCCCCCGGCGCGATTGAGCGGATCGAGATTGACCCCGTCACCAAGGAACCCCGCTTCCGCGTGATCGGATCCGAGAAATGGTCCGATGAGGACGGCTTTGATCAGGACATCGCCACCACTGGCATCACCGGCATCTGCGGCTCTGGCATCATCGAGGCGGTGGCCGAGATGCGCATCGCTGGCCTGCTGGACGAAAGCGGCCTGATCGGATCGGCCGAGCAAACCGGCACGCCCCGCTGCGTTCCTGAAGGGCGCACACACGCCTATCTGATCCATGATTCCAGCGCGGAAGGTGGCCCTCGGATCACGGTCACCCAAGGCGATATCCGGGCCATCCAGCTGGCGAAATCGGCACTTTATGCGGGTGCGCGCCTATTGATGGACGAGATGGAGGTCGACCGCGTGGATCGCGTGGTTCTGGCCGGGGCCTTCGGTGCGCATATCTCGACCAAGCACGCGATGGTTCTGGGCATGATCCCGGATGCACCGCTCGATAAGGTCTCTAGCGCGGGCAACGCGGCTGGTACCGGCGCCCGGATTGCACTGTGCAACATCGGCTCGCGCGCCGAGATCGAGCGTGTCGTCCGCGAGATCACCAAGATCGAAACCGCCATCGAGCCGAAGTTCCAGGACCACTTCGTTGCCGCCAACGCGATCCCGCACAAAACGGACCCATTCCCGGAACTCGCACAGGTCGTCACCCTGCCCGCACCGTCCTTCAACACCGGTGGCGGCGATGAGGAAAAGACTGGCCGCCGTCGCCGCCGGAGGTCATAGTTCCCCTCAAAAGGGGGCTGCGATGCTGAACATCAACGGGGATCAGGAAGAGTTCTGGGGCAAGTCTGAAATGGGTACCCGCTGGCTGACCTTTGAAGATCAGCTGGACACCTTGTTTCAGCCCGTCCTGGAACTGGTCCTGAAACGATCTGGCGTGTCACGGGGCATGCGGATTCTTGATATCGGCTGTGGCACTGGCGCATCTGCGATGGCCGCTGCGCAGCTTGTTGGGGCTGAGGGTGCGGTGCGCGGCATCGACATATCGGAACAGTTTCTAGAGCGCGCGCGCCAGCGGGCCAGCAATGCTGGTCTGGGCAATCTTTCGTTTCAATATGCCGACGCTCAGACCACAGAGCTTTCGCAGGGCGATATTGACGCGATGATCTCAAGGTTCGGCGTCATGTTCTTTGCCGACCCGACCGTCGCCTTCGCCAACATGGCTCGCGCCCTGAAGCCCGGTGCGCAGATGACCTTTGCCGCTTGGGGCGGTCTGTCTGACAACCCTTGGTTCAAAACCCCGCATATCGCTGCCACAGCGCGGTTGGGTCAGCCGCCTAAAGTTGACCGGAATGCCCCTGGGCCGCTCGCCTTCCATGACAAGGACAGAGTCGCTGGCCTGATGCGCGATGCGGGGCTGGTTGATGTTCAGGTCACGACGGTTTCGCTGGTGCTAAACGGGCCACTATCTGTCGAAGACGCAGCCCTGCTCTGCACCCGTGTGGGACCTGCTGCGCGTGTGATCGCGCATTTCAACGGCACCGAAGAGGATGTGCGCGCGATCGTCGATACTGTTGTGCTACAGTTCGAGGAGTACCTCACTTCGGAAGGAACGCGTGTCCCGGCCGCTATTAACCTGCTGCAAGCACGCCGTTCACAATAGACATTGAAGTTGGAGCGGGTAGCGGGAATCGAACCCGCGCGTTCAGCTTGGGAAGCTGACAGGCTACCATTACATCATACCCGCCGCGAAATTTGAGATACCATCGCCACCTGAGGAACTGCAAGCGCCTTTCGGTGAGGTTTATGGATTACTCTGTCCTCGCCCGCAGAGAGTCGATCAATGATTGGTCAACATCCAATGCCTCGCACGCCGCGTCCAAAGTCCGTTTGTCCAAATGCTGTGGGTTTAGATCTATGTCCTTTGAGAATGCATCAACGATGGTTTGCATTGCATTGATTCTCGCAGATTTTTTGTTGTTAGCCGGAATAACGTGCCACGGTGCAATCTCCGTTGATGTACGCGCCAGCATCTCATCGACCGCGATCCCTGCTTCGTCCCAACGCTCGCGATTGCGAAAATCCTCATAAGTCAGCTTCCAGCGCTTCAATGGGTTGCGCAGGCGCTCCGTGAAACGTGCCATCTGTTCCTCTTGTGAGATATGAAAGAACAGCTTTACAATCCGTGTGCCGTCGTCAACAAGCATGCGCTCGAAGTCGTTTATCTCTCGATATCCCGCCCGCCACCGTTTCTCAGGTGTGAACTTCTCGATCCGTTCCACCAGAACACGCCCGTACCAACTACGGTCAAAAGCCGAGATTGCACCTTCTGGCGGCAAGCGTTCCCAAAACCGCAGCAGATAGTGGCGGTTGAGATAGTAGTTGCGCGGTGCGCCGATCGGCCAGACTTTGAAACTGCGCGGATCAAGCGCCTGGCTGATACGGCGGATCGTGCCACCTTTGCCAGCGGCATCCCAACCTTCAAAGACGATTACGCCCTTGGTTCCATGGAAGAGAAAAGCTTGCTGAATACGTGCTAGTTTCGCCTGCAGATCGATCAGCTTGTCGAAATAGTCCTTCTTGCCCAACTTCTCACTCAGGTCCGCGTCGGCCAGTTTTGGTGGGTGATGTTTGGACATGAAAGCACCTGATCGTTGCGGAAAAGACCACCCCAGTCTCTACGATATCACGCTTGATGCATTGATCAGGGTCAAACGAAAAAGGCCGGGCGCGGGGCCCGGCCTTTGATCTGATAGTTCAGATAATCAAGCGCGACGGCGACGGCCACCGCCGCGACGACCGCCTGCTCCCCCGGCCGCAGCCGCTTCTTCAGGCGATTTGTTGAACTTGATCCATGCGCCGCCGTGCGGGTCGTTGTTGGTCAGAAGGTTGGCGGCACGGATGGCCTCCATCTCCTTGCCGGCACGCGGCTGGGTCGAGCCCAGACCGAACATCTGAACAAAGGCCTCATCGTCCATGCCTTCGGGCAGGATGATACCAGCTGCGGCAACGGCTTCTTTCTTCTCAGCGATTTTCTTCTGCGTCGTCGGCAGAGCAACCGGGTTCATGATCGCGGACGTCATGCCCGCACCCATTGCCATCGGCAGGAACGCGTTGTTGATGCCGTGGCGGTTCGGCAGACCGAACGAGATGTTGGACGCACCACAGGTGGTGTTCACGCCCAGCTCTTCGCGCAGACGACGGACCAGAGCGAAGACCTGCTGGCCAGCGGTTGCCATCGCACCGATCGGCATAACCAGCGGGTCAACCACGATGTCATGCGCCGGAATGCCGAAATCGGCAGCGCGCTCAACGATCTTCTTGGCCACGTCGAAACGCACATCGGGGTCTTCCGAGATGCCGGTATCGTCGTTCGAGATCGCAACAACCGGAACGTTGTATTTCTTGACCAGCGGCAGAACCAGCTCCAGTCGCTCTTCTTCGCCGGTGACCGAGTTCAGCAGCGGACGGCCTTCAGCCGCCTCGAGACCGGCCTCCAGCGCACCGGGAACCGACGAGTCGATGCAGAGCGGGACGTCAACCAGACCCTGAACCAGCTCAACGATTTGGCGCATCAGCGGCGGCTCGGTCTCGTTCGGGTTGGGGTTCGAATTGTAGACAACGCCTGCGTTGATATCCAGAACGGTCGCGCCAGCGGCGACCTGCGCCAGGGCGTCTTTCTCAACGGTTGAAAAGTCGCCTGCCTCAAGCTCAGCGGCCAGTTTCTTGCGGCCCGTGGGGTTGATCCGCTCGCCAATCACGCAGAACGGTTCGTCAAAGCCAAGAACGGCGGTTTTTGTTTTTGATTCTACGACTGTACGGGTCATGTCCGTTCCTTAAGCGTTGACCGGCTTCGCCGAAGCGCCGCCGTTGTTGATGGCCCAGTTGGCGTTGGTCTTGATGCCGCCAAGGGGGAAGAAGTGTACGTTGGTGATGTTGAAATCCGGGTTGGCAGCTTTGTATTCGGCCAGCTCGGTGATCACATCATTTGGCTCATAGGGCAGCAGCAGTTTGGAGACATCCATGGCGCGCTTTTGCAGAACTTTCAGCGACGGGCCAACGCCACAGGCGATAGCGAACTTGATCAGGGTTTGCAGCTTGGCAGGACCCGCGATACCGATATGGACGGGGATGTCGATCCCCGCCTCTTTCAGACCGTTCGCCCATTCGATGATCGGCTTTGCGTCGAACGCGAACTGAGTGGCCAGCGCCATCTCGGCGTCGGTGGTTTCGCTGAATTTCTCTTTCCAGCGCAGCGCGTCATCAACGTTCTTGGTCGAGCCGTCCGGGTCGATGTCCTTGTTGCCCTCGGGGTGACCGGCAACATGCAGGCGCTTGAAACCGGCTTTGTCGAACAGGCCTGACTCCAACAGTTGCATCGAGCTGTCGAAATCACCATGGGGCTTGGCCACGCCGCCAGCCAGCAGCAGCGCCTGATCAACGCCCGCTTCGCCCTGATACATCGAGATCCAGTTCTCCAGCGTCACGGCATCCTTGATGATGCGCGCCGGGAAGTGCGGCATGACCGGGTAACCTTCGGCGGAGATGCGCTTGGCGGTTTTCACCATGTCTTCGATCGGCGTGCCTTCGATGTGGGCGATGTAGACACGGGTGCCTTCGGGCAGCAGCGCGCGGAAATCTTCGACCTTTTCGGCGGTCCGGGGCATTACCTCGATCGAGTAGCCCTGCAGAAAGGCTTCGACGGTCGGGTTTACAGGGCCGTTTTCGGCGGCATCACGTTTCTTGAAGTTCAGCAAAGCCATTGCGGCCTCCCATATAGATTTCGGGCTCATGCCCAACCGTCATTCGCGATCAGTGCCTTGATGCGGTCCTGATCGTATTCCGTTTCCAGACGCACAGCCTGCGCTTCGGCAATCTCGGACGGGTCGCCCTCAACCGCGAAAGGCTCAGCCTTGCGCCATTCGGCCAGGTAGGCATCGCTGTCCTTGGCATTCACCTTCATGGCGGCGCGGTCGATGGCCTGTTCAAACCGTTCTTCCAACTGCCGCTTTGCGCCACGACGGCCTTTGCCGACGATGACCTGAGCGGGAATGTCGCGCCAGTACACGATGGTGACGTCAGGCATAGCTGTGATTCCTCCTAACCAATGGGGCGGTTCTAAACGTCTATATTGGGCTGAGGAGGTCGGTTTTCGACACCCAGCGCCTTCCAAGCGACCTTTTTGCCTATGACGGTGTACAGTGGTTTTAGCCGGGATTCACAGAAAACCAGATATCAAAACTTTCAACGCTTGTATGAGGATGGCTCAACACAAGCAAAAACCCCGGGCGGTAACACCGTCCGGGGCTTGTTTTTAAGGGCGTTTTTGGCCTTAGCCGACCAAACCGCCATCGTCGCGCGTGACCGCGATGATGGCCGAGCGCGGCACGGCATCGCCGCCTTCGGGCCAGTGGCTGTTGCCGTCCTCACCAGGGTGTTGGACGCCCACGAACATGGTGCGGCGATCCGGCGACCAGCTGAGGCCGGTGATCTCGCACTCATTCGGGCCGACCAGGAAGCGGCGGATTTCACCGGTGACCGGGTCACCTGCCAGCATCTGGTTGTTGCCCTGACCTTCGAAATCACCTTCGTTGCCATAGTTGCCGTCGGTCTGGATCCACAGCAGGCCGTTGCTGTCGAATTTCAGACCATCGGGTGAGTTGAACATGTTATCGGCATTGACGTTGTCCGACCCGCCATAGGTGTCCTGATGGACATTCGGGTT
Organism: Ruegeria sp. AL11; assembly: GCF_056540865.1. Lineage (NCBI taxonomy): Bacteria > Pseudomonadati > Pseudomonadota > Alphaproteobacteria > Rhodobacterales > Roseobacteraceae > Ruegeria > Ruegeria sp. AL11. Next base: position 606,508 of record NZ_JBQFXO010000001.1, read on the forward strand.
GCCCGCCAGCACATACAGATCCCAGGCAAAGCCGGACGCGGTGTGATCGCCTCCTTCCGGACGCCAGCGCACGATCTGGCCATAGTTGTTGGCCTCACGCGGGTTCGGACCATTGACCGAGGTGTCATCTCCACCGGCATTCGGCTTGACGCCCCGGTTCTTGTTGTTGGTCAGACAGCAGTATACCTCGGCCACGTTCGGGTTGGCAGCAACCCATTCGGGGCGGTCCATGGTGGTTCCACCAACAGCAGACGCGCCCTGACGGGTGTGGATGCTGACCTCAGCCTGCGAAGCCAAACCGGTTGTTTCAGGTGTCAGGTCCAGCCATTCACCGGTGCCGTCATCGTTGAACTTGGCAACCGACAGCGTGCCGTTTTCCAGCAGAGCGTTGGTATCGACGCCAGCCGCATAGACACCGTCCGACACGAAGCGGTACAGGAACTCACCTCGCTCATCATCGCCCATGTAGACAACAACGCGACCGTCATTATTGACCACAGATTCGGCATTTTCGTGCTTGAAGCGGCCCAGAGCAGTCAGTTTGCGCGGGGTCGAGGTCGGGTCGGTCGGGTCGATCTCAACCACGTAACCGGCGCGGTTCGGTTCATTGGGGTTCTTCGAGACGTCAAAACGCTCGTCGATCTTGGCCCAGCCATAGCCCCAATCCTTGGACGAGACGCCATAGCGCTTCAGTTCAGCGCTGACTTCGTGCGCTTCGTCTTCTGCCGAGAAGTAGCCGTTAAAGTTCTCTTCACAGGCCAGATAGGTACCCCAAGGTGTCATGCCGTTGCCGCAGTTGTTCCACGTCCCCTTAGAGGTCGTGCCGGTCGGATCAGCGGCGGTTTTCATCAGGTCATGGCCCGCAGCCGGTCCTGTGATGGTCATGTCGGTCTGCGGCGTGATGCGGCGGTTATATGGGCTGTCCTTGACGATGCCCCATTTGCCGTCGGTATTGGCAATCTCGACCACAGTCACACCATGGGCCATCATGCCCTTGGCGACATCATCGTCCGAGGCCGCCTTTGCATCGGGGTTGTTGCCCCACAGAATATCGCGGTTGGTGTATTCGTTGTTCACAACCAGCAGGACGTGACCGTCATGGAAGAAAACGTCCTGACCGTCGGTGTTGTCGCCAAAGGCGCGTTCCTGGCTGGCGGCGGTGCCACGAGTCGCAGGATCGAATTCAGGTGCGTCGGACCACAACGGATCGCCCCAGCGTACCATGACTTCGGCCTTGTAGCCTGCGGGCACGACCACCTCATCGGCAGTTGAGACCGGAATCGCTTCGAACGAGAACCGATCAGCTGACGCGCGCGCACCTGTGGGCAGAAGCGAGCCGCCTACTGCGGTAAAGCTGCCCATGGCCAAAACGCCCCCCAGAAAGCCACGTCGCGACAAGGCGCGCTCGACCACGCGGTCGAATTCACATTCCTCGGGGCGCGGATTTACGACTTCATCAAATTCATCGAAGGACAGGGTGCGCTCATCTTTCATGGCAGTCTCCGTATCTGGCTGTAAGCTTGTAGAGAATCCCGAAATGGGGATCGGCACGGGAATTGCATTTCAGTATGAACGCTGTGTGACACTCACGTTAAATTCAAAATTGAAATCACTTGCGCGTCGGCGAGACCCCGCCTAGGGTCAACTTAACTCGAAAATCGGAGGGCGTTACGAATGGCGCCCAAGCGTCCCAAAGGTGCGGGCGCGTTCCCGAAGGCGGTCGAAAGCCCCGCGCCGGCAAGACCCGATCCAGATGCACTCTATGCGGCGTTGGATCTGGGGACAAATAGCTGCCGCATGTTGATAGCCCAACCCAAGGGGAGCGGGTTCCATGTGGTCGACAGTTTCTCCAAATCCGTGCAGTTGGGCGCGGGTTTGGAACGCACGGGACGCCTGTCCCGGGCGTCCATGTCGCGCACTGTTCAGGCGCTGCGAATCTGCCAGCAAAAGCTGAAGCGAAACAAGGTCAAACGGATGCGTTTGGTCGCAACCGAGGCCTGTCGGCGCGCCAAGAACTCACGCGATTTCATCCGGCAAGTACGGCGTGAAACCGGCCTGAACCTTGAAATCATCCAGCCCGAAGAAGAGGCCCGTCTGGCCGTCATCTCCTGCGCGCCTCTGGTGTCGACCAAGACCGAGCAGTTGCTGGTCGTGGATATCGGTGGCGGCTCGACGGAATTGGTGTGGATCGACATCTCTTCCGTGCCACGCCGCGATCGGCCTGCGGCGATCATGCGTTTGCATAACGGGTTTCACACCGCCGACAGCCCCTTCCCGGCCGCCAAGGTCGTGGACTGGATCAGCGTCCCGCTGGGCGTCGCAACCCTGCGCGACCAGTTTCATGACGTTGAGGATGACTCGGCCCGGTTTGCGCTCATGAGCTGGTTTTTCGAGGAAAACCTCGCCGACTTCGCCCCTTACAAGGACGAACAGACCCGAGCGGGTTTTCAGATCGTCGGTACAAGCGGTACTGTCACGACCGTAGCCGCCTCGCATCTGGGCCTGAAGCGCTATGACCGGACCAAGGTGGACGGTTTGCGCATGACCAGCGATCAGATTGACAAAGTCATACGCGGGTATTTAGAACTCGGCCCTCACGGGCGACGCCGGGACCCTCGGATTGGGGATGACCGGCAGGCCCTGATCATGTCCGGCTCGGCCATTTTGCAGGCCCTTTTGCGTTGCTGGCCCACCGACCGCCTGTCTGTGGCGGACCGGGGGCTGCGTGAAGGGTTGCTTTATGCGCAGATGAGCGCGGACGGCGTATTGGAAGACGGACCGTTCTGATGGCGAAAACACCGAGTGGAAAAAACACCTCAGGCCGCGGACAGCGCGACCTGAAGGTTAAGGTGAAGACGGCGCGTGGGCGCAAGCTCAGCTCGACCCGGTGGCTCGAGCGGCAGTTGAACGACCCCTATGTCAAGCGCGCGAATGCCGAAGGCTATCGTGGGCGCGCTGCGTTCAAGATCCTAGAACTGGACGACAAATTCCGGTTTCTGGTCCCCGGCGCGCGCGTCGTTGATCTGGGTTGTGCACCCGGTGGCTGGCTGCAGGTCGCCGTCAAGCGGGTAAATGCACTGGGCGAGAAAAGCGGCAAGCGTATTGGCACCGTTCTGGGTGTTGACCTGCAGGAGGTCGAACCTGTTGCAGGCGCGACGGCTCATGTGCTGGATTTCATGGAAGATGACGCGGACCTCAAGGTCAAAGAGTGGCTGGGCGGCAAGGCTGACGTTGTGATGTCGGACATGGCTGCCGCGTCTTCGGGTCACAAGCAGACCGACCACTTGCGGATCATGGCATTGTGCGAAACCGCCGCTTATTTTGCCTTTGACGTGCTGGAGGATGGCGGCACGTTTGTGGCCAAGGTTCTGGCCGGTGGCGCCGAGGGCGATCTGCAAAAGCTGCTCAAGCAGAAGTTCGAGAAAGTTGCAAACGTCAAACCGCCTGCATCGCGTTCGGACAGTTCCGAGAAATTCGTGGTTGCGACCGGGTTCAGGGGCGGCGCCTAGTCCTCGAGCGCGATCTGACCAGCCAGCCGCTGTTCGCGAAGCGACGCGGCTGCGATACCTTGCAGCATCAGCCCCTCACCATGGTTTAGATCAATCGGCTTGCGGTCCCGAAGCTCCGCGATCCGTTGATCCATTGAGACCTGCCTGCCCCTTGAGGCAGGCTGTTTCAAAACATGTTCCGACATGTGACACCTTTTACGACCTAATGGCCTGACACCCTCGGACACAGGTCTAGCGGTCAAATCTGCCGGGATGATGGCGGGAAACGGGCGCGTAAAGGCCGTTCTTATGGCCCGAGTTGCCGGGACAGCTCTTGAAGGTTCGGATCATTTGGAATGCGCTGTAGGCCTTCCTGTACGATTTCACGCGCAGCTTGCGGCCCGCGATTGATCTGTGCCAGCTGCACCAGCATCGGCCAGGCTTCGGCGCGTTGAGGGTCGAGGGTCACGACCTCGCGAAAGGCACGCTCGGCGGCGGATGCGTTGCGAAAGGTCAGTGCCATACCGCCTAGCACCATGTGGGTTTCAGGGAAATCCAGACGGTTTGTGATTGCCCCTTGCCACTCGGCAGTGGCCTGCCCTGCCAGAACCCGCTGTTCCTTGGTCATCGCCTCGGGCGGGATTGTCAGGACCTCTTTCGCCGCCGAAATCCGAACGTTGCGCAGCGGGTCTGAGAGCAGCGGCTCCAACCGCTTCACCTGATCTCGGGGAGAGGCCTGACGCTGCAACGTCACAGCGTTGGCCCGAACCAGCGGGTCGGCATCCGTCAGTAATTCTGCTGTTGCGTCGGCCACCTGACGGGAGCCGAAGGGTTGCAGCAGATATGCCGCTGTTGCGCGCACGATCCCAGCCTGAGACGGATCGGTGGCAATCGCCAGCAACCCGTCGGGACTGCCCGCCTGCCCCGCCATCGCTGGAGCGAACACCGAACCGAAATGCGGGCCGCGATGGGTTGAAGTCGGAAACCAGCCCTCGATTTGCGCCGCGGCCCATGGCTGGTCTTTGTCGGTGTGGCAATCGGTGCAGGCATCCTGCCCAAGCCCCAGATCAGGGCGCGGCACACGGAAACTGTGATCCCGCCGACCGTCGACGCCCATATAAACACGCTCGATCATGTGGCAGGTCTTGCATTGCGCGCCTGTGCTATCTTCGGGGTGGTGATGATGATCAGGGGTGTCATACTCCTTGCGAGACAGGGTCGGGAAATCCGGATTACCCGCCGGTGAATGGCATTGCGTACAAACTCCGTTGCCCTCCGCCCTCAGCTTCGCGCTATGGGGTTCGTGGCAGTTCATGCAGCCCACGCCCTGCGCGTACATTTTGGACTGCAGGAAGGACCCGTAAACATAGACCTCATCCAGAATCTGGCCGTCGGGGTGATAGGCCCCCGGTCGCAGAAGCGCGAGATTGTAGGCGTCGTGATAGGGCGTTCCGGGCAGAGGGTTGCCCTGCTCATGCGCCTCGCGACGGGAATGGCACCCTACGCATTGCTGAATTTCCGCCTCGGTCTGGCCTTTGCCCCATGACATTGCGAAACCGGCCTCACCTACCCCTTCTGGCAGTACACGGCCATTGACCCAATCGACATGTGCCGAGCCGGGGCCGTGGCAGGCCTCACACCCGACGCCGATCTCAGCTTGGCGAGACTGGTAGCTGCGGGTTTGCGCGTCGTAGTTCTTTTCAAATCCCGTTGCGTGGCATTCGGCGCACCGGGCGTTCCAGTTTTTGTAAGGCCCGGTCCAGTGCAGCCCGTCATCGGGGGGCAAATCCTGATCCGGATAGAGGTGATACCAGCGTTCGTTTTCCGTGTCCCAGACCACGTCGAAACTCTGCAATCGACCGGGATCGGTTTCGAACAGGTATTGCTGCAAGGGTTCTATGCCGACGACTGAGTGGACGTCATATTCGGTCATCACACCGTCTTTTTCTGTGACCTGAGCAGATGGGACCCCTCCACTATGGTCGAACAGGACGGACATCCCGTCATGCTCAAAGCGGGTGCCATCAAAATCGGCAACCATCTTCCCTGCCCCGACCTCGGTCCAGGCCAGCGCGTGGTGAGAGTTTGCCCAGGCCTTGGCCTCGTCCACGTGACAGTCAGTGCATTGATCCGAACCGACATAGGACTGCGCATTTGCGGCCCCGGCAAATGCGACAAAGAGCAAAACCCACCTCATGCCGGAGCGCTTTCTTCGTCGCGCTGCAAATCCATCAGAGCGCCGTTATACTCCGCGCCGAGGATCAGTATCGCCGCGCACAGGTATAGAAAAATCAGCGCCGCCATGGCCCCCGCTAACCCGGCATAGGTGGCGCTGTAGCTGGCGAACTGGCCGATATAGATGGAAAACCCCCACCCTCCGGCCCCCAGCAGAACAAGGGTCAGCACAACGCCGGGCAAGATCTGCGTCACCCGATGGCGACCGGTCGGCAGGATCAGATGCGCCAGCAGGATCGTGCCCGCCGGAACCGCAATGGTGAAGGTCCAGCGCAGGCGGTCCACCGACAACCAGTTCGAGACATCTACATCCGTATGCTCGGACACGAGCTGAGTATAGACGGGCAAGACAACCTCGACCGCGGCGATGATCAGGATCGCAGCGCCGCCCAGAATGACTAGGCCAATGCACAGCAGCCGCGTTTTCCAGAACGGCCAGCTGTCCTGATCATGATAGGCCTGATTCATCGCTGCCCGCACCGCAGCCACCCCGTTCGAGGCGAAATAGACCGCCAGCAGACCACCGATGGTAATCACGCCCGAGCTGGAGCTCTGCAACACCGCGCGCAGCTCAGAGACGATCGGCTCAGCCACATCCTGAGGCCACGCGCCAAAAATCAGCTCGATCAATTCATCGTTCACATAGCCTTGAGACAAGGCGCCCGCCAGGGCCACGGTAAACAGAACAAAGGGAAAAAGCGCCATCATCATCGACATGGCGACATGGCTGCTCATGACAAAGCCGTTCTTCTCGCCAAAGCGTCGAACGGCCAGGAAAAGCGCCTTTATCAAACGGCTTGATATGGGATTCGCAGCACTGGACATACAGAACTCTACCCTGCGCACCTTACAGGTAGAAGCCACCCAAGCGGAAAATCAATCATATAAATAATTGAGCGCATTGCATAAACTCTTTGCCCTGTGCAGGATCGTATCAAGCACTATGGCTCAATCAGGTTTGCACATGCCTCTGGACCCGAAAACCACCACGGATGTACCCCGCGCCACACTGCCTGTGGTGCGTGATACCTGTATTGTCGCTACCCTTTTGGTTTTGGGGCTATACGCCGGGGCTGCGTTCCTGATCCCACTGACCATGGCCCTTCTGGTCAACGTCCTGATCATCGCGCTGAGTGACCGGATCGCCGCCCTGACGCGTGTCCCCGTTTGGCTCGCCAACATCGCGGGTGTCACCGTCGTTCTGGCTGGCCTTTTCATGATTATGTATATCCTCGGTAGTCAGGCCACACAGTTCGCCCGCACCGTCGGCACCTATGAGGAACAATTCGACAATGCCGTGAACCGCGTCGCCGGATTGGTCGGCAGCGACGTGACGCGCTTTATCCGGGACAATCTGGTCAGCATCGACATGTCCTATGTCGCCCGCATCCTGCTGGGCAGCGCGACCTCGCTGCTGAACCAATTCTTCCTGATCAGCCTATACGTGGCCTTTCTGATGGCCGAGCGTTTGGCGTTTCGAAAGAAAATCCAGATGGCCGCCGGCAACCCTCAAACTGGTCGAGAATTCGCGGCCATGCTGGATGCGATCTCGATCAGTCTGCAACGCTATGTCGGGGTCAAAACCCTGATCAGCCTGATCACTGCTGGCATCAGCTACAGCATTTTTCGCTTGCTGGGCCTTGAATATGCCGAGACATGGGCGGTGCTGACCTTTGCGCTGAACTTCATCCCCTCGATCGGGTCGATCATTGCCGTCATCTTCCCCGCAATGATTGCCCTGGTACAATTCGAAAGTATCGCACCGTTTCTGGTGGTGGTTTTGGGCTGCGGCACCATCCAGTTCCTGATCGGCAATTTCCTCGATCCGGCGTTGCTGGGTAGGTCGCTGAACATGTCGACTTTTCTGGTCATCCTCGCCCTGATGTTCTGGACCACCGTATGGGGCCTGATCGGAGCCTTCCTGAGCGTCCCCCTAACCGTCTGTATCCTAATCGTCTTCAGCCACATTCCGGCGTTAAGACCTGTTGCGATCCTGATGTCTTTGGATGGCAGGCTTGGGGATGACAGCAACGGCGCGGTTTCCGGCTAGTTTCGCCGCCGCGCGAAAACAATCAAATATAAGGAAGTCGGAATTCCTGTTGGTCTGCGCGGTGTCGCGCTGATAACATGTTCTCATTACTTGAAAATCCCGAATCCGGGTCCCTGCAGGTACTAGGCTGCACGGCCTGCCTTTCGGGCCGGAACGGGATATTTTTATGAGCGCACTCAATCAGATCATGGATCTCAGATCCCGCATGGCGCAGTCGATCATTGGACAGACCGAGGTGATTGATCGCCTTTTGATCGGTCTTTTGGCCAACGGCAATCTACTGATCGAAGGACTTCCGGGTCTGGCAAAAACGCGCGCGGTCAAGGCCATGGCCAAGAACATGGATGCTCAGTTCAGCCGCATTCAGTTTACGCCGGACCTGCTGCCCTCGGACGTGACAGGGACCGAGATTTATCAACAGACGGATAAAGGCAGCGAATTCAAATTCGAACCTGGCCCCATCTTTGCCAACATCGTCCTTGCCGACGAGATTAACCGCGCGCCCGCAAAGGTGCAGGCCGCTCTTCTTGAGGCGATGGAGGAACGCCAGGTCACCGTGTCCGGCACCACCCACAAGATGGAGCCGCTATTCATCGTCATGGCCACCCAAAACCCGATCGAGCAAGAGGGCACCTACCCTCTGCCCGAGGCGCAGATGGACCGGTTTCTGATGCATGTGCAGATCACCTACCCTCCGGTCGAGGATGAGGTTGAGGTCATCCGTCTGGTCCGCGGTGAGGACATCGCCGCAGGCAAAGATGCCCCTAAAGAGCATCCGCCAGCGATCCCGCAAGACGCCATCTTTGACGCCCGTTCTGAGATCGGACAGATTCACGTTTCGGATGCGATGGACCGCTATATGGCTGATATCGTGCAGGCCACCCGCACGCCCGAGGCACTCAGCCCCGAATTGGCCAGTTGGATCGAGATCGGCGCCAGCCCCCGCGCCTCACTTGCGTTGGACAAATGCGGGCGCACCCATGCGTGGATGAACGAACGCGGCTATGTCGACCCCGCCGATATCCGTGCCATTGCCCATGATGTGCTGCGCCATCGCGTAACCCTCAGCTTCGAGGCGCAAGGATCCGGCAAATCCGCAGATGACGTGATCGACGAGCTGTTGCGTTTGGTTGCATTGCCCTGACCCTTAAGGATACCGGCCGCATGAGTCAGACTGCGCCATATTCCAAAGACCCGCGCATCCACGTGGATGCCGACCAGCTTGTGCGTCTTGGCCCCCGCGCCCGAGCGCTCAGCCTTTTGCCCCGTCAACCTGCGCGGTCGATCCTGAATGGCCGCCATGCCTCGCGTCTGCGCGGACGTGGCCTGAACTTTGAAGAACTGCGCGGCTATCTGCCCGGTGACGACATCCGGACCATCGACTGGAAGGTTACCGCCCGCACCGGAGACCCCCATGTGAGGGTCTATGCCGAAGAGCGCGACCGCCCGGCTCTGTTGCTGGTCGATCAGCGTGTTTCGATGTTCTTCGGAACCGTTGCCTACATGAAATCCGTCGTCGCCGCCGAGGCCGCGGCGATTGCAGCGCATCGCGTATTGGGCCAGGGAGATCGCGTAGGCGGCCTTGTATTCAGCGATACCAGCGTTGCCGAACATCGCCCTCAGCGCCGCGCGACCGCCCTGACGCGATTGTTGTCTTCCATAGCGGCAGCGAACTCTGCCCTGCATGCGGGCCTGACGCCGGAACCGACCGTATCATTGAACGATATGCTGACCGAAGCCGCGCGTGTCTGCCAAACCAGCGGTTTGATCTGCCTTTTCTCCGACTGCGACGGGCTGGATGACCGGTCGGAAGCCCTGCTCCGTCGTCTTGCAGTGTCGAACGACCTGATCGTGTTCAACGTCGCGGATCCGACATCGCGCAGCTTGGCACCTGACCTCAAACTGACCGTCTCGGACGGTGACGCGCAGATCGAAATCGACAGCTCCGATCCCGAGCTTTCCGCGAAAATCCGCGCCTCCATGGAGGACCGCCTTTCGCAGCTCCACAAATGGTCGCGCCGATACGGGTTCCCTGTGGTTCCCCTGACGACCTCTGAACCGGCACTGGATCAGTTGCTGCGCTTGTTTGGACATGGCGGAGCACGGCGATGAGCATCGACACCACCGGGAAATCTCTGGTCGACTTGCTGAACATGCTCGAACCCGCGCCCGAGCCTTTGCCCATTGCAATGTCGCCCCAGACATGGGGATGGGCTGCTTTGGCGATCTTGTTGCTGATCGTCTTATTCACCGCGGTCTCGGTCGTTCGCAAACATAGACGCGCCAACGCCTATCGCCGGGCTGCTCTGGCAGAGCTGTCGGTGCCAGACATCCCGGCAGCAAAGATTGCCGAGGTGCTACGGCGGACGGCTTTGGCCGCATACCCGAGGGACCAGGTCGCAGGTCTATATGGTGGGGATTGGATTAAATTTCTTAACCAATCCTCTGATATACAGACATTAAATCAAGAGTTAAGTCATGCGTTGACCGAAGCGCCATACAAGGCAACACCCTCGAACGAAGACCTGAGGCAAATGGCCCGGCACTGGGTCAAGTCTCATAAACCGTATCGGAGCGCATGATGTTTTCCTTCGCTGCTCCCTGGGTCTTTCTCCTGCTGCCGTTGCCCGCAGCCGTGTATTTCCTCGCCCCACCTCGGCGTGTGAAGACGGCCTCAGTCCGCATTCCCTTTTTTCGCCGAGTCGCGCAAGCCGCTGGTGTTGAACCAAAATCCGGCTCCGTGATCCGAAAGCGCGCCAGACTGCAAACAGCCAGTATCATCACTATCTGGGTGCTTCTGGTTTTGGCCCTCGCCAGACCGGAGCGTTTGGGCGAGCCAATTGTGATCGAGAAATCCGCGCGGGATGTTGTTCTTGCCTTGGATATCTCAGGCTCGATGGATCAGCGCGACTTTCAGACTGACTCTGGCGCGCCGATGCAACGACTGGATGCCGTTAAAGGCGTTCTAAAGCAGTTTATTGCCGAACGAGATGGCGACCGGATTGCCCTGATCATCTTTGGAACCCGCGCATTCATTCAAGCCCCGTTCACCGAAGACCTCAATAGTTTGAATGGGTTCTTGGATCAAACGCAAGTCGGCATGGCTGGTCCAAACACGGCGCTTGGCGATGCTATTGGCCTTGGAATACGCACGTTCGAGTCAAGCGAGGTTGACCAGCGCCTGATGATCGTTCTCAGCGATGGGGCCGATACGTCAAGCCGCATGACGCCGGTAAACGCCTCAGGCATTGCTGCCGAGAAAAACGTGGTCATCTACACGATTGGCGTCGGAGACCCGAACGCCTCTGGCGAAGATCGCGTCGACCTGCAGGCCCTGCAAAACATAGCCGACCGGACGGGCGGAGAGTATTTCTTTGCCGACGATACAACAGCTTTGGCGCAGACCTACGCGCGCATTGATGAGTTGAACCCACGAACCGTTGAAACCCAAAGCTATCGACCCCGTCAAAGCTTGTCCCATATTCCTTTGCTGCTGGCGCTGATGACCATTCTGATCAGCACAGCCGGGTTCCATTTCTCCCACCGAAAAAAGGGAGTTATCTGACAATGGACCTTACGGATTTCCATTTTATTCGAGTGTATTACCTGTTGCTCCTCATCCCCATGGCGTTCCTGTGGTGGAGGATCAGACCCAAGCCCACCCGTCAATCTGCTCAGGCGGTCGGGATCGCACCACATCTTGCTGCCGCCCTGCAATTGGGCGCGGAGGAGAACCGTCGAATTCACCCCATCGACGTCGCCATGATCATCGCCACGCTTGTCACTCTCGCGGCGGCGGGGCCAACGTGGTCGCGCGCGCCCAACCCGTTGATCGCGGATACCGCGCCGTTGGTGATCGCCCTCAAAGTCACCGAAAGTATGGAGACCACCGATCTTGCGCCTTCGCGCCTGGACCGGGCCAAGTTTAAAGTCGCCGACCTGATCACCAAACGCGCTGGAGCACGCACCGCCCTGATCGCTTATGCAGGTAGCCCACACCGCGTCGCGCCTTTGACCGAGGATGCCAACATCCTTCGCCCACTGCTTGAGGGTCTGACGCCAGCCGTAATGCCCAAACAAGGTGACGCCGCCGCTGATGCCCTAGCGCTAGCACAATCCATCTTGGACGAAAGCGAGAGCCCGGGCGCAGTTTTGTTTGTTCTGGACGATCTCGATCCGTCTCAGGTTCCTGCTCTAAGCAACTCAACCCATGATCTTTTCTTCCTGACCATGCTGCCCGACGGCGACCGGATTGCGCAGCTGGGAAATGTCCAAGCTGCTTCGACTGTTGCGTTCACGGATGACGACCGGGATATCTCTCGGCTGCAACGCCAAATTCAGTCGGCCTATACCGCAGCCCTGGACGATGACGATCGTTTGGACTGGCAAGACAAGGGTTGGATGCTGGCCTGGCCCGCTGCGCTTCTGTCGCTTTTGTGGTTCCGCAAGGGTTGGGTGATCCGTTGGGCGCTTTTGGCGTTGCTCGTCCTTCCGCCCTCGGGCGTGCGTGCTGAGGGATGGCGGGATTGGTTCCTGACACCGGATCAGCAGGGGCAAATTGCGATGAACCAGAAGCGGTTTGGAGACGCGGCCGAGCTGTTTGAGGACCCATATCACAAGGGCTATGCCTATCTAAAAGACGGTCAATATGAACAGGCCTCTGAGATTTTCGCCGGTTTGAATACGGCCGAGGCTGCCTTTGCCGAAGGTATGGCCCGTATCCGAATTCGCGAATACCGCCCGGCAATCGCGGCGTTCGAAACCGCTCTGGAACGTCGCCCGGATTGGCCAGAGGCGCAACATAACCTTGAGGTCTCCAAGGGCATCTTGGACTATGTCGAAACGACTCGGGAACAGTCGGACACAGGCGAAGAAGCTGGCATCGGCGCGGACGATACAGTGTTTGACAATGACGACGCGCGCGGTAGCGAAACTACGGTTCAAGCCCCCAAGGACGGACCGCAAACGCTGAATGCGGAGCAATGGATCAGCACCATTGATACCGACATGCAGGATTTCCTGCGCAATCGCTTTCTGCTGGAAAATCAGGAGCGAACAGAATGAGATACGCGCTCCTCTTCATTCTTCTCTTCCCCATTTCCGTCTTCGCGCAAGGCAACGAAGAAACCGCCCCGCAGATCACCGTGGAGGCTCCGGAGGAGCCCGTCATCGTCGGCCAACCAGCGATTGTTCGGATCAAGGTTCTGGTGTCGACCTTCATGCCGCAACCGCCGGAATTTCCCTCTCTAGAGCAACAAAACCTCTTGGTGCGCCTGCCCGAACGGGCCTCGGGGCCGGTCAGCGAGACGGTAGACGGAGAGACATGGTCGGGCGTTCAGCGCAGCTATCGTGTGTATCCGTTGATCACCGGCGACATCAGCTTCGACGCGCAGTCAGTTGCTGTGACGTATGCCGATCCCAACACGAATGCTCCGGTTCAAGTCACGGTCGACCTGCCTCCGGTCAAGATCACGGCCGAAATACCGGCTGGCGCGGAAGGCCTCGACCCGTTGATCATCGCAACTGGGTTTACCCTTGAGCAGAAACTCGAAGGCCCGAACGACATGCAGGCCGGTGACGCCATCACGCGTGAATTGACTGGGCATATCTCTGGTACAACGCCGCTATTGATCCCGGTTCTGACACCGCAACAGCAAAGCCCACTGCTGCGCACCTATCCCAAGGAACCCCGGATTTCAGAATCCGAGGAACGTGGAGTGTTGTCCGGCCAACGTCAGGAGGAGGTCGTGTATATCGCGCAGCAAGAAGGTGTCGCGCAGTTGCCCGAGGTTTCCATCGACTGGTTCAACCTGCAGACCAACCAGGTCGAAACCGCCTCAGTTCCCGCGACGGACCTGACGCTTGCGCCACCAAAATGGCAACCACCCAGTCTGGACGAAGCTCTGAAGATCGCTGCCTTCGCCGCGATCGCCCTTTTTGCGATTGGTGCTTTGTGGCGTTTTCTTTCCCCACGCATCCGCGATCTGAGAAAGGCACGCCGTGATCGCTATCTGGCGTCGCCGAGATATGCGGTGGACGCCTTGAAGACCGCCGTTCAAGCGCATGATTTAAATGCCACTTATACCGCATTGGAGCTTTGGAGATCGCGTGGCGGCAACTCTAAGAATGCAGCCCAGCTAGAGGAATGCCTGACCCGTATCGGCGCTGCCCGGTACTCCGGTCGCGATCAATCTGAAAACTGGAGTTCCGCCTTGCAAAGCCTAACCTCAATGAAAGATGCGGTCGCGCGCGACAAGGATGCTTTGCCGCCGCTGAACCCCTAAATTAACTCTGGCAATTGGCAATCAGTTTGCTGCGGTCGATCAGGCGAAGGCGCCCATAGCCGAGTTCGACCAGACCCAGATCCACCAAACGATGCAGGTTGCGATGCAAGGTCGGTTGAGAAACCGCGACCATCGCGGCCAGCTCCTCTTGCGATACGATGATCCATCCGTCGGCTTTCGCAGCACCCTCGTCCAGATGCAACAGACGCAAAACGAGGCGTTTCTCGGTGCCCGTGACGGCCAGATTGGCCATGATGCGCAGGGATGTTTTCATGTTCTCGCGCGTCAATGCGTAGAAATCGCGTATGTATTCCGGGTTGTCCTGGACCAGCCTCTCGACCCGTGAGGTGGGAAAGAACAAGGCCCGGGTTTTTTGGGTCGCCATCACACTGATCAGGCGTCGCGCTTCGGCAAACAGCGCCAAATCACCAACCCAAAACCCGCGCCCATCGCGATGAACGACAAATTCCTGCCCGTCATCGGCCGGGGCGGTGATCTGAACAGCGCCGCTGAGAACCGCGTGAATTCCATTTGCCTCATCGCCGTAGAGATAAAGCGTTTCCCCCGCATCAAAGGTTTTTCGCACGGCGCAGGTCATAAGATCGCTCTGAAATTTGTGGCCGCGCGCGCCAAACCAATCCGACTGGGTCAGCGTTCGGATATCCTCATCAACATCAAACATTAGTATCTTTCAAAGCGATCATATGATAAGTTTTCGATACGTTTCATAGCCTAATCTAGTTCTGTTCGATTCTCGGACCAATAGATAGTTTTTTGTCTGACAATCAACACCTTGCTCGCGGTCTTTTCCTTAAGTCGGCCGCTGCCATTAACGATAAAATTACCGGGCCATTAATTCCCGTTTACTGAGGAGTACTACATGTCACCTCCACGAATGTTTGCTAACAATTGGCGCAGTGCAGTGCGCAGGGTCGCTGTTGCCACTGTAGCCGTTGCCCTTGCCCTGCCGGCTTGGGCGCAGGATCAAAAGCCCAATATTCTTGTGATATGGGGCGATGACATTGGTCAGTCGAATATCTCGGCCTACACGATGGGCCTGATGGGATATCAGACACCCAATATCGACCGCGTCGCCAAAGAAGGCATGATCTTCACCGACTATTACGGTGAGCAATCCTGTACCGCGGGCCGGTCCTCCTACATCATGGGTCAGTCCGTGTTCCGGACCGGTCTGTCCAAGGTTGGCCTTCCCGGTGCTGATCTGGGGATGCAGGTCGAGGATCCGACCATTCCCGGCCTACTGAAAGACCACGGCTATGTGACCGGTCAGTTCGGCAAGAACCACCTGGGTGACAAGGATGAGCACCTACCGACAAACCATGGATTTGATGAGTTTTTCGGGAATCTTTATCACCTGAATGCCGAGGAAGAGCCGGAAAACGAAGACTATCCCGGTGATCGCGTGTTGGCCGATGGCCGCACCTTCCGCGAAGCGTACGGCCCGCGTGGCGTGATCAAATCCAAATCAGATGGCACGATCGAGGACACCGGCCCTCTGACCCGCAAGCGCATGGAAACCGTAGACGATGAGACCGTGGCCGCCGCCATCGACTTCATCACCCGCGCACATGAGCAGGGTCAGCCCTTCTACGTCTGGTGGAACGGTACGCGTATGCACTTCCGGACCCACGTCAAAGACGAAATGCGCACCAAGGCCAACGAAATCTCGGGTCGTGTAGCCGATGAATACACGGCAGGCATGATCGAACATGACATGCATGTCGGGCAACTGCTAGATTTGCTGGACGAGCTTGGCATCGCTGACAACACGATCGTTCACTACTCCACCGACAACGGTCCGCACATGAACACGTGGCCGGATGCCGCCGCGACACCTTTCTGGGGTGAGAAGAATACCAACTGGGAAGGCGGATGGCGTGTGCCCTCGATGGTGCGCTGGCCGGGCCAGATTGAGGCCGGTTCTGTCACCAACGAGATCGTCCACCACATGGATTGGCTTCCCACCTACCTTGCAGTTGCAGGCGATCCAGACATCAAGGAAAAGCTGAAAGCGGGCTATAGCTCGTCTGGTATGGGCCGTGACTACAAGGTGCATCTGGATGGCTACAACATCCTGCCCTTGCTGACCGGTGAGTCCACCGAAAGCCCCCGGAAAGAGATCTTCTACTTCTCGGATGATGGTGACCTGACAGCGCTTCGTTTTGAGGACTGGAAGCTGATCTTCCTGGAGCAAAAAGCATGGGCAACCCTGCGCGCCTGGATCGAACCCTGGACCGAGCTGCGCATCCCGCTGATTATCAACCTGCGCCGCGACCCGTATGAGCGCGCCTATCGCACCTCAAACACCTACTATGACTGGCTGTTAGATCGGGCCTATTTCCTGGTTCCTGCCCAGCAATATGTCGGTACGTTCCTGAGTACGTTTGAGGAATTCCCACCGCGTCAGAAAGCGGCAAGCTTCAACCTGGATCAGGTTATGGAGAAGCTGACAACGCCGACCAACAACTAATACCGGCGTTCAAATATACCGGGCCGCCCGTCATGGGCGGCCCTTTTCCATTCAAAAACCACCGAGAATTTCATGAAACACGCTGTTCTAAGCGCCCTTTTGTCCGTCGCCCCTTTTGCGTTGCTGGCGGACCCTCTGCCCAGCTGGACGCAAAGTGACTCAAAAGCCGCGATTGTAGAGTTTGTTGAGGCCGTGACCGACCCTGACGGCCCGGATTATGTCACTCCTGCAGACCGTGTCGCGGTCTTTGACAATGATGGCACGCTTTGGGCGGAACAGCCCGTCTATTTCCAGTTCATCTTTGCGATGGACCGGCTGGCCGAGATGGCTGAGCAGGACCCAAGCATCCTGACGACTCCGACCTTGAAAGCTGCCGCAGAGGGTGATCTTACTACCATCCTGGAGGGCGGTCACGACGCGTTGATCGAGGTCGTCAATGCCTCGCATTCCGGCGTCAGCGTCGGGGCGTTTCAGGCAGCCGTAGCAGAATGGCTTGCAACGACACAGCACCCCGAGACCGGTTTACCCTTTGATCAGATGACCTACCAACCAATGGTCGAGCTGCTGCGTTACCTGCGTGATGAGGGGTTCACGACGTACATTGTCTCAGGCGGCGGTCTTCATTTCATGCGGGTCTTTGCCGAACAGGCCTATGGCATCCCACCCGAGCAAATCCTCGGCACTTATGGCACCACCAGCTATGCGCAGGTCGATGGTGTTCCAACCATCGTCAAGGAACCGGGCATCGCCTTTATCGACGACAAGGAGGGCAAGCCGATCAACATCGAACGCACGCTCGGCAAACGCCCCATTCTGGCCGGGGGTAACTCGGACGGCGATTTCGCTATGATGGAGTGGACCACGACCGGTGATGGTCCGCGTCTTGGGGTCCTTGTCCACCACACGGATGCGGAACGGGAATGGGCCTATGACCGCGAAAGCGATATTGGCCGCTTGGTTGATGGGTTGGATAAAGGCCCCGACATGGGCTGGGTCATTGTGGATATGGCGCGGGATTGGTCTCGCATCTACACTGGCGCTAACTGACCTGCGCCGGAGGCCCTCAACCCTATGTGGACATTGCTTGTTTCTGCCCTCGTTTTTTGTCTCTACGTGACAGCAGGCGTGTTCTCGCTGCGCGCGGCACAAACCGCGCGTACCCCTCAGGGGGCCGTGGGCTGGGTGGTCTTCCTGATTTCGGCCCCCTTCTTTGCGGTGCCGATGTATCTGTTTTTGGGCCACCATCGCTTTCGCGGCTACCGCATCGCGCGGCAGGAAAGCGAGCGCGTCGTCGAAGGCATCAAGACCTTTGCCGACTATTCGAAACCCGATCCCTCGACCATGACACTCAACCCGCGCCCGTTCGAGGTTCTGGCCCACCTGCCCGTCTCGCGTGGGAACGGGGCTGAGTTGCTGGTCGATGGGCAGGCCACGTTTGATGCGATTTTCAAGTCCATTGACACCGCTAAAAACTACATCCTGATCCAGTTCTACATCGTCCGGGATGATGCGCTTGGGCAAGAGCTGCAGAAAAAGCTGATCGCCGCAGCCAAGCGCGGGGTACACGTTCGGTTCATGACGGATGCCGTCGGCAGTTACGGTCTTCCACCAACGTATCTCGAAACGATGCGCGATGCTGGGATAGATGTAGCCGACCCCAAAGAACAACGCGGCCCGAACTTCCGGTTTCAACTGAACTATCGCAATCACCGCAAAACGGTGATCATTGATGGCGAAACCGGATTCATTGGCGGCCACAATGTAGGGGTCGAGTATCTGGGCCAAAGCGACAAATTTGGCCATTGGCGTGACACACACCTGAAGATGACCGGCCATATAGTGCGGCAGCTACAGCTGATTTTCTGCGAAGACTGGCACTGGGCGCGCGACGAGGATCTGATTGATCACCTTGATTGGGCAGGAAGCGAGGCCGAACAGGACATGAACGCCCTATTGGTGGCAACCGGGCCGGGAGATGATACTGAAACCGGCGCCATGTTGTTCTTTGCCGCCATTGCAGAGGCCAAGGAAAGACTGTGGATCGCCTCACCCTATTTCGTGCCGGACATCGACATCATGACTGCCCTGCAGCACGCGGCCATGCGCGGCGTCGACGTCCGTATTCTGTTACCAGACGTGATCGACCACCGCCTGCCCTGGCTGGCCGCCTTCGCCTATTTCGATGAGATTCGAGACTGCGGCGTGCGCGTGTTCCGGTACACTGACGGGTTCATGCACCAAAAAGCGTTTGTGGTTGATGATGCCCTGGCTGCGGTTGGAACGACAAATCTGGACAACCGCTCATTCCGGCTGAATTTTGAGGCGATGGCGCTGTTCTTCGACCCACGCGCGGCGGAAGCCGTCAGTGAGATGCTGTCAGCCGATTTCGAGAACTGTTACGAGCTAACGCGATCAATGCCCCAGCAACCAGCCCATATCCGTTTTGGTGCCCCTCTGGCGCGGCTCTTTGCCCCTATTCTTTAAGAGAAAATTCGGTCCTGAAATACCCGTGTCATCATGGCAACCATGTAAGCGGTCGACAGGCCAAAGGCCAATAGCCCCGCCACGGAAGCGAAAGACCCGAAAATCCGAAGTGCCTCACCCAGAACAATGTCGCCGTAGCCCAGGGTCGTGAAGGTAACCAAGGAAAAGTAAATCGCGGTGTTCCAATCCGGCAGAACGTCGAGCAACACCCAGACGATCGCCCAAATCCAAACCTGAATGGTGTGGATCGCGACAATGAAAACGAGAGCCACCGCAATCGGCATCGCCGTGCCCATAAACACGCCTCTCTTTTCCAGATTGGTTTCCATCTTCATGATCACCACGGTACACCATGTCAAAAGCAGGATTTCGACCAGAAAACAAAGGCCCAGAAACGTGCTTCCCCAGACAATCTGATGTAGCAAGGTCATGTTTTTACGTCCTGAATCAAGCTGCGGTAAGGTCGTCTCAGCATGGCCTTTGCGGCCCGCAAGCACAAGGGCACAGGCCGATGTCAGGTATCAAGACCCAGTCGGCACTGGACAGCGGGTCAAACAGTTGCACATCTAGGACGAAAAGCGAGGCGGATCATGCTGTTGTCGATTGAACATGTTCACAAGACCTATCCCGGTGGACGGCCTGTATTGCAGGATGTCTCGCTGTCGCTGGACCACGGCCAAACCTTGGCGCTGACCGGTGAAAGCGGCAGCGGCAAATCCACCTTGCTGAACCTCTCGGCCGCGCTGGATCATTTCGATGCCGGAGAGATCACGCTGGATGGTATTGCTCTGTCGGGTCTGGATGACGCCGGGCGCGCCGGGCTACGACGGAAACACGTCTCGCTGGTGTTTCAGCAGTTCAACCTGATCCCGTCGTTGTCGGTTGCCCAGAACCTCTCCTTCCACGCGCGGCTGGCCGGGTGTCATGATCCAGACTGGGAGGCGCATCTGGCAGATCGCCTTGGCCTGAGCGATCTTCTGTCCCGCTTCCCTGAGCGACTTTCCGGCGGTCAGCAGCAACGCGTCGCCATCGGTCGCGCGATGGCCGTGAGGCCCAAGCTGCTGCTCGCGGATGAGCCGACGGGCAATCTGGACGAAACCGCCAGTGCAGTCGTTCTCGATCTGATGCTGTCCCTCGTGGACGAAACAGGTGCCGCGCTGCTGCTCGTGACACATTCGCAAGACATCGCAGGCCAACTGGATCGCAGAGTTCACCTAGCAGGCGGACGCATTCAATGACGGCAGCTATAATACAGGCGCTGCTATCTCATTGGCGAAGCCATTGGTTGCAGCTTGCAACGCTTCTAATTGGGATCGCGTTGGCAACCGGGCTTTGGTCGGCGGTTCAGGCGATCAATACTGAGGCCCGCGCCAGCTATGCCCGTGCCAATGCGCAGCTTGCTTTGGGTCAATTTGATGAGCTGCGCGATCCTTCGGGCGAGATCCCTTTGGCCCGATATGCCGACCTGCGCCGCGCCGGTTGGCAGGTCGCAGCGGTTCTCGAGGGGCCCTATCGCATCCACGGCCGAACGCTGCGCGTGTTAGGCGTCGACATGGTCGCCTATCCGGCCCTCCCTGCGATCACCGAGGCTGAGGCCGAAACGGATCCCGCTGATATCCTGACGGCGCCAGGTCGCTTGCTGGCCTCGGCTGAGTTGGCCACCCTATTGCAGGCACAAGACGATCTGCCGCAGGTCCTGATCACAACCGAACTTCCACCCGATGTCATACTGACCGACATTGGAGTTGCCGAAACCTTGCTCGAGGCGCCCGGCCAGATCTCTCGCCTTGTGGTTCTGCCGAACCAGCCCCGCTCGGTTCCTCCACTTTCGGAAATCGCACCCGAGTTGGAGCGGGTCAACCCCGCCTCACAAGTCGATACCGCGCAGCTGACCGACAGTTTCCACCTGAACCTGACGGCGTTTGGAATGCTGTCCTTTGCCGTGGGGCTGTTTATCGTCAACGGCACGGTCGGTTTGGCCTTTGCGCAGCGTCGCGGCATGATCCGAACACTGCGCGCGCTTGGTGTCTCGATGCGTCGGCTGGTGTGGTTGATCCTGGCTGAACTTACCCTGCTGGCCCTGATCGGAGGCATCATCGGCCTGATCCTGGGATTCTTCCTCGCCGGAGCACTTTTGCCAGATGTGGCCGCCACATTGCGCGGTCTCTATGGCGCACCTGTTACCGGGCAATTGACGCTCCAACCCGCATGGGCGTTGGCCGGACTAGGAATGGCGCTCGGAGGCACCCTGATCGCCAGCGCGCAAACCCTTTGGCGCCTGTCACGCATGCCACTGTTGGCGGGTCCAGGCGTGCAGGCTTGGCGCGGCAGCGGGCAAGGCCAACGGCTGGCGGCCTACTGCGGCTTGGCGCTGCTTGTCTTCGGGGGCCTCGCCTACACCACGGTCGGAGGCCTCCTCGGCGGTTTCACACTCTTGGCCGGTCTGTTGACCGGTGCAGCCTTGCTGTTACCACTTTGCCTGTCCATTGCACTCAACCTCTGCGCCCGTCGCGCCCGCGGCCCGGTTGCACAGTGGGTCTGGGCCGACATGCGCGCGCAACTGCCCGGTCTGTCGCTCGCTCTGATGGCGCTGCTGCTGGCCTTGGCGGCGAATATCGGCGTGGGAACCATGGTCTCCAGCTTCCGCCTCACCTTTGTCGGCTGGCTGGATCAACGATTGACCTCCGAGCTATACCTGACCGCCGAAAGCGACCAACAAGGGCGTGAGATCACCCTGTGGCTAGAGCCGCAAGTCACCGCAATCCTCCCCATCCGCAACGTGGAACTGGCGCATGAAACCGGGCCGTTGTTTCTTTATGGCGTGGTCGACGACCCGACCTACCGCCAGTATTGGCCACTGATCGCGCGCGCAGATGATAGTTGGGATCGGGTCATGTCGGGTGATGCGGTTTTGATAAACGAACAGCTTGCACTACGCGCCGACCTTTGGCCCGGTGACGTGCTGCGCCTTGGCCCAAACCACCAATTGCCAGTCGCAGGGGTTTACTCGGACTACGGGAACCCGACCGGACAGGCGATCGTTTCGATGGCGCAACTGGACTTGATCGCACCGGGGCAAGAGGCGCGCCGGTTCGGCATTCGGCTAGACCCAAACCGCGCAACCGAGTTGGCGCAGACCCTGCGCGAGCGGTTCGGTCTTGCGCCTCAGGCCGTTGTTCAACAAGCCGCGATGAAGGCCCAATCCCGCGCGATTTTTGAGAAGACATTTGTGGTGACCTCGGCCCTGAATGTCCTGACGCTTGGTGTCGCCGGGTTTGCCATCCTCACCAGCCTCCTGACGCTCTGGACACAGCGCCTGCCCCAGATCGCACCAGTATGGGCGCTTGGACTAGACCGAGCGCAATTGGCACGGCTGGAGCTATCGCGCAGCGCCATTCTGGCCGCAATGACGGCTTGCCTTGCGCTGCCGCTTGGGCTGGTCCTCGCCTGGGTGCTGCTCGCTGTGATCAATGTTGAGGCCTTCGGTTGGCGGCTTCCGATGTATGTCTTCCCATGGGACTGGCTAGTTCTCTTCCTGCTGACCCTCGTTGCCGCACTGGCTGCAGCCGCCCTGCCCGCCCTGCGTCTGCTACGGCTGCCACCCGCTGACCTGCTGAGAGTATTTGCCAATGAACGTTAAGGCCCTTTTGATAGCCCTGCTGCTTCTCTTCCCCTTTGGCGCATTGGCTCAGGGGTATGCAGGGCTTGGCGGTTCCGCCGAAGGATTCGAAGTCCCTCAGCGCGGCTACACGTTCGAATTCCCCGCAGATCACGGCCCTCATCCCGCGTATCGGATCGAATGGTGGTATTTGACGGCCAACCTGAAGGGCGATGACGGGAAAGACTATGGCATTCAATGGACCTTGTTCCGATCAGCCCTGAAACCCTTTGAAACCGAAGGCTGGCAGAGCCCTCAGATCTGGATGGGCCATGCGGCCGTCACCACGCCCGAACGCCATTTCTTTGCGGAACGCCTGTCGCGCGGTGGCGTGGGCCAGGCCGGTGTCACGGCGCAGCCTTTTGCGGCATGGATCGACGAGTGGCGGATGAGTGGACCTGACTTTGATACTCTGTCCCTGACGGCCCATGGCGCAGATTTTGGCTATGACCTTGCGCTGAACGCCCAAGGGCCTTTGGTTTTTCATGGGGACGATGGCTATTCGGTAAAATCCGCCGACGGACAGGCAAGCTACTACTACTCGCAACCGTTCTACGCTGTGGAAGGCACATTGCATCTGCCGGACCGGGACGTCACGGTCACCGGTCAGGCGTGGTTGGATCGTGAGTGGTCCTCGCAACCGCTGGCCGAGGATCAGAGCGGTTGGGATTGGTTCTCGCTCAGCTTTGATACCGGCGAGAAGCTGATGGGTTTTCGCCTGCGTGGCGATCGTCAGGACTTTACAGCCGCCACATGGATCAATGCCGATGGCACCACGCGAGCGTTGCCTGATGGGTCGGCCTCGTTCAAGCCGCTTGAAACCGCGCCGGTTGCCGGGCGCGACGTGCCGATACGCTGGAACGTCGCACTACCAGAATATGACTTGGACGTTGAGGTTGCGGGTTTAATACCCGATGCATGGATGGGAACGCGATTTGAGTACTGGGAAGGTCCGGTCACCGTCTCAGGCAGCCACGCCGGGCGCGGCTATCTGGAGATGACCGGATACTGATCTACCGCACGACGTAGACCGAGACATTTGCGTGCCGCACCACGCGGGCGGCGTTCGGCCCCAGAAGATAGTCCTTCAAATCCGGCTTGTGCGCACCGATAACGATCAGGTCCGATCCCGCACTTTCTGCGGTTTTCAGGATCTCCTGATAGGCGGTCCCGG
The DNA here is from genome assembly GCF_056540865.1 of Ruegeria sp. AL11. NCBI lineage: Bacteria > Pseudomonadati > Pseudomonadota > Alphaproteobacteria > Rhodobacterales > Roseobacteraceae > Ruegeria > Ruegeria sp. AL11. Next base: position 630,372 of record NZ_JBQFXO010000001.1, read on the forward strand.
TGGCGACGACATGCCGGACGGAGGCATTACGCTCAGCGCCCAAGGTCGCCACGCATAGCTCGGTCAACTCAACCTGTGCCTGTTCCAACGCCTTTTCGTGGTGGTCTGCCTCGAAGAACCCTGAGACCCAGCTTTCACCATAGTCCGGCAGGACGGTCACCACATCCAGTTGCGCGCCATCCATATTCGCCAGTGCGGCCGCTTTCTGCAATACAGGGCTGTCCAGATCACCATTGCTGATATCTACGGCGCAGAGAACCGATTGTGTCATGCCGCCACCTCTTCTTGTCTGGCGGCCCGGCCGCGTTGCAGGAAGGCGATCAGGCCCAACAAGAGCATCGCCGGGATATAGATCAGCTGTTTCGGAGGCTGACCGGACGGCAGGCTGACCGAGCTCAGACGCACCGCGTCATCGCCGTAATAGTCGAAAATGCCCAACTCATCCGTGACGGGCGAACCGAAAAGCGGCTCTTCGAGTTTGACCAATCCGTCCTCTTCCAACAGCAGCAGACCCATGGCGTCAACACGCGCGGCTCCGCCCTCTTCGTCGCCGACAGTAACGACAACGGTAGTGTCGGTCATCTCGAGCGTGTCGAAGTCAGGACCGCTGACAACAACGCGGACCTCGGTGCCCGGAGGCGTTTCTCCGATGGTTTCCACGAAGGCGGCTGGCTCGACTGAGTTAAAGGGTGGTGAGATGCGGTCCATGAAGAAGTCTGGCCGGAACAGCGCAAAGGCTACCGCGATCAGGGCAACGCTTTCGTAAATGCGGTTATGGGTCAGGAAATAACCCATTGTGCCCGCTGTGAAGACCAAAATCGCAATCGTAGCGAATATGGCGACGGTGATCCCTTCGACCCATGTCACGTCGATCAGCAGCAGGTCTGTGTTGAAGATGAACACAAACGGCAGCGCTACGGTCCGCAGGCTGTAGAAGAAGGCCGTGAAGCCGGTACGAATCGCGTCACCACCGGACACGGCGGCCGCCGCAAAGCTCGCCAACCCGACCGGAGGCGTCACGTCCGCCATGATCCCGAAGTAGAACACGAACAGGTGAACCGCGATCAGCGGAACGATCAGCCCGCTTTGCGCGCCCAGTTCGACCACAACGCCTGCCATCAGTGAGCTGACGACAATGTAGTTCGCCGTTGTCGGCAGGCCCATACCCAGGATCAGGCTGAGGATACCAACCATCACCAGCATTAGGATCAGGTTGCCGCCCGACAGGAATTCGACCAGATCGGCCATCACTTGGCCCACACCGGTCAGGGTCACGGTGCCCACGATCACGCCCGCCGTGGCTGTAGCCAGAGCGATCCCGATCATGTTGCGCGCGCCGTCGATCAGGCCTTGCCAGAGGTCGGCAACACCGTCGATGAAGCGGTTGTAGACCTCGCTCTCTCCCCGGAAGATCGCCTTGAGCGGCTTCTGCGTCAGCAGGATCACGAACAGCAGCGCCGTTGCCCAGAAGGCGGACAGACCGGGTGATTTCTGCTCGATCATGAGGAAGTAGACCAGCACGATGATCGGCAGCAGATAGTGCAGACCGGCCTTGTAGATGTCTGCGATGACCGGCAGTTCGACCTCTTTGGCGTTGGGATCATCCGGCTCAAGGTCCGGGACCTGCGCCGCCAGAAACAGCAGCGCCACATAGACCGCGCAGACGATCAGGCTCAGCACCATGCCAGCGGCGGTTGGCACCATGCTGGTGACCGCTTCGACCGGGAATTGCGAGCCGTAGCACAAGCCAGCAAAGACGATGAAGAAGGACAGCATCCCGACCACGGTCCGCGCGAGGTGAACCTCACGGTTGCCCAGCGTCGGCATGTTCCGCTTCACGGCTTCCAGATGCACGATATAGACCAGCGCGATGTAAGAGATCGCAGCCGGCAGGAAGGCATGAGTGATGACCTCAACGTAGGAAATACCCACATACTCCACCATCAGGAAGGCCGCGGCCCCCATGACGGGCGGCATGATCTGGCCGTTCACCGATGAGGCAACCTCGACCGAGCCCGCTTGTTCGCTTGAGAAACCGACGCGCTTCATCAGCGGAATGGTGAAAGTACCGGTAGTCACAACGTTTGCAATCGACGAGCCAGAGATCAGACCGGTCGCCGCAGACCCCACAACGGCCGCCTTGGCCGGACCACCTCGCAGGTGGCCGAGGGCGCCGAAGGCCATTTTGATAAAGTAGTTCCCTGCCCCGGCCTTATCGAGCAACGCCCCGAATAGCACGAACAGGAAGACGAATTTCGTCGAGACTCCAAGCGCGATACCGAACACGCCCTCGGACGTGATCCACATGTGACTCATGGCCTTTTTCAGGCTCGCGCCTTTCCAACGGATCACCTCAGGCACCCATTCGGACGAGCCGAAGAACACATAGGCAAGGAAGATCGTCGCGATAATCGCCATTGCCGGGCCAAGCGCGCGACGCGCGGCCTCGAACAGCAACAGCAACCCACCCAGTGCGACCCATTTATCGGTGTCGTCCGCCAGACCGCCTGCATTCACGATCTTGTCGTAGAAAAAGTAGCCGTAGAGCGCCACAAACGCGCCCAGCAAGCCCATGATCCAATCCTGCACGGGGATATAGTTCCGAGGACTGGATTTCAGCGCCGGATAAGCCGCAAATGCCAAGAACATCGCAAAGGCCAGGTGAATCTGGCGCGAGTTGTTGACCACGCTACCGGGCAAAACGACGTTTGATACGGGCGAGGCCAAAACGACCTGAAACACCGACCAAAGCGCGGCGACAATCGCCAGAAATACCCCGACACTACCGACCGGGTTACGACCGCCCGCATCGGAGGAGGCTACAAGCTCCTGCAGCTCTTCTTCGGATAGCGGTCGGTTGGATTGCGTGTCGGAACTCATATAAATGTCTCCCCGTCATGTGGCCTTTTTGGCCTTATTTTTGCCCGTTCGATCCGGGCTTGGGTCGCAGGGCGCCCTGGGGCACCCTGCTTCAGGTCTGGTTTACTGAACCCAACCTTTTTCTTTGTAGTACTTTTCAGCACCCGGATGCAGCGGAGCCGACAAGCCGTCCGCGATCATCTCTTCCGGCTTCAGGTTTGCAAATGCAGGGTGCAGCTTTTTGAAGTCGTCGAAGTTCTCGAAAACCGAGCTGACAACTGCATACACAGCATCTTCCGACACATCTGCCGAGGTAACGAACGTCGCGCCCACACCAAAGGTAGTGGTGTCACCGTCCGAGCCACGGTACATGCCACCCGGAATGGTCGCGGTACGGTAGTACGAGTTGCCGTCGATCAGGCCGTCAATCGCGTCGCCAGTGACGTTCACCAGAACGGAATCACATGCTGTCGTTGCTTCCTGGATCGAACCCGACGGGTGACCAACAGTGTAGATCATCGCGTCGATCTGGTTGTCACACAGAGCTGCCGACTGCTCGGCCGCTTTAAGCTCAGATGCCAGTTCGAAGTCGTCCAGAGTCCAGCCCATGGCTTCCAGAACAACGTCCATGGTGCCGCGCTGACCGGAACCGGGGTTGCCGATGTTTACGCGCTTGCCTTTGAGGTCTTCAAAGCTGGAGATGCCGGAATCGGCACGGGCCACAACGGTGAAGGGCTCGGGGTGTACCGAGAATACGGCGCGCAGGTTTTCGAAGGGGCCAGCCTCTTCGAATTTCGATGTGCCGTTATATGCGTGGTACTGCCAGTCGGACTGGGCCACACCAAACTCCAGCTCACCCTCGCGGATGGTGTTGATGTTGTAGACCGAGCCGCCGGTCGATTCGACCGAGCAGCGCACGCCGTGTTCCTTGCGCCCTTTGTTGACCAGACGGCAGATTGCACCACCGGTAGGATAGTACACGCCGGTTACGCCACCTGTACCGATGGTGATGAACTCTTCCGCATAGGCGGCAGGCGCCATCATTGCAGCGGTCACAAACGCGCCGAGGCTAAGCTTGCTGCTGTTTTTCATTTAAGAACTCCCATTATTATGACTTGGGCGGGAAAAGGCTGACGCCTCCCTTTCGGGACCCGCATTGGGGATTGTGCCGATAGGTCAGATCAATCCGCATTGCAACAGGGCCAGCTGTATAGATTTTCCGATATCTCCCAACAGGTCCGAGGTTTCATTCAGATACGCTGAAAGTCAAGGCCAGCCCGTCAACAGAACGCCTCTCGCGTCAGATATGAGGTTGTTTTCAAATCTTTCCCCATCGCGCGGCAGCTTCTGAGCCATTGGACCCGCAGCGAGGTAAAACGCATTTTATTGAGAGGATCGCGGGTTAAATGCCCAATTAGGGTGCACTTGCCTAGCAAGACATCACCTGAAAAAGAAAAAACAGAGAGCAGGTTCCCCTAACTCTCTGTTTTTACTTTGGTACCCAAGGCCGGACTCGAACCGGCACGGTATCACTACCGGGGGATTTTGAATCCCCTGCGTCTACCATTCCGCCACTTGGGCCACGGACATTGGATTAGCGTCCCTGACTGGGAAGGTCCAGAGGCAAAAACACACTGCCCCGTCGATTGTTGGCCGCACGGCAGTTGACCCTTCCGCACGCCCGTGGTTTGCCTGTCACGACCTGAGACGCGACTGTGAGAGTGTGATGCTGCGATCCCTGTATGACTGGACCATTCGGTTGGCCGAGCATCCTCATGCCCTATGGGCGCTTGCCGTCGTGGCCTTTATCGAAAGCTCATTCTTTCCAATCCCACCCGATGTCCTGATGATCCCGATGATTCTGGCGCGCCCCTCGAAGGCGTGGCTGATTGCAGGCGTGGCCCTGGTGGCCTCGGTTCTGGGCGGCATGCTGGGCTATGCGATTGGCGCCTTTGCCTATGAAAGCATCGGACAACCCATTCTCGAATCCATGGGCAAGGCCGACGCGATGGAAGAGTTCAACACCCGCTTCAACGATTTCGGCTTCTGGGCCGTGCTGGCCGCCGGTGTGACCCCCTTCCCCTATAAGGTGATCACCATCATGTCCGGCTGGACCGGCATGCCGCTGGGCACCTTCATCGCAACATCCATTCTGGCGCGCGCGTTGCGGTTCTTCCTAGTGGCAGGCCTTCTGTGGAAGTTCGGAGAGCCGATCCGGGATTTCATCGAAAAGCGCCTCGGGCTTATGTTCACCTTGTTCATCATCCTGCTGTTTGGTGGGTTTCTGGCGGTTAAATACCTATGACAAAACGGTCGACTTACGTGATCCTCGCAGCCGGAGGGTCGGCGGCCCTGTTGTTTGGCGCCTGGGGATTTCAGTATCTTGGCGGTCTCGCGCCCTGCAAAATGTGCATTTGGCAACGCTATCCCCATGCTGCTGCGGTCGTGATCGGCGCTTTGGCCCTGGCGCTGCCAAAACTCAACCCTATGCCGCTAATTGGAGCCTTAGCCGCGATGATCACGGCCGGAATTGGCTTCTTCCACGCGGGCGTCGAGCAAGGATGGTGGGAAGGTCCCTCAACCTGCACCTCGGGCGATATCGGAGGGTTGTCGGCGGAAGAGCTGATGAACCAGATCATGGCCGCCCCGCTGGTGCGCTGCGATGAGATTCCGTGGGAAATGTTTGGCTTGTCCATGGCCGGTTGGAACGCAGCCATTTCCGCCGTTCTGGTTCTGCTCTGGCTGGCCGCGTGGCGGGCGAAGGCTTAAGCCTCGTCCAGTTCCGCGTCCCAATAGAGGAAGTCGATCCAGCTGTCATGCAGGTGGTTCGGCGGGAATTTCCGTCCGATATTGCGCAAGGCCTCTGCATCGGGCTGACGCGGTGGTTTGCGCAGGTTCATTCCTGCCTGACGTAGCGATTTGGAGCCTTTGCGCAGGTTGCACGGGCTGCATGCCGCAACCACGTTCTGCCAGCTCGTTACCCCTCCAGCGGCGCGCGGCACCACATGGTCAAAGGTCAGGTTGTCCCGGCTTCCGCAATACTGGCAGCGGAATTCATCCCTCAGAAATAAATTAAAGCGCGTGAAGGCCACGCGCTTTCTGGGTTTTACATAGTCTTTGAGGACAACCACCGACGGTATTCGTATCTCGGTACTCGGGCTACGGACCACTTCGTCGTATTCAGCCACGATGTCGACCCTGTCCAACCAGGCCGCTTTGACCGCCTCCTGCCACGGCCACAGAGACAAGGGGTAGTAGGATAAAGGGCGGTAATCGGCATTCAAAACCAAGGCCGGATGCTGTTTGAGCATACCCGGCTCTCTTACAAAATCGGTCCTGAAGTCTCCGTCCATCACAGAATCGCTCCTCGCTCTCAGCTGCCCGTTTGTGACACCAGAGCGGGGAGCACCCGCCCCGGCCTTAAGATAACTATATATCGTGTTAAAACTCTGACAAGCCCTGAGTTTCCACAATATGTCGCAGACTGGGTAAGCCGAATCCGTAACAGACAGATGACAGTTATCCACAGGTTGCACACAGCGTGTTTTGCAGGCTATGGCGGAGGTATGAGCTGGTTCATTCGATTCAACAAACCCTTTGACGTGCTGCCGCAGTTCACCGACCGCGCAAACGCCGAGTCGCCGCGCAGCACCCTGTCGGATTTCATCGATCTGCCCGGCGTCTATCCCGCCGGTCGGTTGGACCGTGACAGCGAAGGGCTGATGTTGTTGACCGACAATGGCAAGCTGCAGGCGCAGATATCAGACCCGAAACACAAGATGGCCAAAACCTATTGGGTGCAGGTCGAAGGCGAGCCGGATATGGCGGCCCTCAAGGCTCTGCGCGATGGGGTCGAGTTGAAGGATGGCCTGACCCGCCCCGCCAAGGTGCGGGAAATTGACGAGCCCGAAGACCTCTGGCCTCGCACCCCTCCGATCCGCGAACGCAAGACCGTGCCGGACAGCTGGATTGAATTGACTATTCGCGAGGGTAAAAACCGGCAGGTGCGCCGGATGACAGCGGCGGTTGGTCTGCCGACCCTGCGCCTGATCCGCTGTCGCATCGGAGACTGGACGCTTGAAGGGCTAGAGACGGGCAAATGGGACAGCCTGCCGATGCCGCAGATACAGGCCACGGCTCAGCGCAAACGGGATCGACGCCCCCGACGGTGACAGACCACACGGGCCGGGCTAAACTGAACCGCATGAAGGTGACACCCGAGATACCGGCCCCCTCTGCCATCTTGGAAGCGGCGCTATATGTCCATGATCTGGACGCCGCTGAACGGTTCTACGGTGAGGTTCTGGGGCTGGAAAAGATACAGCGCATTGAGGACCGCCACGTGTTTTATCGGGTCGGAGCCTCTGTTCTGCTGATATTCAATCCTGAAAAGACCCAGCAGCCGCCGCTAGACCCGGACCTGCCTGTCCCTCCGCACGGCGCGCTTGGGCCGGGGCATGTGTGCCTCGTCCTGACGCGGGATGAGATGGCTGCAATGCGAAAGCATCTGCTGGATTGGAACATCCCCCTGGATGCCGAGTTCGATTGGCCAAACGGCGCGCGATCCCTCTATGTGCGCGATCCTTCTGGCAACTCAGTTGAATTTGCCGAAGGGCACCTTTGGGCCTGAAACCGTCAGAGCAAGGGCTGCTTTTCCCCACCCACAACGCGATAGATCTCGCTTGAGATCACACCGACTTCAGCCAATATGGCTTGGAACGTCGCCATATGTGGGGTGGCAAAATGCCCCTCTAACGCGGTCTGATCCTGCCATTCTTCATAAACCCGGAAGAGGTTCGCATGGCCGAGAACCTGGCTGAACTCATAGATCAGGCAGCCTGGCTCTTTCACCGTTTCTGCGACCATCAACTTTGCAGCCTCGGCCGCCTTTTCCACATGATCGGCCGAGACTTCGACGGTTCCAGTGACAATCAACATGCGCTGCCCTTTCCAAGATGAAAGCGTTTCGAAATTCGATTGACCGGTGTTCCGTCCCGTAGTGGGCGGCCATAGTCCACAGAATAGTCTACGAACCCCATTTTTCCGTAGTAGCTAAGGCCCGGCGAATTGTCAGCGCGTATGGTGGCATTGATCGCCTTGAGCCCCAAGGCCGCCGCAGTTTTCGAGGTTTCTTGAAACAATGTACGCCCTGCGCCGCGCAACGGAGGATCGCGCCGTGTGAAGGTGGCGATATCCGCACAATCCTCAGGCAATGCATCATGAGTACCCAACCACTGAAATCCGGCCACCGCGCCTTGGTCGTCCAAAGCGACATGGCAGCAAATCATGTCGGCCCCGGTCAGATAGCTCTGTGTGAACAACGCCTCCGAAAACGGAATTTCATGTGCGGTTGTCCCACCTGCGGCGATGATATCGTTGAGGATGCGGCAGGCGTCGGCCACATCCTCGGGCATCATGGCGCGAACCGCAATCACGCCTAGAGGCTCAGCTTGTCGCGCATGAAGGCCAGCGCAACGCTCAGGCCATCAGGCGCGATGCCGTGGCCGGTGCCTTTCATGACATGGGCGTAGACCTCTTTGAAATCCGCCGCTTGCAGGGCCTCGGCCGCCTCGGGCAGGGATTGCGGAGGCACCACGTCATCCGCATCCCCATGGACCAGCAGGATCGGCATCCGGCTGACGGTTTCGTCAGGCAACAAATCAGGTTCCAGCAAACGGCCCGAGAACGCGACGATCCCAGCCACAGGGTCCTCACGGCGCGGGGCGACGTACAGGCTCATCATCGTGCCCTGGCTGAACCCGAACAATACGACCTGCTCGGGCAGTACGTCTTCGTCCACCATCAGCGCGTCGAGGAAGGCGTTGAAGTCGTCGCTTGCCATCTCCATGCCGCGTCGCGCTTCTTCCTCTGACGAGCCGTCGATCCACGGGATTGGGAACCATTGAAACCCGTTTGGCATTCCGGGGATCTGTTCCGGCGCATCGGGGGCGACGAACAGCGTATCGGGCAAATGCTCGCCCAATGGGTCGGCAAGGCCCAACAGATCGGCCCCGTTCGCCCCATAGCCGTGTACGAACACCACGACCGAGCGTGTGTCGCCCGAAACCGGCTCTTTCCTGAGCGCGTTCAAAACCCGTGTCATCTGATCCCTTCTCTTTGCTTGGCCACCCGGTAATAGGCCCACAAAACCCGCGCCGCAACCGACCGCCATGGCGACCATGCCTCGGCCATCTGCCGCAGCTCTTTGTCCGTTGGACGTTTGGGTAAGACGTAGAGAACCCGCGCCGCCTCTTGCAGGGCCAGATCACCCGGAGCAATCACATCGGCGCGGCCCAGCGAGAACATGGCGTAAATCTCGGCGGTCCAGACACCGATGCCGGACACCTCGGTCAGGGTCGAGATGACCTCTGCATCAGGCGCGTCCCGTAACGCCTTGTAATCAATACGGGCTTCGGCCAGAGCACGGGCATAGCGGATCTTCTGTCGGCTTAGCCCGACGGCCCGCAAATCCTCATCTGTCGCCCACATGATCTTGCGCGGGCCGGTCAATTTCGCGCCCTGCATCCGTTTCCAGATCGCATTGGCCGAGGCCACGCTGACCTGCTGACTGACGATTGCGCTCAACAACTGCGCAAAACCATCCGGTTTACGACGCAGAGGCAGCGGCCCCGTCTGTTCCATCGCATAGGCCATACGTGGACAAGATTGGGCCAGCCACTCGGCCCCTTCGGACACACAGGCGTTGGTTTCGATGATGCGTCCGACGGACATGTGCGCTCCGGTGTTCTTAGTCACTTGCACGTTAGGGCGCTTTGCCGCGTATGCAACCCGCTTGTGCAAGCCGCAGATCGCCGATACGCATGGCGTCATGACTGTGATTTCAGAGACCCCGAACGACTATCAGGCCAAGCGCAACGTTGCAGTCCTTGTGGCAGCACAAGCTGTTCTGGGTGCGCAAATGCCGATGATGTTCATTGTCGGAGGGCTGGCCGGGCAATCGCTGGCCACAAACGCCTGCCTTGCGACGCTGCCCATTTCGCTGATCGTTTTGGGATCGATGCTGGCGGCCACGCCTATCTCTGCGATCATGCAACGCTGGGGCCGCCGCGCCGGGTTTCTGGTCGGAACAACCGCCGGTGCACTTGGCGGTTTGATCGGTGCATATGGTCTGTATCTGGGCTCTTTCCCGGTCTTCCTGATCGGCAGCCTGTTGACCGGCATCTACATGAGCGCGCACGGATTTTACCGTTTTGCGGCGGCGGATACGGCATCGGACGCGTTTCGGCCCAAGGCTATTTCTTACGTGATGGCGGGCGGGCTGGCGGCTGCCATTATTGGCCCGCAGATCGTCAAGTTGACATCGACGGCCTATGTCATTCCGTTCCTGGGCACTTATCTGGCTGTGATCGGAATCAATGTCGTTGGGTCGGCGTTGTTCTTATTTCTCGACATCCCCACGCCGCCACGCGCGAGCGAAGACAGCCCCAAAGGCCGGTCGCGGATCGAGATGTTGAAGACCCCTCGGATCGCCGTCGCCATTATTTGCGCCATGGTGTCCTACGCGCTGATGAACCTCGTGATGACCTCGACCCCTCTGGCTGTGGTCGGGTGCGGATACACGGCCAATGATGCCGCAGATGTAGTGACCGGCCACGTGCTTGCCATGTATATCCCCAGCTTTTTCACCGGCCACCTGATCGCCCGTTTCGGCGTTGAAAAGATCGTAGCGCTCGGCCTTGCCATTCTCGGCGCCGCAGGCGTTGTCGCCCTCCAAGGGGTAGAGCTTGGCAACTTTTTCATCGCGCTGATCCTGCTTGGGATCGGCTGGAACTTCGGCTTCATTGGTGCGACTTCGATGCTGGCCGATTCTCATGACGTCAGCGAGCGTGGCCGGATGCAGGGCATGAACGACCTTCTGTTGTTTGGCGGCGTGACCTTTGCCTCACTGGCCTCGGGCGGGTTGATGAACTGTTCGGGTGGGTCCCCGGTCGAGGGATGGACGGCAGTGAACCTTGCCATGGTTCCCCTGCTCACATTGGCAGGAGGCGCACTGTTGTGGCTGGTCATGCGCCCGGCCGAGCCGGACACCGCCTGATCACCAACGGCCAGTGCTGGCCGTCCACATCAGAGAGATCCTGCTCCCGAGTTCCCCCTGCGCCAGATCCCCGCACGCGACCCGTGCGGGATTGGCCAGAACCTTCCGCAAAATCCACTCGGCCTGCCATCCGGCATAGAGCGCCGGGCGAGCGGCGCTGGATACCTCAGATCGCCTGCTGCGCGCCGATTTCAACCGCCTCAGCGCAGTGTCCGCCAACGCGCGTACTCCGTCTTCAGTGCCGTCAAGCAAGGGAATCCGCCCTCGGGTCTCCAGTTCCGGAATGGCCCGAAACCAATTTGCGACGCCGACTGCGTAGCCGAAATCGCGTAAAACGCCCTCATCCGCAGCCCCGAGGGATTGGGCCGCGACCAGCAATAGCGTGCCCGCGCTTTGGTCGATGTAATTCTCGAAATGCGCGGTATCTTCAAACGGATCTCGATAGATATCCCACCGCCTGACAGCCACATATTCATCCAGCAAACCGGCCAGATGTGGCGACAACACCCTGGACAGAGGGGTCACCACCTCATGCCGCCGCACCTGTTGCCCTTCGGAAATCTCCTGCAGCGCATCGCGCCACCATTGCAGGCGCATTTCGGCAATCATCGCCTCTTGCGTAACCCACGGTGCGCGCGCGATTTCGGCATTCAGCGCATAGATCGGAAACAGAACGGCCCGCGCTTCGACGGGGGACGCCATGGTGGCAAGAAACCGGTCCGGATCGGCCTTTTGTACAAGGGCCGCGCAAGCCTTTACGTCGTCGTCAAAGACGGCAGTCACTCGGCCGCCGCTTTCCGATGCCCACTATCGCGGACTAGTTTCCACTGGATCGCCTCCAGCAGCGCCTCGAACGAGGCGTCAACTATGTTGGCACTTACACCTACGGTCGACCAATGCCGCCCCTGCCCGTCTTCGCTGTCGATGATGACGCGCGTGACTGCCTCGGTCCCGCCTTGGGTGATCCGCACCTTGAAATCGACCAGACGCATATCCGACAGCACCTGCGAATACTGCCCCAGGTCCTTAGCCAGCGCCTTGGAGAGCGCGTTCACCGGCCCTCGGTCGCTGCCTTGATCATCCACCGATTCACTGACCGAGAGCTTCTTTTCACCGTCCACTTTCACCACAACCACGGCCTCGGACAGGCTGACCATTTTGTTGTATTTGTTCTTGCGGCGTTCAACGGTGACCTTGTAGCGCTTGACCTCAAAGAACTCGGGCATCTGCCCCAGCTCATCACGCGCCAGCAGCTCAAAACTCGCCTGAGCGGTGTCGTAGGAATACCCCTCAGCCTCGCGCTGTTTGATCCGGTCGAGGATACGGCCAAGGGCGGGATCGCCCTTTTCAACCATCAGGCCTGCGTCGGTCAGCCGTTTGAGCAGGTTCGATTGCCCGGCCTGGTTCGACATCGGGATGATCCGCGTGTTCCCTACCGTCGCCGGGTCGATATGTTCGTAGGTCGATGGGTCCTTGAGAATCGCACTCGCATGAAGCCCCGCCTTGTGCGCAAAAGCCGAGGCCCCTACGTAAGCCGCTTGCTTGCTCGGCACCCGGTTCAGGATATCGTCCAACATCCTGCTCACCCGCGTCAAACCGGCCAGCGCGTTCGGGTTCACACCGATCTCGAACCCCGAGGCATAGGGTTCCTTCAACAGCAATGTCGGGATCAGAGCGGTCAGGTTGGCATTGCCACATCGCTCTCCCAAACCGTTCAGAGTGCCCTGAATCTGGCGCGCGCCCGCATCGACAGCCGCCAGTGAACACGCGACGGCGTTTTCGGTGTCGTTATGGGTGTGAATACCCAGCCGATCCCCCGGCAGATCTGCGGAGATCAACTCGGACACAATGCGCCCGACCTCGGATGGCAAAGCGCCACCATTCGTGTCACACAACACTACCCAACGCGCGCCCGCATCCAAAGCGGCCCGGCAGACCTCGGTCGCATAGGTCGGGTTGTCCTTGTAGCCGTCAAAGAAATGCTCCGCATCGAACAGCGCCTCACGCCCCTTCGCCACAAGATGCGCGACCGAGGCGCGGACGTTCTCGACATTCTCCTCCAGTGAAATGCCAAGCGCATGGGTCACGTGGTAGTCATGCGATTTGCCCACCAAACAAACGGCCTGCGTCCCGGCATTCATAACGGCCGCCAGGACATCGTCGTTCTCGGCCGACCGTCCGGAGCGTTTGGTCATGCCGAAGGCTGTCAACCGGGCAGAGGTCTTCGGAGCGACCTCGAAAAACGCGCTGTCCGTGGGGTTCGCCCCGGGCCACCCGCCTTCGATATAGTCCACCCCAAGCGCGTCCAAAGCCTGCGCGATCTGCACTTTCTCCGCCGTCGAGAACTGCACACCCTGCGTCTGCTGCCCGTCACGCAGGGTCGTGTCATAAAGATAGAGGCGTTCCTTGGTCATGGCTTGCTCCCGCTGGCCCAGAGTAGTCGATCTTTCCACGTGGCGCGCGGATTTCCTTCAAACATCTTCCAGTTTCGACGCATCAAATCCCGCAGCCGGAACCAGTTCAACGCCTTCTTTGCTCATGCGCACTTCCAGACCTGCGGCAACAAAAGCGGATTTCAAACGGTCCACTTCCGAGAAGTCCTTGCTTTGCATCGCTTCGGCCCGTGCTTCAGCCAACCGGGCAGCGAAAGTGCTCAGATCCGCCGCTTCGGCCCAAGCGCCCATATCGTCGCCCAAAAGCCCGAGAACCCGCGCGCTGGCCAGCAGAGCAGCCGCATCTCCTTCCGCAGCCAAACGGTGCAGTTCGGCGATGGCACCCGCCGTGTTCAGGTCATCCGCCAGCGCCTCAATGACCGAGGGGGCCGCGCTGGCTGCGGGCTCTATGCCCGCTGTCAGCGCCCGCCACTTTCGCAAGGTGGCTTCAGCTTCACGTGCCTTCTTCTCGGTCCAGTCCATCGGTTTGCGATAATGGGTCTGCAGGAAAACAAAGCGGATCACCTCACCGGGGACACCCTGTTCCAGCAAGTCATGCACGGTGAAGAAATTGCCTAGAGACTTGGACATCTTTTTGCCTTCGACCTGCAGCATCTCGTTGTGCAACCAGACACGCGCAAACTCACCCTCTGGATGGGCGCAGCAGCTCTGAGCGATCTCGTTTTCATGGTGCGGGAACATCAGATCATTACCGCCGCCGTGAATGTCAAAACTTGCCCCAAGCAGTTCGTGGCTCATGGCCGAGCATTCGATATGCCACCCCGGACGGCCCCGACCCCAAGGCGAATCCCACCCCGGAAGCTCATCGGTCGAGGGCTTCCACAGCACAAAATCCATCGGGTTCTTTTTGTAAGGCGCAACCTCAACCCGCGCTCCGGCAATCATGTCATCGACCGAGCGACCGGAAAGCTTGCCATACCCCGATTTCCAGCTATCGACAGCAAACAGCACATGACCTTCCGCGGCGTAGGCATGGCCCTTCGCGATCAGCCCCTCGATCATTTCGATCATCTGCGCGATATACTCGGTCGCGCGCGGCATCGCGTTCGGCTCCAACGCCCCAAGCGCGCCCATGTCATGCAGATACCAGCCGATAGTCTCATCAGATCGTTCCTGCACCAACTGCTCCAAGGACCCCTCGGCGCCAGCCTGTTTGCGGGCCAGAGCGGTGGCGTTGATCTTGTCATCCACGTCGGTGAAATTGCGTACATAAGTAACCTGATCCGCACCGTAGACATGGCGCAGCAACCGGTACAGGACATCGAAAACCACCACGGGCCTAGCATTTCCCAGATGGGCCCGGTCATAGACAGTGGGCCCGCAGACATACATCCGCACGTTGTCGGAATCGATCGGAACGAAGTCTTCCTTCGTCCGCGTCCGTGTATTGTGCAGCTTGATTGTCGTCATCACTCGGGCTCCTAAAGCTTGCGCGTTGGCGCGGGCTTAGCAACTTGTCTCAGGGATGAAAACGAAAGAAACCGGCCCGCTTGAGAATTCAGCAGGTAATGCAGCAGATAATGGTGCAGATCATCCGGTCCATCCGCTGGGCATAACATGCGTCACGCGCCAAGCCAAGGCTTGAGTTCGCGCGTCTTCTCCAGCACTCTGCGCGCATGAGCCGGGATTTCGTCAACTCTATTTGTCGCGACCTGCCGGGGGCCGAATGGTCGGACCCCTGGGGCGGCGGGCATGATGCGTGGAAGGTCGGCGATAAGATGTTCGCCTGTATCGGGACCGCCAATGATGGCGTGTCGGTCAAAACACCCGATATCGAAACCGCGCAGATGCTGATTGATGCGGGTGTCGGTGTGAAAGCCCCATATTTCCACCGCAGCTGGGTTCGCCTGCCCTTTGACGCGGAGGAGGATGAAATGCGCTACCGCCTTGCCGCCTCTTACGATCTGGTGCGTGCATCGCTCACGAAAAAGGTTCAGGCCACCCTTCCTGCGCGAAGCTGATTGACAAATTCGGATCGCTCTGCCCCTGTCGCCACAAAGACAAACCGAGGCAAGATCATGAAACTGTCAGATCGCATCACGCAGATCATTGGAGGCGGCAGCGACGGATGGGAAGTGTTCTATCGCGCGCGCCGCATGGTCGCCGAAGGCCACGCTGTAACGCAGCTGACAATTGGCGAACATGACATCGGCACCGATGCCTCGATTCTGGATGCGATGAACCGATCGGCCCGCGATGGCCACACCGGTTACGCCATGGTGCCCGGCACCGATCTGCTGCGCGACACGGTCGCCGCGCGGGTTCAGACCCGGACCAGAGTATCAACCACTCGAAACAATGTCCTGATCACTCCGGGCGGACAGGCGGGGTTGTTTGCGGCTCATATGGCTGTGTGCAACCCCGGCGATGTCGGGCTGTTCCTTGACCCCTACTACGCCACCTATCCCGGCACCATTCGCGGAACCGGCGCTGTGGCGCGGGCGGTTCAGACCTCGGCTGAAGATGCCTTTCAACCGCGTGCCGAACAGATCGAGGCCAAGGCCGATGGCGCTGTGTCATTGCTGATCAACACGCCGAACAACCCGACCGGAGTGGTTTATTCACCCGAGACACTGAAGGACATCGCTGAGCTGTGCCAGAAGCGCGAGCTGTGGCTGATCTCAGATGAGGTCTACGACACGCAGATATGGAACGGCGCGCATCTGTCTCCGCGTGCTCTGCCCGGTATGGCCGATCGCACGCTGGTCGTCGGTTCTATGTCCAAATCGCATGCCATGACCGGATCACGTTGCGGCTGGATTATTGGCCCGGAAGAGGTCATCAGCCACCTCATCAATCTCGCCACCCACACCACCTATGGCGTCCCAGGCTTCATTCAGGATGCCGCAAGCTTTGCCCTGAACGCGGGCACAACGCTCGAAGATGAAATTGCAGCCCCCTTCCGTCGTCGCCGGGCCCGCGCGCTAGAGGTGCTGGCCGAACAGAATACCATCGGCCTCGTCCCCGCGGATGGCGCGATGTACCTGATGTTGGATATCCGTGCGACCGGTCTGACCGGTGAGGGGTTTGCAAATGCCCTTCTCGATAAACACACGATTGCCGTCATGCCCGGAGAGAGCTTCGGTACAGCCGCTGCGGGACACGTCCGCGTTGCCATGACTGTCGATGACGATCGTTTCGAAACGGCTCTGAAGACGATCTGTACCTTCGCATCCGAAATGGCAGGTCAGCAAGCCGCCGAGTGAAGGCGCTTAGAACCGGAACGTTGTCCGCAGGTTGAAGATATTCGTGTCCAACCCACCGCCCGAGCGTGTGACATCGTCAAAATCCTGCCGCAACGCTTCGCCACTGATCACGAAGTTGTCGCCGATGGGATAGGCAATGCCGATTCCATAAACCGCCGCTGTGTCGTTCTCTTCCGAGGTTTCAACACGCGCAGCGCCGACCACGACATAACCCATTGCCGCGCCAAAATCATACCCGCCGCGAAACTTCAGCCGGGTTATACTGTCTACGCTGCCCTGATCCTGACCAAGATTGAGAGAAAGCCGGTTATACTCCAGCTCACCGCCCAGAACGAAGGCGCCGAAATCGCGGTCATACCCGACATGAGGTCCGAAAACGGTATCGTTGCCACCCGCGCCGCCGGACCCGTCCGCATCCGCATAGCCAAAGCTGAACCCCGCATAGGCCCCCGTCCAGTCCTCGGCCGAGGCCGGGCTGGTTATCGCTATCGTCGCAGCGACAATAAGGGCTGAGAGGGGCTTCATAAACGTCTCCAAATCAGGCGAACCGCCGGGTTTTTGCCAAACAAACACCCACGTATTTGAGTGTTTAACCTAGGAACGCCACTGCTAAATTCAAATCTGCATCAATGATAAGTGAATGCAGTATAACAGATTTCCCCTATAACGGGTTAAAATCTCTTTAAGATACGTTCAAAAACCCAGCGCGGGCCTTTTCACCATAAAAAACGCCCCGACCACCTGAGTGATCGGAGCGTTGAATAAGCGCCTGTATGGTTCTTAAAGATAGTCGGACCGCTGCAGACCGTATTTGGCCATCTTTTCGTTCAGAGTCCGGCGCGGCAGGCAAAGCTCATCCATCACCGACGCGATTGAGCCCTTGTGGCGACGCATGGTGTTGTCGATCAACATCCGCTCGAACGCTTCAACATATTCCTTCAGTGGTTTGCCCTCGGTGGTCATGACCGGCTGCATTTCCTCATGATCGGACATCAGCAAGGATGCAATCGTACCGGAACCACGTCGCGATTGCAGCACCGCGCGCTCGGCGATGTTGATCAACTGCCGCACATTGCCCGGCCACGGGGCTTGCAACAGCTGCGCCGCTTCCTGCGCACTGACCTGCGGGGCATCACAGCCATATTCCTCGGCGAATTGCTCACTGAGGCGGGTGAAAAGGGTCAGGATATCCTCACCCCGCTGTCGCAGCGGCGGCATGGTGATCCGAAGGGCGGCCAGACGGTAGAACAGGTCCGGGCGCAGTACGTCCTCGGAGGTCTTACCGGCCTCTTGCAAGTTCGAGATCGCGACAATTCGCGTTTCCGCAGGGGTGCCCTGCTCGTTCATCACGCTTAGCAAGCGGGCCTGCAACGTGTCGCTCAACGCTTCAACGTCTTCCAGCACCAGCGTGCCACCGCGCGCCTCTTCAATCGCGGGAAGCTGCGCATCCTCGGGCATCATCGGGCCGAACAGGCGTTTCGACAGCACTTCTTCTTCAAGCGCCGCGCAGGACACCAGAACGAATTTCTTGCCCGCGCGGCTGCCCACCGCGTGCAGAGCATGTGCGACAAGCGTCTTTCCGGTGCCCGTCTCTCCGTCGATCAGCACATGGCCGTCCGCCTGTCCCAGATCGAGGATATCTTCACGCAGACGCTCCATCACCGGGCTTGCGCCGATCAGTTTGTTCATGATCTGCGTACCACCCGACAACTCGCGCCGCAGGGCGCGATTGTCCAGCGTCAGACGCCGCGCGTTGCTGGCGCGTTTGGCCAGTTCCGACATGCGATCTGGGTTGAAGGGCTTTTCCAGGAAATCAAATGCGCCAACGCGCATCGCCTCAACCGCCATCGGCACATCGCCGTGACCGGTGATCATGATAACGGGCAGCGTGCTATCGGCCCCCATCAGTTTTTTCAGCAGTTGAATGCCATCCATGCCCGGCATCTTGATGTCCGAGATTACGATCCCCGGATAATCCGGCCCCAGAACCTTGAGCGCGTCTTCTGCGCTGGCAAAGGTCTCGGTGTCATATCCCGACAGTGCCAGCCATTGGCTGATCGACTGGCGCATGTCCTGTTCGTCATCGACAATGGCGATTTTCATGGCCTGTGCCATATTATTCCCTCGTGTTATTCAGCGGCCTGGAGGCCGTCGCTTCCCAGTGGCAGTTGCATCTCGAAGACCGCGCCACCCTTCTGGCCGTTACGTGCGGTTAGCCGTCCGCCATGGTCGTTTACGATCCCCGACGAGATAGCAAGCCCCAGCCCGACCCCGTCACCAGGTTGCTTGGTGGTGTAGAAGGGCTCAAACAGGCTCTCGATATCCTTAATACCATACCCGTTGTCGCGCACGGTCAGCACCGCCATATCGCCCGCCGCCAGGATGATCTCGACATCCGGCTCTGCTACAGATTTGGTGGCGTCCAGCGCGTTGCGCAAGAGGTTGACCATCACCTGTTCAATCCGCATCCGGTCCCCCATCACAATGACAGGGTCTTCGGGGAGGATCTGCGTGATCTTAACATGGCGCTGCCGCAGCTGAGGCTCCATCATCGACAGCGACGAGGCCAGCGCTTCGCCAAGGTTTACTGGCGAAAACGCATCCGCCCCCTTACGCGCGTAAGACTTCAGCTGCCGAGTAATAGCGCCCATCCGTTCGATCAGACCATCAATGCGACCAAAGCTGGCAAGGGCCTCTTCCGGTCGGTTTCTACGCAGCAGCAAACGCGCCCCGGCAAGGTAGGTTTTCATTGCAGCCAGAGGTTGATTAAGCTCGTGACTTACCGCCGCCGACATCTCACCCAAGGCCGCCAGTTTCGAGCTTTGCGCAAGCGTCTGTTCCGCCAAATCCAACGTCTTTTCAACCCGTTCGCGCTCAGCGATTTCCCGCTGTAGCCTTGCGTTCAATGCGCGAAGCTCTGCCGACTCGCGCTGGAACAGAACCACGCGCGAAGCGGCGCGGCGACTGAGCAGATAGAACGCCGCCGCCAGGAGAATCGCAAAGCCCATGATTTCCAGCGCCAGGACACTGTTCACCTTCTCGCGGATTGAGTCATAGGTGGTGAACGAGGCCATTTGCCAACCGCGGAACGGTATGCGTGTCTCAAGCCGAATGACGGCCTCACCTTCCAGATAACCATCCGGCGGCAATGCAGACCAGTCGGCCGTCGCCCTCAGCGCGCGCTGGATCGCACTTTCCGGCGTCTGCCGCAGCATGGCCGAGCTTTCGTCCAGCCCACGCCATTGCGGCTCGGTCGACAGAATGATGTTGCCGGTGCTGTCCCGCACCAGCACGGCATCAGAAATCCCCGCCCAGGCGCGTTCGAATTTCTGCAGGTCGACCTCAACTACGATCACGCCGAGAATCTCGGAATTCGCCTCGATCCTGCGGGAATAGATAAAGCTGTAGTCGCCAGTTTCGCGCGGGCTGACCGTGAAAATCGTCGCGTTCGAGCGGATTGCGTCCACAAAATAGGGCGCATTGCGATGCCCTTCGAGCAAGCGGTTTCGGTCAGTGGCTGCCACCGTCACCCCATCCCCGTCCATCAGCATCAATGACGCGGCCCCGATCTCTTCAACGAAAGAGATCAGACGCTGGCTGGACAATAGGTAGTCACTGGATTGCAGTGCTGAGATCAGGGTCGGGTCCCGTGACAGAAGCTGCGGCACAATCGCGTTGCGTCGCAATTCGCTGAGGAGGTTGCCGGAATACAGGGCAAGGCGCAGCTCAGCACGGTTGCGGGTCGACTCGGTGAACCGGTCAGTCAGCAACCGGTTCGTCACCCAGATCGTCGCAACGGCGGTCAAAAGGACGAGAATAACAGCCACACGCAGCCGCCACCCCAAAGGGGCGCCGCGAAATGGACGGGTCATTTTGTCCTTGATCGAGTGAAGGCCTGAACTCATTCCCGAAAGTTACGCGGGCTGAGCGGCGACCTCAAGTCACGCCGGGGCCAGAACGCCGGACAATGCGCGGAACAATGCCGTCCCGTCGGTACCGCCATGCCCCTCATCCGCTGCGCGTTCGGGGTGCGGCATCATGCCAAGAACGCGACGGTTTTCCGACAAGATGCCCGCGATATCCCCGACCGACCCGTTTGGATTCTCGGTATAGGTGAACGCGATCCGGTCCTGATCCTTCAGCGCGGACAAGGTGGCGTCATCGGCGAAATAGTTGCCGTCATGGTGGGCGATCGGAATGCCGATCACGTCTCCTGCATTGTAGCCTTGGGTAAAGGCGCTGTCGCTGGTTTCGACCTTCAGGCCAACCGTTTTGCAGATGTATTTCAGACCGGCATTGCGCAGCAGCGCGCCGGGCAGAATTCCGGTCTCCGTCAGAATCTGGAATCCGTTACAGATACCAACGGCATAGCCGCCACGCTCGGTATGATCGACCACGGCCTTGCAGATCGGCGATTGTGCTGCGATGGCCCCACAGCGCAGATAGTCGCCATACGAGAAGCCTCCGGGAACGCCGACAATGTCGACCCCCTCAGGCAGCGCTGCATCCTTGTGCCAGACCATGTCAACGGCGAAGCCGGCCTGCTCAAAGGCTACGGCAAGGTCCCGGTCGCAGTTTGATCCGGGGAATACGATGACGGCTGCGCGCATGGCGGACCCTCCTAGCAAGTAAAATCAGTGACAACCGCCACACCCGGAGGTGCAGGAGCGTCGAAAGCGGCAAGTTCTTCACTTACCTGGTTCAAAGACACGTGTCGTGTCACGAGCAGGCTGAGATCAAGATCCGAACCCGTGATCAACGACAGAAACGACGGGTAGCGCCAACTGGGCATCCCTCGTGTTCCATATACAGAAAGTTGACCGGAATAGAGCACATCCATCGGCAGCGTCATAGCCGCGTGATCGCCCGCAGGCATGCCGATCTGAACCATCCGGCCGAGTTTGCGCAAGGAACGCATCGACGCCACGGTCGTGGCTTCAATCCCGAGCGCCTCGATCGCCACATGGGCACCACCGCCGGTGATATCTTTCACCGCTTCAGGCGCATCGCATGTCGCCGCGTTCACAACCGCATCCGCGCCCAGAGACTTAGCGTAGCTCAGCTTGTCGTCCGAGATATCGACGACCACCACCCGTGCGCCAAGCGCTTTGCCCAACAACAGGGTCGAGATCCCTACTCCGCCCCCACCGAACACGGCAAGCCATTCTCCGCCCTGCAGTTGAGCGCGACCAACCAGCGCCTGCCACGCGGTCGTAACCCGACATCCCAGCGCCGCCGCGATCTCGGGCGCGAGTGTCTCGGGCAGTTCCGTCAGATTGGCATCCGCATGCGCAACCGCGATGTACTCGGCGAACGCACCATCACAGGTAAACCCCGGCACGACCTGGTCGGCGCAGGTGGTTTGATTGCCTTGGGCGCAGTCCTGGCAATGACCACAGGCCAGAATGAAAGGCGCAATCACCCGATCACCGATTTTCCAGCGGTGGACGCGGCTGCCCACCGCAACCACCTCGCCGCAATATTCGTGGCCGGGTGTCATCGGGAGGATCACATCCGGGTCCGACCCCGACCACGCATGCCAATCTGACCGGCAGACGCCGCAGGCCAACACTCGGACGACAACGCCATCCTCGGCCGGTTCAGGGTCGGGAATGGTGGTCAGCTCCAGCGGCTGGCGATAGGTGATCAGACGCGCTGCCCGCATCCAATCAGACCAGTTCGATCTCGTAGCGTTCGATGACGGTGTTGGCCAACAGCTTTTCGCACATCTCGGTCACGTCCGCCTCAGTCGCGCCTTCGGCCAGTTCCAGATCAATGACCTTGCCCTGGCGCACACCTTCGACCTGATCAAAGCCCATGGCACCCAATGCGTGGCGGACCGCCTCACCCTGAGGGTCCAGCACCCCGTTCTTGAGCATCACATGCACCCGTGCCTTCATCTTCGCAACTCCACCTGAGGGCCACGATCGCAGGCCCATTTCGTTGCGCGGGGGATAGCGCGGTTGTGCCTTTGGGACAACCCTGTTTGCGGCGAAGATTGAAAAGCTATGAAAGGGCGTGACCCAAAACGGACCGGACGGGTGATGCGGGTCGAACGGCATACCCTGCGCTCGCACGAAAAACGCCGCCCAGATCGGGGCGGCGCTTTGCAAATCTCTTAGGTGGAGGCCGAGATCAGTTGATCAGCGTCGGCTTGGTCACATTGCTTTGCGGCAGAACACCCAAGCGGCGCGCGACCTCGGAATAAGCGTCGGTCAGGTTGCCCAGATCGCGGCGGAAGACATCCTTATCCAGCTTCTGGCCGGTTTCGATATCCCACAAGCGGCAGCTGTCGGGGCTGATCTCATCAGCGACAATCAGACGCTGGTAGTCACCGTCGAATACGCGGCCGATCTCGATTTTGAAATCTACCAGTCGGATGCCCACGGCCAGCATGACACCGCTCATGAAGTCGTTCACGCGCAGTGCGAGGCTGAGGATATCGTCCATGTCCTGCTGGCTAGCCCAGCCAAAGGCCGCGATATGCTCTTCGGTGACCAGCGGATCACCCAGAGAGTCGTCCTTGTAGCAGTATTCGACAATCGGACGCGGCAACTGCGTGCCCTCGGCAATGCCCAGACGTTTGGACATCGTACCGGCCGCATAGTTGCGCACGATCACTTCCAGAGGGACGATCTCGCAATTCCGCACCAACTGCTCGCGCATGTTCAGGCGGCGGATGAAGTGGTTCGGAACACCGATCTGGGTCAGGCCATTCATGAAGAACTCGGACAGGCGGTTGTTCAGAACGCCTTTGCCATCGATCACGTCTTTCTTTTCGGCATTGAACGCGGTTGCGTCATCCTTGAAGTACTGCACGATAGTGCCCGGCTCGGGGCCTTCATACAGAATCTTGGCTTTGCCTTCGTAGATTTTCTTGCGACGCGCCATCGGGGCCCCTTCCATATCGGCAATACGCGCAGTTCGCGCGGCTGCGGCCCTCATAGAGCAGCCCGCTCCAACCCGCAAGTTGCCTCGTTGTATTCCATCGAAGCATCCGCTTTTCAACGGTTCCTCATACGGTATTGAGCACACTTAAGACCTGCCAAGAAAGCCTGCGTGCAGCAACACAGCGCATTTGGTCGCGCAAAGCCCATTTTCGCTATACATTCCGAAATTCGTTTCTTATCTAGATGAGGAATGTCCACGCTATGAGGTCCCAATAAAATGACCACGTTCGACGAACGCGAAAACGCCTTTGAAGCCAAGTTTGCCCATGACGAAGAAATGCAGTTCAAGGCCCAGGCCCGCTGCAACAAACTGCTGGGCCTTTGGGCGGCGGCAAAGCTTGGGAAAACCGGCTCTGACGCGGACGACTACGCCAAAACCGTCGTGATCGCCGATATGGAAGAGGCAGGCCACGAAGATGTCGTGCGCAAGGTTTCTGCCGATCTGGGCGGTCTGTCCTCGGATGACGAAATTCGCGCCAAAATGGCCGAGCTTCTGCCCGAAGCCAAAGCTCAGGTCATGAGCGAGACTGACTAAGCCACCGGTCACCTCATGATCTTCATGAGTAATATGAATTTGATTTGCCGCCCCGGTCATGAGACACGGGGCGTCTCATATTCATACTGGCGCTTTGCGCCAAACACGTCGGACCAAGCCCATGACAAACGCGCTGACCCAGCTTCTCGAGACCAAAGAGGCCGTTCTGGCCGATGGTGCTACCGGAACCAATCTCTTCAACATGGGTCTGCAATCCGGCGATGCGCCTGAGCTTTGGAATGTGGATGCGCCAGATAGGATCCGCGCGCTTTATCAAGGCTCGGTCGATGCGGGCAGCGATCTGTTTCTGACCAACACCTTCGGCGGCACCTCGGCCCGGCTCAAGCTGCATGACGCGCAAAACCGCGTGGGTGAGCTGAACCGCATTGGCGCTGAACTCGGGCGTGAGGTCGCGGACAAATCCAGACGCACCATCGTGGTTGCCGGCTCGGTCGGCCCCACCGGTGAGATCATGGAGCCGGTCGGAAGCCTGTCGCATTCCGAGGCGGTCGAGATGTTCCACGAACAGGCTGAGGCCCTCAAAGACGGCGGCGTAGATGTTCTGTGGGTCGAAACAATCAGCGCCCCCGAGGAATTCCACGCCGCAGCCGAGGCCTTCGCATTGGCGGATATGCCCTGGTGCGGCACCATGAGCTTTGACACTGCCGGACGCACCATGATGGGCGTCACCTCGGCTGATCTGGCCCTACTGGTGGAAACGCTGCCCAACCCTCCGATTGCGTTTGGAGCGAATTGCGGTACCGGAGCGTCGGACATCCTGCGCACTGTACTTGGGTTCACCGCGCAAGGGACCGAGCGGCCCTTGATCTCGAAAGGCAACGCCGGAATTCCGAAATATGTCGACGGGCACATCCACTATGACGGCACGCCTGAGCTGATGGCAGACTATGCCGTGATGGCCCGCGACGCAGGTGCAAAAATCATCGGTGGCTGCTGTGGCACCATGCCCGCGCATCTTGAAAAAATGCGCGCAGCGCTGGACAGCACAGAACGTGGCGCGCGCCCGACGCTTGATCAGATCACGGATGCGCTTGGGCCCTTCTCGTCCGCCTCGGACGGCACCAACGACGATGCCGCGCCCGAGCGGCGCACCCGCCGCCGCCGCCGCGCCTGAGTTAGCGCCCCTCGAATTTCGGGGGGCGTTTTTCCATGAAGGCCACCACGCCTTCGGCGAAGTCACGTGAGCGTCCACATTCACCTTGCAAATGTGCCTCGGTCGCCAATTGCTGTGGCAAGGTCTTCTCATAAGTACCGCGGAGCGCCTGTTTGATCGCGCCATAGGCCGCCGTCGGACCTTGGGCCAAATGTGCGGCCCGGCTGCGCCAATGGGCATCAAACGCATCATCAGCGACCGCTTCCCAGATCAGGCCCCAATCATCGGCCTGACGCGCGGTGATCTTGTCAGCAAACAACGCGGCCCCCATGGCCTTGGCCAGCCCCATCTGACGCGGCATGAACCATGTGCCACCAGCATCTGGCAGTAAGCCGATGCGGGAAAAGGCCTGCAGGAAATAGGCGCTCT
The DNA here is from genome assembly GCF_056540865.1 of Ruegeria sp. AL11. Lineage (NCBI taxonomy): Bacteria > Pseudomonadati > Pseudomonadota > Alphaproteobacteria > Rhodobacterales > Roseobacteraceae > Ruegeria > Ruegeria sp. AL11. Next base: position 655,974 of record NZ_JBQFXO010000001.1, read on the forward strand.
CGGTCGCGATCACCACATCTGCACAGAGCGCAAGGTTGGCCCCTGCCCCGGCTGCCGGTCCATTGACGGCGGCAATGGTAGGTACCGGGCTGTCATGGATGGTCTCGAGCATCGGCTCGTATTCATCGCGCAGCGAGCGTTCCAGGTCGATCTTTCCGGTTGAGGACGCATCACCAAGATCCTGACCGGAACAAAAGGCCGGTCCGGCCCCGGTCAACACGATGCACCGCGCATTTCGAGCCGCATGCTTCATCGCATGGGTGATCTCAGCCCGCATCTGCGTGGTCAGCGCGTTCATCTTGTCAGGGCGGTTCAGCGTCAGCACCGCCAGCCCGTCCGTGATGTCCAGCAGGATCGTTTCGTAGTCCATTAAAGCTCTCCCTCGCGCCTGTGCGTGAGCGGACACTGCCGCATTCACAGGCCGAGGAAAAGCGGAACCACGCGTCAGTCTTTCAGAATTTGGCGCAGGCGCTCTTTTTCAGCGTCGCTCAGCCCGTCGCTTTCACCCAGCGCTTGCGCCTTGGCCCGGTTGCGCAGAAAGACCAAGCCCACACCGGCGGCAATCAGCAACATGATCGGCCCGGCCAGCCATAGCATCAGGTTCGAGCCCGTAACCGTCGGCTTCAGCAGCACATATTCACCATAGCGGTCGACGATGAAGGCAATCGCCTCTTCATCTGTATCCCCGGCCACCAGCCTTTCGCGCACCAGCAAGCGCAAGTCGCGCGCCAGATCGGCGTTGCTTTCGTCGATGCTCTCGTTTCGACAAACCAGACAGCGCAACCCGGTGCTGAGGTCGCGGGCGCGTTGTTCCAGCACCGGATCGTCCAGCACTTCGTCCGGTTGCACTGCAAAGCCCGGTGCCGCCAACAGCATGAGGATCAGGATCAGACGTTTCATTCTGCGGGTACTCCGGCGGAAGGGGCTTTGCGTGCGCCAGCCGCCACCCGGAACCGACGATCGCAGAGGCTGAGGACGCCGCCCAACGCCATCATGAGACATCCGGCCCAGATCCAGTTGGCGAAGGGTTTGATATAGGTGCGCAAGACCCAGCCCCCATCCGCCTGTTGATCCCCGATCACCACATAGAGATCGCGCATGACCCGGTAGTCAATCGCCGCCTCGGTGGTGGGCATACGAGCAACCGGATAGTCGCGTTTTTCGGGATGCAACGTCCCGATCATGCGCCCGTTGGTCTCCACCTTCACATCCGCCATGGTCGAGAAATAATTCGGCCCTTGCACGCGATTGACATCCTCAAGCGTCAAGGTGAATTGACCAACCTCAAAAGGCTGCCCCGGCTGGGCGACGCGGATATCCTCAACCTCCCACGCGGTCAGACCGGCGATGGCGAAGATGGTCACACCCAGCCCCGTATGGGCAACCGCCTTGCCCCAATCGGCCCCCGGTAGGCGGAATAGACGTTTCAGGCTGCCGTTGCGTCCAGTCCGGCTCCATAAATCGAGAACGGCGCCGAAGGTGATCCATGCGCCCAGAAACAGACCCACAGGCCCCAAAGCGCTACGCCCTGTCTGCATGGCCCAGACCAGTACGCCAAGGGCGACGGCCAGCACAAACGCATAGCGCAGCGACCACGCTGTCTTGCCCAGCTTGCCGCGCTTCCACGGCAACATTGCGCCAACCGGCAGGACCAGCCCCAACAGCACCATGAACGGCGTGAAGGCCGCGTTAAAGAACGGAGGTCCGACCGAGAGTTTCCGGTCAAACATCATCTCGGCCACCATCGGCCACATGGTACCGACGAATACAACAAAGCAGCTGACGGCCAACAGCACGTTGTTCACGACCAGCGCGCTTTCCCGGCTGACCATGCCAAAGACGCCCTTCGCCTCCATCGCCTGCGCCCGCGCCGCAAACAGGGTCAGCGCGCCACCGATAAAGAACACAAGAATCAACAGAATGAAAACGCCCCGCTCTGGATCTGTTGCGAAGGCATGAACCGAGGTCAGAAGCCCCGAGCGCACAATGAAAGTCCCGATCAACGAGAACCCAAAGGCAATGATCGCCAGCAGGATTGTCCAGCTCTTCAGCGCCTCGCGCTTCTCCACGACAATGGCGGAGTGCAACAATGCAGCCGCCAGCAGCCATGGCATGAACGAGGCATTCTCGACCGGATCCCAGAACCAGAAACCGCCCCAGCCCAGCTCATAATAGGCCCACCACGACCCCAGAGCGATCCCGATGGTCAGAAACACCCAGGCGGCCAGAGTCCACGGTCGCACCCACCGGCCCCAGGCCGCATCGATACGGCCCTCGATCAACGCGGCCACGGCAAAGCTGAACGCCATGCTCAGACCGACATAGCCCAGATACAGAAACGGCGGATGGAACGCCAAGCCCGGGTCTTGCAGCAGCGGGTTCAGGTCGCGCCCATCGAACGGAGCAATCGCCAGCCGGTCGAACGGGTTCGAGGTAAACAGGATGAAGGCGAAGAACGCCACGGCCACAGCCGACTGCACAGCCAACACGCGTGCTTTCAAAGTGGGCGGCAGGCCAGCGCCAAAAAACGCGGCCATTGCGCCGAACAGGGTCACAATCAGCACCCACAACAGCATCGAGCCTTCGTGGTTCCCCCATGTCCCACTGATCTTGTAGATCATCGGCTTCGCCGAATGGCTGTTCTCAACCACGATCCTCAGCGAGAAATCAGACGTGGTGAACGCCCAAACCAGCGCTCCGAAGGAGAATGCAGTCAGCAGGAATTGGGAGATTGCCGCCGGTTCCGCAAACGCCATCCATCCAGCCCAGCGTTTCGACGCCCCGATCAGGGGCACCACGCTTTGCACGATAGCGACGAAAAAGGCGAGGATTAGCGCGAAGTGACCTAGCTCTGTAACCATAGGGCAGGATATATGCCGGAGGCACGGTAATCGCCAACCACTTTCGTTTGATTTCGGGGCACATAGTGTCGCAACTCAGCCCCTTTCGCGTCGCCAATCCTCTAAAGCCGGGTTCGCGTCGGCCAGCAGGCTCTCTTGTGACAAGCGCGCATCCGGCCCCGTATCTGCCGCACCGGGTCGGTCGCTGCGCATATTTCCAAGCGCATCAAGGTTGGCCAGAACTGTCGGAGTCCGCGCCATCACGGCCGAGATCTCGCGTTGCAAATCCTGCGATTTCGCCTGATGCCGTGCCCCAAAATAGAACGAGACAATAACGCCCAACAACCACCACAAAGGTTCTGGCACCAGCGCAATCCCCTGCATTCGCGCCGAAAACCAGATCGGATCGATCATGGCGGCAGCAAACAAGCCCAACGTTCCCAACGCCAAGGCCGGACGCGGAAGACGGTTCAACCCGTCCATAAACCGGTCGAACATGCCTTTGGGCGGCCTTTGAAACTCGGCTCCGAACTGCGTCATGGCCTGAGTTTGCGCCACCAACCGACGCTGGGCACCCGCATCGGCGTTCTCCCGAAAAACCTCTGCGGTTTCGCGCACCACGTTGCGCCCGCCACCGAACAAGAACCCCAAAACGCCCGAGATCAATCCCATCCCGAAACCCTCCTCTGAAACGCCTCATTGCTCAGGTGATAGCGATCCGACAGGAATTCTTCCGCCCGCCTGATCCAACCGCCTTTCCCGCCTGCACGGGTACGGGCATACTTTCGCGATGCAGGCCGCCGATCTGCGAGCCGAAAGTAATAATTCCGCCGCGCCACCCCATAGGCGTCCCGCAACTGAACCGGATTCGGGCGCGCCGCGTCCTGACTGGCGCCGATGGTCTGCGGGCCGATAACCCCGTCCACCACAACAGAAAAACCCATCTTCACCAAAAGCGATTGCAAAATGCGCACCGCCTGCGCGCCCGCGTTTACATACATGTCGAACACACTGGCCTGCAGCGCCTCGGGCAAAGCGGCGATCCCCGGTTTCTCAAAATAATGCTGCACAAAGATATCAACCGCCTGCGCGCTGCTGAGCGCTCGAACATCGGCGACATCAACCACCCCGTCCCGTGTCAAATCCAGCCCCAAACGCCGCATCGTGTGAATGGTCACGCCGAAATTGGTGGCTCCTCCCGGATCATCCGGATCATCCACAAACCCGGCTTCCCGACGCACAATCTCTTCGGCAATCTGTTGAACAGTCTGCATCACGACCCCCACCTGCATCAGTCGAGGGAACGATCCTGCAAACTCCTTAACAACCCCAAACGAAACAGAGCGCCGCCTGCCATCCGCACGCAACGCCCCTTCTTCTTCTGTTCAAAAATACCTCCGCCGGAGGCACGCAGCGCAGCTGCGTTCAGCTTTCGCCGGGATCTTTGTAAACGCCCTGTTCCTTCAAGGCGTCCATGACCTCTTTCGGCATATAGGTCTCATCGTGTTTTGCAAGAATTTCAGTCGCTTCAAACACACCGTTCACATAGCGACCCGTCCCAACCATACCCTCATTTTCCGAAAACAGATCCGGCAGAACCCCGGTAAACGCCACCGGAACGCTCTCTCCGCCATCAGTGACCACAAAGCGCACCGTTTCACCCTGCCCCCGGACGATCGAGCCCTCTTCGACCAGACCACCAATACGAAACACCTCGGTCGGCGAAGGCGGCTCGGCGATCACTTGGCTGGGCGAGCGGAAGAAGTTGATGCCATCGCGCATTGCATACCCAATCAACGCCGTCGACACCGCCAGGGCCGCTACGGCCACCAAAATGATCTGAACTCGACGACGTTTCTTGAGCGTTTTCATACCGTCCTCACGGGAACAAGGGGGCCATCATCAGCCCTCGGGTTTCATCCTCACCTAACATCAGGTTGGCATTCTGCAAGGCCTGCCCGCTGCTACCTTTTGTCAGGTTATCCAAAGCGGCGATCACAATCGCGCGCCGTTCAATCCGGTCCGCAACAACACCTATGTGGCAGAAATTCGATCCCCGCACATGGTGGGTCGAGGGCGCCTCGCCCGTCGGCAGAACCTCAATAAAAGGCTCGTCAGCATAGGCTTTTGCCAGCGTATCAAAAACGCTCTGCGGGTCGCCCTTCACGTAGGAGGTCGCCAGAATACCCCTGTTTGCCGGGATCAGGTGCGGCGTGAATTGGATATGCACCGTACGACCGGCCAGTTTAGAAAACTCCTGATCGAACTCACCCAAATGGCGGTGCGTACCACCGATGGCATAGGCATTTGCGCCTTCGCTCAGCTCGGCATGCAGCAGGTTTTCTTTCAACGACCGGCCAGCGCCCGACACGGCGCATTTCAGGTCGAGGATGATGTCGTCCAGATCAATAACCCCAGCCGAAATCAGCGGCCGCAGCACATATTGTCCGGTTGCCGCGTTGCAGCCCGTACCGGCCACAAGCCGTGCGGTCCGAATGTCGTCACGATAGAACTCGGTAAGGCCATAAACCGCCTCTTCCTGCTGCTCCAACGCGCTATGCGGGTTGCCGTACCATTTTTCATACTCATCGGCGTCCTGCAGCCGGAAATCAGCAGACAAATCAATGATCTTCAGATTCTTCGGCAGGTCCCGGATTACTTCCTGACTGGTTTTATGCGGCAAAGCGCAGAAACACAGGTCGATCTGGGAAAAGTCGATTTCAGAAATCTTACACAGATCCGGCAGGTTCATGTGGCGCAGATGCGGGAAGACCTGAGCCATCGACAGGCCCGCCTTACGTTCCGCCGCCAGCGCAACGATCTCCAAGTTCGGGTGCTCGGCGATCAGCCGCACCAGTTCAGCGCCAGTATAGCCTGAGGCGCCCAGAATTGCGATTTTATGGGTCATGTCAGACCTCTTCTTTGCATGTGTCACATATCATGACCGCCACTGTGACGGTCTTGGATTTAGAAAATCGGAGGGGTGGCGTCCTTGACCTAAATCAGGCCGCCTCAAACGAGATTTGTCGTCGGAGGAACTGTGTCGCCCGATCACTGACAAAACCGGGCTTGCCGGTGGTCAGATAGCCGCCTTCTCCCTCACCGAGCATGGTCGGGTGGCGTTGCAGATAGTCGGCCAGGCTTTCAGCCACCAGATCGCCCTGGCTGAACACCTGAACATCCGCGCCCAGAGCAGCCTGAAACGTCTCGGCCATCAAGGGGTAATGCGTGCAGCCCAGAATCGCCGCCTGAGGTTCGGGCATCTTGCGTTTCAACGCATCCACATGGCTGCGCACCAGAGCTTCGGCCAGAATCAAATCACCGTCTTCAATGGCATCCACCACGCCGCCGCAGGCCTGTGCCTCGACATCCACACCAATCGCGCGAAACGCCAGTTCCCGCTGGAAGGCGCGGCTGGAGACTGTGGCGGGCGTTGCAAACAAGGCCACATGCTTGACCGCCACTTCCCGCGGAGGCGAGTTGTCGCCCCATTGCCGCTCGGTCAGCGCCTCGATCAGAGGGACAAAGACCCCAAGAACCCGTTTGCCTTCGGGCACGCCTTCTTCCTGCATCCGGCGCAGGGCAGCCGCGCTGGCGGTATTGCAGGCCAGAATCACCAGATTGCAGCCGCGATCCCACAAGTCGTAGACCGCCTTGCGGGTCAGCTGATAGATATCCTCGGCATCGCGCACGCCGTAAGGCGCATGCGCACTGTCCGCGTAATACAGGAAATCCACGTCAGGCAGCCGTTGCTGCGCGGCGTTCAGGACGGTCAGACCGCCCAAACCGGAATCAAAGATACCTACTGCCATTAGCCCCTTCAGGCGCGATGCCGTTCCTCAAATTCATAGCCGTAGTCATATGACTTCAGCGGTGTCGGAGACAGCTCATACGTGGCTTTGCGCAGGAAATCCATCATCTTGCGCGTATCCTTGCTGAGTGGGTCCAGAACATCACGGCCAATCGGTTCGCCGATCACCACTCTCACAGGTGTATCGACGCGTTTCTTGAACTCCTTGATCAGCAATCCCATCCGCAGGGTGTTGTGCAAATGGCTGGCGATCTGGAACAAACGAGACGTGTGGCCGTCAAAGAAAACCGGCACCACTGTGGCATGGGATTTGGCGACCATCCGAGCGGTGAATCCGCGCCAGCCGGGGTCCATCGGGTGGTCGAACGGCGTGAGGGCCGTGCTGACGGTGCCACCGGGGAAGATTCCAATCGCCCCACCGTCGCCAAGATAGTTCAAGGCGGTTTTGCGGGTTTCGAGGTTCAGCTTCATCGCCTCTTTCGTCTCATCAAACGAGATTGGCAGAATGATGCGGTTCAGATCTTCCGCCTTGCGGAACACGCGATGGGCCAGAATCCGGAAATCGCCGCGCGTTTCAGACAGGATATGCCCCATCATCAATCCGTCCAGAATGCCGTAAGGGTGATTGGCAATCAGGATCAGAGGGCCGTCCTTCGGGATATTCGACAGCGCCCCGCCCACAACATCCAGCGTCAAACCGTAGCGTTCGACCATGACATCCCAGAAATCGCGCCCCTTGGCGACGTCTTGTTCGTACCCGTCCGCACGCTTGATCAGGCGCATGCGGCCTGTGGTGTTTTCCATCAGCTTGATGACCATCCGACCGCCCTTGGTTTCGGCGGAATGGGCATAAGAAATGTCTCGAACGACGTGACGGCGCGATGGCATCTGAGGACTCCGGAACTAACTGCCTGCATTATACGTTGAGCGGAGATTTTGCCTAGCGAAGGTGACAGGTTTGTGACGCCTCATTCCGCCGCAGCGCGCATCTCCGGTCCTCCGCTGCGGATCGTCGCCAGCAGCTCCTCGCGCCGTTTGGCAGCTTTGGCTTCGTTTTGCATTAAAACAGGGCCAAAACCGCGGATATCCAGTGGCAAACGGGCCAGTGCAACAATCGCCTCCTGCGTGTCTTCCGTTATCAGAGGCAGTACCTCTTTCATATCCTGTTCGTACTGTTTGATCAGCGCGCGCTCCATCCGTCTCTCTGCCGAGTAGCCGAAGATGTCCAAAGGTGTGCCACGCAAACTTTTCAACTTGGCCAACAGCTTAAGAGGCCCAAGCATCCATTCTCCAAAGGCACGCTTGCGCGGTCTGCCATTGCTGCCCTCCCCACCAAAAATCGGCGGGGCCAAATGGAAGGTCATGTTGAAATCGCCGTCGAACTCGGCAGCAGCCTTTTCCCGACTGGTGAGCAACAGGCGCGCGACTTCGTATTCATCTTTGTACGACAACAGCTTGTGATAGCCTTTTGCCACTGCCTCGCGCAGCGTTTCATCTGCAATACCGTCCACTAGCTTGCGGTAGCGTTTCGCCAATCGAGCCGACTGGTAGTTGGTCAGGTGCTGCGCTCGGAAGTCGATCATTTGGTCCAGGGTCTTCGGCAATTCCGAGACGGAAGGGGCCAGCATCGCCTCTACCTCCTCCGGGTGCAGAACCGCCCAGCGACCCACGTCAAAGGCCCGCTTGTTGCGCTCTACGGCGGTTCCGTTCAGCTCTATCGCGGTCATGATCGCCTCATGACTGACAGGCAGGGTACCGCGCTGCCATGCCGCGCCAAAAACCATCATGTTGGAGTAGATCGAATCGCCCATCACGATCTTGGCCAGATCGGTCGCATCGAACAGGCTCACCCCGTCTTTCAGCCGCGCTTTCAGCGCCAGCTCCAACTGGTCGCCCGGAATGCGGAATTCGGTATCGCGGGTAAAATCGCCGGTCACTGTGCTGTGGTTATTGACCACTGCGCCGGTCTGTCCGGCCCGTGTCAGACCCAGGGTTTTGGCCCCGGCAGAAACAACAAGGTCGCCGCCAATCAGCGCATGCGCTTCGCCGGTTGCGACGCGAATGGCGCTGATATCTTTTGGCTTGTTCGCCAAACGGCAATGGATGTGAACTGCGCCGCCTTTTTGGGCGAGGCCGGCCATCTCCATCATACCCGCGCCTTTGCCGTCAATCTGTGCCGCTTGCGCCAGAATCGCCCCGAGGGTCACGACGCCTGTGCCGCCAATCCCGGTGATAACCACGTTATGCGTGCCATTGATCTGCGGCAGATCGGGTATAGGAAGATCGGGCAAATCAAGCTGTTTGGTCGCCTCTTTCCGGATCTTTGCCCCTTCCAAAGTGACAAAGGACGGACAGAACCCGTTCAGGCACGAGAAATCCTTGTTGCAGCTGGATTGATCAATCGCGCGTTTACGGCCCAGTTCTGTCTCCTTGGGTACGATCGAGACGCAGTTTGACTGCACCCCGCAATCGCCGCAACCTTCGCAAATATCGGTATTGATGAAGACACGCTTGTCCGGGTCCGGAAACTCACCGCGCTTGCGGCGACGGCGTTTCTCAGCCGCGCAGGTCTGGACATAGACGATGACCGAGACGCCCTCGATCTCGCGGAAGCGGTCCTGCACCTTCATCAACTCGGCACGTTCAAAGCTTTCCACACCCGACGGCAGAGCGCTAAGGTTCACGTCTTCCTTCTCATCATAGACCAGCGCCAAATGCTGCACGCCCATGGCTTTGACCTCGGCGACAATCCTTTCAGCCGTCAGATCGCCTTCGTTCCCCTGCCCGCCGGTCATGGCAACCGCATCGTTGAACAGGATTTTGAAGGTGATGTTTGTGCCCGCCGAAAGCGCCGCCCGGATCGCTTGCACGCCCGAGTGGTTATACGTCCCGTCACCCAGGTTCTGGAACACATGTTTGGTGGTCGAGAACGGAGCCTCACCAATCCAGTTCGCACCCTCACCGCCCATCTGGGTGAAACCGGTCGTCTCACGGTCCATCCACTGCACCATGTAGTGGCATCCGATGCCTGCATAGGCGCGGCTGCCCTCGGGCACTTTGGTTGAGCTGTTATGGGGACAGCCCGAGCAGAAATAGGGCAAACGCGTCGCGATTTCTTGTGCGTTGTCAGCCCTTCGCGCCTCAGACAGTTTGGCGAGGCCTGCGCGGATGCCATCCGTTTCGCGCCCCTCTTCGATCAGGATGTCACCCAGCTTTTCGGCAATCATGATAGGGTCCAATGCGCCGCGTGTGGGGAACAACTCCTCACGATGCAGCGTTCCGGCGCCGCCTTTGTACCAGCCATAAACGCGGCGACCCCGGCGGTCGTCAAAAATTGCCTCTTTGACCTGCACCTCGATCAGCTTGCGTTTTTCTTCAACGATCACAATCAGGTCCAGTCCTTCAGCCCAATCATGGAACCCGGCCATATCCAGCGGGAACGTCTGCCCGATCTTGTAAGTCGTGATGCCCAGCCGTTCCGCCTCGGCCTCATCAATGTTCAGCAAAGACAGCGCGTGGGTCAGGTCCAGCCAGTTTTTACCCGCCGCAACAAAGCCGATCTTGGCCCCCAGCTTGCCCCAGACACGTTTGTCCAGCTTGTTGGCATGCGAGAACGTCTCAGCCGCGAAACGCTTGTAGTCGATCACGCGGGCCTCTTGCAGGTGCGGCGTATCGCCAAGACGGATGTTCAACCCACCTTCGGGCATGTCGAATTCGGGGATCACGACGCCCATCCGGTCGGGCCTGCCATCGACGACCGAGGTCACCTCGATCGTGTCCTTCATCGTTTTCAGACCAACCCAGACACCCGCGAACCGGCTGAGCGCAAAGCCGTAAATGCCGTAGTCCAGAATCTCTTGCACGCCTGCGGGGCTAACCACGGGCATATACATATCGACCAGAGACCACTCCGATTGGTGCAACACGGTTGAGCTTTCGCCGGTATGATCATCACCCATCGCCATCAGCACACCGCCGTGTTGCGCAGTTCCTGCCATATTGGCGTGACGCATCACATCGCCCGATCGGTCAACACCCGGCCCTTTGCCGTACCAAAGACCAAAGACGCCGTCATACCGGCCATCGCCGCGGAGGCCCGCCTGCTGGCTGCCCCAAAGCGCGGTTGCCGCCAGATCCTCGTTCAAGCCGTATTGAAAGGTCACATCGCTTTCGGTCAGATAGCGCTGGGCGCGCATCATCTGCTGATCCACCGCACCCAGAGGTGAGCCACGATAGCCCGTCACCAGCCCGGCGGTGTTTAGCCCCGCGTGTTGATCGCGGGCTTTTTGCATCAGCATCAAGCGAACAAGCGCCTGTGTTCCGTTCAACAGAATGGGTGATTTTTCAAGATCGAAGCGGTCGTTCAGCGTTATGTGTGGCTGACTCATCAGACGTCTCCCCTCGTCAGATCAGTGTGCTTTATATTCACGCATTTTAGGTCATAAATATTGACCTGTATAGTCACTATCCCCTGAATCCCAAGGATTTCATGGTTTGATTGTGGAACTTGTTACCTATTTCATATAGGGCTTCACGAGGATAACGAAAGTTGCGGCGATGGATTGGGACAAGCTTAGAATATTTCACGCGGTGGCCGATGCCGGCAGCCTGACCCATGCGGGGGACAGGCTCAATTTATCTCAATCCGCCGTGAGCCGTCAGATCCGCGCGCTGGAAGAATCACTCGATGCAACCTTGTTCCACCGCCACGCCCGCGGTCTGATTCTGACCGAACAGGGTGAATTGCTGTTTGATGCGACCTCGGCCATGTCCAAACGTCTGGACGCCGCCGCGGCGCGCATCCGCGACAGCGAAGAGGAAGTCTTCGGCGTCCTACGCGTAACCACCACATTCGGCTTCGGCACGCTATGGTTGGCTCCGCGTCTGCCCAAACTGTACGAGCAGTACCCCGATCTGAACATCGACCTGATGCTCGAGGAACGTGTTCTGGACCTGCCCATGCGTGAGGCCGATGTCGCCATACGCATGAAGGAGCCAAGCCAGGCCGATCTGATCCGCAAACGCCTGATGACCGTTCAGATGAAGCTATATGCCACACAGGAGTATCTTGAATCCCATGGCGGGATGCTGAAATCTCTGGAAGAGATCAAGGAACACCGCCTGATCAGCCAGACACCGTCGGCCCCGCAGGTGGGCGCAAGTGCGGCGATGGTGCGTCATCTGATGACCTTCAATCCGGGGTCCCTGCTGACAGTGAACAACTATTTCGGCGTTCTTCAGGGCGTGTTGCACAATTTGGGAATTGGCGTCCTGCCCGACTACGTGACGCAGGACTTCCCGCACCTCGTTCCGATCTTATCAGAAATCGAAAACGCGGACGTTCCCGTTTACCTCGCCTACCCGGAAGAATTGCGCCATTCCAAGCGGGTCGGAGCGTTCCGCGACTTCGTTCAGGACGAGATCATCGCGCAACGCAAACAGCTGAAAATGATGGGTAAACTCTAGCTATGCACTCGCAGCATAGCAGCAATGCTGAACGATCAGATTAAAACTTCTTGAACGTTCACAAACCGACCCCTAAATGAGCACTCGAAGGCGGTGATGCTGAAACGCTCATCATCTTCATACCTCCCTGTTGGACTATGGCCGAGCTTAGTGCTCGGCCTTTTTTTTGGCTTCTCCCAAATTCATTTTTTAGTTTTCCCCAAACTCACCGTCCAGAGCGATGAAATTTCTGGGAAAATCTCCGACACCTGCCTATGATCCGAAAAAACGTTTAAAAATTCGTGTTCGAGGACAGAACCATGATAAGCCCCCTCCGCCTTCTGGCGGCGATTTTTTCACTATTTTTATTGGTCGGACCCCTGCATGCCCAAGTTGCGGGCACGTCGACCTCCAGTGCGCCTGCCCCTGTTAGCATCCCCGAAGACCTAACGCCTGAGCAGGTTGACGACTTGGTTGCACGGATGTCGGATGATCAGGTCCGCTCAATCCTGTTGGAGCGTCTGGACGCGGTGGCAGAGAAAAACGCAGCCGCTGCAGAGGATCGCGAGGATCCGATTACCGAGTTGAATGAAGTCTGGAGCGAAATGGTCGCCTCGTGGACGCATGTCATAACGACCGTCCCCAATCTCTTCAGCGCGCAAGCCACCGCCATCAAGAATTTTGCAACCACCTTCACCTCATTCGGTGCTTTGGTTCTGATGGGGCTGGTTGCAAGTGTTCTGGTTGTGGGCTTCATCGCCGAAAAACTATTCGAGATTCTGACCCGCCGCTGGCATGTCCAGACCGAGGCCGAGGCCGAGGGCGATCTCTGGGGCGCTGCCCGGTATCTTTTCGGTCGTTTCTGTCGGGAAATCGCAGGGCTTGTGGTATTTTACGTGGTCATCCGCGCGGTTGGGCGTGGCCTGCTGACGCCCGAGCAAATCACCTATGCCGGGCCGTTTGTGTTCTACCTGATCTGGATACCACGGCTGGGTGCCGCCGCCTCACGCTTTGTGCTGGCACCGAACAAACCCCACTACCGTCTGGTAAATATCGACGATCACTGGGCCAAATACCTGCATCGCAACCTGATCGGGTTGCTGATCCTGATCGGTTTCACCCTGTTCCTGCTGCATTTCAACAGCCTAAACGGCATCACGGGTGATGATACGCGTATCGGCTTCTGGCTGAACGCAGGCATCCACATCTACATCGGCCTGATCGCATGGAATGCGCGTGAAGGTCTGTCGCAGATGATGTTGGGAACGGACCCGGACCACACCAAGTTCGACGAGGAAGTGGCACATTATTACCCCTACTTCGCCATTGCGGTCTCGGCTGCGACTTGGCTTCTGGTCGAGTTTCTGGTGGCGCAGCGTAACCCGGCATCGCTGGCTCTGCTGGTTCAGGGGGCGCATTTCACCACCATGTTCTGGCTGTTGATCGCCCCGGCGCTCGACACTCTTATCCGAGGACTTGTCCGTCATCTGCAACCTCCGATGCAGGGCGAAGGTTCGGTGGCCGAACGCGCCTATAAATCAACCAAGCGCAGCTACATCCGTATCGGTCGGGTTCTGGCCGGTATTCTGGTCATCCTGATGATCGCCAACGCATGGGATCTCGATCTGCAGGAAATCGCTGGTGGGGATGCGGATTCAGGTAGCAAACTGGTGCAGTTCTTCATCATCATCGCCGTTGGCTACATCCTCAATGAGGTCGTCTCGCTCTGGATCAACCGCCGACTGGCGAAAGAGATGACCGCCGCGCAAAGCCCGGACGAAGAAGCTGGCGAAGGCGGCGGTGCTGGTGGCTCGCGTCTGGCAACGGTTCTGCCGCTGCTGCGAGTAACGGCTCAGGTGGCGATTGCCGTGATCTTCGTTTTGCTGGCATTGGGCGCCCTTGGGCTCGACATCACGCCACTTCTGGCTGGTGCAGGTATCCTGGGTCTGGCCATCGGTTTCGGCGCGCAAAAGCTGGTATCCGACATCGTTGGCGGCATTTTCTTCCTGATCGATGATGCATTCCGCGTTGGTGAGTATGTCGATGTGGGAGGCACCACCGGGACAGTCGAGAAGATCTCGATCCGCTCCATGCAACTGCGTCACCATCGCGGGCCGGTGCACACCATTCCATATGGTGAGATTCAGAAACTGACCAATTACAGCCGCGACTGGGTCATCATGAAGCTAAAATTCACCGTGCCGTTCGACACCGATCCCAACAAGGTGAAGAAGATCTTTAAGAAGATCGGCGCCGAGATGATGGAGGACGAGACCCACAAGGATGGCTTCCTGCAGCCGTTCAAGTCTCAGGGTGTGTTCGACTTTGACGATGTCGGCATGATCATCCGGGGCAAGTTCATGGCCAAACCCGGCAAGCAGTTCACCCTGCGCAAAGAGATCTTCAACCGCGTCAAAGCCGCCTTCAAAGAAAACGGCATCGACTTCGCACGCCGCGAAGTGCGTGTCGCCATTCCCGGTCTGGATGATGCGGAACACCTGAGTGAAGACCAAAAAGCAGCCGTTGGCGCTGCCGCTGGTGCCGTCGCGCAGCAGGCGCAGCAACAGGACCAGCAGAAGTAAACTCATCCGGCACGCAGCTGTCTCTGTCGCGTGCCGGAACCCTATTTGTGGCTCTGTCCGATCCCCGCAATTTGCACCTTTGTCCGGTTTGCAACAGGACAGCGCGCGGAAAGTGCCTTTTCTCTTCCCCCCGGCGGTCCCTTCCCCTAAAAGGCGCCAAACATTGCCATCTCGGGGACCGAAACAGGATGCAAGAGCCAGCCATCACACCTGATCTGATTGCCGCCCACGGGTTGAAGCCCGAGGAATACGACATGATCCTCGAGATCATCGGGCGTGAGCCGACATTCACCGAGCTTGGCATTTTCTCGGCCATGTGGAACGAGCATTGCTCTTATAAATCCTCCAAGAAATGGCTGCGCACCCTGCCAACGTCTGGTCCTCAGGTCATTTGCGGACCGGGTGAGAACGCAGGCGTTGTTGATATCGGTGACGGGCAAGCAGTTGTTTTCAAGATGGAAAGCCACAACCACCCGTCTTACATCGAACCTTATCAGGGTGCGGCAACCGGCGTTGGCGGCATTCTGCGCGACGTCTTCACCATGGGCGCGCGCCCGATTGCCTCGATGAACGCCCTGTCCTTTGGTGAGCCCGGTCACCACAAGACCCGCCAACTGGTCAACGGCGTGGTCGAAGGCATCGGCGGCTATGGCAACTGCTTCGGTGTGCCCTGTGTCGGAGGTGAGGTTCGCTTCCACCCGGCCTATAACGGCAACTGCCTTGTGAATGCGTTCGCTGCAGGTTTGGCTGATAGCGACAAAATCTTCTACTCGGCGGCCTCTGGCGTCGGCATGCCCGTCGTTTACCTCGGTGCCAAAACCGGACGTGACGGCGTTGGTGGTGCGACCATGGCCTCGGCTGAGTTCGACGATACCATCGAAGAGAAACGCCCCACCGTTCAGGTCGGCGACCCCTTCACCGAAAAGCGCCTGATGGAGGCGACGCTGGAGCTGATGAAAACCGGAGCTGTAATCTCGATCCAAGACATGGGCGCGGCAGGCCTGACCTGCTCGGCCGTTGAGATGGGCGACAAGGGTGGTCTGGGTGTCCGTTTGGACCTCGAAAACGTCCCGCAGCGCGAAGAGAACATGACAGCTTATGAAATGATGCTTTCCGAGTCACAGGAACGCATGCTGATGGTTCTGAAGCCCGAGCTGGAGGCCGAAGCCCGCGCCGTATTCGAAAAGTGGGACCTTGACTTTGCCATCGTCGGCGAAACCATCGCCGAAGACCGTTTTCTGATCATGCACAATGGAGAGGTGAAGGCTGATCTGGTCCTGTCGAAGCTCTCCTCGACCGCGCCGGAATATGACCGCCCATGGGTCGCGACGCCTGAGGCTGAGGAACTAGCCGACGTCCCGCAGATAGACCCGATTGATGGTCTGCGCGCCCTGCTCTCTTCGCCCAACTATGCGGGCAAGCAGTGGGTGTATGAGCAGTATGACACCATGGTTATGGCCGACAGCGCCCGCACCCCGGGTCTGGGCGCCGGTATGGTCCGTGTTCACGGTACCGACAAGGTGCTGGCCTTTACCTCAGACGTGACGCCGCGCTATGTCCGCGCCAACCCGGTTGAAGGTGGTAAGCAAGCGGTGGCAGAGGCTTATCGCAACCTGACCGCTGTCGGGGCCAAACCGCTGGCCACAACCGACAACCTGAATTTCGGCAACCCTGAAAAGCCCGAGATCATGGGCCAGTTCGTTGGCGCGATTCAAGGCATCGGAGCCGCCGTTGGCGCGCTGGATGTGCCCATCGTGTCCGGCAACGTCTCACTTTACAACGAGACCGATGGTCAGGCGATCTTGCCGACCCCGACCATTGGCGCCGTTGGCCTGCTCGACCACACCGATGAGATTATCGGAAACGAGGTGCGTGAAGGTCACGTTGCCCTCGTGATCGGCGAAACCAAAGGCCACCTGGGCCAGTCCGCCCTTCTTGTCGAGGTGTTCAACCGCGAAGAAGGCGATGCGCCCCACGTGGATCTTGAGGCCGAGAAACGCAACGGCGACTTCATCCGCGCCAACCGCGAGATGATCAAGGCCTGTACCGACCTGAGCGACGGTGGCCTGGCGCTTGCAGCGTTTGAACTGGCCGAAGCAGCGGGCGTTGGCGTTCACCTCGACGATGCCTCGACCGAGGTACTGTTCGGCGAAGATCAAGCCCGCTATTTGGTCGCCTGCAACTTTGATCAGGCCGAGGCATTGATGATCGCAGCCGGTCAGGCTGGCGTTCCCCTGACCTCAGTCGGTCGCTTTACGGGCGAAACTGTAAAGATCGGCAGTTCCGAAGCCCCTCTGGCCGAATTGACTGAGGTTTTCCGCCAAAGCTTTGCAACCGCGGTCGCCTGATCACACTACTCTTTCTACAAACCAATAGTCCCGCGCCCTGATCGGTGCGGGATTTGCATATCTGAAAGACCTTCCACATCTTGCACGCGCCTTCCCATCGCTCTACATCTTGGGAAAGACCTTCAGGAGTAAGCCTAAATGCCGATGAGCGCCCACGAGATTGAAACCCTGCTGCGCGAGAGCTTTCCCAACGCGGAAATTCAGGTTGGCGGCAGCGATGGCGTTCACATGTCCGCCATGGTCGTGGACGAGAGCTTTCGCGGCAAGAACCGCGTCCAGCAACAGCGCGCTGTTTATGCGGCCTTGAAAGGCAAAATGGACGGCCCGGACGGTGACCTGCACGCGCTGGCGCTGACCACCAAAGTGCCGGAGTAGGATGGAACATGCGATTGTAATCTCAATTGCGGTTTCCGTCTTTGTTCTGCTCATCACTCTGTTGGCGCGGAACAAATCAAAGACTGAGCGCAAGACGAGGCGAGGATCGCCGCCGTGACAGAGAAAACACCAACTGCAGTCCTCCTATAAATCACATGACAGTACAATCAGCTCGGCAGAGCCCCATATCCCCAAGGATACGCAAGATTACGCCAAAGCTATGATGCCGAAGAGCAAAGGAAACGCGAAATGACCGACGTGAAGACCCAGATCGACGAAACCGTCAAAGCCAATGACGTGGTGCTGTATATGAAAGGCACCAAAGAGATGCCTCAGTGCGGTTTCTCATCCCGTGTGGCAGGTGTGCTGAACTACATGGGCGTGGACTATGCCGATGTGAATGTTCTGGCCGACGAAGCAGTCCGTCAAGGCATCAAGGACTATTCGGACTGGCCGACAGTGCCGCAGCTTTATGTCAAAGGTGAGTTTGTCGGTGGCTGCGATATCATCACCGAAATGACCCTGTCGGGCGAATTGGACACGTTGTTTGACGAAAATGATGTCGGCTACAACAAGGAAGCAGCCGACAAAATCCGTGAGGCCAACGCCTGACCCGGCCTTAACGGCTGGAGCAATCCTTAAAAATG
Organism: Ruegeria sp. AL11; assembly: GCF_056540865.1. NCBI lineage: Bacteria > Pseudomonadati > Pseudomonadota > Alphaproteobacteria > Rhodobacterales > Roseobacteraceae > Ruegeria > Ruegeria sp. AL11. The sequence goes on from NZ_JBQFXO010000001.1 coordinate 674,022, forward strand.
ACCTGCTCACTGGCGGCGTTTGTCGCCAGGAAGCTCACCGTGGCATTCCACCCTTTTGATCGCAGGATATAGGTTCCGTTCGTATCGACGGATTCGTACCGAATGCCCGAACCGCTCTCGACCTGTCGCATCGCGACCAGAGAATTGTCGACCATCGTCGCCGCGGCGCCCGAGCCGTCCGATGCGTTGAAATACGTCACTGGCAGCGGAATACCGTTCTCGCAGTTGAACGTCACCGTCAGTATGTCGATCTCAGCCATCGCCTTGGATGCAAACACAAGGGCCACGGCCCCACAGATCAAGCCGCATGCTCGTTTCATTTTGTTTTTTCCTCGATGTCTGATGCCAGGGCTTCGGCCCGTGCGGCCAATTCGGCCAGTGTATCCGTAACCGAAGGCGGCACGACAGCGACTTCGATCCGTTCGGGTTCAGGTGCCGGCGCGCTGCGTAGCGTTTGAAGCTCGGCCTCGGTTTCGGCCAGCTTCGCCTCAAGCGCTTTGACTTTGTCATCGGTCGCGGCTGTTTTATCCGCCAACATTAGACCGGCCATCAACAACATGCGGGATTCGGGCATACGCCCAATCTGATCCGAAAGCACCTGCGCTTCGTCATCCAGCATTTTCGCGGCGGCCTGCAGAAAACTTTCTTCCCCGTCCTGACAAGACACGTCAAACCCGCGCCCGCCGATATGAATGGTCACTTCGGGCATTACTCAACCTCACCTTCTGCCAGTTTCGCCTGCGATAGCAGAGGCTCAAGGCGAGCCAGAACAGCCCGTGCCTCGGCCGCATCGGTCGCTTGCGCCGCGCGCGTTGCTTCCAACTCCGCCACAGTCGCCTGATTCAACAGCTCCGCGTCCTGAACTCCCTCTTGCGCCGCAGCGCGCAGGGCATCAACCGAGTTGCGTAGTTGCTCATTCGCCTGCCGCATCCTCTGCAGATCGTCATCCAGACGTGACATGGCAGCCCCGTGGCTGGCGCGCTCGGCCCTCAACATCTCCAGCTCCGCGTTCAGCTCGGCCACCCTTTCGCTATCGGCCAATTCGGCCCGCAAACGACTATTTTCGGCCTCGATGTCTCCAGCCCGCAAAATAGCAGCCCTCATCTCTTCAATCTCGGCCCGCAGCGCGGCCGGGTCTTCGTGACCTTCCAGATCGGCCCGCAATTGCGCGTTTTCGGCTTTCAGAGCGTCAAGTTCTTCTGTGTTTTCCAGTGCCGCCTTCGCCTCAGCCAGTTCAGCGCGCGCAGCCTCGACCGCTGAAAGCTTGGTCGCAGCTTCGGCCAACTCAGCCCGCAGCGCGTCGACATCGGCCGTAGGCTCTGGAGCAGCACGCAGCGCCTCCATATCGGCGCGCATACCGTCAACCTCCTGCTCGTGGCGTTCCTTCAACGAAGTCAGGCGCTCTTGCAGCTGTGCGTTGGCAACACGTTCATCATCCAGCGCTGCTTGCAAGCCATGATCTGCATCGCCCGCTGGCGCGTTTTGCAGTGCGGTCACGCCTGTGCCAATACGCTCCATCGCGGCGAGAATGCGTTGCTGTAACTCTTCAATCTGGCTCATGCCCCTGTCACCTCTTAACCAAGGTTCATTCTGTTGCCGAACCGTCCGAATCAAGAATCGGTCCCGCTTGGCCCCAGTCTAACGGAATGTGACGGAAAATACCCACTGTTTGGTTTCAAAGGCTTGGACAGCTCTCTTCAACCGGTGCGACCTTGTTTCGCCCGGTTCTGCTTGCACTTTGAGGGCTGAATGCTATTGAGCGCGCAATCTGCTTCAAACCCAAAGGAACAACGCCCGTGGACCTGACTGCGCTGCGCAATGCAAACCCCGAACACTGGGACAAAGCTGCGGCCATCCGCACCCTGACCCTTGACGCCGTCGCTGCCGCCAATTCCGGCCATTCCGGTATGCCAATGGGCATGGCCGATGTTGCGACCGTCCTGTTCGAAAAGCACCTGAAATTCGACGCCTCGGCCCCGAACTGGCCCGACCGCGACCGGTTCATTTTGTCGGCGGGCCACGGCTCGATGCTGATCTATTCGCTGCTTTATCTCACCGGCCACGCGGATGTGACGCTGGACGAGATCAAGAGCTTCCGTCAACTGGGCGCGAAAACTGCGGGTCACCCGGAGAACTTCCTGGTCGACGGAATTGAAACAACAACTGGTCCTCTGGGTCAGGGCATCTCAAACGCTGTGGGCTTTGCCATGGCCGAGGAGATCCAGCGCGCGCATTACGGCAAGAAGATCGTTGATCACTACACCTACGTGATCGCCGGCGACGGCTGCCTGATGGAAGGCGTCAGCCAAGAAGCGATCACTCTGGCCGGCCGCCATGAGCTGGGCAAGCTGATCGTTTTCTGGGACGACAACAACATCACCATCGACGGCACAGTGGATATCGCCGACCGTACCGATCAGGTGCGCCGTTTCGCGGCCTCGGGCTGGCATGTGATCGAGATCGACGGCCATGATCCTCAGGCTATCGACGCGGCGATCACGCAGGCGAAAAAGTCGAAAAAGCCTTCGATGATTGCTTGCAAAAGCCACATCGCTCTGGGTCACGCCGCACAGGATACCTCGAAAGGTCACGGCGCGCTGACAGATCAGGAGCAGCTGAAAGCCGCCAAAGAAGGCTATGGCTGGCCGCATGACGCGTTCGAGATCCCTGCCAACGTGAAATCGGCTTGGGAAGCCATCGGAGCCCGTGGCGCCGCTGAACGAGCGGAATGGGAAGAGCGTTTTGCGCAAATCTCAGAGCGCAAACAGGCCGAGTTCAACCGCGCCTACGCGTTTGAAGCGCCAAAGAAGCTGGCCGGTGCGATCCGTTCGTTCAAGAAGCAGATGTCGGAAGACCAGCCCAAGCTGGCCACCCGCGCCTCGTCCGAAAAGGTTCTGAACGTTGTGAACCCGATCATGACCGAGACCGTGGGCGGCTCGGCTGACCTGACCGGTTCGAACAACACCAAATCGGCTGATATGGGTGTGTTCCTGCCGGAAAACCGCAAGGGTCGCTACATCCACTACGGTATCCGTGAGCACGGCATGGCCGCTGCGATGAACGGTATGGCGCTACACGGTGGCATCCGCCCCTATGGCGGTACCTTCATGGCCTTCACCGACTATGCCCGCCCGTCCATGCGTCTGGCCGCGCTGATGAAAATCCCGTCGGTCTTCGTGATGACCCATGACTCGATCGGTCTGGGCGAAGATGGTCCGACCCACCAGCCGGTCGAGCATCTGGCAATCAGCCGCGCGACGCCGAACACCTATGTGTTCCGCCCCGCCGACACCGTCGAGACCGCTGAAGCTTGGGAACTGGCGCTGACCTTCAAGGACAGCCCCTCGGTCCTGTCGCTGACCCGTCAGGGCGTGCCGACCGTGCGCAAGGATCATAAAGCCAAGAACCTGACCGCTCAGGGTGCTTACGTTCTGGCCGAAGCCGAGAGCAAGCGTCAGGCGATCCTGATCGCCACGGGCTCTGAGGTTTCGCTGGCGATGGAAGCCAAAGCGATGCTTGAAGCCGAAGGCATCGGCACCCGTGTCGTCTCCATGCCATGTATGGAGCTGTTCGCTGAACAAGATGAAGCCTACCGCAAGCGCGTGCTGCCTGCCGGTGCTGTCCGCGTCGGAATCGAGGCCGCCGTGCGCGCCGGTGGTTGGGATCGCTGGCTGCTGGGTGAGCGTGGACGTGAAGCCAAGGCTGGCTTCATCGGCATGTCGAGCTTTGGTGCCTCTGCTCCGGCTGGTGAGCTTTACAAGCATTTCGGCATTACCGTCGAGGCCACCGTTGCCAAGGTCAAAGAACTTCTGGGCTAAAACAGCCCGCGACAAATTGAAAAGCCCCGGTCAACGCCGGGGCATTTTTCCTAGACAAAGATGATCACAGACTGCATTCCATCCACGATCAAATCGCCTTCTGTGTTCCAAACGCGCATGACCTGCGAACTATAGCCGTCGCGGCCTGCGGTCAGTTGATGCTCCAGTAAAAACCAACCGTCGCGTGTTTGAATATCCTCGGACAACACGTTGAAAATCCAGTTCATTGATGAATTTGGCCCTGGTTTCTTTAGCGTCGGGTAGATAGCTGGCGGTGCCAGGTCAGCAATTGCAATCAACCCCTCCGTCTTATTCCACATCCGAGGATCGTTATGACGGGCCCAAAGGCGAAGATACCCGCGATCTGCCCCCATGAAAGGCAATTCACCCTCGACCTTTCTGACGTCAAAGTTTGTAAGGAAAGGTATCGGCGGTCGCGGCAAATCTGGAGAGAAATAATACTCCGTCATCTCGGGCGCATCTGCGGGCTTCGCCGGGCAATCGAACGCGACATGGCTGTCTTGCGCGCGGCCAAAGGAAAATGTCGCTTGCGCCGCAACACTGCCACCGATTTCGGCAAGAGCGTGGATGGTCTTCACATTGCGCCCCTCGCGCAAGATTTCCGTTTTGACTAGCGGCGGATCACTGATCGGCGCCGTGAAATTTACCAGAGCTGATCTGAGGGGCGGTAAATCTTTGTGCCGATTGTAAACCGTTGACAGCATTAGGGCCGACGAAAACCCACCGAATGTTGTGCGGCCTTGCTTCCAGTTCTGCGGCACCGAGTAGCAGAGGCAATCGCCTTGCGCCTCAGCGGCGCTGAGGACATCGAACAGGGATGGCTCGGACATGGGAATTCCACTTAGCTATTGGCATGTCGAGGATAATCTGACCGCGGACGGAGGCCAGCAGGACCTAACGTCACCGCCTAGTGTTCTTTGGATGAACCTGAAAACGCCCCCATCACGGGCCCGATGACTTTGGTTGCCAGGGGGATCAAGACCATCCCCCAGGCCAGACCAAAGATGCCGTCCATGGTCGCCTTGGCGATCCACTCCGCCGCGGCCTCCCACTGTGCCGAGACCGAATGACCAACCGCATAAGCCCAGTCATGGATATGATGCCCCAGCCAGCCAAAGCCCAGAACCTCCATCCCGTGGATGACGATTGATCCGCCCACCCACAGCATGGCCGCCGTTCCGACGATCGAAAGGGTTTTCATCACCGTGGGCATGGCCTTGACCAATCCGCGCCCCAACCCTCGGCCCACCGGCGTCGGAGCGTTTCCGGCCAGATACAACCCGACATCGTCCATTTTCACGATCAAGGCGACCGAGCCATAAACGGCCACAGTTACCCCAAGCCCGACAACGGCCAGAGTCGCCGCTTGCATCCACACATTCGGGGCCTCAATCGCGGCCAGCGCAATGGTCATGATCTCAGCCGACAGGATGAAATCCGTCTTGATTGCGCCCTTGACCTTCTGTTCTTCAAGATGGCCCGGATCACGCACATCCATGTCCTTTTCGATGGCGTGGCTACCATGCGGGAACAGAACATGGAAAATTTTCTCGGCCCCTTCAAAACACAGATATGACCCACCCAGCATCAGCAAAGGTGTGATCAGCCACGGCGCAAAATTCGCAAGCAACAAGGCGACCGGCAGAAGCAGAATGAGTTTGTTGAAAACCGACCCACGGGCAATGCGCCAAATGATCGGCAACTCACGCGCGGGCGCGAAGCCCTGTACGTATTTCGGCGTAACCGCAGCGTCGTCGATAATCACCCCGGCCGTTTTGGCCCCTGCCTTGCCAGCAGCCGCCACGACATCATCCACCGAGGCCGCAGCCACCTTGGCGATCCCCGCCACATCATCCAAAAGGGCCAACAGTCCGCTCATCGCGTGTCCTTTCCTGTCACCTGCCGCAAACGGAACCTACCCGATCCAACAGCTAGCGCAAGCGTTAGCGCAATCTGCCGAGGTTTGCGCTAACACCTTAAAAATATGCCGTTTTTGCCCTTTTGAGTTTCCGGTTTCAAGGCTATATGGCCTCAAACGCAAGCGCATTTGGAGACGTCACATGACCATCAAGGTCGGTATCAATGGTTTTGGCCGCATTGGCCGCTGTACCCTGTCGCACATTGCCGCCTCGGGCCGCAACGACATCGAAGTGATCAAAGTCAACGCCACCGGCCCGCTCGAAACATCGGCGCATCTGCTGAAATATGACAGCATTCACGGCCGTTTCCCGCGCGAAGTATCGATTGAAGGCGACACCATGGATCTGGGCCGAGGCCCGATGCAGATGTTCTCGACCTACGACATGAACGAGCTGGATTGGGAAGGCTGCGATGTCGTCCTGGAATGTACCGGCAAGTTCAACGACGGCACCAAGGCAAAAACCCACTTGGATCGCGGCGCGCGAAAGGTTCTGCTGTCGGCCCCCGGCAAGAATGTCGACAAGACCATCGTGTTCGGCGTGAACCACAACACCCTGACCGCGAATGACAACATGGTCTCGAACGGCTCCTGCACCACCAACTGCCTTGCTCCGCTTGCCAAGGTTCTGGACGAAGGTGTTGGGATCGAACACGGTATCATGACCACCATCCACGCCTATACCGGCGACCAGCCGACACTGGACCGTCGCCACAGCGACCTTTACCGCGCTCGCGCGGCGGCGATGTCGATGATCCCGACCTCGACCGGTGCAGCTGCTGCCTTGGGCGAGGTTCTGCCCAATTTGAAAGGCCGTCTGGACGGCTCGGCGATCCGCGTCCCTACCCCGAACGTCTCAGCTGTAGACCTGAGCTTCCGCGCTTCGCGCGATGTGACCGTCGAAGAGGTCAACGCAATCGTTGAAGAGGCCGCAAAAGGCCCGATGCAGCGCGTCCTGGGCTATGAGCCCGCGCCGCTGGTCTCGACCGATTTCAACCATACCGAGGAAAGCTCGATCTTTGCTCCTGACCAGACCCGCGTGGTCGACAACCGCATGGTCCGCGTTTTGGCGTGGTATGACAACGAATGGGGCTTCTCGGTTCGTATGGCCGATGTCGCCGTTGCCATGGGGCGCCTTAACTGATTTCCCCATGATCGCTTGAACAGCTTCGCCCGCTCAGGTTATCTGAGCGGGCGTTTTTGTTCGGGGCCCTCATGACAAATCAAATCGCCATCTGGCTGGCGCTGCTGATCCTTGGCGCAATCATGCTGGACTATGCCCTGTTTGGGACCGAGCATTTTCTGTTCCTCGGCAAGAAACTTTACGACTTTCTCGACTGGCTCGCCTTCTGGCGCTGAGCAAGGTTTTACTTGACTTTCTCGTCGATCTCGCTTTGTTAGCGCTAACTCATTTCGAGCAGAGACTCTGACGGAGCAGGACATGACACTTAAACTGGCCATTAACGGATTTGGACGTATCGGGCGCGGAGTTTTGCGTGCGGTTATGGAGTCGGGAAGGACCGACGTAGAAATCGTTGCGATCAACGATCTGGCCAAGCCGGAAATGAACGCCCACATGTTCGAATTCGACAGTGTTCATGGCCGCTACTCCAAGCCCGTCACACTGTCCGAGGCCGGCCTCGACGTCGGCGCGGGTCCGATCCGTCTGACCAGCGAACGCGATCCCGAAGCGTTGGACTGGTCGGATGTCGATGTCGTGCTGGAATGCACCGGCGTATTCCGGACCCGAGAAGCGGCTGTGCGTCACCTGAAGAACGGCTCCAAGAAAGTCCTGATCTCGGCCCCGGCCCGTGGAGACGGCGGCGTCAAGACAATCGTGTTTGGCGTGAACGATTCCGAACTGACCGCCGACGACACGATCGTGTCGAATGCCTCATGCACAACCAACTGCCTGTCGCCTGTTGCTGCGGCGCTGGATGCCGGATTGGGGATCGTGCACGGCAACATGACCACCGTTCACGCCTATACCGCAAGCCAGCCGGTGCACGACACCGCAGGCAAAGACCCCTACCTGTCGCGCGCGGCAGCTCTGTCGATGATCCCGACAACCACCGGTGCTGCCGCAGCTGTTGGGCTGGTTCTACCGCAGCTGGCGGGCAAGCTGACCGGTCAGGCGATCCGCGTGCCAACCCCGAATGTCTCGGTGGTTGACCTTGTGGCCGAGGTTTCGCGCCCGACGACCGAGGACGAGGTCAACGCCATGTTTGTTGAGGCCGCTGCCAAAATCCCTGGCGTGCTGGCCGCAGAAAACCGTCCGCTGATCTCGATTGATTTCAACCACGATGCCCATAGCTCGACCGTGTCGCTGGCGGAGACTAAGGTCACGGATGGCACGCTGGTCCGCGTTCTGGCGTGGTATGACAACGAATGGGGCTTCTCGAACCGGATGCTGGACACAGCCGCCGCGATGGGCGCGTTATCCTAACCGCTCTTTAAGGGCCACATTCACGCGGGGCGTGACGAATTTCGACACGTCCCCGCCTAAACGCGCGATCTCTTTCACCAGTTTCGAAGCAATGGCCTGATGCCGCGCTTCGGCCATCAGGAACACGGTCTCGATGGAATCGTCCAGAGCCCGGTTCATGCCAACCATCTGGAATTCATACTCAAAATCCGCAACAGCCCGCAGCCCGCGCACGATGACCTGTGCCCCCACATCCCGCGCGCAGTCGATCAGCAGGTTCTCGAACGGATGCGCCACGATCTGGGTCCCGGTCTGTTCTGACAAATGCGCGCATTCCGCCTCGATCATGGCAACGCGTTCTTCCAGTGAAAACAAAGGCCCCTTGTCGCGGTTGATGGCCACGCCGATCACCAGTTTATCCACCAGCGCCGAGGCGCGACGGATGATGTCGATATGCCCCAAAGTTATCGGGTCAAAAGTTCCGGGATAAAGGCCAACCCGCATCACGCTCTCCTGCGTTCAAAAAACTCGGCGACAGCAAACACAATCATGCTGCAGGTGCAAGAGGGCGTTATGCCCTGCCCCCGTATAGCTTTGCGTTTGATGTGAATCGAAATATGCTGCCTCTCCCTGCGTACGAACGCGCATTTCGATGGGTTTTCGATGAGACGCAAAGCGCTTTAATGCCCCATGATCATGCCCTGCAGGGCGTCTTTTTCCATTGCTAGCTCGGTCAGTTGCGCCTTGACCACGTCCCCAAGGGTGACGATGCCGACAAGCTTGCCATCCTCGACAATCGGCATGTGGCGGAACCGGCCTTCGGTCATGCGTGCCAGAATATCTTCGACCGATTCCTGTCGTGTCGCAGTGATCAGGTCCTTGGTCATATAGCTATCGACCGATTGGTTCAGGCAGCCGCTGCCGCTGGCCGCCAGCTCTCGGACGATGTCGCGTTCGGACAGGATACCGACGGCCGTGCTGCCTCCGTCCTCTGAGACAACAACTGTACCGATGCGTCTTTCCGCCAGTATCTTCGCCGCCTCGGACACAGTCGCGGCTGGAGCGACGGTCACCACCTCATCGGTGGCTTTGGATGTCAGAATGGCTTGAACGAGCATAAAAAAACCTCCGGCAATAACGTACTGTTTTCCAAAGCGTTGCCGGAATGGTCATGTGTGTCAAGTTCCGGCTTCCGCCTCAAGCCGTGCAACTTCGTCGCGAATCCCACGGGTCAATGCCTGCGCAAAGCGGTTGAGGCGTTCGTTTCGCTGATCGCCTTGATGCCGAACCAGATGAAAGCTGCGGGTCAGACTGACCTGATCGGTCAACAACCTGCGCAGGTTCGGATGAAACGGAAGCGTGAAGTCATGCGCAACGCAGATCCCCGCGCCAAGCGCCGCCTGACGTAGCTGAACCGGTACAGAGTTCGACGCTAGCGCCACCCGGTCGATCCCCAGATCGTTGAGGTAGTCCAACTCACGATCAAAAATCATATCCGGAATATAGCCAATCAAACGGTGGGCTTTGAGATCCTCGACCGTCTGGATCGGGGTGTGTCGGTCCAGATAATCCTGCGCCGCAACCAGATGCAGTTTGTAATCGCTGACCTTTTGAACCAGCAGCTTGCCTGCGGTTGGAGCACTAACGGTGACAGCCATATCCGCCTCACGCCGCGACAGGTTGATGATCCTGGGCAGCGCTAGGATCTGAATATCCAAATCTGGATTGGCATCGCTGATCTTCGCGCAGACCTGAGGCAACAGGTAGTTCGCCGAACCATCCGGAGCGCCGATCCGAATCTGACCACTCAGCGACTCGGTCGACCCAACAACTGCGCCAGCGGCAGCGCGCATCGCCTCCTCGGCTTGCAGGCCGTGATCCAACAGGCGTTCCCCGGCGGTTGTCAGAATGTATCCTTGTTGCGACTTGGTGAACAGCTGTGCGTCCAGGCTGCCCTCTAACCGGGCGATCCTTCGGCCAACCGTAGCGGGGTCGATCTTGAGGATCCGCCCCGCTGACGACAGGCTTTCCTCACGCGCGACGGCAAGAAAAACGCGCATATCATCCCAATTTGGCGTCATACCGTCCCTCTTGCATTTTTGCAAAGCTCTTTTGAGACATTGCCTCTGTTCAGGTTATTTCTGCAAGCCTATTCTGCGCGCAAACATATCGGAGGAGTTTGCAATGCAAGATCTGACTCATTTCATCAATGGCGAGAACGTGGCCGGAACTTCAGGCCGGTTCGATGACGTTTTCAACCCGGCAACGGGTGAAGTTCAGTACAAATGCCCAATGGCCAGCGCGGCCGAAACCACCGCCGCGATCGAGGCGGCCGCGGCCGCGCAACCCGCGTGGGGCGCGACCAACCCGCAGAAGCGCGCGCGCGTCATGATGGCCATGGTCGGCCTGATGAACCGCGACATGGACAAACTGGCCGAAGCGCTGAGCCGCGAGCACGGTAAGACTATCCCCGACGCTAAGGGCGACCTGCAGCGTGGTCTTGAGGTGATCGAATACTGCATCGGCGCACCGCAAATGCTGAAAGGTGAGTTCACCGACAGCGCAGGTCCGGGTATCGACATGTACTCGATGCGCCAGCCTTTGGGTGTTGTCGGTTCGATCATGCCGTTCAACTTCCCGGCAATGATGCCTCTTTGGCACGTTGGTCCGGCGCTGGCCTGCGGCAACGCCGTGGTTCTGAAGCCGTCCGAGCGTGACCCCTCAGTTCCGCTGATGCTTGCCGAGCTGTTCATTGAGGCCGGTCTGCCCAAGGGCGTCTTCCAGGTCGTCAATGGCGACAAAGAGGCCGTGGACACAATCCTCGACAGCGAAATCATTCAGGGCGTCAGCTTTGTCGGCTCGACCCCGATCGCGCAATACATCTACAGCCGCGCAACGGCCAACGGCAAACGCGCGCAGTGCTTTGGTGGTGCCAAGAACCACATGATCGTCATGCCGGACGCGGATCTGGACCAAGCCGCAGACGCGCTGGTCGGTGCGGGCTTCGGTGCGGCGGGCGAACGCTGCATGGCCATCTCGGTTGCCGTTCCTGTGGGCGAAGAAACAGCGGACCGTCTGATCGAGAAGCTGATCCCGCGCGTCGAAAAGCTGAAAGTCGGCCCCTACACGGCCGGAGACGACGTCGATATGGGCCCCGTTGTGACCGGAGCTGCAAAAGAGCGCATCCTCGGCCTGATCAACTCGGGCGTTGAGCAAGGCGCGAAGCTGGTCGTCGACAACCGCGATTTCAGCTTGCAGGGCTATGAGGACGGTTTCTTTGTCGGCCCGCACCTGTTCGACCACGTGACGCCTGACATGGATATCTACAAGCAGGAAATCTTCGGCCCGGTCCTGTCGACAGTTCGCGCGGGCTCCTACGAAGAGGCCATCGGTCTGGCAATGGACCACGAATACGGCAACGGCACAGCGATCTTCACGCGCGATGGTGACACTGCACGCGACTTCGCGAGCCGGATCAACATCGGCATGGTCGGCATCAACGTCCCGATCCCGGTTCCGCTGGCCTACCACACCTTTGGTGGCTGGAAAAAATCCATGTTCGGTGACCTGAACCAGCACGGCCCGGACAGCTTCAAGTTCTACACCCGCACCAAGACTGTCACGGCCCGCTGGCCGTCGGGCATCAAGGAAGGTGGCGAGTTCAACTTCAAAGCGATGGACTGATCCAAAGCCAATTCTGTTCAAACCCGGCCGCCCTGGCCGGGTTTTTCATTGGCAGGGTTTCGCCAGAACCCCCCGAAACCCGGATTCTCACGATAAATTCAAGCTGTAAAGGCTGGCCATTTGTGAGTCTGGCAAATATTTTCGGCGCAACTATATATTCGAGCAGATTGAACCTCCGGAGGTCGCCTTGTCCAAATCCAATATGACTCGCCGTTCGGCCCTTTTGGGGGCTGCATCCGTTCTGGCCACCCCTGCCCTTGTCCGCGCGCAAAGTTCCGATGCGTTCCCGCAAAGCGAAGACGCGATCAGCACGCAACTGCCGGTACGCCGAAATGTCTCGTCGTTTTCGCAGCAGAACTGGCAAGACCATTTTGATCAGCTGGGTGCAGGCTGCCTGCTGGCCGACATCACCAGCCGCGCGGTTCACTATTGGGGACCGGACGGGACGTACAAACTGTACCCCAGTTCGGTTCCGATGAGTGAAGAGTTGACTAGGCGCGGCTACACCAAGGTCGTCCGCAAGGCCGAATACCCGACATGGACGCCAACCGCCTCGATGCGGGAACGTGATCCGTCTCTGCCCGTTCGGATGGAGGGTGGTGACCCCGGCAACCCGCTGGGCACGCGCGCGATGTATTTGGGCTGGCCAGCTTATCTGGTCCATGGAACCCACGACACCCGCAAGATCGGACGGCAGAGTTCCTCCGGCTGTATAGGCCTTTACAACCAACATGTGGAAGAGCTGTACCCGCTGGTCCAAATCGGTACGCAGGTACGTTTGGTCTGAGTTTCAAAACCTAGGAACAGCAAAGCCCCGGCCATCAGGACCGGGGCTTTTTGTTTGGCGGGGTGCCAAAGTTATTCAGGCAGAATAACCTCATCGACTACATGGATAACGCCATTGCTGGCTTCGATGTCGGCCTGCACCACATCAGCTCCATTCACGCGGACGCCATTTTTAGCGTTGACGCTCAGGCGATCGCCCTGGACGGTCAGAACCTTCGCGCGCTTGCCAGCGATATCACCCGACATCACTTTGGCAGGCACAACGTGGTAGGTCAGGATCTCAACCAGTTTGTCCTTGTTTTCCGGCAGCAGCAGGCTTTCGACTGTGCCCTCGGGTAGAGCAGCAAATGCCTCATCTGTCGGTGCGAAAACGGTGAACGGACCGCTACCCTTCAGAGTGTCGACCAGACCGGCGGCCTGAACGGCTGCGACCAGTGTGGTGAACGATCCCGCTGATACTGCGGTGTCAACGATGTCAGCAGCCTGGGCCTTGATCGGCATGGCAAGTGCAACGGCGGCGGCAGCGCCCATCAATGTGCGACGAAACATGGCTGTCTTCTCCTCTCCAGCTTGTTATGGAAAGAGGTACGGCGCATGTTTCCCACCGGATCACTTTAGGATCACTGTTCTTTGATCTGAACCCAGATACTCTGTGCCCGACCATCGTTCAGAAACGGCAGCGCCTCACACGCATCAGGGCGGTCCTGTTGCAGATAATACCCCGGCCAAAGCATTGAAAACGCTCCAGATTGCAGAAGGGCGTGCAACATGTACTGCTCACCCCAACCTGGACAGTCGTAGAAAAAACGCTTGGGATATTCGTAAGGTAAAAAAACATCATGCACGTGGATGACAACTCCCGGTTTCAACGTCGGGATGATGCGGCAGAAGAGATGTGCGACGTCATTGCTCATCCTAACAACATGGCTGGAATCGATGAACAGAACATCCCCGGCCTCAAGCTGTTCGAACAGAGCCGGATCGACCTCCTCCAGCCGTTTTTGTTCGAACGCATCGACCACATGAGCGATATCCGCCCGCGGGTACGGGTCGATGGCTGTGATCTGCGTGTCCAACCCTCCGTCAAGGATGGCTTGCCGCGTCACGCGAGTTGAGTTGCCGCAGCCGACCTCGATCACGCGTTTCGGTTCGAACCTGCGGATCATCAAATACAGAGCGTCAGCATCGGGGCTGTCATAATACCCGTTGCCCAGCAGGTAGCCCGTCTGGTTCCGGGCCGGGTCCTTGAGGGCCTCCAGCGCATCCTTGTGTTGGCCGTATGCGGCGACCAGTTCTGCGATGTCGAAACCTTCCATACCCGGTGACAGCGCGTAAGCGGGTCGCTCCAGCCCGCCTGCCCGCTCGAACGCCTCCAGCCGGGCGCGTTCGTCCTGTTCGGTCACCTTGTCGACCAGCTTCACCCCTAGCTCATCAAGGGCTGCGTTGATCTGCGGGAATTTTCTGGGTTTCACGAGGCCGGCTCCGTTATCGCATTGCTGCCCGTTCCTTAGCGCTGCTTGCGGTCGCTCTGCAAGCAGCGCAGCGGCAAACCCTTGGCAAAACGTTGATTTACGTATTCACTGATTGCATTGGAAAACGGCAGGTAGGCCCATGCAACAAGATTTCACGATCGGCATTGAAGAAGAATACCTGCTGGTCGACCGCGACAGCCTGCATCTGGCCGAAGCCCCATCCGCATTGATGGAAGCCTGCCAGGCCGATTTCGAAGGACAGGTCAGCCCTGAATTTCTGCAGTGTCAAATCGAAGTTGGTACCCGCCCCCACACGACCGTCAAAAGCGCGCGCGAAGATCTCAGGCGTCTGCGCTCCTGTGTGTCCAAACGGGCCGCCGACTATAACCTCAGCCCGATCGCCGTGTCCTGCCATCCGTTCGCCGATTGGAAAAAACAGCACCACACACGGAAAGAACGTTACGACGCGCTGCAACACGCGTTGGGAGGCGTTGCACGGCGGATGCTGATTTGCGGGATGCATGTGCATGTGGGGGTTGAGGATCCGGCCCTACGGGCGGACTTGATGCCGCAGCTTAGTTATTTCCTACCACATCTATTGGCGCTCTCGGCGTCCTCCCCTTTCTGGAATGGCGAGGATACGGGGCTTTCCTCCTACCGCCTGACCGTGTTCGACAACCTGCCGCGCACGGGATTGCCGCCGGTCTACAACAGTTGGAGCGAGTACGAACGCACAACCGGCGTCCTGGTCGAGCTTGGCGTGATCGAGGACACCACGAAAATATGGTGGGATCTACGCCCCTCCCATCGATTCCCGACGCTGGAAACGCGCATCATGGACGTCCAGCCGCGGCTTGAGCACACCTTATCTCTGGCCGCGCTCGTGCAGGCCCTGACCCGTATGCTGTGTCGCCTGAAGGCCCGCAATCTGCGCTGGCGGCAATATGACCGCTTCCTGATCGGTGAAAACCGCTGGCGTGCGCAACGCTATGGGGTCGGCGAAGGGCTGATTGATTTTGGGGATCGGTCGATCAAACCCATGGCCGAGCTGATCGGCGAACTCATGGGGATGCTGGCTGAAGATGCCGAGGCTTTGGGAACCATGACCGAACTGGCCCGACTGCGTCAGATCGCAGAAACAGGCACCTCGGCCACCCGCCAGCGGCGCGTCCATGCTGAAGCTGTCGCGAAGGGCGAAGACCCCGGCCAGGCCGTTGTCCGCCATCTGATCGAGGAGTTTCACGCGGACCTCTAGCGAACCCTACACTCAAACAGCTCTCAGGATTGCTCATCCTGAAATAGTTCTGTAACGATTACTAAATAAACAATCGTTCAATTCTTTGCCTGTGGGAGGGTGCGCAATGGAGTTCGGGCTGACCGAGGAACAAACGGCCATTTTCGATATGGCCTATGGATTTGGGCAGGACAACATTGCCCCATTCGCCCGCCAGTGGGAGGCAGAAGGCACAATCCCCAAAGAGCTTTGGCCCCGTATCGGAGAGCTTGGCTTTGGCGCGCTCTACGTCTCGGAAGACAGCGGCGGAGCCGATCTCAGCCGTCTCGACGCAACCCTCGTGTTCGAGGCGCTGTCCATGGCCTGCCCCTCGGTCGCGGCGTTCCTGTCGATCCACAATATGTGCGCCAAGATGCTGGACAGTTTCGCCAGTGATGAGCTGAAATCACGGGTCATGCCCGATGTACTGAGCCTGAATACAGTGCTGAGCTATTGCCTGACCGAACCCGGCTCCGGCTCGGACGCCGCCGCGTTGAAGACGCGGGCTGAGCGCACGAACGAGGGCTACACTCTGAACGGTACCAAGGCCTTCATCTCGGGTGGCGGATACTCGGATGCCTATGTCTGCATGGTCCGCACGGGCGCGGAAGGTCCAAAAGGAATCTCGACCGTCTATGTCGAAGACGGCACGCCGGGTCTGAGCTTTGGAGCGCTGGAACAGAAGATGGGCTGGAAAAGCCAACCCACCGCGCAGGTCCAGTTCGACGATTGCAACATCCCCGCGGGCAATTTGGTCGGTTCCGAAGGCGACGGCTTCAAATACGCCATGATGGGCCTTGATGGAGGGCGTCTGAACATCGCCTCCTGCTCGCTTGGGGCTGCGCAGGCCGGGTTGGACATGACCCTGCAATACATGTCCGAGCGTAAGGCGTTTGGGCAATCCATCGACCAATTTCAAGCCTTGCAATTCCGCCTTGCCGATATGGAGATCGAATTGCAGGCCGCGCGCACCTTCCTGAGGCAGGCTGCCTGGAAACTGGATCAAGGCGCGCCGGATGCGTCGAAATTCTGCGCAATGGCGAAGAAATTCGTAACCGAGACCGGCTCAAATGTCGTGGATCAATGCCTGCAGCTTCATGGCGGCTACGGATATCTTGCCGACTATGGCATCGAAAAGCTTGTGCGCGACCTACGGGTGCATCAGATACTCGAAGGCACAAACGAAATCATGCGCGTGATCGTGGCGCGCCACCTGCTGGCCGGAACCTGAGGGGATCATGCCTGACATCGACATTCGCACGACCGGTCGCGCCGGGCGCATCACCCTGACCCGCCCAAAGGCTTTGAACGCCCTGAGCTATGAGATGTGCTTGGCCATCGACACCGCCCTGCGCAACTGGCGCGAAGACGACGAGGTCGACCTGATCATCATCGACGCCGAGGGCGACAAAGCCTTTTGCGCAGGCGGCGACATTGCCAAACTCTATGAAACCGGTCTCGCGGGGGATTTCTCACACGGGCAAACCTTCTGGCGCGATGAATACCGCCTGAATGCGCTGATCTTCGCGTACCCCAAACCCATCATCAGCTTTCTGCAGGGTTTCACAATGGGCGGCGGAGTCGGCATCGGCTGCCACGGAACCCATCGCGTAGTCGGAGAGACCTCGAAAATCTCGATGCCGGAATGCGCGATCGGGCTGGTTCCGGATGTCGGCGGCTCGTTGATGTTGGCATTGGCGCCTGGGCGGCTTGGCGAATATCTAGGCCTCACCGCCTTCCGGATGGGGCCAGCGGATGCCATCTACGCCGGTTTCGCCGATCACTTCATCCCTCAAGCCACTTGGCCAGACCTTATCGAATTGCTTGAGGCGTCGGGCAATGCCGAACTGGTCACCGATCACGCCCAACCCGCGCCCGACGGGAAATTGCAACAGATGCAACCAGAGATCGACCAGTATTTTGCAGGCGAGACACTCGAGGATATCCTCATCAGCCTTCGCTCAGAAGATACTGATTTCACGTCGAAAGCGATGGACATGATGGGCCAGCATTCACCGCTTTCCATGGCCTGCACGGTCGAGATGATCCACCGTCTGCGCGGCCCGTCCCTGACCATGCACCGTGCATTGGATATGGAGTATCGCTTCACTTATCGCGCGCAGGAACACGGAGATCTCATCGAAGGTATCCGCGCACTGATCATAGATAGGGATCGTAGCCCAAGCTGGCAGTACCCGGATATGAAAGTACCCGCTGTTGCGGTCTCGAAAATGCTGCAACCGCTTGGCGCGAACGCACTGACTTTTCAGGAGGAATAAGAGATGCAAATCGGTTTTATCGGCTTGGGCAATATGGGCGCGCCAATGGCGGCCAACCTTGCGAAGGCCGGGCATCAGGTGACAGGTTTCGACACGGCGGGTGTAAGCGTTGATGGCGTGACGCAAGCGCGATCCGCAACAGATGCCGTCTCAAGCGCTGATGCCGTCATCACCATGCTGCCGAATGGCGACATCCTGCGCGTGGTTGCCAACCAGATCATCCCGGCCATGCAACAGGGCGCGGTGTTAGTAGACTGTTCGACCGTCGACGTAGACAGCGCCCGAGCGGTGGCCGAGCAAGCCATCGAAGCGCAACTTCTGTCCGTGGACGCGCCAGTCTCCGGCGGGATCGGAGGGGCCTCGGCCGGTACCCTGACCTTTATGGCTGGCGGATCATCCGACGCCTTTGCCAAAGCCGCCCCCCTGTTCGAGATCATGGGTCAAAAAGCCGTGCATTGCGGTGAGGCAGGTGCTGGACAAGCGGCAAAAATCTGCAACAACATGATCCTCGGCGTCACCATGATCGCAACCTGCGAGGCTTTCGCGCTGGCCGACAAACTGGGTCTGGACCGGCAAAAGATGTTCGACGTGGTCAGCACGTCCTCCGGCTATAGCTGGACTATGAACGCCTATTGCCCCGCTCCCGGTGTTGGTCCCACCAGCCCTGCGGATAATGGCTATCAGCCGGGCTTCGCTGCCGAATTGATGTTGAAGGACCTGCGCCTCAGCCAGCAAGCTGCCGAAAGCGCCGATGCCGACACCCCGATGGGCCAAGCCGCAACTGCGCTCTATCAGCAGTTCGTTGAAGCCGAAGGTGGTTTGGGCCAGGATTTCTCAGCCATGCTGCCCAGATTTGAAAAACGCAGCCGAGAATAAGGCACAATGATCCTTCATTCATCTGGCTAAAAATATCCCGGAGCGCGAGGCAGAGCCTCGCAAAAAACCGTGTCGCAGCCTATTCAGCCGCGACACGGGTGCCTGAAAGCATCGGCTTGAGGTAACGCCCCGTGTGGCTCCGCTCGACCTCGGCCACCTCTTCCGGTGTTCCGGTGGCAACGATCTCGCCACCGCCATCGCCACCTTCCGGGCCGATATCAATGATGTGGTCCGCGGTTTTCACAACGTCCAGATTGTGTTCGATCACGACAACCGTATTCCCCTGATCGACCAGTTCATGCAGAACTTCCAACAACTTACGAACATCTTCGAAATGCAAACCCGTCGTCGGCTCATCCAGAATATACAGCGTCCGCCCGGTTGAGCGCTTCGACAACTCCTTCGACAGTTTGACCCGCTGCGCCTCACCTCCAGACAGCGTGGTCGCCTGTTGGCCTACCTTTATATAGCCCAGCCCAACACGCGCCAGAGCATCCATCTTATCGCGGATCGACGGCACGGCCTTGAAGAACTCCTGCGAGTCTTCGACCGTCATATCCAGCACATCGGCGATGGACTTGCCTTTGAATTTGATCTCCAGCGTCTCGCGGTTATACCGCGCGCCCTTGCAGGTTTCGCAG
The DNA here is from genome assembly GCF_056540865.1 of Ruegeria sp. AL11. Classification (NCBI taxonomy): domain Bacteria; kingdom Pseudomonadati; phylum Pseudomonadota; class Alphaproteobacteria; order Rhodobacterales; family Roseobacteraceae; genus Ruegeria; species Ruegeria sp. AL11. The sequence continues at coordinate 693,215 of NZ_JBQFXO010000001.1, forward strand.
GTTACGTAGACATCGGGCAGAAAGTGCATCTCGATCTTGATGACACCGTCGCCCTGACACGCCTCGCACCGGCCGCCCTTGACGTTGAAACTGAACCGCCCGGGCTTGTAGCCGCGCGCTTTAGCCTCGGGCAATCCTGCAAACCAGTCCCGGATCGGCGTAAACGCCCCGGTGTAAGTCGCTGGATTCGAACGCGGAGTCCGCCCGATGGGGCGTTGGTCGATGTCGATTACCTTGTCCAGATGCTCCAACCCTTTGATCGTTTCGCAGGGCGCAGGCGTTTGGCGCGCGCCGTTCAAGCGCATCGAGGCGGTTTTGAACAGCGTCTCAATCGTCAACGTCGACTTGCCCCCACCCGACACGCCGGTCACACAGACGAATTTGCCCAGAGGGAACTCGGCGGTCACGTTTTTGAGGTTGTTGCCCGTCGCTTTCACCACGGTCAGCTTTTTTTTGTTGCCCTTGCGTCGCTCGGTCGGCACCGCAATCTCTCGCGTACCGGCCAGATATTGCCCCGTGACCGAGGCCGCATCGGCCGTGATCTCGGCCGGCGTTCCCTTGCTGACGACCTGCCCGCCATGAACACCCGCTCCGGGGCCGATATCGAACACATAGTCGGCCTCACGGATCGCTTCCTCATCGTGTTCGACAACGATCACCGTGTTACCCTGATCTCGTAGGTTTTTCAGCGTGCCCAACAGGCGATCATTGTCCCGTTGGTGTAGGCCGATTGACGGCTCGTCCAGAACATAAAGAACCCCGGTCAGACCCGATCCGATCTGGCTGGCAAGCCTGATACGCTGGCTTTCACCACCGGACAAAGTACCACTTGAACGTGACAGCGTAAGATATTCCAAACCAACGTTATTCAGGAATCCGAGGCGTTCGCGAATCTCCTTCAAAATCGCCCGCGCGATCTCATTTTTCTGAACGCTCAGATGGTTCGGCGCGTCCTCGACCCAAGCCAGAGCTTCACGGATCGACATCTCGACCACTTGACCCACATGGAGGCCGGCGATCTTCACGGCCAAGGCTTCCGCGCGCAGGCGGTAGCCTTCGCAGGTGCCGCACGGACGGTTGTTCTGGTAGCGCTCAAACTCTTCCCGAATCCAGGCGCTGTCGGTCTCGCGGTAGCGACGCTCCATATTCGGAATCACGCCCTCGAAGTTGCGCGTCACCTGATAGACACGCCCACCTTCATCATAGCGGAACTGGATTTCCTCATCCCCAGAGCCGCGCAGAAACACCTGCTGCACCTTCTTGGGCAGGTCTTTCCACGGCGTGTTCTTGTCGAACTCATAGTGGCGCGCGATGGCTTCGATGGTTTGCAGGAAATACGGAGATTTCCCCTTTCGCCACGGCGCCAAGGCCCCGTCATACAGCTTCAGTGTCTGATCCGGCACCACAAGGCGTTCGTCAAAGAACAGCTCAACCCCCAGCCCATCACAATCCGGGCAGGCCCCGAACGGGGCGTTGAATGAAAAGAGGCGCGGTTCGATTTCGGGAATCGTAAAGCCACTGACCGGACAGGCAAAGTTTTCACTGAAAGTAATCCGCTCAGGATCCCCTTCGCGCGGCGCGGTTTCCAAAATCGCGATCCCATCGGCCAGATCCAGAGCGGTGCGCAGGCTGTCGGCCAGCCGCGTCTCCATCCCCTCGCGCACGACCAGACGATCCACGACCACGTCGATATCGTGGCGGAATTTCTTATCCAGCGTTGGCGGTTCATCCAGTTCGTAGAACTCACCATCCACCTTGACGCGCTGGAAGCCCTGTTTGCGCAGTTCCAGAAACTCTTTCTTATATTCGCCCTTACGGTCGCGCACGATGGGGGCCAGCAGGTAGCCGCGCGTCCCCTCCTCCATTGTCATGATCCGATCGACCATGTCCTGTACTTGCTGCGCTTCGATCGGCTGACCAGTCGCAGGGCTGTAAGGTGTCCCCGCACGTGCAAAAAGCAGTCGCAGGTAGTCATAAATCTCGGTCACCGTTCCAACGGTCGAACGCGGGTTCTTTGACGTGGTCTTTTGTTCAATCGAAATCGCCGGAGACAGTCCGCTGATATGGTCCACATCCGGCTTTTCCATCATATCGAGGAATTGCCGCGCATAGGCCGAGAGGCTTTCGACATAGCGACGCTGCCCCTCGGCATAGATCGTGTCGAAGGCCAACGAGGATTTACCCGAGCCAGACAGCCCGGTGATCACCACCAGCTGGTCGCGCGGGATATCCACGTCAATGCTCTTGAGGTTATGCTCGCGCGCGCCGCGCACCTCGATATTCTTCAGCTCAGCCATTCTGGCCCCCAACAAACACGTCCCTCAGAGATAGGCGAGCGGCGCTGAGTCTCCAACAGAAAAATTAGAACAAACTGTGAACGCACCGATTATTACCGACACATACTGACATCATACTGAAACAACGCCAGCCTTGCGCCAAGAACCAGTGATTTTCTAATTTTTAAGGGAAAATGGCGCGGTTGACGGGGCTCGAACCCGCGACCCCCGGCGTGACAGGCCGGTACTCTAACCAACTGAGCTACAACCGCGCATCTATTTTCGTGGCCTTTAAACTGGACCAAGTCTGGCAGCGATGGCGCGGTTGACGGGGCTCGAACCCGCGACCCCCGGCGTGACAGGCCGGTACTCTAACCAACTGAGCTACAACCGCCCGCTGCCCGTTCGTTGCTGAACGTTGGGGTGTATTATGGCTACGCTCGGGCATCGTCAAGCGGCGTTTTGAAGTTTTTTGCCTGAAGCCTGATTTTTGTTTGCAGCCACTCCTCGGCCATCCTTCGAGGCGCGGCCTATACGACCGCGCATTTGTGCCCCACCTGCAACAGCATATTGAAATCGCGCCGACCCCCTACTCATCCGAAGCGACAAAAACTAGAGGGTCATTCATGCGCTGAAGTCTCATTTCGACCCGCGCCAATTACAACACAATTCGGAGCAGAAACGTGAAAAAAACCATTGCCACCAGTGCATTGACCAGCCTTCTACTGACCGGTACGGCATATGCCGTCGAGGTAACCGGCGGATATGTGGACCTGGGCTATTCCACCTTCACAGACAGCGATCTTGGCGACGTCTACAACCTTAACGGCGCGGGCGAGTTGGCGTTTTCCCGTGCGTTTAGCCTGCAACTGGATGCGGGCGGCTACCGGTTCGAGGACGAGGACTATAGCGGCACAAACGTCACCCTGCACGCCATCCTGCACACACAAACCGCCTCGTTCGGCGCGTTCTACGGGCAGGACCATATCGAAGACGAGACGTTCCAATTCTACGGCGTTGAGGCCGGTTTCGGCGCAGGCCCTGCGCAGATCGAAGGGTACCTGGGCTTTCAAGACCTGAAAGAAGCCTCTGGCGCGGATGGCGCGATCCTGGGCTTTTCGGCCGGAGGGGCCGTTAATGATAAATGGACTGTGATCGGTAAATACGACTACCTGAACGACATTGAAGGTGCTTTAGACGTCAGCGCATTTTCGATTGGCGCGACCTATAATGTTGGCACCAACGCACAGGTCTACGGCGAATTCGGCGCGGCCCACCTATCTATCGGCAGCGGCAGCAGCACCGAACCCTTCCTTGGCGCAGGTGTCCGTATCAATTTGGGCAACGAGCGCGGCACAACCTTCGGTCGCCGTGGCGTTCTGGACAAGCTGCCCGGCCTCTAAGAACATCAGACCCCGGTTTGCATACTGGCCGGGGTCCCGCCCTATAAGTCTTGCAGCCGGGAATGAGCTGCGATAAGACGCCGGGCAATGGGTGATTAGCTCAGTGGTAGAGCGCTTCGTTCACATCGAAGATGTCAGGAGTTCAAATCTCTTATCACCCACCACCTCCAATTTTTTCATCTCCAGACAACGCTTGTCAGGTCAGAAGCCGCCTGCGTATCCTTGATATACGCAGTGTAAAGGGTTGACGCGGATGGCCAAATTGAAGCGTGACATTGGCCTACTGGGTCTGACCTTCATTTCCGTTGGCGGCATTATAGGCTCTGGATGGTTGTTCGGCCCGCTCTTGGCTGTGCAACACGCAGGACCAGCTGCGGTTCTGTCCTGGATCATCGGCGCGGTGGCCATGTTTGTTCTGGCCATCACCTTCGCTGAAATCTCGGCCATGCTGCCTATCCCGGGCGGCATCGCTCGGGTTCCCCAATTCTCGCATGGCAACATCGTCGCGATGGCAATGGGTTGGACAGCTTGGATCGGCTACAACACCACTGCGCCCATCGAGGTTGAGGCGATGTTGAAGTACTTAGCCCCCTACGCGCCGTGGTTGCACACTTCCGAGAGCGGAGATCTGACGAGCGCAGGTGTGCTGGTTGCACTGTCCTTCATGCTGCTATTCGTTGTCGTCAACGCCTTGGGCGTGAAATTCTTCACGCGTGTCAACGCCACACTAACTTGGGCGAAAATAGCGATCCCGGTCATTCTCTCAGCACTCTTGATCGCAAGCAGGTTTGAGTTTCAGAACTTCAAACAACCCGACGGGTTCGCCCCATACGGTCTGCAAGGCATCATGGCTGCAGTATCAACCGGAGGCGTGATCTTTTCATTCATCGGATTTCGCCACATCGTCGATATGGCGGGCGAGGTCCGCAACCCGAAATTCGCAATCCCAGCCGCGTTGGTCCTTTCAATCGTGATGTGTGCGGCCATCTATCTAGCTCTACAGATCGCATTCATCGGCGCCCTTGATCCAACTTCCCTTGCACAAGGCTGGTCCAGTCTCAGCTTCGGCGGTGAAGGGCCGTTGGATGCCGTGATTATGTCTGTCGGCCTTGTCTGGTTCCTAAGCGTATTGAATGTCGGCTCTGTCATCGGACCGTTCGGCAATGGGCTTGTTGCAACGGGTTCGAATGCTCGGATCGCCATGGCCCTGTCAAAGAACGGTTTTCTTCCTCAACGCATCATGCAGTTGTCCTCGTTCGGAGTACCCCTTTGGGCGCTTGCATTGAATTTCGGGATTGGAGTTTTGTTCCTGCTTACAGTCCCGTTTACCACGGTCATCGCATTGAACGGGGCGGCCATAGTTTTGTCCTTCGCGGTCGGACCGATCGCTGTCGTATGCCTCAGAAAGCTGATGCCAGATCACCCACGCTCGATCCGAATTCCCGCAGTGCGCTTCGTGGGCGCACTGGCCTTCGCCATCGCCACACTGATCGTTTATTGGAGCGGATGGGACACTGTATGGCGTTTAGGCATCGCGCTGATCATCGGCATGATCTTGTTGCTAATCCGCTTTCGCAATCGCCTGGATGAAATGGATGCAGTCGAAGCGCGTTGGCTGATGCCCTATTTCGCCGGCATCGGTGTAATCTCACTATTCGGCCAGTTCGGAGAAGGTGCTCTGAAGCTCATCCCGTTCGGCTGGGATATTCTGGTCTGCATTCTATTCTCGACGGCAATCTTCATGATCGCTGTCCGGTCGTCCTTAGCAGACGAAAAGTTTCAGAAATACATCGAAGAAGAGGAAATTTTGGACCCGAAACAACCCGTTATCGGGCTATAGAAAAAGGCGGGGACCAGCCCCGCCTTTTTCGGTGTGTCTTAGTGTGCCGTAGCAGACGGCCCAGAGCTTTCAGCCGCTTTCGCAGCCGCAGCCGCAGCCTCTTCTGCGGCTTCGTCCCATTCGATGGGCTCAGGCTCTTCTACCAGTGCCTGTTTCAGCACTTCCGAGACGTGTTTGACCGGGATGATCTCCAACCCTTCCTTCACGTTGTCCGGAATGTCGGCCAGGTCCTTTTCGTTTTCTTCCGGGATCAGAACCGTTTTGATGCCACCGCGCAGAGCAGCCAGCAGTTTTTCCTTCAAACCACCAATCGGCATCGCATTCCCGCGCAGCGAGACTTCGCCGGTCATAGCGATGTCCTTCCGCACCGGAATGCCGGTCAGCACGGACACAATCGAAGTCACCATCGCCAAACCAGCCGACGGGCCATCCTTGGGCGTTGCGCCATCCGGCACGTGCACGTGGATATCGATCTTGTCGAATTGCGGCGGCTTCACCCCGATCTGAGGCGAAATCGACCGCACATAGGACGAGGCCGCGTCGATGGATTCCTTCATCACGTCGCCCAGCTTACCGGTGGTCTTCATCCGCCCCTTGCCGGGCAGTTTCAGCGCCTCGATATGTAGCAGGTCTCCACCAACCGACGTCCACGCCAGTCCGGTGACAACACCAACCTGGTCGTCCTGTTCGGCCAGACCATAACGGAACTTCGGCACGCCCAGAAAATCATCCAGATTTTCAGGCGTCACGGTAACCGAGTCGGCCTCTTTCTTGATGATCTTGGTCAGCGACTTACGCGCAACTTTGGCGATTTCACGTTCAAGGTTCCGAACGCCCGCCTCACGCGTGTAGGTGCGGATGATCGACTGCAGCGCCTCATCGGTCAGTTCAAATTCCTTGGCTTTGAGGCCATGGTTTTTGACCTGCTTGCTGATCAGGTGCTGCTTGGCGATCTCGGATTTTTCCTCTTCGGTGTAACCGGCCAGCGGGATGATCTCCATCCGGTCCAGCAGAGGGCCAGGCATGTTGTAGCTGTTCGACGTGGTCAGGAACATCACGTTGGACAGGTCATATTCGACCTCAAGATAGTGATCCATGAACGTGCTGTTCTGCTCTGGGTCGAGCACCTCAAGCATCGCCGAGGCCGGGTCACCACGGAAATCCTGCCCCATCTTGTCGATTTCATCCAACAAGATCAGCGGGTTCGTGGTTTTCGCCTTTTTCAGCGCCTGAATGATCTTACCGGGCATTGAGCCAATGTAAGTCCGGCGGTGACCCCTGATCTCGGATTCGTCGCGTACGCCGCCCAGCGAGATGCGAATGAACTCGCGCCCCGTGGCTTTGGCAACCGACTTACCCAAGGAAGTTTTACCCACACCTGGAGGGCCAACAAGGCACAGGATCGGGCCTTTCAGCTTTTTCGAACGCTGCTGAACAGCAAGATACTCAACGATCCGCTCTTTGACCTTCTCAAGCCCATAATGATCGGCATCCAGAATATCCTGCGCGCGGCCCAAATCCTTTTTGACGCGGGATTTGGTGCCCCACGGCAGCGACAGGATCCAGTCGAGATAGTTTCGCACGACAGTGGCCTCAGCCGACATCGGGCTCATGTTGCGCAGCTTCTTCAGCTCGCCTTCAGCCTTTTCACGCGCCTCTTTCGACAGCTTGGTCTCGTTGATCTTTTCTTCCAGCTCGGCGACTTCGTTCGAGCCGTCCTCGCCATCGCCAAGCTCCTTCTGAATGGCCTTCATCTGCTCATTCAGATAATACTCGCGCTGCGTCTTCTCCATCTGGGATTTTACGCGGGTCTTGATCTTTTTCTCGACCTGCAGAACCGACATTTCGCCCTGCATCAGGCCATAGACCTTCTCGAGCCGCTCGCTAACCGAGAGCGTCTCAAGCAGTTCCTGCTTTTGCTCGACTTCAATGCCCAGATGACCCGACACGAGGTCGGCCAATTTGGCAGGCTCGGTGGTTTCACCCACAGCAGCCAAGGCTTCCTCGGGGATGTTCTTCCGAACCTTGGCGTAGCGCTCGAACTCATCCGCAACGGTGCGCAGCAGCGCTTCGGTCGTAGTGACATCGCCGGGGATTTCGGTCAGATACTCGGCACGGGCTTCGAAAAACTGATCGTTTTCAAGGAATTCCGTAATCTGCACACGCGCCTGCCCTTCAACCAGCACCTTGACGGTGCCATCGGGCAATTTCAGCAGTTGCAGCACATTGGCCAGAACGCCGGCCTGATAGATACCATCCACATCCGGATCATCGACACTCGGGTCGATCTGGCTGGACAACAGAATTTGCTTATCATCCTGCATCACCTCTTCCAACGCGCGGACCGATTTGTCTCGGCCCACGAAGAGCGGCACGATCATATGTGGGAACACCACAATATCGCGCAGCGGCAGGACGGGGTATGAGGAATTCAGAGGCTCTTGCATGCTCTATCCTTATCATTGGCAAGACGGCTCTGGTCCCTGCTTGAGGCAACCGCTGGCCGTCTCCTGTCTTGGATGGTTTAAGGTGGGGCTGTTACCGCCCTATTTCAACCTCACCACCGTGTCTCAATTCGCAGCATGACCAAAGGTTCTGCGGACCGCAAGGCACGCCGGGAAGATATCCACCGAAATTGTGCCGGTGCCTGCTAAATCGGCTCAATATCACCCTGCGCGCGCTGCGCATGGAAATTGGCCTGCCAAGCCTCAAATGTTCCAGCGGAGATCGCGTCGCGCATGCCCTGCATGATTTCTTGGAAGTAATGCAGGTTGTGCCAGGTCAACAGCATGCCCGAGATCATCTCGTTCGAACGGAAGACATGGTGCAGGTAGGCGCGCGAGTAGTTCGAACAGGCAGGGCATGTGCACTCTTCATCCAACGGACGTGGATCATCGGCATGGCGCGCGTTCTTGATGTTCACCACGCCGTGGCGTGTAAAAACTTGACCGGTGCGTCCGGACCGGGACGGCAAAACGCAATCCATCATGTCTACACCGCGCGCCACGGCGCCTACGATATCATCCGGTTTCCCCACGCCCATCAGGTAGCGCGGCTTGTCGGTGGGCAGGAAATCGGGGGCAAAATCAAGGCAGTCAAACATCGCCTCCTGCCCCTCACCAACGGCTAGACCGCCGATAGCGTAGCCTTCGAACCCGATCGCTTTCAGTGCCTCGGCGCTTTCTTCGCGCAGGTCCTGTTCCAACCCGCCTTGCATGATCCCAAACAGCGCGTGCCCGGGGCGATCCCCAAACGCATCGCGCGACCGCTGCGCCCAACGCATCGACAGCTGCATCGACTCGGCTATACGTTTCCGGTCCGCAGGCAGTGAAGGGCATTCATCGAAACACATCACGACGTCCGACCCCAGAAGGCGTTGAATCTCCATTGACCGTTCCGGTGTCAGCTCATGCTTGGAGCCGTCGATATGAGATTTGAAGGTCACGCCCTTCTCGGTCAGTTTGCGCAACCCTGCCAGAGACATGACCTGAAAACCGCCCGAGTCGGTCAGGATGGGACGTTCCCAATTCATGAACTTGTGCAGCCCTCCCAAACGGTCGATCCGTTCGGCCGTGGGGCGCAGCATCAGGTGGTAGGTATTGCCCAGCAGGATATCGGCCCCGGTGGCGCGCACACTTTCGGGCATCATCGCCTTGACCGTTGCTGCAGTGCCAACCGGCATGAACGCAGGCGTACGAACCTCGCCGCGTGGCGTGTTAATCACGCCGGTGCGGGCTTTGCCGTCGGTTGCTTTGAGGTCAAAGGAAAACTGCTGGGTCATGTCATCATCTCGGATCGCGGAACCGGGCAGGATTTGCCCGATCCGCCGGGTCTTTGCAACCCGTCAGGGCAGAGAGGCCACGCGGGCCGTAAACAGATCAACAACCCCTGCCCCGTCAACGTCCCGGCAGACCCAAACCGGGGGCCGCCCCTCATCCGGGACTGTGGCTCCGATTGCCTCTCCCTCGGTTGCCACCTTCAATCCGGTCTGAACGGAGTCGAACATATGATCATGGGTACAGGCGATGACGGCGGTCGAGTCGTGAAGGCCGCAGCCTTCCAACCCTCCGATCTCTTTGTAGAACTTCAGATAGAACCGAGAGATATCGCGCAGAAATGCCCCCATATCAGGCGATCTCAGGGCCAAATCCTCGAAATCAGCACTCTTGTAGAGCGTTTTCAGCGTCACATCTAAACCAACCAGAACAGTCTCAGGCGGTGCCGAAAACACCGCGTCGGCGGCTTTGGCGTCGTGGTAAATATTCGCTTCGGCATGTTCCGTGATGTTGCCGGGGCAATAGACTGCGCCGCCCATTATCACCAGGCGTTTAAGATTCGAGGCGAATTCGGGATCCAGAGCCATTGCATCCGCGATATTGGTCAAGGGGCCGACCGCGCACACGACAAGCTCACCCGGATGTTGGCGTGCCGTTTCAACCAGAAACGCGGCCGCGCTCAGGTCGTGGTTCTGCCCGATCTCTGGGATTTCGGTCAGATCACCAAAGCCTTCCGGCCCATGCACATGCTCGGATGGGCGATGGTCGTCCTCGCCTTGAGCAAAGGGGGCGCCCTGTGCCACCGGGACAGCTAGTCCAAGCTTATCAACCAGATAGCGCGCGTTGCGGCTGGATTGATGGACATGGGTGTTTCCGAAAACGGTGGTTAGCCCGATCAGGTCAATCTCGGGTGCGGCCGCAGCGTAGGCAATCGCCATTGCATCGTCGATGCCGGGGTCTGTGTCGATTATCAGTTTCATCCTCACCCGATAGCGCAAGCATTCACAGATGCAAAGCGGTCACTGACTTTAGGTTCAGCCGTAAATTTCGGGTATTCTGGATTTGCAACCACCCCGGTTCCCGCCATATCAGAGTTGAAATCGGGCGACTCAATCCCCAAATGTATACTATAGTACACAATAAAAGAGGACAGTTATGACAGAAGAGCAGATCATCGGATTGCTTTCGTCGAATATCATTTACCTGTTGGCCGCCATTCTGGTGGTGGTCGTCATTTTCAAAGGTATCAAAATCGTTCCCCAATCTGAGAAGTATGTGGTGGAGCGGTTCGGGCGCCTGCACTCGGTCCTTGGGCCGGGGATCAACTTTATCGTTCCGTTTCTGGATGTTGCACGTCACAAGATATCCATTCTTGAGCGCCAGTTGCCCAACGCAACGCAGGACGCGATTACCAAGGATAACGTGCTGGTACAGATCGATACCTCGGTCTTCTATCGCATTCTCGAGCCGGAAAAGACTGTCTACCGTATCCGTGATGTGGACGGCGCGATTGCGACCACGGTCGCGGGTATCGTGCGGGCTGAAATCGGCAAGATGGACCTGGATGAGGTCCAATCGAACCGCGCGCAGTTGATTGCGCAAATTCAGGCCAGCGTAGAAACCGCTGTCGACGACTGGGGTATCGAAGTGACCCGGGCCGAGATTCTGGATGTGAACCTCGATCAGGCCACTCGCGATGCGATGCTGCAGCAGTTGAACGCGGAACGCGCGCGCCGCGCTCAAGTCACTGAGGCTGAAGGTCAGAAACGCGCGGTCGAGCTGCAGGCGGACGCCGAACTCTACGCGGCCGAGCAAACCGCAAAGGCCCGCCGCATTGAGGCCGAAGCCGAAGCCTACGCAACCGGCGTTGTTGCAAAGGCCATTCAGGACAACGGCATCGAGGCCGCTCAGTACCAGGTTGCTCTGAAACAGGTGGAATCGCTGAACGCTCTGGGTAATGGTACGGGTAAGCAAACGATTGTCGTGCCGGCCAATGCGCTCGAGGCCTTTGGCGATGCGTTTAAAATGCTCAAAGGGGTTAAATGATGGCTGACCCGTTTTGGATGACGTGGTGGATCTGGATGGCGGGCGCTCTGGCGCTCGGCATTCTCGAGATCGTCCTGCCCGGGTTCATCTTTCTAGGATTCGCTATCGGGGCAGCGGGCACTGGCCTGCTGCTTATGATCCCGGGTCTTACGCCCTCTCTGCCGGTTCTGATGCTAATCTTCGCGGTTCTGTCGCTGGTCGCATGGCTGGCCCTGCGTAAGACCTTCGCGCACCCGCATGGGCAGGTGAAAACCTTTGAGCGAGATATCAACGACTAAGCACCGGCAGCGCCCAAGAGTCACTGCACGACTGGACGCTGCCAGACCTGTTCCCTATATAAACACTCAGGCAACTGACCCGAGGCAAAGATGACTCACCCGAGTGAACAGTTAGAAGGCACACCCTTGATTGCGCCATCGAGCATAGAACACCCCCTGTATGATCAGGTGGTCGAAGCGTGCCGGACGGTCTTTGACCCGGAAATTCCGGTCAATATCTACGACTTGGGTTTGATCTATACGATCGACATCAAGGACGACAACGCCGTCAAGGTGATCATGACTCTGACCGCCCCGGGCTGCCCCGTCGCCGGAGACATGCCAGGCTGGATCATGGAAGCCATCGAACCCGTCGCTGGCGTGAAAGAAGTCGACGTCGAACTGACCTGGGAACCGCCCTGGGGCATGGAGATGATGTCAGACGAAGCGCGGCTAGAGCTGGGCTTTATGTAACATCAGCACCTAGCTAAGCCTTTGTCACAAAAGGTTAACCCTTCTGTTACCAAAGTGTAGAGCTACTGTCACAGTACTGCGGGACACATGCGGCGCAAGTGTTTGTATTCCCAAAAGCTCTTGCAAATGGGCCTGACTGGAAGACACCGCCCCCCATGGTACCGGCCCCGAAATTGGACCGCCCTTGCCCGAGGGCGGTCTTTTTTTTAGCCCTAGCTTACCCCGCACTTGGCCTTGATTTCATCCGATCGCGCATCGAGCTGCTTGATGTAGTCACCGGACAGCATCTGCAACCGCTTGCCCTCGGTCCCGGTCACCAAACCCAGCAAAGCGCCAGCAGGTGTGATGGCCGCGACGCTTTCCAATTGCTTGTCCTCAGCATGTTTCTTCTCAGCTGCAATCGCACGCAGATCGCCTTCGGCGGTTGCGCAGTTGATAGGATGTCGTTTCAGAGTTTCATCGGCAGTAGCTGGAACCGACAGGGCCACAAGACTCCCGCCAACCAAAAAAGCCCTTAAACACACCTTCACTTTACCTTCTAACCTATTCATTTTAATATATTCTCCCCAAAAGAGATCTCTGATCTCAAGCGCGTGGCTGCGATCACCCAAAAACAGGCTAAGCCTATCCTCAATGCGAAAGCAACATGGACACAATTGTGCTTTAGGTATCAAATTTCATTTTCTAAGGGCGCTCTGACTTGAGCCTGCTGAAAGACGACCCTAAATTAAATCTATCGCGCGACGACGGAGACTCAGATGTTCGGCATCCCCGGCAAACAAGCCGTGACCATGACGCCCAAAGCGGCAGAGCAGATCACCCGCCTGATGAAGTCCGGCGGACATGCCGGTTTGCGCATCGGCGTGAAAAAAGGTGGTTGCGCGGGCATGGAATATACCATGGACTACGTGGATGAGGCCGATCCCCATGACGAGGTCGTGGAACAAGACGGTGCACGCGTCATGATTGCTCCAATGGCGCAGATGTTCCTGTTCGGCACCGAAATCGACTACGAGGTTTCGCTGCTGGAATCCGGGTTCAAGTTCAAGAACCCCAATGTTGTCGACGCCTGCGGTTGCGGCGAATCCATCAAGTTCGACGAAACCCTCGCCCAGCAATCCTAACTTGCGTTCAAGTGAACGTAGGTCTCGTTGTAACGCCGTGTCAGGTGCTCTCCGGCTGTGATCACCTGGTCTGACGTCGGAGGGGCCACGTTCGTGTGGTAGGACGGGTTAAAGAATAGCGGGACCGAGATCCTTTCATTCGTGCCACCAACCACCCGATGCTCGGTCGCTTTGACGCGGCCAGCGGTCCAGAATTCCAGCATCTCACCAAAGTTGATGATGAACACGCCCGGTTCGGCCTCGACCTTTTCCCAGCTGCCATCGGGCATCCGCACCTCAAGCCCCGCAGTGCCATCGGTCGCCAACAGGGTCACGCAGCCATAATCGGTATGCGCGCCGATGCCAAAATCCTTCTCCCCAGCCCAATCCGGACGCTGAGGGTAATAGTTGCCACGCAGCAACGCCATGGGCGTGTCAAAAGCGTCGTCGAAACTGTCCGAGCCGCGCCCCAGAGCAACCGCAATTGCGCGCAGAACGCGCATCGCTACATCGCAGGCGTCGGTGTAGTAGGACTGAACAGCCTCTCGGAACCCTTCAGGCTTTGCAGGCCAAAGGTTGGGCGCATAGACGCTGAGATTCTCAGCACGATATGGGTTTTCCGGCGGCAACTCAAAGCCGCAATCGAACACTTCCTTGAAATCGGGATTTGCGTTTGGATCGACCTGTTCGGATTTCGGCGCGCCCCAACCCCGGTTCGAGCCAGTTGACGCCATATCAACCGACTTTTTCTCCTGCTCAGGCAAATGGAAAAAGGCGCTGTAGGCCTCAATCACGTCCTGAACCCGCTCAGCGCCAAGCCCAGTGTTGCCAACGGTCAGAAACCCCACCTGACCGACGGCCCGTAGCAATCTGGCAAGCTCATCAATGTCCTGATTGTCCAATTTTTCAAGGTTGAGTTTGTCGATCATGGCGCCCTCGGAATCGCTGCGCGGACCCTGCCTTTCCGGTACCGGAACTTCAACCGGAATTGTAAGGCCGGACCAAGGGTGATATCGCATGGAAAAACCTCAAGATAGCGACAAGGGAGACGCGGAGATGCGGCGTAAACTGGCGGCTGGAAACTGGAAAATGAACGGAACCAGCGCGGCGCTGAGCGAGTTGGACGCCTTGGCCGCGAAACACCCCTCGCCCAGCGTCGATGTCCTGATCTGCCCCCCCGCCACGCTGTTGCACCGGGCCGCGGAACGCACCCAAGGCACGGGCGTGACCGTCGGTGGACAGGATTGCCACGCCGCAACTTCAGGCGCGCATACCGGCGACACCAGCGCCGAGATGCTGAAAGACGCCGGAGCAACGGCCGTGATTCTGGGGCATTCCGAACGGCGCGAAGACCATGGCGAACAGAACGAAGATGTGCGCTCCAAGGCCAACGCCGTGATGGAGGCTGGCCTCCAGGCGATCATCTGCGTCGGCGAAAGCCTTGAGCAGCGCGTGGCCGCCAATACGCTGGACATCATCGGAGGTCAGATGTCGGGGTCGATCCCGGACCGCTCCACCGGTGAGAACCTGATTGTCGCCTACGAACCGATCTGGGCCATCGGCACCGGCAAGGTACCGACTTTGGATGAGATCGGAGAGGTCCATGACTTCATCCGCGCCAGGCTTGAGCGCCGCTTTGGCGAGGGCGTCGGGCGCTCGGTGCGTCTGCTCTATGGTGGTTCGGTCAAACCGTCCAACGCGGCCGAGATTTTCGGCGTGTCCAATGTGGATGGCGCGTTGGTCGGTGGGGCCAGCCTGAAAGCGGCCGATTTCTCAGGCATCGTTGAAGCGCTGGAAACCGCCTAAGGACCCTCAGGCCAGTTTCATCGTGATTAGGCCTGCGACAATGAGAACCGCTGCGCAGATACGCGTGGCGGTGACAGCCTCGCCCAGAAACATGATGCCAACCAAAAACGCGCCCACCGCGCCAATGCCCGTCCAGATCACATAAGCCGTCCCCAGAGGCAGGGTTCGCATCGCAAGCGCCAGCAAGGCGAAGGACCCGATCATTGACACGCCCATTACAGCCGTGGGCCACAGCCGCGTGAAACCAGCCGATTGCTTCATGGCAACGGCCCAGACAATTTCCAACAGGCCGGCAAGTAGAAGAAGAATCCAGGACATCACGGCCCCCTTTAGGATTTTCGGGTCGTCCCGAATGATCGCCCTTTATGGGGAGGTCGTCCTCTGGCGCCTTAGGTAAGTACTCTGCACCCGTCTTCAAGACATGAAAAAACCGGGCGAGAAAACTCGCCCGGTTCACACTCGTTTATCACCCCTAGTTGGTTATGATTTCCGGCCCCATGAAGGTGTTGGGCAGGAAGGTGGATATCCACGGGATATACGTCACCATGATCAGGAAGACGAACAGCACAGCCAGGAACGGCAGCGCGGCCTTCACAACGCCCATCATCGGCATCCCGGCTACGCCCGAGGTCACGAACAGGTTCAGCCCGACCGGAGGTGTGATCATCCCGATCTCCATGTTGACGACCATGATGATGCCCAGATGGATCGGATCGATGCCCAACTCGATCGCAATTGGGAACACCAGAGGCGCCACGATCACCAGCAGGCCCGAAGGCTCCATGAACTGACCGCCGATCAGCAAAATCACGTTCACCACGATCAGGAAGGTCACCGGACCCAGCCCTGCGGACAGCATGGCGCTGGCGATATGTTGCGGCACTTGCTCATCCGTCAGCACGTGCTTGAGGATCAGCGCGTTGGCGATCACGAACAACAGCGTGACGGTCAGCTTGCCGGCCTCGAACAGCGTGTGCTTGGTATCAGGGTGGAAGAAAGCCGTGAGCAACGCATAGGGCTTTTTCAGCAGCGACAGGTTCTGCGTGCCTTCCTCGGTGCTGAGCGGCCCCATATCCTTGTAGACAAAGCTCGCGATAAAGAAGGCATAGACAGCCGCCACTGCAGCAGCCTCCGTCGGGGTGAAGATGCCCCCATAGATACCACCGAGGATGATCACGATCAGGAACAGGCCCCAACCGGCTTCACGGGCGGAGACAAAGATCTCACCCCAGCCCTTCCAATCGCCCTTGGGCAGGTTCTTGACCTTGGCCATGACGTAAATGGTGATCATCAACATCAAACCAGCCATCAGGCCAGGGATGACCCCCGCAAGGAACATACGCCCGACCGAGACCTCAACGGCGGCCGCATAGACAACCATCACAATCGAAGGCGGGATCAGGATACCCAGCGTACCGGCGTTACAGATCACACCAGCGGCGAATTCCTTTGAGTAGCCCACTTGACGCATCCCTGCGATGACAATTGAGCCGATGGCCACAACAGTCGCAGGGGACGACCCTGAAAGCGCTGCGAACAACATACAAGCGAAGACGCCCGCAATCGCCAGACCTCCCGGAAGGTGTCCCACACAGGCAATCGAGAAACGGATGATCCGCCTCGCGACACCTCCGGTCGTCATGAAGGACGACGCGAGGATGAAGAACGGAATTGCCAGCAGGGTAAAATGCCCCTCGAACGCCTCGAACAATGTGCCCGCAACCGAAGCCAGAGAGCTGTCGGAATAGATCAGCAGGAACAGGGTCGAGCTGAGGCCAAGTGCCACCGCAATCGGAACCCCGATCAGTAGCAGGCCGATGACCATGGAAAATAGAAGTACAACGTCCATTAGTCATGCTCTCCTTGCTGCGCACGAACCTCTTCGATCTCGTCCTCAACCTCGTGACTGGCGACCAGACGGTCCGCCTCACCCCGCCAGATCTGCACAGCGACCTGCGCAAAGCGGATCACCAGCAGCAACATCGACAGCGGTAGGATGAAGTAAGGAACAACTTTGGGCAGCTTTTCGTAATATTCGCCGTAGTTGATCAAGTCCTCGAGAAAGCGGAAAGGCGCGATTATCGGGATATCGTCAACCTCGTAAAAGCTCTGACTGCGCGCGTCGAAGTTCAGACCCGTGGGAAACCAGCGTCCCGAGGTTGGCGGCAGATCCGCGAAGACAGCCCAATAGTCATATGACCCCTTCAGCAACAGCAGCGAAAACGCCAGACAACAGGCTACCGAGATCAGCGCTAGAATCCGACGCGGCGCAGGGGCCAGCATGTTCAGGATGGCATCAACGCCCAGATGGGCGTGTTTCTTGACGGCGTAGGACGCCCCCAAAAGCACCAGCCATCCAAACAGGAAGACCGTAAGCTCAAGCGCCCACAGGATATTCGAGTTGAAGAAGAACCGCGCGATCACGTTGGCAAAGGTCACGGCCGTCATCAGGCCAAGCAACACCGCGATCAGGGTTTCTTCGATATGGTCGACCAGCCCAGTCGGGCCGGATTTCGCACCAGACATCTATCTGTCCCCACATTTTTTATGATGATGAGAGTGTTGGGGCGGGCCTTTGTTTGGCCCGCCCGGCCTGCGCGCAGATTACTCCCCAGTCCCCAGCGCGCGGCCTGAACCGGGATCAGAACCCAGCGTTAATGGCCTGAGCGGCGTCGATCTTGTCCTGACCGACGTCATCCGCGAACTGGTCCCAAACCGGTTTCATTGTGTCGACCCAGGCCTGACGCTGTTCGGGCGTCAGCTGACGAATGATGCCACCCGCTTCGGTGATCGAGGCCTTGGCGGCTTCGTTCACGGCAAAGGCTTCTTTGTTACGGGTCTCGGTGACCTCAGCCAGAATGGTCAGGAATTGGTCACGCACTTCGGGGTCGAGGCTGTCCAGCCAGTCCACCGAGGTCACGACCAGATAGTCGATGATGCCATGGTTGGTCTCGGTGATGCCGTCCTGCACCTCAAAGAACTTCTTGCCGTAGATGTTGGACCAGGTGTTCTCCTGCCCGTCGACAACGCCCTGTTGCAGCGCGCCATAGACTTCAGAGAACGCCATTTTCTGCGGGCTGCCACCGATGGCTTCCATCTGCGCGACCAGCACGTCCGAGGACTGCACGCGGAATTTCAGACCATCTGCATCGGCAGGCGTTTCCAGCGGTTTGTTCGCCGACATCTGCTTCATGCCATTGTGCCAGAACGCCAGCCCTTGCAGACCGCGGCGTTGCATGCTGTCCTTCATTGCCTGACCGGCATCCGAGGCCTGGAAGGCATCTACTGCGTCAATGTTCTTGAACATGAACGGCAGGTCGAAGAGGCGGAACTGCTTGGTGAACTTTTCGAACTTGGACAGCGAGGGTGCGGCCAGCTGGACGTCGCCCTGAAGCATCGCCTCAAGAACCTTGTCATCATTGTAGAGCGTCGAGTTCGGATAGACCTCCATGCACATAACGCCCTGCATCTCGTCATTGACGCGCTGTTCCAGCAGCGAGGCAGCGATACCTTTGGGGTGCTTGTCTGTGTTCGTCACATGCGCGAACTTTACGACGATCTCACCATCGTCACACGCAGCCATGCCCGCCGTCGCCGTTACCGTCAAAGCCAGCGCTGTGGCTGCTGTTGTTAGGAATTTCATCTGTTTTCCTCCCAGACTTCCTCGAATTGTCTCATCGGCCCCATCTCGGCACCGTATGGACGGCAGTGAACAGACTGCTTCACGGTGAAACAACAATTTGTAACAGACTTTGGGATGTCAGGATTTATCTTTTTAAAACAGCGTATTAAAACCTAAATTTAAAACACGGAATTTGACCATGATCGCACATGTGCGAAATCCCGCACATCTCTCTACGACGCTGTGCGGAATCCCGCACAGTTTTTCGAATCACCCCCGAATCGCTCTAGCACCACCCGCAGTCCGCCTTGGCGGACTGCTTGGCCCAACAGCTTTAACCGCATGCAAATGCGGGTAAAGCTGGCGGGAGGGCCTCCTATCGCCGGTAATCCTCGGGCCGAATCTGATACCGCGCCAGTTTGTCGTAGAACGTTTTGCGCGGCAGCTTCAGCGCCTTCGCCGCGTCCGAGGCCTTGCCGTTGTGCCGCCCCAACGCAGCGATCAGCAACGATCGTTCCACCCGTGCCATCTGCTCGTTCAAGCCCAGATCCGTCGCCTGTGCAACCTCCTCGGGCATTCCCAAAACAAACCGCATGGCCGACGACATCAAAGAGCGCGCATTGCCCGGCCAATCGCCGGCCATCAACGCCGCAAGATGCTCGGACGACACGTCTGGTTCAGGAATCCCTGCCTGCTCGGCGGCCTGCGCGACATAGTGACGAAAGAGCGTCGGAATATCCTCGGGACGCTCCGCCAGAGATGGAATACGCACCCGCATCACATCCAGACGGTAGTAGAGATCGGCGTTGAATCGGCCCTCTGCAGAGATCGCAGACAGGTCCGAGGTCGTGCCCGCAATAATCCGCGCCCCTGCGCCGCGCTCAATCATTTCCAGCGCTTCATACTGAGTAGCCTGCGGCATCACCGATATCTCGTCCAGAAACAGGGATCCGCCCTTGGCATCTTCGCAGGCTTGGGCGAATTCCTGAACGCTCAATCCGGCCGCCGCGCGTTTGACGAACGGTCCCTGCCCAACGGGCGACATCAGATGAACAACCTCGGCGACTTTGGAAATCCCGCTGCCCGCCGGACCGGTAACAAGAACCTCGGCCCCGGTCGGAGCGACGTTACGCACCCGCTCACGCAAGGTCTCGGCCAGAGGCGAAAGGCCGAACAAAAGTCGCGCCGCAGGGTCTCCGCGTTCCAGCTCGGATTTCAACGCCCGCTGCTGAATGATATGCGTACGGACATCAAACGCCTTGTCGAGAACCGCCAGAAGGTCCGCCGCGGCACAGGGTTTCTCCAGAAAGTCGAAGGCCCCCTGCCCCATGGCCTGAACCGCCATCGGAATGTCACCCTCACCCGTCAGCAAAACCACCGGCAACTCCGGGTCGATTTCTTGCGCGTAGCTGAGCAGATGAAACCCATCCCGCCCCGGCATCCGGATGTCTGAGAGGATGACACCCGGAAAATCAGCTCGAATGTGGTCTTTGGCCGCCACAAAAGACCCCGCCGCAATCGGTTGATACTCGGCCAGTTCGAGGGTCTGGGCCAGCGCCTCGCGCACCGCAGCGTCGTCATCCACCAACAAAACGACCCGAGTCATGCAGCCTGTTCCTTCTCGCAGGGCTCCAGTTCGACTGTGAACTCTGCCCCTTCTTCCGTGTTGATCCCACGGATGTTGCCACCGAAGCTCTGGACCAGACCGTATGAGATCGAAAGCCCAAGCCCCATCCCTTCGGATGAGCCAACAGCCTTGGTCGAATAAAACGGCTCGAACAGCTTTTCCGTGTTCTCGATCCCCGGCCCGATGTCCCGCACAATAACCGATAGCTTTTCACCCGGATAAATCGCGATCTGAATGCGGCGGTCTTCTTGTTGGCTCATTGCATCGGCTGCGTTGTTGATCAAGTTCACAAAAACCTGCACCAACCGAACCTCGCCCCCCCAGACAAAGACAGGATGTTCGGGCGCGAACCAGTCCAGCGAGACACTTTCGGAACGCAGCCGTGCTTCGGTCAACTCGACCGCAGCGTTCAGAACCTGCACCAGATCCACGCGCCCCATCGGTTCGCTTTCATTGCGGGCAAATGCGCGTAGGTTCTTGATGATCCGCGCCATACGTGCTGCCATCTGAGAAATTCGACCCAGATTTTCCGCGGCCTTCTCGGATTTCCCTCTCTCCATGAAAGCTGAGCCATTGTCGGCAAACTGCTGGATCGCCATCAATGGCTGGTTCAATTCATGGCTGATCCCGGCGGACATCTGTCCGAGTGCACTTAACTTACCAGCTTGCACAAGATCGGCCTGCGCGCGCTTCAGGGCGGCTTCGGCCTCCTGCCGCTCTGTGATCTCGCGGCGCAGCGCGGCGTTTGCTTTCGTCAGATCTTTGGTGCGTTTTGCCACACGGGTTTCCAGGACGGCATTCGCCTCTGTCAGCGTGCGCCTACGCTCGGTCGCCAGAAACAACAACGCGCCGAAAGCCAAACAGAGGGCTGCAACTGTCGCGGCCTGCAAGCCGGCCAATCGCCGGGCCGGAGCGACATCCATCAAGACCTCGCCGGTCATGCCGATCACTGGCAATTCCTTGACAAGATGCAAAGCCCGTCGCGGCAGATATGGGCTCCAATCCAGTGTCCAGAGTTCATATGGCCCCAAGCGCCGCGCCTGAAAAGAAACCGTCTGGCCATCCGGAGGGGTCAAGCCAATCTCTGCGCCCACGCGTTGCCACATCAACAATTCCAACCGGTTCGAAATGAAAACCAGACCGGAGTGGTCAACAAAAAACACCGCTTCGGTGCTGCCACGCCATGTTTGCTCAATGTCCTCGACGTCGGCAATCACGATCAAAGCCCCAATCACCGCTCCGCTGATATCGAAATCGGGCGCAGCATAGGTGAAAATCCGATTGCCGGGCCCCGGCAGAATACCATGCGCGCTCCCTAGCGCGCCTTGCATGGCGCGTGTGAAAGCTGGATTGTCTTGGACCGAGCCAGCGACACTTTCATGCGCCGCCGCCAGAACCGCCCCGGACCGGTCGGCATAAAGAACCTCGACCGCCGCCGTTTTATCCGCGACCTCCAACAGCAACGCCTGCGCGGTGGCGCGTCCGGATAGTGTATCCAGATCCTCAAGCACGGGGTGGCTCGCCATCAGCACCGCCAGTTCCTGATATACCTGCAACTGAGTGGTCAACCTATCCGCCGCCAGATCCAGATCCGCCTCGGCCTTCTCGCTGAGTTGAAACACAGCCTGCCGGTAGCCATAGGACCATACAGTCGAAGACAAAACTCCGACCATTAGTAGAAATCCGGCAATGACCAAAATACGCTGCATGTCCTACGGTCTTGCATTGGCGGCGTCTTATGGCAAGTCTGCACAACTTCCAAAAAGCTTCGTGCCAGACTGCATCCCGCCGCAAAGACGAAATAAATCAGCCTCCGGGCGGGCAAAAGATTCAAGAAAACCGCGCTACCGTACGATGCCTCCGGCGGGGATATTTAGGGCCAGATGAAGCATGGGATGCTTTATTCATCTGGCTAAAAATACCTCGGGGGGGGGTCGCCCCTTCAGGGGCGGCGGGGGCAGCGCCCCCAATCTATTGCTAGCTCTCCACCAAAGCGTTGAGAGGCAGCATCGTGGTCGACTTGATCTCTTCCATCGACAAAAGGGCGGTCACATTGTGAACACGTACCTCTGAGATCAGTTGTTGGTAGAACTGATCATAGGCGCGGGCATTCTTAACCCTCACTTTCAGGATGTAGTCGATGTCCCCTGCCAGCCGATGGGCTTCTTGAACTTCGGGTTGATCACGCAGGGCTTTCAGGAACTTGCGCTGCCATTCGGCCTCATGCTCGGACGTTCGGATTAAGACAAAGAACGTGGCCTCGAAACCAAGCGTTTCAGCATCAAGCAAAACGGTCTGTTGACCGATGATACCGGCCCCCTTCAATTTGCGGATTCGATTCCAAACAGGCGTCTTGGAACTGCCGACCTGCGCCGCTATTTCGTCCAGAGATTGGCTGGCATCACGCTGCAGCTCAGCCAGAATTTTCCGATCTGTGTCGTCTATTCGCACCGACATTCCAATTTTCCTTACGTTTCGAAACCAGCGTTCCAAATTTCAAATCAATTAGAACGCATGTTCTTATTTAGCACGACATATGGCGCCATACCGGGAATATTTCCTATATATCAGGACAAGTCAAACCAACTGGAACAGAAGATGACGCAGTCGGAGTCAAAACATATCCTAGGTCACGTCGATTTTGTCGGCGCAGGACCCGGTGATCCGGATTTGCTCACGCTCAAGGCGGTCAAAGCCTTTGAGCGGGCGGATGTCGTTCTGCATGATCGCCTGATCAGTGCAGAGGTTCTGAAACTGGCTGGTCAATCGGCCGTTCTGGTCGATGTGGGCAAGGCCGGTTTCGGTCCTTCGTGGAAACAGGAAGACATCGACGCGCTGTTGGTCTCTCACGCCCTCAAAGGCCAACGTGTTGTGCGTTTGAAATCGGGCGACCCGACCGTGTTTGGGCGTCTAGATGAAGAGATTGAGGCGGTCGCGGCCGCAGGTATCTCGTGGCAGATCGTGCCGGGTATCACTGCGGCCTCTGCCGCCGTGGCTGGGATCGGTCAAAGCCTGACGCGTCGTGGTCGCAACTCCTCGGTTCGGTTTCTGACCGGCCACGATATGAAGGGGTTCGCGGATCACGACTGGGCGGCCCTTGCACGCGAGGGATCGGTTGCGGCGGTCTATATGGGCAAGAAATCAGCACGGTTCATTCAAGGCCGCCTGATCATGCACGGTGCCGACCGCCATACTCCTGTGACGCTGATCGAGAACGCCTCGCGCCCTGACCAACGCATTCTGGAAACCAATCTGGATCGTTTGCCGAAAGATCTGTCTGCGGCCGAGATGGAAGGCCCAGCCCTCATGTTTTATGGTCTCGCTCCGCGCCAAGCGGCCCTGGCCCTGACTGAATTCAAAAAGGAGCATGCCTGATGGCCCGCGCTTTTACCCCCAAAGTTGTCACTGCCAACGATCTGCTCGAAGGTGACGTGATCTATCAAACCGAAGATGACCGCTGGTCGCGTGAACTGTCCGAGGCCGAGCTGATCACCGATGAGGCCCATGCACAGGTCCGTTTGCTGGACGCCGCGCGTCAAGCGAACAAGATCGTCGGCGCATATCTGGCCGATGCCGTTGCAACTGAAAACGGCCCCGAACCCACCCATTTCCGAGAGGAGTTCCGCCGCACCGGACCCTCGAACTATGCCCATGGCAAGCAGGAAACACAGTCGCAGCCCCGGGCCTGACCTCCGGCCCCTTTCTCCCCATTAAGGCCCCAAGGTTTCGGGGCTGCATTTAAGGACAGCTACACATGTATCGCTACTCCGAGTTTGACACAGCATTCCTGGCCGAGCGCAACCGTCAGTTCCGCGCACAGGTCGAACGCCGCATCGACGGCTCACTGACTGAAGATGAGTTCAAGCCGCTGCGCTTGATGAACGGCCTGTATCTGCAGCTGCACGCCTATATGCTGCGCGTTGCCATTCCCTATGGCACGCTGTCCAGCGCGCAGATACGCCAACTGGCCCTGCTGGCTGAGAAGTGGGACAAAGGCTATGGCCATTTCACCACCCGTCAGAACATCCAGTACAACTGGCCGAAACTGAAAGACGTGCCGGATATGCTGGACGCGCTCGCCGAAGTTGGCATGCACGCTATCCAGACGTCGGGTAATACCATCCGAAACGTGACCGCCGACCATTTCGCCGGTGCCGCTGCGGATGAGGTCGCCGACCCGCGCCCCTATGCCGAACTCCTGCGCCAGTGGTCGACTGACCACCCGGAATTCCAGTTCATGCCGCGTAAGTTCAAGATCGCCATCACCGGGTCAGAGAACGACCGCGCCGTGATCAAGGCACATGACATCGGCCTGCAACTGGTCGAACGTGACGGCGTTTTGGGCGCCCGCGTGATCGTGGGCGGTGGCCTGGGCCGGACCCCGATGATCGGCAAGGAACTGTCCGAGTTCGTCGCTTTCGACGACCTGTTGGCTTACCTAGAAGCCACCGTTTCCATTTGGAACCAGATCGGTCGCCGTGACAACAAATACAAGGCACGCATTAAGATCACAGTGCACGAGCATGGCATCGACGCCATCCGCGCCAAGGTCAACGAACGCTTCTTGCAGGTTCGCCCGCAGTTCAAAGGCGCCGACATGGCTCTACTGGAAGAGATCAAGGGCCATTTTGCGGCTCCAGCCTTCCGCGAAGCTTCGGTTGCGTCTTTTGAGTCCGCCTATACCAACGATCCGGTCTTCCGGTCGTGGGTCGACACCAACATCGCGCCGCACAAGAACGCGGACCACGCGATCGTCACGATCTCGATCAAGAAGCACGGGAAAACGCCGGGCGATGCAACCGCCGAGCAGATGCGTGTGATGGCCGATCTGGCCGAAGAGTTCGCCTATGACGAACTGCGCGTCAGCCATGAGCAGAACGTGATCCTGCCGCATGTCCACAAATCGGACCTGCCCGCGATCCACGCCAAGTTGAAAGAGCACGAGCTGGCCACAGCCAATATCGGCCTGATCAGCGACATCATCGCCTGCCCCGGCATGGACTATTGCGCGCTGGCCACAGCCCGCTCGATCCCGGTTGCGGAACAGATCGCGACCCGCTTTGACGAGTTGAAGCTGGAGCATGATATCGGCCACCTGAAGATCAAGATCTCGGGCTGCATCAACGCCTGTGGTCACCACCATGTCGGCCATATCGGCATCTTGGGTCTGGATCGTGCGGGTGTCGAAAACTACCAGATCACTCTGGGCGGCGACGGCACCGAGACCGCGGCTATTGGCGACCGCACAGGCCCGGGCTTTGCCTATGATGAGATCGTTCCCGCCGTCGAGCGCATCGTCGACACTTATCTGAACCAGCGGGAGAGCGCTGAAGAAACCTTCCTGGAAACCTACCGCCGTGTCGGTATGGCGCCCTTCAAGGCTGCACTCTACCCCGAGGTACAGGCCAATGCCGCTTGACCTGATCCAGACGGAACTGGGAAAAGACCGCGCTGAACTGACCGAAAAGGTCACCGCGTTGAACGCCCGGTTCCGCCATCACTCGGCGCATGACGTCATGCACGGAGCGATTGAGGAAATCGACGATCTGGCTCTGGTATCAAGCTTTGGCGCCGAGTCGGTTGTTCTGTTGCACATGGCTGCCGTTGTCGACCAGATGACGCCGGTTCTGTTTGTCGACACCATGATGCTGTTTGCAGAAACGCTTGAATATCAACAGGATGTCAGCGAGCGCCTCGGCCTGAAGAACGTCAAGATCATCCACGCCGAGGATGAGGACATTCAGCGTGAGGACCCCTATAGCGCGCTGCGTCTGCGGGATACGGATGCGTGCTGCAACCTGCGCAAGACCTTCCCGCTGCAACAGGCCCTGACCGGCTATCGCGGTTGGATCACCGGTCGCAAGCGGTTTCAGGCGGGCACCCGCGCTGCGCTCGAGTTCTTTGAGGTCGAGGACGGCACAGGCCGGATCAAGGTCAACCCGCTGGCCCATTGGGCGCCCGAGGACGTGCGCGCCTATATGGATGAAAACAACCTGCCCCGCCATCCGCTGGTGGCCAAAGGCTATCCCTCCATCGGTTGTGCGCCCTGCACCTCGCCGGTCAAGGAAGGCGAAGACCCTCGCGCCGGACGTTGGCGCAACCAGAACAAAGAAGAATGCGGCATCCATTTCGTCGACGGCAAAATGGTGCGCGCTGGAGAAAAAACATGAACGTAATTGTATCGGATGAGGGGTTTTCCCCCGATGACTGGACCGACGGCTTTGTCACGCTTGAGGATGCGGCCAATGATGTTGTGGCGCTTGATGTGGCCTCGGACACCGACCCGGATGAGCTGGTCGAGCGTCTCGGCAATGCACAGATGGTGCGGGTGGACTTCCCGTCCTCGGCAGATGGTCGCGGTTTCACCATTGCCCGCGTGCTGCGCCTGAAAGGCTATACGGGCCGTTTGCGCGCCAAAGGGCACGTTCTGGCCGATCAATACGCCATGGCCCGCCGCAGCGGCTTTGACGAGGTCGAGATCGACGATGCCCTCGCCTCTCGCCAGCCCGAAGATCAATGGTTGGCGCGCGCCAACTGGGAAGAAAACAACTACCAGGCCCGCCTGCGGGGCTGACCCCACATCGCCAGCTTGTGAAACTAAAGGGGCATTTCGCCCCTTTTCCTGACTTGGATCAAAGATTAAACGGAGATGTCGGTTTAGCAGACCGATAGCGAAACGATGACAGAGATGAAGCCCGTGAGTGAAGCAACCGCCGTAAAGGCCCCCGTTCTGCCGGACGCCCAGACCGTGACCGAGGTCAAACACTGGACCGACAGCCTGTTCTCGTTCCGGGTGTCGCGCCCTGCGACGCTGCGCTTCCGCTCGGGTGAGTTCGTGATGATCGGCCTGATGGGCGATCCTGATCCGAAAACTGGTCGGCAGAAACCGCTGCTGCGCGCCTATTCGATTGCGTCTCCGTCTTGGGACGAAGAGCTGGAGTTCTACTCAATCAAAGTGCAGGACGGCCCGCTGACCTCGAAGCTGCAGCACATCCAGCCCGGCGACCAGATCATCCTGCGGCCCAAGCCCGTGGGCACACTGGTGCATGACGCCCTGCTGCCCGGCAAACGCCTGTGGTTCTTCGCCACCGGCACTGGCTTTGCCCCCTTTGCCTCGCTGCTGCGCGAGCCTCAGACCTATGAGGACTATGACCAGGTGATCATCACCCACACCTGCCGTGAAGTGGCCGAGCTGGAATATGGCCGCCAACTGATCGAGAAAATCCGTCAGGACGAAATGCTGGCCGAGCTGATGGGCGAAGGCTTTGCCGACAAGATCCGGTACTACCCAACAACGACTCGGGAAGAGAGCCCGAAGATGGGCCGCATTACCAACCTGCTGAAAGACGGCACTGTGTTTGCCGATTTGGGGATCGAAGGCGGTATCAAGCCGGAAACCGACCGTGCGATGGTCTGCGGTTCGCTTGCATTCAACTTGGACATCAAGGAAATCCTTGAGGAATTCGGCCTGCGCGAAGGTGCAAACTCGGAGCCCAAAGAGTTTGTGATCGAAAAAGCATTTGTCGGCTGATCAACCAGTTTGGCCGGGTCCGTCGGGTCCCGGCCAGCAGTTTCCAGTGATCAATCGTGGGAATTTCCAGTCTTTAAGCCTTTATGCTGCTTGAAACACTGCGCGCACCCGTCTAAATTCCCACCTCGAAATTCTGCAATCATCAAAGGAATGAACCCATAGCTCGCAGACCCCACAACGCGCCGCCGCAGAGAGACACTGGCCCGCGCGTCAATGAAAAGATACGTGCCCCCGAAATCCGCCTGATTGGTGCCGAAGGTGAAAATGTCGGGGTGGTTCATCCCGCCAAAGCCATGCAACTTGCCGCCGATGCCGGCCTTGACCTGGTCGAGATCTCGCCCAATGCGAACCCGCCGGTCTGCAAGATCATGGACTTTGGCAAGTTCAAGTACGAACAGCAGAAACGCGAAAGCGAAGCCCGCAAGAAACAAAAGATCATCGAGGTGAAAGAGGTCAAATTCCGGCCCAACACCGACACGCATGACTATGAAGTCAAAATGAAGAACGTCTATAAGTTTCTGGAAAAGGGCGACAAGGTCAAAGTCACCCTGCGCTTCCGCGGCCGTGAGATGGCGCACCAGAACCTGGGTCGCGAATTGCTGGAGCGCGTCGCCGAAGATATCAAGGAACTGGGCAAAGTTGAGAATATGCCCAAGATGGAAGGCCGTCAGATGATCATGATGATCGGCCCGCTGCCGCAGAAATAACTCGGTCCATCACCGCAAATGCCCAAGCCCCTTCGATCTCCGAAGGGGCTTATTTCATCCTGGCTTTCGGCTGCGCATCCAATGGGCCGCATCCCGCACGTCGAAAACCAACGAGATGACATCGACAATCAACAGCAGCCACAGGTACCGAACATAGTTGGGGTTGAGCGTTTCTGCAGCGCTCAGAAGTCCCACCACTACAATCACCAGCGGAACCCAGCACAGGAGATGCGGAAGGGCCATCGCCCCGCTCATCCCGCGCGCGGCCATCATGATCGGCAGGTTCAACGCCATTCCCGTGATCGCAAGAGCGGCAATCAATACCCCCTGCGGCTGGTCTAGAAAGAACAGCGGCATCAGGTTGACCGGAACCAAAATCACGGCCACCCAGATTTGCACCCAAAGGGGTAACGCTCGGAAACTATGCCAAATATCCTGCGCCATGGCCGCGCCCTCTTTTCATTTCGCGTCAAACCTACTGAATTTGGTTGGGGCAAAAAGGGCTGTCACGGGATTGTCAGATCGCGGCGGCGATCGCCCGGCCCAGCTTAGCGACAAGTTCGTCTATCTGCTCCTCTTCGATGATGAATGGTGGAGCCAGAAGGATGTGATCTCCGGCCTTGCCGTCGCGCGTCCCCGACATCGGATAACAGATTAACCCCTCGGCCATCGCAGCCTTTTTGATCTTTGCAGCCACCCCCAACTTCGGATCGAACGAAGTTTTGCTTTCGCGATCCGCGACCAGTTCAATCCCGCGAAACAGGCCCCGGCCTCGGATATCGCCCACATGAGCGTGCTGCCCAAAAGCCGCTTCCAGCGCTGACTGAAGTTTAGCCCCCATCACACTGGCTCGCGCGGGCAGGTCTCGGCTGGTCAACTCACGAACCACCGCCAAGGCCGCAGCCGTCGCCACCGGATGGCCAATATAGGTATGACCATGCTGGAAAAAGCCCGAGCCGTGTTGGATCGCATCATAGATTTTATCCGTGCAGAGCATGGCTCCAATCGGTTGATAGCCAGCCCCCAACCCTTTGGCGATGCACAGAATATCCGGCGCGACGCCATCGTGATCGCAAGCAAACAGATGCCCGGTTCGGCCCATCCCGCACATCACTTCATCGAGGATCAACAGAACCCCGTATTGGTCACAAATCTCGCGAATGCGTTTGAAATACCCCTCGACCGCTGGGACGGCACCGAGAGTTGCCCCGACTACTGGTTCCGCCATGAACGCCATGACGGTCTCCGCTCCAAGTCGCAGGATCTCCTGCTCCAACTCATTCGCGACGCGTTGACCGTAGTCAAAGCTGCTCTCATCCGCGGGCTTTTCCGCGTATTCATAACACGCCGCGATATGGGTCATCTCGATCAGCAATGGCGAGAATTGCGCCCGCCGCCAAGAATTGCCGCCCGCAGACAATGCACCCAGAGTATTTCCGTGATAGCTTTGACGACGCGCGATCAAATGGCGACGTTCAGGCTGACCAATCTCAAGGAAATACTGGCGCGCCAGTTTGATCGCCGCCTCGGTCGCCTCGGAGCCGCCGGACACGAAATACACTCGCTCCAAATCGCCCGGAGCATGCTGGATCAGCAGATCGGCCAGCTCTTCTGCCGGTTCCGAGGTCATGAAACCGCTATGTGCAAAGGCGATCTGTTCAACCTGCTGCTGAACAGCTTCGATCACAGCGCGATTAGAATGCCCCAAGCAAGACACGGCCGCATCGCCACAATCCAGATAGCGTTTGCCGTCGGCATCAATCAGGTAACACCCGTCGCCGCCTGCCGCGATAGGCAACTCGGCTTTGGTATGGCGCGGAAACACATGGCTCATTCTTGTTCTCCCTTGATCAACGACACGAGTGCTGCAACTGACGCTGCATTGTTCGGCCAGGTCTGGCCTGAGGAGTCCGTCAGGCTGTTCTCAAACCCGACGCGTACATCCCCGCCCTGCCGCGTGGCCTTCAGCAAACACGCATGTTCCTTTGCCCCAAACGCGCAGAGCATCCACGGACCACCCTCTAGCGGAAACTGATCCAAGTCTTCGGGCGCGGATTCCTGCCCCGTCGCATACCGGCCCAAAACAAACAGGCGATCGACCTGCCCGGCCCTCACAACGCCCTCAGCCTGTAATCGCGCCAACAAAGCCGCGTCCTCAGCATCGTAAAGGATATGTTGAACGCGCGTCCCCTGATCATGGCACAGGCCGTAGACCCAATCCGCTATCTCCGCGACTTCTCGTACAGAGATCGAGGCCCAAGTGGGTCGCACCTGCCGCAAGCATTCGAATTGAGCCTCTGCATCATAGACCCCCGCGGCCTCGGTCGTGATCTGCACCTCCAGACCCGGCAACTGCTGGCGCAACTCGCCCAGGGCTTCACGATACAGCCCCGCATCCAAAGAGTGCCGCCCCTCCGAATCCCGGACATGCAGATGCAGCCCGTCCGCTCCGGCCGCGTGGCAGTCATGCGCGGTTTGAAGGGTTTCCCGCAAGCTCACCGGCAGCTGAGGATGATCCGCATGCCCGCGCCGCGCCCCATTGGGGGCAACAAGCACATAGGGTTTTCCTGCTTCGGACGTCATGAAACTCTCCGTTCTGTATGGGTTCGATCTACGCCCATACAGTTCGTTTTCAATTGGTTATCTTAAAAACATATGTTTTCTTCTGTTTTATGACCGACGCCCTAAGCCCTCTGATCTCTGCCCTCCGGCAAACAATCGACCAAATGCCGCCGCAACTACAGGCGGCAGCCAAATATGTGATAGACCATCCGGGCGACTTTGGCCTCGACCCGATCCGCATGACCGCGACGAAGATCGGTGTCAGCTCAAACGTTCTTGTTCGGCTCGCCCAACGGATGGGCTTTGATAGCTTCAACGCTTTCCGCAACCCCTTTCGACATGCCCTGGTCACGGATGGCGAGACCCGCTTGGATCAGAATTGGTTGAGCGAGGAGCGAACAGACCCTTCGTTCGACACCGCTCAGGCGGGGTTTGCACGCAATGAAATGAACGTCGTGGCAAGATCCCTACGTTTGATGGATCCGGAGAAAACAAGCGCCGTGATCCAGCTTATCTTAAACGCTAACCGCTGCTTCATAACAGCGACGCGCGCAAGTTATGCGCTCGCTCATTACTTCCACTATGCGGGCCGCATGGCCCATCCGGGTTTGCAACTGATCCCGCGTCACATGGGGTCCGCAACTGACGATCTGCTGGATGCGGGGCCGGATGATTGTCTGCTGGCCATAACCGTTCGACCCTATTCGTCCGAGACGATCCGAACCATGCGCTTCGCCGCGGACCGAGGTTTGAAGATCATCCTGATCTCGGACAGCGATATGATCGCACCCGGTATTCGACCTGACCTGAGTCTGCAAATCAGCACGCGATCGATGCACCACTTCTCCAGCTTTTCCGGAGCGATGGCCGTTCTGGAATGCCTGCTCAGCCACCTCTTTGCAGCCGGTGGAGAAAACGCCCTGCGCCGCGTGGAAGACTATGAGAAAACACGCGAAGACACCGGCGCCTATTGGCAGCCTGCAAAGCTCCCAAAAGTTAGAAAAACATAGCAAAAGCCCCGGGGTTTTGCCCGGGGCTTTTGGGTTTGTTGTTTCTGTGTTTACGAGCAGTCTTGGACGGCGCGTTTAGTCATCAC